>NZ_VEMV01000002.1:0-786669 GCF_006346415.1 Bacillus sp. D386 | reverse complement strand
GGGTGAAAGGTAGGAGAAGTCCTGGGAAAAGCAGCTATACCCCACCTATGAGGCACCTATGCCCGGGACATACCGGGGTAAAGGTGGGTGAAGTCCAGTGGAAAGTTCTACTATCAAACACCTACCGACCACCTTTCAGGGACCTGTGCCCCCAAAGAAACTTTTTTTTGGTTTCCACTATTGGATGGTTTCCGAAATATTCCCCTGAGACGTTATACATTCATCAAGTACAGTTGAGGAAATTTTATTCATTTTATGATATTTTTCATGATAGATTGCTTTAACAACTTGATCATAATTAATATCTTCTCCGCGAGTGAACTTTTTAAATGCGAGATATAAAGGCACTGGAGTTTGTCCAGTATATAATGGTGGCTGGACATACTGATATCCTTTTATAGGTGAAAAGCCAAGATGATTGAAGAATTGAAGGCGATTTATGGTTTCTTTGTATTCTTCTTCGTTTTGCGCATCAATTTCTCTTTCAGTTTCGAGGAAGATTCCCTTTAAGGATGGGTACCCAGCATGTACGGCATCTTCTTTAAGTAGTTTCTCCATTTTTAAAAGTGTTTGTTTCCCTAAGCCTTTCCCGCGTTCTTTCGGATCGGCTGCTATATAAACAATATAACCGCTATTTACTTGAGCTAAATAATGGGCAGTTGAGAAACAGATTACTTTATCGTCTACGATTCCAACTAAAAAATGGAAATTATTTGGTGTGTTTTTCTCACGTTGTCTGATGGACTCGTAAAATACGCATTCATCTTCACGCACGTATTCAGGAAAACAATCATGATATAAAGATAATGCTTTCCTTAATAGTTCATCCTCTAATTCTGTTACTTCTTTCCACTCTATAGCCATGTGTATGACTCCTTACTGTTTTCTTTTAGTGTAAAAGATATATTTACAGTAATTCAAGGTATTATTGCCGATTTTAATATTTGGGTATTCTTATATGGAGATTAGCCCAAACCGAGGAAACACTTTTAACATATGTTATGAGTGTACTAAGCGAAAGCGAGGTGACTTACATGTTTGGTTGTTATGGATACGGCGGCGGCGGAAGCAGCTGCGGTGGCGGCTATGGATACGGCGGTGGTGGTAGCTACGGCGGTGGCTACGGTTCTACTTTCGTACTAATCGTTGTACTATTTATCTTGTTAATTATTGTTGGCGCTAGCTTCTGCTAATAATAATTGAAATGCATAGAAGAGACCTAAAACCTCTTCTATGCCCTACTGTTAATTAAGTATTTACAATTAGTAAATGAAAGAAAGGGATTTCAGTCTATACTGAATCCCTTTTTTGCATGGAGAAATGAGTCTCACCTTTCCTATTTTCTTTCATATGATAGCAGTAACGATAAGGAGGCTGAATTATGGATAATGGATTCTTTAAAAATATGGAAAAGAAAACAGGCGTAAATATGAAAGATGTAATGGAGCTGGCTAATTCCTTACAAAATGCAAATTTTAAAGATGAAAAAACAGTCCGCAACGTCATTAAGAGGGTTTCGCAAATTGCAAACAAGCCTGTACCGAAGGATGTAGAGGACCAGTTGGTACAATCAATCATTAAGGATGGGAAATCATTAGATTTTAATACAATTGCCAATATGATGAATAATAAAAAATGAGTAAAGGAGCCACCTTTACATATGAAGAACATTTGATTTGACTCAAACTGCCGATCTGTATTACTCGGTTATTTGGTAATCAGTTCTTCTTTGTAAGAGGGCTCCCCTTTTAAAATCGTTAAGAAACGGGAAGATCTTGCCCGTTTTGAACGTCTATTTTCCGGTATGGAAATATATAATCCCGAGCATGCGCGTGTTACCGCTACATATAATAACCGTCTTTCTTCCTCCATAGGTTTCCTGTCACCGTCACGCCAAGATTCCAGAGCATAATCATGAGGCATGTTTCCGTCTACGCAGCCAAGAATATAAACATATTTATATTCAAGTCCTTTTGAACGATGGATGGTGCTCAGCTGAATAGCATTTATTGTTTTTTTAGACATTGATTTAATCTCTTTTGACATGGCTGTCATATGATCCGCATGAAGAATAAATTCCAGCACTGTATCAAAGCGTCTTGCAGCAATTTTTACATCCTTGATATCGTCCGACCCTTTGTCCATTTTATTGCCTTCATTCCCCCGCTTTTTGAGGTAGGCCCCAAAACCGAGTTCTTTTTCTATCATCTCGATAGCAGTTGATGGAGACAAATCCTTAAGTGAATGGATGACAGAGACAGCTTTATCTATTGCTCGCATTTGGAACGGTTTTAAATTATTGAGGAATCGAAGTGCCTCGAGCAAAGTGCAATCATTCAGGATGGATAGAGCTTTAGCATCCTGGACTGCCGACTTTTTCAAATATAGCGGCGGTAATAAATCCTGTAGCATTCCCGGATCATCTGGATTTATACTTGCTTTCATAAAGGCCAAAATACTGCGCACAGTCTTTCTTGTATAAAAGGAATCATAGTCAGAATCCACCCGAAATGGAAGACTTGAAGATGCAAGCTTTTCAAAAATAGCACGGCTCATTGTATTGGTACGATAAAGAATCGCAAAATCCTCTGGGTTTGCTCCATGCCTTATTTTTTCGGTTATGTCGGTCATAATCATGATTGCCTCAGATTCTTCATCAAATGGATAAAATAAAACCGGAGAAGGTGATTGATCATGTGTAGCCACCATTTTTTTTGGTGTTCTTGTTTTATTTTGAGAAACAATCTTGTTGGCTGTTTGAATGATTTTATGCCCAGAACGGTAATTAGCTGACAAGATTATGGTTTCGAGATAATCGTAGTCAAGCTTCAGGTTTTGTAAAAAGGCAGAATCACTGCCACGGAATGAATAAATGGCCTGATCATCGTCGCCTACAAAACATGCAGATTCTGCATTTGAAGCAAGCAGTCTAACAATCTCATATTGTACCTTATTAATATCTTGAAACTCATCGATTAGAAAGTGTTTGAACCGGTTTCGATAAAAATTAAGAATCTGTTCATTCTCTTTTAAAAGTTGATAACAGCCTGTTTGCATATCATCAAAATCGAATTTATTATTTATTTCTTTATATGATTCGTATTTTTTATAAAGCTCCTGGCAATTGACTTCCCAATCGTCAGCAGGATGAATATCCTGAGGAGATAATAAATCGTTTTTCCATCTGCTGATTTGCTGTAAGGCTTGATCAAATGCAAATTCCCGTTCATCGATTCCTAATTCTGAAGCTGCTATTTTTAGGACATATTCTTTCTCCCCATCAAATTTTATCAATTTACTTGAATGCCATTTTTGAGGTTCATGTTGTAAAAGAATTCGATAAAAAATGGAATGGAAGGTACCGGTAAATACATGCTGCAGCATAAAGGGAGTTACACCGGGCATTTGCTGTAGCCTGCTTTTCATCTCAGCAGCTGCTTTAGATGTAAACGTAACGAGCATCACCGATTTAGGATCCGTTTGTTTTTCTAATAGTAAAAAGGCTGTCCGAGCAGTCAAAACACGGGTTTTTCCACTGCCTGCTCCTGCAAGAACGAGTAAATGTCTTGCATCCGTTACGACAGCATTTGCTTGTTGATCGTCCAATAACCAGCCGTGGGCACTCAGAATGTCGATGAATGGATGATTGCTATTCACCCCAGGCAGATGTTTTTCATTATAGGATGGCAGACTTGTAATGGACTTTGGTCCTTGCCAGATAGTTTCATCAGAGCAATTGGTAATGGACCTGGATTGGGGTAAGCGAAATCCTCCGTATTCCACTGAAGCTTCATTCACTGCCGGATTCGTTTTCTCAGTTTTGTCCACACAAGGAGGACGTGAAGAATCACGATGAATAAAATATGGTTCTTCATGGATTCCAAGATACATATAAACAGGTTGACCACAATGATTACATTGAAGTTCACCATTTTTTCCAGCTTCATGAATACGAGCAAATGCCTCCTTGGGCCATGTGAGTAAAGAGATAGATTCGTTTTTCCAATTAGCTGTTTTCATCATATTCCTCATTTATATAAAAAATTTTAAAAACGACAGACAAATATCATCTTATCAAATCGAATCATATATTACAAAAGAGGATAGTAGTTTTATTCCCTTAAAAAGCGGGTAATAAAAGTAAAAAAAGGATAAAAAAGTGAGGTGGAAAAGGAATGGGGTACATAAGTCCAATCACGCAATACGAATACATACAGTACACGAACAGAACGATTGCAGCGGAGAAGCTGACTAAAAATATGATCTCGTGCTTTCAGCCTGTACAGCCAATCAGATTCCATCGCAAGAATGAAGAACGGGATTCATTTGACAGGGAAATCAATTCAGACGATTTTAGAGGTTCATCTAATCGCATTTACAAAAATTATGTGCCGACAGAAATAGTCAAAAAAACCGCTACTGAAATGACTGGGGTCGGTCAATTTATTAATGAAAGTATTTAAACCATACATTTAAAATCACTCTATACATATGGAAAGCAGCGTATTTTAATACGCTGCTTTCCTTTAATGTTTATGAGTATAAACACTTAAGACTGCAGTCGGCTGCAGTCTTAAATATGTTTCTTCATAGTGTGATGAGGGATGCCGGCATCTAAAAATTCATCGGATATAACTGAGTAACCGAGTTTTTCATAAAAAGGGATCGCCTGGTTTTGAGCGTTTAATTTAAGGATCTCAATTTGTTTAGATAGGGCATATTGTTCTATGGCATTCATTAAATCTTTGCCCACCCCTTTTGAGCGGAAATCTGGTAAGATACAAATCCTTTCGACTTTTCCATAGCTATCAACCACCCTGAAGCGTCCGGCACCTATTGGATTACTTTCCTCATCTATTACGAGAAAATGTGTAGATTCCTCTTCTAAATGATCAATTTCTTCTTCTTCAGGTACATTTTGTTCATCTACAAAAACTTTAGTACGTACCGAAAATACCTGATCCAATTCTTCTTTTTCTGATACAATCTTGATGTTCATCGTGATCAGTTGTCCTTTCTTAATTGGTATGTTTCATATACTTTCCATGCCCCATTTTCAGTTTGATAGAGTAAATGGAAGTGATCAACTACTTCTTCGTGTTCGAATTTCATGAGACGCAGTTGTCCGAGAATATCGTTATGTTCCTTGTCAGATAAATCTTGACCAATAGTAATATGCGGAACAAATTTGTATTTTTTATCTTTGCCCAGAATATCATTATGGAAATCTTCGTGAAGTGCACTTAATTCGGCAGTAGGGTCAATTTTTAAATAAATCACATTATTGACTGGTTGGAAGGTGCTAACTTTTAAGACCTTTAATGTAAAAGGCTGGTGTTGGTTTGCAATCTCCTCGAGTTTAGCTGAAATTTCCTTGATTTGCTCATCTGTGGCTGTGAATTCAGATTTTAATGTGACATGAGGAGATATACGAGAGTAATGTGAGTCATAACGCTTTCTATATGAGTTTACAATGTCTTGCAAATTTTTTGAAGGGAAAATAGCAATTCCAAAATTCATGTAAGAACCCCCTGACTTATTTTGTAAAATTAGATATTACTTCATTATAGCAAATATTCAAAAAAAATTCCTTGCTAATTATGTCCTGTGAAAGAGCCAGGTAAGTGTCCTCTTCATATCTGACTGCCATGCCCTCCAGGTATGGTCTCCATCAATCTCTTCGTAAAAGACCGGAAAGCCTTTGCTTTCAATAATCGAGTTAAGTTCCTGATTAGGTTGTACAAAATCTATGATCCCATCTTTAGATGTTTGTACTGTTGTTTCATTCTTTCCAATCGTATGGTAGATTTGCGTTAAATGCGGGAACTGAAAAGACTCCACTGCTGATAGTACGGACTCGTTTACAAGTGGGGAATGCAATGCAATCTTGCCGAATGTATTGGGATAATCCATAGCTGCCATTAATGAAACAGTAGCTGCCAGGGAGTCTCCGATTAGGGCGCGGCTCAGCCCCATTTGGTAGGTCGGATATTCGGCATCAATATATGGAACAAGTTCATGTGCAAGAAACCTTTTATAGGCAGTATGCTTCAGGCCGTCAGGATGATATTTATTCCAGCGATCTTCAACATTTTTATAAGGGACACCTATAATGATTATATTTTCTATTTCTTGCCTTTCTAAAAGCTCATCTGCAGCTCGTCCAATTTTGCCTAATTGGAAATAATCTTTACCATCCTGTGCAATCAGGACGGAATACTTATACAGATGGGAAAAGGCTGAAGGTAAATATACAAGGAGTTCGATTTCCTCATTTAATTCCTTGCTGTTAAAAGATATACCCTTAATTGTTCCGGCTTTTAATGCCAATGAGCTCACCCCCTGTTATTCTTTTCAGGTATATTTTAGCATACTCTAACTTGTATATAATAATCAGGAGATTTGTGATATTATGAAGATTCTGATGGTATAATGGATGAAAGTGTAAAAAGGAGTAATAGAGATATGATTAAAAAACGTGTACATAGTAAAACAGTGACAAATGCTGCTAAACTTGCCTTGCAAAGTCGAGGTGTTACACTTGAAGCAATCGCTGAAATTGTTTATGAAATGCAATTTCCTTATAATGATAATTTAACTCTGGATGAATGCATATATAGTATAGAACGTGTCCTGATGAAACGTGAAATTCAGCATGCCCTTCTTGTAGGTATTGAATTAGATCGATTAGCTGAAAAGGGCATGCTGTCAGAGCCATTGCAGTCTATTGTTGAGTCTGATGAGTCCTTATTTGGTGTGGATGAAACCATTGCCTTAGGAGCTGTGCTCGGTTATGGAAGTATTGGTGTGACAACATTTGGTCACCTGGATAAGAATAAAGTGGGGATTATCCGATATTTAGATACGAAGAAAGAGGGAAGAGGCGTAAATACATTCCTTGATGATTTGGTCGCTGCAATTGCAGCAAGTGCTGCTTCCAGATTAGCTCATCGTCTGCGTGATAAAGAGGAATCCCTGTCCGAGGATGAAATTGAAGATATAGATCATGAAGAAATGATTGGCTAAGGGAAGGGGGGGGACCTCTTCTTTTTCTTTTTATGATGACCGCTGGGATTGATAAACGAGTTGGGTAGATAAGATTTGTTCCTTCTTAAATGTTCGATAGAGTTTGCGGTTAAAACAATAGGCACGAATCAGTTGCTCACCCATTGATTTAACCAGAATACGGCGTTTTGTAAAAATATTTTTATTCGAGACATAGATGATATCGATGGGAATTTGTTCTCTCATGCTCCTAAGTAAATCATTCATTTATCTTCACCTCCTATTTTCATTATATACGAACATACGTTTCTTATTCAACAAAAAAGAAACGTATGTTCGATGTTTGTTTTTGTTGAAGTTGTTAATCATCATTAAATAATCATCCGTTTAATGAACCTTGATAGTAGAAGATATTTACCAAGATAAAAAGAAGGAAAGAGACAAGCCTAGCAATCATATACTCTTTGTGAAGGAATGAAGGAGGGGAAGTTGTTTGGCTAATACACTTGCATATCATGAAACACTGGAATTGCATGAATTAGTAGCATTTGCATCAAATGCATTAGTAGGCTTGAAAATGAAGGTCAGAGATGTACCAAATCAGGAGTTGAAAAATCTATATTTGACTACAATTAAAGTTTTGGAAAGATATATTAAAGAGTTGCTGCAATACTTTCCAAGAGCACCGCAAAGGGAAGAGGATGAAAGAGAACAACCGGACGCCAGCTTTTTTGCAGGGAATTTATTGGGATTAACAAAAACATTAATCCGGAATTATTCGATAGCCATCACTGAAACGGCTACTCCTGTTTTGAAAAAGACATTAACAAACCAACTAAACGGAATGATTGATTTGCATAGCCAGGTATTTAACTATATGTATAAGAATAATATGTATCCCGCATATGATTTAAGTGCTTTGATTAAAAACGATGTAAACAACGCTAATAGAGCAATTGCAAAAAAATATTGAAGGCTCTGGCACCTAGATGGGTGCCTTTTTGGTTCCTGAAATAAAACTGTTATAATGGCCATGAGGTGATACATATGTGTGGTAGATTTACGTTATTTTCAACGTTTGAAACGATTATTGAACGATTTCATATAGAGGCAGCCTTTGATGAGGCAGATTATCAAGTTAGTTATAATATTGCACCGTCTCAGAGAATTGTTGCCGTTATTAATGATGGATCCAAAAATCGCTTAGGTTATTTGAGGTGGGGATTGATTCCATCGTGGGCAAAGGATGAAAAAATAGGATATAAGCTGATCAATGCTCGATCAGAAACGCTTGCGGAAAAACCAAGTTTTCGGAAGGCATACCAAAATAAACGCTGTTTAATTGTGGCTGATTCCTATTATGAATGGAAGCAAACGCCTGAAAGAAAAATACCGATGCGGATTAAATTGAAAAGCGGAGAACCATTTGGATTGGCAGGTTTATGGGAATCATGGAATTCACCAGAAGGACAGGCCGTATGCACGTGTACCATTATTACAACGTCCTCCAATGAATTGATGTCTTCCATACATGACCGGATGCCAGTTATTCTTAACCCGGAAGATGAACAAAAGTGGCTGAATCCAAAGATTCATGATTCGCATTTACTAAAACAATATTTACGTCCGTTTAATCCTGAATTAATGGAAGCTTTTGAAGTAAGTGCTGATGTGAATTCACCCAAAAATAATTCGGAACACGTAATTCAAAGAATATGTTGATTATTATTTTTCTCGGCATTTATTAACGGAAATTTTCGTTTTCTGTGGAAATCCTTCAGATTATCTAAAACTCTGACGATTAGGTATTCGCCGTATAATCCCGTATTAAACCTTACTTTTAAAAAGGAGTTATTCGTTTCTTGTTAATAGGTGCTATTTTCATACTTCGATTTTTCAATTAACAACATTAGTAAAAATAAAAAAGAATAATGACTACTATCATGTTTCCCTGACCTCCTTCAAATAGGTTGATTAACTTTTTCATTCAATATAGTAAACTACAGTACAATCATACTACTGTATGGTAAAAATTAGAATATGAGAAGTAGGAAAGGCAACATATTGATTACAAAATGGTAGTAAGAGAGATACTATGAAATGCTAGTATGATTTCAATGACTGAAACTATTATTTCGAATTTAAACATTAAGTTCGAATAACAAGAGAATAACAAAAAGGTTAAATGCGTGTAATTATGTTTTTATCTTTTAAAAGAGGATAAATATAGTAGTGTAAGCAACAAAATAATTTCTTAAAAAGGAGCGATTATTTATGGCAGACAAAATGTCTAGAGAAGAAGCAGGACGCAAAGGCGGAGAAGCTACAGCTAAAAATCATGATAAGGACTTCTACCAAGAAATTGGCGAAAAGGGTGGAGAAGCCACCAAGAAAAATCATGATAAAGACTTCTATAAAGAGATTGGTGAAAAAGGCGGTAAAGCCCGCGCAAACAACGATTAAACCTTCTTCAGAAATTAAAAAAAATACTATAAGCAATCAAGGAAAAACCATGCTGACTTAGCATGGTTTTTCCTTTTTCTGATTACCTTTACCAGATGATAATAGAGTATTCCTCATTGGACAAGTTCCTTTAATTGGATTGCAATCATCCGTAATTAAATACTGTTTCCATTCTCTCTTGGATAAATCCTCATAGCCGCCTAAATCTGGATGATACGGCATGTTTTCAATCTTCTCAACTTTTTTTCTAATAACCTCAATTGCTTTTCTGCCATGTGGAGTAGTATAAGACGTATCAGCAAAAATTCTTCTTGGCTGAAAAATCATGATTAGGCAATCACCTAGATTTCGGGTAATACGATTTTGGTAAAAAGGAGCATTGCCAGATACAAAGATAGGTTCCCCGTTGAAAACAAATTCCCAATGGGGATCATCTGGATCAAGGGGAATATCATTGGACCATTCTTTATCATCCTGTTCGTGCAAATAGGATAAAATACTCCAAAAATTGGCATTATAATAATCATAATCAAGGTGCTGATAATTAAGTTCAGGCTCTACGAAAAGAACCAATGCATACCGAATAGATGGATTCTTCCTTGAAAGTTTGAGAAATTCGCTAAGTGTATGTGGAAGCGCAGAAAAATTATGATTCTCACAATACGTATAGCGGAGGAGGCCATCTCGCTCTGCTTTCATGCCAAAGTGACATGGGAATTGATTGTCACTGACAGTAGAACTCCAATAGTTATAGGCCTCATTCAGCCACCTCGGAAGAAGATTCCCCTTTTTAAAGTCAGATTTAATCAGTAAATGGTTCATAAATTAAACTCCTTGACGTATTTTTACGTACGGGACAATTAGGGATAATTTCATCATATGAAAATGATTGGAATGGTTGCTTTGTTCGATTAGATTAATGATGAAATTCTTCAGCTCTCACTGGTTTGATATAATAAAACAAACGAATAAATAGTAAGGAGCATCCTCAATATGGAAAGAAAGTATGGATGGTTAATCTATAATGGAAGTTTGCTGTCTCCAAAATTTATGGAAATCCATGATTGGTATAAAGAGTCAGCTTCAAAAAAAGGAATCATTCTCGACTTAGTTAAAAATACAGAATTATTCTCTGTTATTGAAGGAAATCAAACCATTATTAAAAGTGAAAGACAGCATGCACGGCCGGATTTTATTTTGTTCTTGGATAAGGATATTCGTCTGGCAAATCAGTTGGAACAGATGGGTTATCGACTGTTTAACAAGGCTTCCGTGATTGAAGTGTGTGATAGCAAAATCATGACATTCCAGGCACTGGCCAATCATTCAATTAAATTACCGAAAACTATATTTTCCCCGCTGACTTTTACAAATATATTGGAAAAGGATCATTCATTTATTGAGTTTATTGAAAGGGAATTATCCTATCCGATTGTTATTAAAGAGGCCTACGGATCTTTTGGTGAGCAGGTGTATCTGGTAGAAACCCGTGAAGAATTGGAGAAAAAGAGAAAAGAACTACTTCAAATCCCACATCTTTATCAGGAATTCATTAAAAACAGTAAAGGCAGAGACGTAAGAGTTCATGTGGTAGGTGACAAAGTGGTGGCGTCTATGCTGCGAACTTCCGAAACAGATTTTAGAGCAAACGTGACAAATGGTGGGGTCATGCATGAATATGTTCTTCCGAAAGAATTTGAAGAACTGGCAATTAAGGCAAGTAAGATTATCGGAGCTGATTTTAGTGGAGTGGATCTTTTGTTTGGCGAAGAGGAAGAACCGATTCTTTGTGAAGTAAATTCAAATGCTCATATAAAAAATATCTATGATTGTACAGGTATTGATGTAACTGAGCATATCTTCGATTATATTTTGCGGATGGTGTGACATGTTTAAAGGCTTACTGATCTATAAGCGCGAGGATTATGACAAAAATAAATGGTTTGCCAATCAGTTTATTAATAATAGTAATCAGCACAATCTAAATATCCAGCTTGTATTTGCCGAGGAATTGAGTTTAATAATTGATAATGGAAAATTGTCCGTTTATATGGAGGAGGGGAATTCACTTCAACCGGATTTCGTCATTAACCGCACCCGAGACAGTCAAATAAGCCTTCATTTTGAATTAATGGGGTGCAGAGTTTTTAACAATTCTCAAGTGACGGATATTTGTAATCATAAAGCTAAAACACATCAAATGATTAACAGCCATGGAATAAAATCTGTGAAGACGGCAATCTCATTCACTGAGGGACAGTCGCTATTAAATTATCCACTTATTTTGAAGACCAACAGCGGCCATGGTGGGACGGATGTTTTTAAAGTAGATTGCAAAACAGAATTAACTAAGCAGATGGGGGAGCTTAATAAGGGGGATGTTATCCTACAGGAAATGTGTGATAATCCAGGTGTTGATGTGAGAGTCTTCGTACTGGGTAAGGAGATAATTGGAGCTGTTAAACGTTATTCCAGCAACAGCTTTAAGTCTAATTTTTCACTTGGCGGAAAGGCTGAGCGTTATACTTTGTCTGAGAAACAAGTGAATTTAGTAAATAAAATAGGTGAGTTATTTGATTTTGACTTTGTAGGAATCGATTTTCTCATCGGCCAGGACGGGCAATTCCTGTTCAACGAAATAGAAGATGCAGTAGGTACCCGTACACTTTACCAACAATACGACTTTGATGTTGTACATATGTATCTGAAGTATATTAATAAACAAATGGTTGACTTGCACGCATAATAATCCTTTTATTCAAAAGAATGTAAAATATTTGATAAAATATTAGTGATATACTTCATAAATTTGAGGTAAAGGGATGAGTGGATGAGAAAGAAGGTCGTAATTGCTGGGGGAACAGGTTTTATTGGCCAGTATTTTGAGAAGCAATTTCATTCTATGGGATATGATGTGCTGGTTATTTCCAGAAGCAACGAACATATTAACTGGCATAATAAAGGTGAAATAAAGGAAGCGCTTGAAGGGGCCGAGTTATTGGTTAATTTGGCTGGAAAATCGGTAAATTGCCGCTATAATGCCAGTAATAAGCTAGAAATAGTCATGTCTAGAACTGAAACAACAGCTATATTGGGGAGTGCCCTCCTTGAGTGTATGACTCCACCTCCTTTGTGGATTAATTCCAGTACTGCCACCATATACAGACATGCGGAAGATCGACCTATGACAGAGAAAAAGGGTGAGATCGGAAGCGGCTTTTCAGTCGATGTTGCGAAAGCGTGGGAAGAAACATTTTTTAACTTTGAACTACCGCATACAAGGCAAGTTGCCTTAAGAATTGCAATCGTATTAGGGGGAAGCGGCGGAGTTATGACTCCGTATAAAAATCTCGTTACATTTGGTCTTGGAGGGTATCAGGGATCTGGACGACAAATGTTTAGCTGGATACATATTGAAGATTTATTTCAACTTGTTCTCTTTCTTAAGAACAGAGAAGACTTGGAGGGGGTATTTAATTGTTCTTCACCCCATCCAGTCACCAATCGTGAATTAATGGTTCACCTCCGTAACAGTATGAACAGAAAAATTGGCCTCCCCACACCAGCGTGGATGCTTAAGGCAGGTGCAATTCTAATCAGAACTGAGCCGGAGCTTGTTCTAAAAAGTCGTTGGGTACTCCCTGAAAGGCTTGAACAAGTGGGGTATACGTTTAAATATAAAAATTTGAAAGATGCTTTAAAAGATATATTTAAATGAGATAGTTTGATTAACCCTCTGTATTTTGTGTTGGTCCTCTTGATAAACTTCCGTTTTAATGGAAATTATATATTTATTATGGAAGTCATCTCCATTGCATTTAAATGATTAGAGGAGTATCATATTTAATACGAGCTACATTGTACGTGATGCATAATTTAAGTTTTAACCTTTAAGCTGTAATAGGGAGTTTTATTATAAAGGCTGGAATGACAAGCCTCTGTCTATATGACCTGGAGGACAAGCAGGAAAGCTTTTGCGAACACCCACTTGGAGAAGTGGTGGTTTAAAACTTTCTTATATGTAACGGCAAAAGTGGCTTATAAACCAATTCCATTTCGGAATTGGTTTTTTATATTTACCCATAAAAAATGACAGACAGTAATAAATACAAAGGCTAAAATGAAATCAGTTGTTGATTGTTTATTTTGTATTTATTAAAATATTAATATAACTTATCTTAATATTTGAAATTGAAATTACTATTAGTTTTTTTATTTTATAAAAATAAAACAGATGGAACGGGAAATATTATTTAGAGTATTTGGGTGATTTTAATGAATTCCAGGTTATTTATATTAGCAATCATATTTTCTTTAGTTATTTCTTTGATACCAGAATTAAAAAAACAGACAATCGCTGTTGCTTCTGCTAATTTAGGGATGACTAGTGAAATGGATAAGGTGCAGTTTGCACATAATTCACTTTCTAAAACCTCAAATAATATTGATTCAACAATACAAGTATTCGACCCTATTACTTCCGAAGATATTATTGGTCGTATAGTACCAAGTAAGTGTTTAACAGGGAAGGGTATGGTTGTTGAAGAAATTTCTCAGACTAGCGAACATGTTATTAGTAGCTTATATCCTTTTGGGATTTTTATTATATTTACAGGATTTATATATATGGCTTTACGTTTAAAGAGATAACCGTGATAGAATGCAGTTCTGTTGTAATTTAAATTACCTAGGCTGAACTGGTGGTACCATTAAACCTTGTTTAACACCAATGACTATAAAAGAGAAAAATAAAGACTTCTATCTGTTTAAGAGATAGAAGTCTTTATTTTGTATACATCCTTTTAAAATCCTTAATATACGGATAGATGGGAGTGTGCAGCATGTTGAAAATTAATTATCAGAATTGCTATTAGCAATTAGCTCTTTTTTTTAATGAAAGGATGTTTTGATTCAGACTTGAATACTCAATCTGATAGTACTAACAACTATAATCCTTCTAATAATAGTGAACATTCGACTGGCAGTAAGTTGGATAATTAAAGTCAAACTGATAATTGTATCTCCATACACTCGGATCCTTTAAAAATTATCATATCTTATATGGTGAAAATAAACTCCCAATTTTTCAATTAGGAGTTTATTTTATAATTGTATATTCTATTTACTTTGTAATAAAGAGAGCACTGCCAATTTTTCTGGGGCTTTCGCCTAATTTATTAATTAAATTACCATTGATATATAGGGTGCTGGATCCTCCGCCATCTAAATTTACAGCTTCAACTGCCCCTAATTTCATCATAACATCAGCGCTTTGGCTTGCTGTTAAACCACTACTCCCATTAATTCGGCCATCTGTAACTGCCATGATAAACCGTCCATCTTTAGTCTGACCAAACAATGTTCGAGGGTTCCTGCTTTTACTGTGTGAGAAATACTCACTATGCGCTAAATTTATTTTGCCGTTCTGTACTAAAGAATATGAAGTACCAACAGCAAAATAATTATTTTCCTTCATATCTTCTAATTCTTGAAGATTTATTAATGGTGTTGCGATACTACGAATATCTATTTTCCCTGTCTTTTTATATTCCATAATTACGTATTTAGGATTATGGTTACTGGTTACTTGTCCATTTACCATAAATAAACCACCATGTTCCATTTTTGAGTTAAAAAAGCCTAAGTTTATCTTTGCTAGTTCATTTGGTAGCTTAATAGATGACAATGGTTCAAGAACATTAGGTTTTCCTTTGGAAACTGTTAAATTAGCATTAGGATTACTTGTATAGATATGAATATTCGTATTATAATATCTTACATTTTTATAATTAGGTACTGTCTCTTTGATGACAGACTTCTTCATGTATGTCGAGTTGACAAAGCCTGTCTTATTAGCATATTTAACTTTAAACCAACTTCCGGATTTGGAGAGATAGGTCACATTTTTCCCTTTCGGAATGGTTAGGATTACTTTATGTTTATTAGAAGCACCAGTCCTTAAATTGACATTAGCCGTTGTTTGATATGTAACGGTAGCCTGTGAATTAGTCTGGGAATTAGCTGTTGGTTTCTTTAAATAAGAAGAGCTCACAAAGCCTGTCTTATTAGCATATTTAACCTTAAACCAACTTCCAGATTTGGAGAGATAAGTCACATTTTTTCCTTTCGGAATGGTTAGGATTACTTTATGCTTATTAGAAGCACCAGTCCTTAAATTGACATTAGCCGTTGTTTGATATGTAACGGTAGCCTGGGTACTAGCCTGTGAATTAGCAGTTGGTTTCTTTAAATAAGAAGAGCTCACAAAGCCTGTCTTATTAGCATATTTAACCTTAAACCAACTTCCGGATTTGGAGAGATAGGTCACATTTTTCCCTTTCGGAATGGTTAGGATTACTTTATGCTTATTAGAAGCACCAGTCCTTAAATTGATATTAGCCGTTGTTTGATATGTAACGGTAGCTTGGGTACTAGTCTGAGAATTAGCTGTTAGCTTCTTTAAATAAGAAGAGCTCACAAAGCCTGTCTTATTAGCGTATTTAACCTTAAACCAACTTCCGGATTTGGAGAGATAGGTCACATTTTTCCCTTTCGGAATGGTTAGGATTACTTTATGCTTATTGGACGAACCGGCTCTTAAATTGACATTAGCTGTCGTTTGATAGAGTGTGGAAGAAGAAACGGTTGCTGCGTCTACTTTTGTGTATAAATCAGTTGTTCCAAATAAAACCAAACCAAATGTAATAAAAATTAATACGATTTTTTGTGTCAATGAGTTTCTCATGCAAGACTTTCTCCTAATATTTGTGATAAATAATTTGTTGTGATAGTTATAATAATATAAAAATATTAATATATTTACTTATAGAAATAAACAAAAAATTAGCTATTTTATTATTTTTATATAATTAATAAGGAATAAATAAAGGATTCTTAATAAGGACAGAAGTAAATTATAAATGAGGATGTATTTGTGTTTTTTTAGATAAGGTGAGTTGTTTATTAAAATCATTGAACTAAAGTGAAAAAAGTATGAGGTTTGCAGATATTTTTCTGTGAAAATAACAAGATATGGACTGACACATAGGTCCTTGTTGAACTGGTTATATTTAATCAAAAAAGGGAGATATGTTGAGTTAACAACATGTCTCCCTTTTTGATTTATTGTTTTTTGACTGAAATCTCTATACGGACACCATTTTTGTATATCTATCTTATTTTTGTATTTAAATTAAATTTTCTATTTGTTTATTTTGAATTATTTCTTTGCTGGTTTTAGGAACAAATCGCTCCGTAAGTGCTGAGATAGCGCCATCGCCTGTTACATTGCATGCTGTTCCGAAGCTATCCTGAGCTAGGTATAATGCGATCATGAGGGAAAGCATGTTATCAGAGAAACCGAGCATGGATTCTAATAAACCAAGTGCAGCCATAACAGCTCCTCCTGGAACTCCTGGTGCGGCGATCATTGTGACACCAAGCATTAAAATAAATGGTAGCATTTGTGTGATGCTAGCATCCGTACCCTGTAACAGCATAACTGCCATCGCACAGCTGACGAGGGTAATTGTACTTCCAGATAAATGGATAGTTGCTAATAGTGGAACAGTGAAGTTTGCTACTTTATCTTTCACACCCATTTTTTTAGTCCGATCCACAGTAACAGGAATCGTTGATGCGGAAGACTGAGTGCCTAAAGCTGTAAAATACGCTGGTAACATAGTCTTAAGCATTTTAAATGGATTTTTCTTAGAAGCTGCACCCGCAACTGTATACTGTATGACTAACATAAACAAATGTAAAGCAATGATCATCACAAATACTTTAGCAAATACACTTAAGATAGACGCAATTTGACCGCCCTGAGTCATGTTTGCGAATATACCAAAGATATGAAATGGTAAAAGAGGGATAATAATCGTATTAATTACTTTCACGACAATCTCTTTGAATTCTTCCATTACATTAAGAAGTGCTTCTCCTTTGATAGATGCCATCCCTACACCAATTGTGAAGGCTACAAGCAAAGCCGTCATAACACCCATTACAGCAGGCATCTCAATTGTAAAATATGGAGAGAGTAAAGCTTCCTCAGGATTTGCAAAGCTTTGAGCAGTCTGGTTTTTTAATATAACAGGATACAATGCTTTGGCCACGAAAAAAGCAATCAAGCCAGCTATTATTGTAGAAGCATAGGCTAATCCAGTTGTGATACCGAGCATTTTGCCGGCACCTTTCCCCATCATTCCAATTCCTGAAGCAATAAAACCAATGATAATAAAGGGAATAATAAATTCTAAAAAGCTGCTAAAAAGCCCGTTGAAAGTAGTGAAAATACGAAGCATCCAGGCTGGAGCAATCATTCCTATACCAATACCGAGAAAAATAGCTAATATAATCTTGGGTAATATACCGAATCGTTTCATGGTGTCCTCCTTATAAATACAGTTGTACTCTATATGTGGATTATACAGAAAAATGAATTAAAAAGTAACCTTTATGCTTAAAAAGAATAAAATAATGTTTTTTGATTGGTGATTGGAGTTAAATCTCTTAAATTTGGGATATCCATATTGGTTAAATAATATAAATGAAAAAGCTATAGGGGAGCAGAGAAAATGTTTTTCTTAAATTCAATATATTTCTATGATGATACAATTGATTGGAGATATAAAAATCATTCTCTATTTATTCTTCTGTTTACTGACTTTAAATAATGAGTGATTGTGTGTATGAATGGAGGAGATATATGCTAGGAATTCTGGAGTTTCAGTTAAGCAAGATTATAGTTAATATCTTCATTATTATTGGGATTTTTTGTTTTGTGGTCCTTTTTACAAAGCAAGCCGAGTATGTTGAAAGCCTAAAAGGAAATGCGATTACCTCTGAAGATATGAAAATTTCTCTTATTAAGAGAATGGCTTATGGCGCAGTTTTAGCTATCATTACTATTTTAATTGAGTATATCTTGGTTTATTATCTGTCGGGTTATTTTAAAGTAGAGATTAACGAATTTAGTTTTATATTCAGTATCTTTGTTTTGTGTTTTTTCTTAATGATAGGAGTGGGCCCAAAGGAATATACTGAACCAACCACTAATAATTATTGGGTTAGACAAGAGTTATACTGGACACTCGACAATAAAGAATTTGATATATTGGGAAAACCATATTTAATAGGGGCTGTAACTTTTTTTCTCATCAATTTAGTTTACTTCATCGTCTAGATCCTCAACAGTTTGATCTAATCATGATATTCCATCCCTCACGATCTCCTCTTATTAAATGATAAATGGTCGTTTTTTTGTGTAAAATCATTCCAATGACCCATGTAGAATCATGAATATTTTTGATAAAAATAAATAATTATACATAGATAGAATGGTTTATTTAGGTTTTAAAGGTATAAAAAGTTAATTGCATCTATTGCTAATTTTTTCATAAACTGATAATATTAGGGCGTTGTTATTTTGGAAAGCAAATATTCAAATAGTTAGAGTCTTTCCAAGCAGATAAAAATTGACCACTTGCCCACGGGAAGTTAAGGCCATACGGACAGCCGGGTCAAATGCCGACAGGCAACATTAGTTGCCCTATTGATTGAGTTAGAAGCTCAAATTTTATAAGTTGGTTACTTTATAACCAGTACGACATAAATCGTGCAAAACTTGTGAAACGGTCAATAAGAGTGGTAAAAGTATTTATTTGCTATTTAGACTCTGATCTCCTTTTTAGGTATGTTGAATATTAAAAAGCTTTTCAGACATAAAATTCATTGGATTTTATGTGTGGCAATATGTCTGTATTTATATATGCTTTTTAATAGGATAATAATATCTACAAGCAAGTGTTGTGCAATGAAATGCGCGTACACTTGCTTTTTTGTTGTCTTTTAACTTTATCAATTAATAAAAATCACCCCATAAATTCTTATGATTTAAGCCAGATGGAAAGGGAAGTGGGAGAATTTTCAGCGAGAGGAAGTTTTGTGATGAATGAACGAGAAAGATTATTTCGTCTTTCGCAGGGGCGGGCACCTATTTATGAAGCTTTGGAAGAGTTCAAGAAAAAGCGAATTGTTCCTTTTGATGTACCCGGTCATAAACGCGGGAGAGGTAATCCCGAATTGACAGCTTTTTTGGGGGAGCAAGCGGTTAGCGTGGATGTTAACTCGATGAAGCCGCTTGATAATCTCTGTCACCCGGTATCCGTCATTAAAGAAGCAGAAGAATTAGCAGCTGAGGCATTTGGTGCTGCACATGCATTTTTTATGGTGAATGGAACGACATCTGCCGTACAGGGGATGGTCCTAACAGCTTGTAAAGCGGGAGATAGGATTATTCTTCCCCGAAATGTTCATCGCAGTGTCATTAACGCGCTTGTTCTATGTGGTGCCGTGCCGGTATATGTAAATCCAGAAATGGATAAAAATCTAGGAATTGCGCTTGGTATGTCTCTCAACCAGGTGGAAAAAGCGATTAAAGAAAACCCAGAGGCTAAAGCCATTTTGGTCAATAATCCAACCTATTATGGAATCTGCTCGGATTTACGAGGGATTGTGAGGCTTGCTCATCAGCATAACATGCTTGTTCTTGCAGATGAAGCACATGGAGCACATTTATACTTTGGAAAAAACCTTCCCGTGACTGCCATGGCTGCTGGTGCAGATATGGCTTCAGTCAGCATGCATAAATCCGGGGGAAGTTTGACGCAAAGCTCATTTATGTTAATGGGACCCTCTGTGAATGTTGGTTATGCAAGGCAAATTGTTAATCTAACACAAACAACAAGCGGATCATATTTGCTGCTTTCAAGCTTGGATCTTTCACGAAGAAATCTAGCGTTAAATGGAGAACGGATTTTCGATGATGTTATTAATCTTGCAGAATATGTTCGGAACGAAATCAATCAAATTGGTAACTATTATGCCTTTTCAAGAGAATTGGTGAATGGAGACAGCATATTTGATTTTGATGTAACTAAGCTCTCGGTACATACATTAGATATTGGACTAGCGGGAATTGAGGTATATGACTTATTGCGAGATGAGTATGATATCCAAATTGAATTTGGAGATATAGGCAATATTTTGGCCTATGTATCTGTTGGTGATCGGAAAAGAGATGTCGAACGTCTGATTAGTGCCCTATCAGAAATACGTCGCCGTTATTCGACTGATAAATCAGGTCTGATTACACAAGAATATATTGACCCGGAGGTTGTGATTACACCGCAGGAGGCATTCTATGCAGATAAAGAATCATTGAGTCTGCGAGATACAGAGGGTCGGGTGTGCAGTGAGTTTGTGATGTGCTATCCTCCTGGAATTCCAATCCTCGCACCAGGTGAAAGAATTACGAAAGAAATCATTGAGTATATTGACTATGCAAAAGCAAAAGGCTGTTCCATGACAGGACCGGAAGACCTTGCTATTGAACGTCTGAATGTACTAAAGGGAGTGTGACAGCATGGAGTTGTGGTTTCATGAACGTAGCACGGCAGAAGTAAAGCTTTCCATCAAGGTGGACAAGCATTTATACAGTGAACAGAGTGAATTTCAGAGGATTGATATCTTTGATTCGAACGAATTTGGGAGATTTTTGACCCTGGATGGCTATATGATGATGACTGAAAAAGATGAGTTTATTTATCATGAGATGATTACCCATGTACCTATGGCTGTTCATCCAAATCCACGGAAGGTTTTGGTTATTGGTGCAGGGGATGGCGGTGTTGTACGTGAGCTAACCCGTTATCAACAGATTGAACATATTGACATGGTGGAAATTGACGAAAAGGTAGTTGAAGCCTGTAAAAATTATTTGCCTTTAACAGCTTCTAAGCTTGATGACGAACGGGTTCATATTCATTATGAGGATGGGCTGAAATTTGTTCGATCCTGTGAAAATCAATATGATTTAATCATCGTGGATTCAACCGACCCATTCGGACCGGGTGAAGGCTTGTTTACGAAAGAATTTTACGGTAATTGCTACAAGGCCTTACATGAAGATGGAATTATGGTAAATCAGCATGAGAGTCCGTTTTATGCAGAAGACAGGGCAGCGATGCAGAGGGCGCACCAACGGATTATCGACTGTTTCCCAATTAGCAGGGTATATCAGGCACATATTCCATCCTACCCGTCCGGCCACTGGTTGTTTGGATTTGCATCCAAAAAATATCAACCTCTTGCAGATTTAAATCAAGAGGCTTGGAAACAGTTAGGTATTAAAACACGCTATTACAATCCTAATTTACACCGTGGTTCCTTTGCTTTGCCAACGTATGTGGAGGAGCTGCTGAGGGACGTGGAAGATATTCCATGAAAATCTTCTAGTGTTTAAAACAAGCAGAAAGAAGTTTGTTAGATAAATAAATAATGGATTGGAGATATGAAAAATGGGAAAAGCACTGATTATTGGTTGTGGCGGAGTAGCCTCTGTGGCAATAAACAAATGTGTACAAAACAGTGAGGTATTTGAAGAGATTTGTATTGCAAGTCGTACTAAGTCCAAATGTGATGATTTAAAAGCTAAGCTTGACGGCGGTAAGACAAAAATTACAACGGCTCAGGTGGATGCAAACAATGTGGATGAGCTAATTGCTTTAATAGAAGAAGTGAATCCGGATATAGTAATGAACCTTGCCTTACCATATCAGGATTTAACGATTATGGATGCCTGTCTTGCAACTAAAACTCATTATATGGATACAGCTAATTATGAGCCTGAAGATACAGCGAAGTTTGAATATAAATGGCAATGGGATTACCGTGAGCGCTTTGAAGAAGTGGGTATTACTGCATTATTAGGAAGCGGATTTGATCCTGGCGTTACAGGAGTATTCTCAGCCCATGCCTTAAAACATCATTTTGATGAAATTGAATACATTGATATTTTAGACTGTAATGCAGGTGACCATGGTTATCCTTTTGCAACAAACTTTAATCCTGAAATAAATATCCGTGAAGTAACAGCAAATGGCTCCTATTGGGAAAATGGCCAATGGGTAGAAACAGAGCCAATGGAAATTAAACGTACGTACAATTTCCCTGAGATCGGTGACAAAGATATGTATCTATTACATCATGAAGAAATTGAATCACTTGCTTTGAATATTCCTGGCATTAAGCGGATTCGTTTCTTTATGACATTTGGGCAAAGTTATCTCACTCATTTAAAATGTCTAGAAAATGTTGGGATGACATCTATTGAGCCAATCGAATTTGAAGGGAAAGAAATCATACCTCTTCAATTTTTAAAAGCAGTACTTCCAGACCCTTCTTCACTTGGTCCGCGTACAAAAGGAAAAACGAATATTGGCTGTATTTTCCGCGGTAAAAAAGATGGAAAAGATAAAACTTATTATGTATACAATGTTTGTGATCATGAAGCGTGTTACAAAGAAGTGGGATCACAGGCGGTTGCTTATACAACAGGGGTTCCTGCAATGATTGGTGCGATGATGGTTATGAACGGAAATTGGAACAAGCCTGGTGTTTACAATATTGAGGAATTTGATCCAGATCCGTTCATGGAAGCATTGAATAAATGGGGACTTCCTTGGAAAGAAAGCTTTGATCCGGAGTTAGTAGACTAAGATGCGCTTTGATCAATTACCAACACCATCTTATGTGGTAGATGAAGGTCTACTCGAGAAAAACCTAAAAATTTTAAAGGGTGTAATGGGTCGAACCGGATGTAAAATTATCCTGGCACAAAAAGCATTTTCTATGCATGCAATGTATCCGTTAATCGGTCAGTATTTGAGTGGGACTGCTGCGAGCGGATTGTATGAAGCTAAGCTTGGCTATGAGGAGATGGGAAAGGAAAATCATGTGTTTTCCCCAGCCTACCGCGAAGATGAGATAGATGAAATTATCTCTATTTGTGATCATATTATCTTCAATTCTTTTTCACAGCTTGAGAGATTTGGGGATAAAGTACTCCAGGCAGGTAAAAGCATAGGCCTCCGTATTAATCCAGAATGTTCGACTCAAGAGGGCCATGAAATCTATGATCCATGCACTAGAGGATCCAGATTTGGTATAACGGCTGATGAATTTCGTCCAGATTTGCTGGAAGGTGTATCGGGATTACATTTCCATACGCTTTGTGAACAGGATTCGGATGCCTTGGCACAAACCCTCAATGCTGTCGAAGAGAAATTTGGAAAATGGCTGCCGCAAATGAAATGGATTAATTTTGGCGGTGGCCACCATATTACAAGAGATGGGTATAATATAGGCCTGCTGGAGGACTGTATTACCCGTATTCAGAAGACATATGATTTGGAGGTTTATCTTGAGCCGGGTGAAGCAATTGCTCTTAATGCCGGATTTCTTGTGACAACGGTTCTTGATACATTAAAGAATGATGTGGAAATTGCTATCCTCGATACTTCGGCTTCCTGTCATATGCCGGATGTGTTGGAAATGCCATATCGCCCTCCGCTTCTTGGTAGTGGTGAACCCGGTGAAAAGGCCCATACGTACAGATTAGGCGGTCCAACCTGCTTAACAGGGGATATTATTGGAGATTATTCATTCGATCAGCCGTTAAAAAGTAATGACCGATTGGTTTTTGGGGATATGGCGATTTATTCGATGGTTAAAAACAATACATTTAACGGAATGGCCCTGCCGACAATTGCTGTACAGGACAAGAATGGTGAATGCCGCATTTTGCATAAATTTAATTATATGGATTTTAAAAATAGACTATCTTAATGAAAAAGCCAGATTCCAATGTGAATCTGGCTTTCTTCTATAGATAGGTATTATATATAGAAGAAACTCGTATATTAAGTTTTCTACGATTTGATTAAAGACGGATATCTCTGATTGTTAAAGGTGTTTTTAATACTTTTGTAGAATTACTTTGAATGAAGAACAACTGAAAACTAGTAAGGGGTGAGACGAAATGGAAAAAAATGAGGTTATCATGATTGAGGAACGAAGTAATAGTAAAATGAATTTTCCATTTATATTAAAGATTGTTGTGATTATTGCACTATTATTTACCGTTATTACTTTAGGTGCAGGGTTGTATAAATTATATGTGTATGAAAGTCCCTATAGTAAAGAGGAAATGATAGACCAAGGATATGAAGAAATATTCAATGAGGAGAAGGCTGTTAATGCATATAATTTATATGATGTGCAGAATTTATCGGTGAATGCCGGAATGGCTACAGCGTATTTTACATTAGCAATTTTGTTTAGCATCCTTGGAATAGGAGCTTTTGTAATGGCTGAAATACTGAAACGGAATGAGCAAAGGAGCATGTTGAGTATAGACAATCTAAAAGAATGAAAAGCTCAAACCCAGTCAGGAGTTTGAGCAAGGTTGAATAAGTTATATAGTCTCTATTGTCCGACCGCTTAACTTCGCAAAAATGTTACTAATAGATAAGAAAACGGTAAAGAATGCATTCAGCACTATATTAATCAAGCCACTGAATATACTAAGAATGAAGTAGACGATTGCTGATATTAAAATACCTTCCATTAACATTTCAATAGAAAATGAACGTTCATAAATTGCACCAATAATAGTAATGAGCCATATTAATACAATATATATCATGGGGAAATAGGCAATGAATTGACAGATCCATGAAAGGATACGTGTAATTCCTGCAGCAATCCAATAAAACGGGGAAAAAAGAATAAGTCGAAAGATCAGGAAGTAATGTTGTATGGTATTCATGCTAGCTCAACTCCTCCGTATTAGTCTAAGGTGCTTCATTATTTAAATTCCCGTAATAATTTCCTTTAAAAATGAAAAAATTGTGAATGATATAGGGGATGTGACAACCATTATAGTTGGTTAACGTTTTATATAA
Organism: Bacillus sp. D386; assembly: GCF_006346415.1. Taxonomy (NCBI): domain Bacteria; kingdom Bacillati; phylum Bacillota; class Bacilli; order Caryophanales; family Bacillaceae; genus Bacillus; species Bacillus sp. D386. Next base: position 761,392 of record NZ_VEMV01000002.1, on the reverse strand, counting down.
AAATTCAATTAAGATACGAGAAAAAATAGAGGGTTAATTTGTTTATTTTTAAACAGTCTTCTAAATGTATGAGCAGATTTATGAATCTATTAGTCATTTAAACCATAAAAATTAGCAGATAATATGATAGAAGAGGTAATGGATGGAATAAAGGGGACCACTGTAAAAATTGAATCAGCTCAAGAAACGACTGTTTATATGATTGATTACAAACCAACAACAGGTGGGGAAGAAGTAACTAATCACAAATGGGTGACAGATGACGAGTTGATGCCTGTTGAATAATTACTCGCATTGCCGTGCCATTCGTTTTGTTTGTTAAACCTTAAAAGGCACCTATCATACTGGTGTAGGTGCCTAGAATAATATCCTCTAATTAAACTCTTTAATAGCCTATAGGTAAACGAAACTTAAAGGTACTTCCTTTATCTAATTCACTTGATACATCAATGGTGCCGCCGTGCAGACTGACAATCCATTTTACGATCGACAAGCCAAGACCTGTATTGCCGTTAGCAGTTGAGGTACGAGAAGGATCGACGCGATAAAAACGATCCCATATTTTATTTATATGTTCTGCACTAATGCCAATTCCATTATCCGAAATCTCACCTATCACATGATTACCCTGCTGATATAATTTAATCTTTACATATCCGCCAGGCCTTCCATAGGCAACCGCATTCGTAATCAGGTTCATAAGTAATCTCATGATTAACGTTTGATCTGCTTTTATAAAAAGATTATCCTCTAGTTCTGTAATTATCTCAATATCAGCTTTATCAGCCATATAGGTTAATTCTTCTGCTATCATTTCTGTTAACTCACTAATATTAAGCCTTTCAAATAGAAAATGGTCCATATTCTGCTGATCAACTCTGGCCAGTAAAAGTAATTGCGAAATGAGAGAGGACATTTTTTGGGATTGTTTTAGAATGACCTCAAGGGATTCCTTTACTTCTTTTGAATCATCAATTTGAGATAAGGCGTATTCAGATTGAGAGATGATGACAGAAGTAGGTGTCCTTAATTCATGAGAGGCATCAGAAGTAAATTGTTTTTCATTCTCAAATGAAGATTGTAATCTATCGAACATTCGATCAAAGGTCTGTGCCAAAGCATGAATTTCATCATTTGATCCCTTAAGGTTAATACGTTTTGATAAATCTTGTCCGTCGTTAATTTCGCTGACTGTATCAATCATTTTTTGTACGGGACGAAACGCTCTTTTTGTAATAGAATATCCGCCGGTAGCTGCTACAATAATAAGGAATGGAAAAGCAATTAGAGTCACAAGTAAAATGGTGTTCATGGCTGACGATAATTGATTTAATTGATAAACGCCTCGAATCCATATCTCATCATTAAATTTTTTATATGGGTGATCATATAATAGCCATTCCTGTCCATTCTGTTCAATGGTTTGAAGTCCATCCTTATTCATTGGTGTGTCCCCGTTAAATCCAGATGGAACATTGCCTTCCAGTAAAGCACCATTTTTATCGTAAATTAAAAGAGTGACCCCATCATCATAATACTCAAAATCATTATCTACCTCTAAATGTCCGTTTTTATAATCTATATCTCTAAAACCTTCTTTTACTGATTCCTCGAGTTGGTCCTGGATATTTAACAGAAGAATTTTATCGGAAGAGGCCAAAATAATACTTAATACCATAGCCATAATAATCACAATCAGGCCCGTATACCAGAGAGTGATCTTCATTTTAATAGATAATTTTTTCATGACTCTATCCTCAATACGTAGCCAGATCCTCTTATGGTATGGATAAGCTTGATTTCAAAATCATTGTCTATCTTCTTTCTTAGATAACGAATATAAACATCAACGATATTTGAGCCGCCTTCATAATCATAATTCCAAACATGCTGTTCAATATTATCTCGAGACAATACAATATCTTTATTGCGAATCATATATTCCAAAATTGCAAACTCCTTGCTGGAAAGGTCAATATTTTTACCCTGTCGCGTTACCTTATGGGTATTACAGTCCACTACTAAATCGCCTATTTCATAAACGTTGGATGTGTTACCTGATTGCCGGCGCATTAACACCCGTATCCTGGCCAGTAGTTCATCGAAGGCAAATGGTTTGATTAAATAATCATCTGCGCCTAAATCCAGTCCTTTGACCCGATCTTCAATCGTATCTTTTGCGGTTAACAATAAAACAGGAGTACGATTCCCTTCTTCTCTTATATGCTGTAAAACTTCCAGTCCATTTACTTCTGGAATCATTATATCTAACACAATCAAATCATAAGAAGCCATGGAAATATAATCGAGTGCATCAGACCCATTTCCACATGCGTCCACACTGTAATTTTCCACTTTTAAACGGTTTGCAAGAACGTTTTGTAAATCTTTTTCATCTTCGACTATGAGGATCCGCATGTTTAGTCTCCTTTTCTTCTTATTTAATATATTTTACTATAATTCACGTTTATTAAAAAAAGATGAGAAAATCATTTTTATTCATTAATGTTCCTTTAATGTTTACCCATTATGATGAAGTCAAGATCAAGGAAAAGAATAAAAGACAGGAGGAGAGGCGTCAAAATTAATGGAATGATAATTGGTTCGTGTTCTGGTCAAATGGTCTTATGTTCTTCGTAAATTAAAAATTCTAATCAATTTTATTGACCAATTAGACCAGTTTGAAGATTAACTAGAAAAGGAAATTGTATATAAACGATAAAAAGGAGAGATAGCTATGTTAACAAAATACAAAAACATGGTAGTAGAAAATAAAAAGAAAATAATCGGTGGCTTTATTGCCATAATTGTTCTTGGAATCGCCATTGTAGGCGGTTATGTTGGAATGGGTTATTACTATGCAAATAAGAATGACAACTATACAGAAGCACAAATTAAAGAAATAGCTTTGAAGCAAATTGATGGAGAAGTTATCAGTGTTCAAAAAGAATTCAATTTGGAAGATGACCGTATTTCCCGTTCTGAATACGAATACGATGTTGAAATTAAAACTTCAGAAAATCTTTTGAAAACAATCACTGTAAAAGGTAGAACAGGCACTATAGAAATAGATGATGATTTTGACGATGATCATATTTCCCGTTCCGAATTTGATGGTAAAAATTAAATTCATGAAAATTTCTTAAGTACAACCAACATAAGAGGAAGAACATGTCTAATTGAATTAAATGGATTTAATAATCAGGAGACTCCGCCAAAAGATTTATCTCTTTTTGGGAGTCTCTTTTTTATGGATATGGATAAGTTAAATTCTGGTATTATGATATAAAAGATATCTGGATACAAGGAGGAGACGATATGTACCAATATTTTAACGGCTTAGTCATCCTGGAAGGGACAGAAGGAGTTCCAGCTGAAAGTGTAGAAACTCTTTTTACAGATGCAGGATGGGCGAGAAACACACCAGATTGGCAGAAAGAAAAGTTTTCATTAATATTTGAAAACTCCACCTGGGCTTATACTGTATGGGATTCTAGCCGAATGATTGGAATGGTTCGGGTTATTTCAGACAAAATAATGGCCGCTACTATAATGGATTTAGTCGTTTTAACCGAATATCGAGGAAAGGAGATCGGTAAAAAATTAGTTGAACTATGTGTACAAAAGCTTCCTCATGGAGATTGGTTCGCGCATACGTCCGCTGATAATTTCAGTTTCTATGAAAAGTGCGGATTTGAAGTCAAAGACTTGTCCCAAAATGGAACGTGCGTCTATTATGGATATATACAAGCCCGTAAAGAGGGGCATAGATAAATAAAAACAAAGCTAACACCAACTAGAATCGCAGAGGATTTAGGGTGTTAGCTTTATTTATTTCACTCTATTTGGTTTCGTTTTCTCTCAATCTTCCCAGTTTACTGTGTTTTTTTCAAGAAGAATGAAAGAACGACATTTATGATAGCTAAAATTAAACTGATCTTAAATACAAATGCTGAACCAGTAGCTGCAGCTGCAGTTAAATCATTGGCTGCACCGGATAAGTAATCAGCTTGTTTCATAGAGAATAGAGATACCATTACCGCAATACCTATAGCTCCGGCTACTTGCTGAGACGTTTGTGTAATTGCAATACCATCTGGATAATATTGTCTAGGTAATGCATTCAGTGTATTTGTTTGTACGGATGCTAAGACCATACCAACACCTAACATCATCACGATATGTGTCAATACCATAATCCAAAGAGCGGTATCTGTTCCGTATGATGCATAAAGTCCATATCCAATGACAACAAGAATTGTACCTGGAGTAATCACGGCACGTGGTCCATATTTGTCAAATAATTTACCAATTATCGGCGCAAGTACACAGTTGATTAAACTCCCCGGAAGCATCATTAATCCTGTTACAAATGCTGAAACGATAAGGGCCATTTGCATATACATTGGTAAAACAACAAGCATGGAAAGCATGTTGAGGAAGGTAATAATATTCATAGCAAGACCTAAAACGAACATTGGGTATCTAAATGCTTTTAAGTTTAACATTGGGTGTTCCATCTTATTTTGACGGATACAGAAGAATAGTAATGCGATTAAGCCGATAATAATTGTTCCTAATACGGTTGCATTTGTCCAGCCAAGCTCTCCACCGACACTTACACCGTATACAACACCACCAAAACCAATTGTAGATAATACTACAGATAAAATATCAATTGAGACATTACGGATTTCATTAACATTCGGTATATAGATATAGCCAATGATTAGTGAAATTAATAAGAATGGAATGGTGAACCAGAAAATCCAATGCCAAGATAAGGTGTCTAAAATCATGCCTGCTAAGGTTGGTCCAAAAGCTGGTCCAGCTAAAATAACTAATCCCATTGTTCCCATTGCAGCTCCACGTTTATTTGGCGGGAAAATCGTGAAAATAACACTTTGTGTTAAAGGTAAAATGATAGCCAACCCAGCTGCTTGAATAATACGTGCTGTTAAAAGTACGCTAAATGTGGGTGCTAAAGCAGCTAAAACTGTCCCTATAAGAGAGAAAAATAAAGCTGCCATGAACATTTGGCGTGTCGTGAATTTTTGCATTAAAATACCTGTAACTGGTACTAAAATACCAAGTGTTAAAAAGTAGCCTGTTGCCAACCACTGAATGGTTGTTGCATCCACACTAAAAATTTGGCTTAATTGTCCTAATGCTATATTTAAAGCTGTTTCACTAAAAAGCCCGACAAATCCTGCTACCAAGAGGGCAGCCATTATCGGTCCCGTTTTGATTTGTATTTGTTTATTCACTTGTTATAACTCCTCTAAAAATAAATTATTTGTAAATTCGAGATTGCTCTCAGGGAGAAACGCATTTGTAGAGCAAAAATCCATCTTCATTGGAAGTCTAATCACTAAAGAAATAGAAGAATACAGAATCTTCTGAAAAAAGATTCGATAAAACCTTTGATTATAAAATTTTCTCAATTAAAATCAGACTCTTGTAAACATACATACTAAAACTACATTAGGGCGAATTTTCACTCACCTATATTTGCTAACTGTAAAGCAAGTCATTGTCTCTATGTTTTTTTAGTCATTGATTCGTTTTTAATCATTCCACTTGGGCATTAATTATTGATAATTTGAGATAAATCCAGTATTCGCAAGTAGAATCATACTTCTTTCAAATGGTGAGAGAACGAAACTTTGCTATTTTTATGCTTGTTTCGTAGGATCCAACACCTGTATATCCTTTTGGCGGGATAGTCCATTGCATTCGTAAATAATCAGCAATTTTGTATCCCTCCTGTTAGTACACCTCCACCATACTAACCAGTCAGTCTGTTTTTCACTATAACAAAATATTTCTTCTTGTGTAAGTAATTTGTTTTTTTGTGACAATATTTTTATAATTGATCTTTTTATGTATTAGGAGTTTTATGCATGGGGGTAAAAATGAAACCTTGCTATATCAAGGATGAATCAGTATATAAAACTATTAAAAATGTATCCCCTTACATTTATAGCAGGGTAAACATGCACTAAATTGGGAAGTGGATTGTATTTTTTAAGTAATTCATATACCGAATTTTATTATTTCAAAATAATATAAAGCGGTGGTTAGATTAACTGGTTATTAGTGATGGTTTCATACAGCGGGGTAGTTTATTCTATCTAAATTCAACTATTGATAAATATTCATTGATAGGCAGTTCCCGATTTATTATCCTCTGAATACCTATTTCACTACTGGCCACCAAGAAAATAGTAAATAAAATCATCCTGTGATACATAATTATTTAAGATGTGAAATATTTGAAAATGAAAAGGTTCTGCTTTCTGATTAAATAAAGTTTTACATCTTTAAGAACTGTATAGAATAAAAAAGGATTAACGGCATTAGGAGTCGAAAAGCTATAGTAATAGGTTGTTACTAGGATATAAGGAGTATGGAATCATGCTGAAAATTTTACGCTATGTTTTTTCAACGGTAGTTTTAATATTTGTATTATACGGATTTATTACTAGAAGCTTTGCGTACCAACCATTTATGATTTTTTTCTTAGGGTTAATGATGTTAATCATTGGATTAGAAGAATATCAAAAAGGACGAAAACTGATTAGTTGGGTGAGTCTAGGTGGATTTTTGTTTGCCATGTATGTAGCAATTGAAGGTTTTATACTGAATTAACAATCTGCAGTAGGATCTTTTTGGCGCTTTCAGATTTATGATCAATATGTGATCACATCTTACATTTCAGATTACATTGTGAGTAATCATATTGTTTAGAGATCTGGCATAAACTGATCCATATCCACATTGGTAAAAAATCCTGAATAAATTGACAAGAAAATGTACTCGTGTTAAATTTATCCTTAATTAAAGAATTTTGAATTCGAGATATATTGCATTTTACATAAAGTCTCGAATTCGAAATAAAAGTATTGGAGGAATAAAAAATGGCGAAATGGATAGTTGACCAGTCTCATTCAACAATTGGCTTTGCAGTGAAACATATGATGGTATCAAAGGTAAAAGGAAAATTTGATTCGTATACAGCAGATATTGAAGCTGCGGATTTAACAGATTTGACAACAGCTCAAATTGCATTTCAATTTGATCCAGCAAGTATTAACACTTTTTCAGAAGATCGTGATACACACTTGAAATCTGCTGAATTTTTTGATGTGGAAGAATATCCTACAATCGAATTTAAATCTACAAGCATTACAAGATCTGGGGATGACTATAAAGTAACTGGTGATCTGACTATTAAGGATATAACAAAGTCAGTTACATTCGATGTCGAATTTGGCGGAAAAGGCAAAAATCCTTGGGGAGTTGAAGTATACGGTTTTGAAGGGGACGCGAAGATTAACCGAGAAGATTTTGGTCTTACTTATAATGCAGCACTTGAAACGGGCGGCGTTTTAATTGGTAAAGATATTAAAATAGAAATAGAATTAGAGATTAACCCGGCAGCATAAGTTTAATCGTTCTTCTAAGGGGAAATAAAGAAGGATAATGTCTTCTAAAGAGGGTAATTTATGAGTGATTCCGCTCTTTTTTTATCCATTATCTCGAATTCGAGATAAATAGTTAACGGAGGTATAGATATGATATTGAATGAATTAAAAGGATTGCACCATGTGACTGCGATTACGAGCAGTGCAGAAAAAATTTATGAATTCTTTACAGGGGTTCTTGGTATACGCTTAGTGAAGAAAACCGTCAACCAGGATGATATTAAAACGTATCATTTATTTTTTTCAGATGATGTCGGCTCCCCGGGTACAGATATGACTTTCTTTGATTTCCCTAGTATTTCAAAGGGAATTCACGGGAACAATGAAATTTCGAAAACATCTTTCCGAGTTCCAAGTGACGCAGCTCTAGACTATTGGATTAAACGGTTTGATAAATACGAAGTTAAACATACAGGAATTCAAGAATGGTTCGGCAAAAAAACAGTGTCCTTTACTGATTTTGATGATCAGTCATATCAACTAATTTCTGATCAGAGTAATGAGGGAGTAGCTTCCGGAACGCCTTGGCAAAAGGGGCCTGTCCCATTGGAATATGCTATTACAGGATTGGGTCCAATATTTATTCGTACCTCTAATTTCGATTATTTAAAAAAACTTATGGAAGAGGTTTTGTTGTTTAGAGTGTTAGACAGCCATGAATCTTATCATTTGTTTGAAATGGGCGAAGGAGGCAATGGAGCACAGGTTATTGTAGAACACAATACAACTCTTCCACAGGCACAGCAAGGCTTTGGTACAGTTCACCATGTGGCATTTCGCGTGAATGACCGCTCAGAGCTGAAGGATTGGCAAAAACGTTTGCAGGCATTTAATATACCCAATTCAGGTTATGTAGAACGTTATTATTTTGGTTCACTCTATGCAAGATTGGCACCGCATATTTTATTTGAATTTGCAACGGACGGTCCTGGATTTATGGAGGATGAACCATACGAAACTCTTGGAGAAAAATTATCCTTGCCGCCATTTTTAGAAGAAAAACGAGAACAAATTGAAAGTATAGTTCGATCCATTGATACGGTTCGCAGTACCTTAACGTTTGAAAAAGAATACTTGTAAAGAGTAAGAACAACATAATCGGCAATTCATTATAAGCAACTAAGATGAGATTGAAAACTAAGATACTATTTCAGGGCTAATCGTAAATTTCGATTAGCCCTTTTATCTTTAATAGTGAATCTAGTTTTCTATATAAGAAAGATAGATTATTTGAAAATTGTTACAATATTTTTGTAACTATTACAATTTTATTTAAATTATACCAAATTCATGTTATGATATCTGAGTTAACAAATAAAGCCATTTTTGATTAAATTTTATTTATTTTAGAATGATTTGAAACCGTTTGCGTTTAGGGAGTGAGAGTATGGCGATAGATCCGAATGCACCGATTTTTAATATGGCGATACGCACAGCAGATATGATTGTTAAAATGTTTGGGCCGCGCTGTGAAGTGGCGGTACATGATTTTGCAGATTTAAAAAAATCTCTTGTCTATTTAGCCGGCAATGTTACAGGAAGAGAAATAGGTAGTCCATGTACGGATTTAGTATTAAACGAATTGACTAAACCTGTATCTGACATAGAGGATATTCCAAACTATAAAACCAGATTGATAAATGGAATCACAATGAAATCATCGACCATTTTTCTGCGGGATGTGGAAAATCATGTTATTGGGGCTATTTGCATTAATTATGATATTTCAATGATGATTCAATACGAGGCAGAAATTCAGGATTTCATTTCTTTTACTGAAACAGAAGAGAAGTCTGAAAACTTTTATTCGACCGTACAGGAAGTCATTCAAGATATGGTTGATCAAGTTTTATCCGGTTTTAAGAAACCGCCATCCATGTTGAGTCTAGAAGAGAAAATAGAATGTGTAAGATTATTACAGGAAAAAGGTGCTTTCCTAATTAAAGGTTCAACAGACTATTTAGCATCCGTTTTAGGAGTATCGAAGTTTACAATCTATAATTATTTGCAAAAAATACGCACACAAATAGATTACCAATTAGAATATCAGGTGAAATAAAGGAATCTATTACTTGTCGATTAAGGATTTTTGCACTATTTAGCTAAGCTTCTAATAGAATGAAAGCGATGGGGCTTTGGCTGGAAGTATCTGAAGAAAAGTAAGCTATCTAAAAAGCAGATTGAAAAAAGGAGAAAAACATAATGAAGTATCGATCAGCATTTGATATAATTGGTCCGGTTATGATTGGCCCATCCAGTTCACATACAGCAGGAGCTGCCAAAATAGGAAGAGCAGCCAGAACTATATTTAGCAAACAACCAAAGCGAGCAATCATTTCGTTATACGGTTCTTTTGCAAAAACCTATAAAGGTCATGGAACAGACTTAGCCTTAATTGCTGGTTTACTGGATTTTGATACCTTTGATGAGCGTATTCCAGATGCATATAAATTCGCTGAACAGGCAGGAATGGAAGTTCAATTTCTGGTTGAAGAGGCTGTAGTTGAACATCCTAATACGGTTAAAATAAATTTGTTTGATGATGGAGATAAAAAGTTAGAATTAGTCGGCATTTCCATTGGTGGTGGAACGATTGAGATAACTGAAATAAATTCGTTTAAATTAAAGCTGTCAGGTGGGCAGCCAGCTATATTGGTTATTCACAGGGATCAATTTGGGCTGATATCATCCGTTACAAGTGTATTAGCTAAAAATGAGATTAATATCAGCCATATGGAGGTTTCGCGTAAAGAACGGGGAGACATCGCAATTATGGTAATTGAAATGGATCAAAAGCTCGGAGAAGAAATCATAGAAGAGCTTAGTTCATTGCCAAACGTAAACCATGTAATCCGTATGTAAAATTAAATACTGACAGCAAGAGGAGGAAAGAATATGTTTCGAAATGTGGCCGAGCTTGTAGAGCTGGCACAATCCAATAATGTTAAAATTTCCGAAATTATGATTAGGCAGGAAATGGAAGTGTCCGAGCGATCAAGAGAAGATATTATTGCTCAAATGGATGAGAACCTCGCAGTTATGGAACGGGCGGTAGAGAGAGGTCTTAATGGTGTTAAATCTCATTCGGGATTAACCGGAGGAGATGCGGTGTTATTACAAAACTATATTAATTCAGGTAAATCTCTATCTGGTAAACTTTTATTAGATGCTGTCAGCAAAGCAGTGGCAACCAATGAAGTAAATGCAGCAATGGGAGTTATTTGTGCCACACCAACAGCAGGTTCAGCCGGCGTTGTTCCTGGTACATTATTTGCCGTTAAAGAACAGTTGAATCCGACTAGAATGGAAATGATTGAATTCTTATTTACGACAGCAGCGTTCGGTTTTGTAGTAGCAAATAATGCATCCATCTCTGGTGCAGCTGGGGGTTGCCAGGCAGAAGTTGGATCAGCTAGTGCCATGGCGGCAGCTGCCATAGTGGAGATGGCTGGTGGAACACCGCAGCAATCCGCAGAAGCTTTTGCAATTACTATGAAAAATATGCTTGGGCTTGTATGTGACCCAGTCGCCGGGCTTGTGGAAGTTCCGTGTGTTAAACGAAATGCGATGGGAGCTTCAAATGCAATAACAGCAGCTGACATGGCGTTGGCAGGGGTAACAAGCCGTATCCCATGTGATGAAGTAATCAGTGCGATGTATGAAATCGGAAAGTCCATGCCATCTGCATTACGGGAAACAGCAGAAGGCGGACTTGCAGCCACTCCAACAGGCCGCAGATTGGAAGAAGAAATCTTCGGAAAACCAAAAGCTAAATTAGTAGATTACTTGTTGGCAAAATAATAAGAAGCGTCTGTCCGCATCAAGTTAAGATGCAGGCAGGCGCTTTTTAAATGGTTGTGAGTGTGGTCCTGAAATTAAATGGGAAGGAATCCATTAATCTTCTTTATGTGGATCTATAATCATGTAAGGCCTCATCATGTCATAATCTTCATGTTCCAGAACGTGACAATGCCAAACATACGAGCCGCTATATGGAGAGAAGCGCATGATCAAGCGGGTAATCTCTCCAGGAGGGACAGCAACTGTGTCTTTCCAACCGTATTCATTTGGCTTTGGAGGCTGTGCAGGTCCAGTAAAGATAATGGTTCGATCCTCGTTATAACGATCCAAATCAAATGGCCGGCGATCGAGTATTTGGAATTGGATTAAATGGATATGAATTGGATGAGTAACGTTTGTAAGATTCATTAAGCTCCAAATCTCAGTCGTATCTAATCGTGGTTTTTCTGTCACTGGATCCATCCACATTTTATTATCGAGTAAAAGCAGAGTACGGCTGTATTGGTCGGTTGTACTTACTAATTTGAGGTTGCGAATGGCCGATATATTGTTGTGTTTTAAAGAGGGTACATAGGATAATCTGTTGGGAATATGGCTATTGTCCTGGCTGGAAAGTGGCTGATTTACCCTGAATTGAAGGATATCACCTGTTTGATCAGCTGGGTCTGTATTAGGTCCAAGATTATTTTTTAGCGTGATGGTTTTGCCTTCATATTGGCTAAAATCGACGATGACATCCATTCTTTCTGCAGGTTCAATTAGAATGCTGTCCATCATTACTGTTTTTGGCAATAAACCGCCATCAGATCCAATTTGATAAAAAGATTGTCCGGAATCAAGTTCCATTTGGTAACCGCGTGTATTCGAACCATTCAAAATACGAAAACGATATTTGCGTGGCTCCACTTCTAAAAACGGCCATACCTTCCCATTTACAAGAATAGTATCTCCAAGAAAGAACGGTCTGATGGAAGGGTTTGGTAAACCTTCTGCGGGATTATCCGGCTGGCTTGGATAAAATAAAGAGCCGTCATCGTTGAATGTCCGGTCCTGTATCAATAGGGGAATTTCAAAAGAACCGCTTGGCAGTTTCAGCGATTTTTCCTGTTCATCCCGAATAATATACATTCCGGCAAGACCAGCATATACATTCAGTCTGGTAATGCCCATGGCGTGATCATGATACCAGAGGGTAGCTCCACGCTGATTGTTTGGATATTCATATACTTTTCTTGTGAAAGCTTCGCCAACTTCCTTGAAATTATTTGTAAACCAGGCATCCGGGTATCCATCACTATCGGGACGGGTTTCGCTGCCATGTAAATGTGTAACTGTTCGAACCTCCGGCATATGTTCTAGATGATGGAATGTTTTATCGACAGGGAGAAAATGCTTGTCAGGAAGATTATTCTTCCATTTAACCTTTACAACCTCCCCCTGCTTGGCTTCTATAGTAGGCCCGGGATATTGGCTGTTATAACCCCATAAGCGAGTTGGCGGTAAATCTCGGTGTAGCTTTTGTTGAAACTCCTGCATTCTTACTTCATAATATGTTCCGCCTCGACCATTCTCCTTGGGATTCAGGGTTTTCATAATTTGGAGTGGATCCACGAACTTTTCCAGTTTTGGACTCATGTTGTCGGTCTCCTTTTTCACAATATACATTAGACTATGATGAACAGGATGGTTTGAAGTGGTCATTTGGACTAGTAAAGAGAGATAAATTAGTGAGAATAGCGGAGCGGCGATTGTTTAAAGAAAATGCATTAAAATTTTTAGCAATAAAAAAGGGAACAACAGACTGGCTGAAGTTCCCTGAATCTATTTATTTGAGTACCTTCCACAAATCAGTTCCAGTTGAGAATGATGAAGCAATAAATGAAACCGAAAATGAGAAGACTGCTGAAATGCCTGCTTAATTTTGCTAAAATAAAGATAATTATGCTGAAGGAGCTTAGAAATGGCTATCCAAATCTTTATATTAAGCAAACTAATGGAGGATAATAATTATCCTTATAAATTAAAAAAGCAGCTTTCAGAGCCAATTCCATTGGATCAATTAGGTGGATTAACAGAAAGCAAACTGTACTATCACTTTGAATCGTTGGCTAAACAGGGATTGGTTGAACAAGTTGAAGTTATAAAAGAGGAACATCGTCCAGATAAACAAGTTTTTGCGATTACGGATAAGGGACGTGAAGAGCTTCCTAAGAAAATATACAAACTGTTGGAAAATGCCGAGGATATCAGTGATATGGTAGTAGGTATTGCTAATATCAGGTATGTCGATCGTGATCGGGTTCTAACTATTCTTAACAAGAAATCAGAGCATATCCGTGCTCAATGGATGCATATTAAAGATTTTGAAAAAAAGGTTGAAGTAGACGAGGAAAACAAGAACCTTGTAGAGTTTATAGGGGAGTATGTGACTGCTAGAGTAGATCATACTATTTACTGGTTGGAAGAGTTAATCAAACAGATCAAACAGAGGAAAATATAAATTAACAGGAACTATATTTTTTTGAAAAATTACAAAAGATTTGGAGATTTTAAGGCACCACAAATGTTAGAGTCTACTAACAATTGTGGTGCCTTTTATATGCTGCCTAATAAAGTGTTGGCGATACCTATCTAGAAGGAGAGGTGTTCTATAAAAATGAAATATAGATTGGTCAGCTTCTCACCAATAAACTCCTATATTTTATTTCTACTAGAATTGGACACAAAGATTTTCTCATTTATAAAGGTACATATATTTATGGTTCTTTTATCTACTTCACAGAATTATCATTCACCATACAACATTAGATAACTGCTGTTATTAAAAATTCTGGTAGAAATATAGGATAAATTTCATGTATTTTTTTTGAAAAAAGAGGTTTAAAACTTAGAAATACCATATCATTTGCAATCTTTTTAACCTGTAATTTATAGTAATAATAGAAGTTGTTTATAATTATTATAGATTGAAATTAATTCCAAAGATGGTACTCCTTAATACTGTATATTCATCATACAGGGGTTATAAGGAGAGCTATTAAAAGAGGAGGTTTTCAGTATGGCAGAGAACAAAGATCATAATGGTTCAAAGAAAGAAGAAATGAAACGCGAGACTTTGACAACTCGTCAGGGCCATCCAGTAACGGATAACCAAAATATCCGCACAGTCGGAAATCGTGGACCTGCAACACTTGAGAACTATCACTTTATTGAAAAGATTTCCCACTTTGACCGTGAGGAAGTACCTGAGCGTGTCGTTCATGCTCGTGGTGCAGGAGCATTTGGATATTTCGAAACATATGGAAAAGTTGGCGATGAGCCAGTAGAAAAATATACTCGTGCAAAAGTATTTTCCGGTGCTGGAAAACGTACCCCATTAATGGTTCGTTTCTCTACAGTGGCAGGTGCAAAAGATTCATCTGAAACAGCACGTGATCCACGTGGATTTGCTGTTAAAATGTATACAGAAGACGGTAACTGGGATTTGGTTGGGAACAACCTTAAAATTTTCTTTATCCGTGATGCAATGAAATTCCCTGATATGATTCATGCATTTAAAGTGGATCCAGCTTCAAACGTGGCAGATCCTAGAAGGATGTTTGATTTTGTTTCCCGCACACCTGAAGCAACACATATGATTACATTCCTATTCTCTCCATGGGGTATTCCAGCAACATACCGCCACATGCAGGGATCTGGTGTAAATACGTATAAATGGGTAAATGATAAAGGCGAAGCAGTGTTGGTTAAATATCACTGGGAGCCAAAACAAGGAATTCGTAACTTGACACAAGAAGATGCAGATTCTATCCAGGCTAAAACAACTGCCCATGCAACACAGGATTTATATGAAGCGATTGAACGTGGAGAATACCCTGAATGGGAGTTATATGTACAAATTATGGAGGATGATTATCATCCTGAACTTGATTTTGATCCTCTTGATGATACTAAACTATGGCCAGAGGACAAATTCCCATGGTTGCCAGTTGGTAAAATGGTATTAGATCGTAATCCGGTCGATTATCATGCTGAAATTGAACAAGCTGCCTTCGGTACTGGAGTTCTTGTTGATGGTATGGATTTCTCAGACGATAAAATGCTGCAAGGACGTACATTCTCCTACTCTGATACACAACGTTATCGTGTAGGACCGAACTATCTTAAATTGCCAGTGAATGCACCAAAAGTGCCAGTTCGCACTAATCAGCATCGCGGCCAAATGGATGTTCGCGATCCAAAAGAATCCGGAGATAATCCGCATATTAACTATGAGCCATCTATGGTTGGCGGATTCCAGGAAGCAAGTAAAGAAGAACGTCCGCAACACCGTCCAACATACAATGCTGCAGTCATGAGTGAACCAATTGACCGTCCTAACAACTTTGGTCAAGCAGGTGAAACATATCGCAGCTTTGAGGATTGGGAACGTGATGAGTTAATTAACAACCTATCCAATGCTCTTGCAATTTGTGATAAACGTATTCAAGATGCCATGGTGGAATACTTCACTCAAGCAGATGAAGAAT
Source organism: Bacillus sp. D386 (assembly GCF_006346415.1). Classification (NCBI taxonomy): domain Bacteria; kingdom Bacillati; phylum Bacillota; class Bacilli; order Caryophanales; family Bacillaceae; genus Bacillus; species Bacillus sp. D386. Next base: position 745,575 of record NZ_VEMV01000002.1, on the reverse strand, counting down.
ATGGACGCCGTGTAAGAGAAGGCATCGAAATGAAAATGAAAGAATTAGCAGAAATGAAGGAAGAATCTGCAGTACCAGGCCGTGAAGCAGGTAAATCCAGATTCGGTCAAGGTACGGCAGCAGCAATGGAAGCAACAAAAGATGCTGTGAAGAAAAGCCATGAGGCTGATCCATATTAATAGATGGACTAAAAGAAACTGCCAGTCAATTTGACTGGCAGTTTTTTAATGACGATTTGTTATTGAAGCAATAGAAGTAGTTAGAGATAAATGATAGAAAGAGAGGATTCCCTTTATTAAATCGCCTTCCCAATATGATAATTAGGAACTTTGGTTTTCAGAATCTTCATACATGATTTCGTTCATATCTTCAATCAATTGCTTCAAGTCTTCCTGATGTCTCAATGCAGCAAAACGCAAAGAAGATACAAATAGAGGATAAATATAAGTGAGGCTGATAAATTCTAGATAATCATTGAGATTACTGGCCTCTTCGGGATCTATAGCCACCCCTGTTGAAATCATATAATCATAATCTTCTTCTGCAGCATAAGCGATTTCAAACATTTGGTGACCAGCATCATTATTAGCTTGTTCTGCCACTTTTTCCATTTCCTCCATTAAATAATCAATATTGACGCTTAAATAGAGGGCAGCTTGCGGAAGGAAATTATAATCAGCATAGAGTACTAAACAACCGTCTCCTTCACCTTCTTCCCAGATTGGATACAGGGTAGGTGATAATCCTGGAAAGGGAAAATCGGGTACTTCCTCAAAATGAAAATATGTTTGCTTAGCTCTTTTCCCATAGCTTACTAGATCTTCATAACTGATCTCTTCAGCCAGTTTTCCACTAACAGAATTTCCTTGCCCAGTTTTAATCATCGCTCTTTTCATTAGCCTTCCACTCCTTTGTAATTTGTTCGTTTATCCCTTTTTCCAGCGTGCTAATCATAGAAAATATTGAACATGTGTTTGGCAACAAATTAAAACTACTGAGGTGTTTATCTCTAGCTCATCTTTAAAAAGCTAAAAACTAACCTAAATAAACGTCATTTCATGGGATAGGAAGGAATGACTTTTTTAGTGATGTAGTATGTATTTTAAATTGATTGGCAAACTTATGTAAGATCCTCAAGGAGTACAGTCTAGCAGAGCAAGATTGCTAAGATTTGTATTCTTATTTGTTAATATATGTAATATTGTGACATCTGAGAAATCAAAGATAAAGAGAATCTACGAAAATCAATCAATATTTTGGAAAATATTTAACTAAAATAGATAGCATTATAAAATTGTAAAAGAATTGTTGGTATACGCTGGCTTGCAAAACCTTGTGAGGGCTCTTTCATTTTTTAAATGACTATAAATGTTAACAATTACAGAAATATAAATCTATTAGTATGTTAAAATATTCCTGTATAGAACTAGTGTACAGGAGTTGAAAAGATGAAAAAAGCTTTATTTATCATGATCAGTTTATGGTCCATTTTTTTGTTGATGGGATGTAATTCGGAAGAGGAAAGTAAAGAAGAAGGACAGGATATAAGGGAAATGGTTCAAGATTATAGTACGGGGAGTTTTGATAATGTCTCTGCGTCCATTACATCACGTAAGTTAATTGTGAAGGATGATAAGGAGAAGTCTTATGATCTTCCTGCGGAAGAGTTTTTTGTTTCCATTGCACCCTATGTTAAAGAGACTCATCCATGTGAAATCCACAGTTTAACAGGCTGCCAGGGGGAACTGGTTAATAAGGATTTCAATGTATATATTCAAGATGAAGATGGCAAGGTCATTGTTGATGAAACCATGACTTCCTTGGAAAATGGGTTTATAGATATATGGTTACCACGGGAGAAAACATATCAGGTAAGAATTAACTATGGAGAAAAAACATCTGAAACGACGATTTCTACCTTTAAGGACGACAATACCTGCATTACTACAATGCAATTAATATAGGTGTCTATTCAGAAATATGTTTGAGATTAACTATCCGCTGATTTTTTTATCTATACAAATATAAAAGTAGAGAGTGAACTAAAGGAAATAAATTGGGAATTACAACAAAAATTCAAAAAAAATCTACAAAGATTCCACCCCATAAGCAAAAGTAAAATCCGCCAATTTAAACGATGGGCGGATTTTTTATATCAATGATTTATCTATTTGGTTACTGTGCTTACAAATCATTTAACGAGATAATATCCCCGCTCGAGGCGCGTACTCCATAATGACAATCTAATAGTCCGCATAATATATATTTATTTTGCTGAGAATCAAAGACATAACGAGGTGTCAGCTCAAAATGATCTTTAATTTTTTGATAAGCTTCGTTTTTATTGACCAAAACTTCTTCTGAGCAAGAAAAATGACCAAATTGATCAATAAAAGGCTGATTATCCATGTAATTAATAGCTTGCAAACTCTTCGCATCAAAAATAATCATAAGCTTTCTATGAAAAACACATTTAGTGTCTTCTTGATTTAATCGTAATATTGCGTGGATGTATCCTTGATCACGGTGTAGAGTTTTCAGTGTCCAATTTCCTGTTTCATTTGAGTATACCTGGCGCAAAAATTCAGTGACCCCTACTATACATTTTTCTTCCTCAGCTTTACTAATTGGGAATGAATCCGGGCTCTGCTCATTGGATATTGCTTGCTCGATTGTTACATCCCAACTCAATTTAAGTTCCTGTCTTTCAAATGGTTTGAGGTTGGGTTCATCCCAATATATAGGTTTATTTATTTCTAAGGGTCTCATATCTTTGTTGAAATCTAATGGGATTACAGATTTCTGTTCATTTGTAACATAAATTTCCTCCACGCCATAAACGGGGATGAGTTGTTCCGATTCAAAGGATGGGAAATTGAGTAACTTTAATTGTTTCCATGCAAGGTGTTCTATTGATTCAAGAGATAGTGTGTATACTTCTTTCTTTATCATTTCATTGGGTGGAAATAGACCATGTTTAGAGTAGAGGGTGAGGTTACCATTATGATCTACAATCACTTTAATATGACCCGAGGGAGAAAAATATATATCTTCAAAGCATGCTTCAAAGTTAAATTCCCCATTTTCTTCTTTATGCAATTTAAAGTGCTTCCCATATGACAAACCAGTTTCTTGTTCAATCCAGTTTACAACGGTGTCTCTATTAACTTCAGTAAATCTAAAGCCGTTTGCATAAGAAATGTCACCTACAAAAATTACTCTCTCATATCTTAGGCTATTAATATCTAATTCAATAACTGCTGTGCCCTCAGGGTTAAGTTCTTCTTCCTCTTGTTCCTCCACATGATTAGGAAACCACTCCATTTCAAGAAAATATACCGTCTCATTTAAGATATTTAACTTGCGAGATAATGAATGTCGTTTCAAATAATAATTATCCAAACCAAATTTAGCTCTGGTAGAATCAATTAATTCGTTTATTTTTATATTCATATTTTGCACCTACCCCTTTATAATCAGAACGCATATTACCTTAATTATACAGAAGAGTGAGCTTTAGGTTATAAATTATTAATTCTTCGATTATTAGTAATAACAATAATTCATACAAAACATAGCTAATTAGTTGGAATTGACTATTGACGTAATGTTTGGATAAATTGTAAGATTATTCTTAATCATTAATTTGATAGCTCGGATTTAAAAAATTTAAGCAGTATTTGAGGTGTTCAAATGACAGAACGATTTTATGACCAATTAAGTAAAGATTTTGAGGAAATGGTTTCCTGGAGGAGATATTTACATCAAAATCCGGAATTGTCATTTCAAGAGTCCAACACTGCTAAATTCATTGCAGATAAGCTGCGAAGCTTTGGGATCAACGTGAAGGAGCAGGTTGGAGGAAATGGAGTGATCGGTGTTATTGAGGGCAATCATCCGGGAAAAACCATTGCTTTCCGAGCTGATTTTGATGCTTTACCAATCCATGATGAAAAGAACGTTGAGTATAAATCAAGTGTTGACGGAGTCATGCACGCTTGCGGTCACGATGGACATACATCGGCTTTACTTGCGGTAGCGAAAGTATTAAACAATCATCGCAATCAATTAAAGGGGAAAGTAGTTTTATTATTTCAACATGCGGAGGAGAAGCCACCAGGCGGTGCAAAATTTATGATAGAAGAGGGTGCTTTGGATGGTGTGGATTTCATCTTTAGTGGGCATCTTGCGACTGATTTGCCTGTGGGGAAGATAGCAACAAGACCGGGTCCTGTCATGGCATCTGTTGACGCATTTAAAATCACCTTGCAGGGGGTAGGAGGGCATGGTGCAAGACCGCATCAAACCATTGATACTGTAGCAATTGGGAGCAGGTTGGTTACTAATCTGCAGGAGATAGTCAGCCGCCGTGTTGATCCAGTTGAACCGGCTGTTGTAACGGTTGGAAGCTTCCATGCTGGAAATGCCTTTAATATTATTGCAGATTCGGCCGTTTTGGAAGGAACTGTTCGCGCTATGAACTCGAATGTTCGTCAACAAATCGAGTTCGAAATTCGTGCCATTCTGGATGGGATGAAGGTTGCTGATAGAATTGAGTATTCATTAGAGTATATCCACGGATATCCAGTCCTGGTCAATCATAAAGAGGAAGCCTTATTAATTGAAAAATTAGTAAAAGAAACGATTTCTTTGGATGCCTTTGTTGAAAAAGACATCGTCCTTGGAGCTGAGGATTTTGCTTATTATCTGGAAGAGAGACCAGGGGCATACTTCCATGTTGGAGCACATAATGAACAGGCAGAAACACAGTTCCCTCACCATCATCCGCGATTTGATTTTGATGAAAAGGCATTGCTGCAGTTAAGCCGTATTTTTCTACAATTAGCTAATCATTATTTAGTAACAGACTAGGGGGAAGATTTATGTTTCAATTTGACCATCTTGTTCACTTTGTTAATAGCCCAGTAGAGGCAATAGAGCAGTTTCGCGATGTTGGCTTACACGCTGTTGAAGGCGGTAAGCATGAGAGTTTAGGTACATATAATTCTCTTAGTTATTTTGATTTAAGTTACATAGAATTGATCGGTGTTTATGACAAAGAGGCAGTAGTATCTTCCTCTGGTATGAAATATAGCTTAAGGGAAACATTGAAGAACGATCAATTCGTAGAAGGATTATCAAGGATTGCGCTGCGTTCCAATGATTTAGAAAGTGTTGCGGAGAGGTTTCGTCAACATGGATTGGATGTATATTGGCCGCACCCGATGAGTCGAAAAAGACCCGATGGAAGTGTGGTCAGCTGGAAGCTATTATACGCAGGGAAACAGGGAGCAAAACTAGATTTACCATTCTTTATTGAATGGGATCAAAAAGACGAAGAACGCAAACAGGATTTAAAAGATCGATCTGTCATCGCAAAGCATGAAAAAGGTGACATTCATTTATCATACGTAGGATTTGCTGTTCAAAAGCATGATGAAACAGCGAAAAAATGGGCTGAATATTTAGATTTGCAGGAAGGAGAAACCTTTATCGATTCTTCATTGAATGCTACTGGAAAAAGGCTGCATGTAATGGGTGGAGATATTGTTTTATTTAGCCCGAATGGAGAAGGCCGTGTATCCGACATTTTAAATAAAAGAGGAGAAAAGCCATTTTTAGTCCAATTTAGCGGTGCCGGACAGGATGAAGAGGTCCAAATTTCTAAAGCAATCTATAGATTTTCAAAATAAATGAAAGATAAGGGTGGGGACCTATGAAAAAGCGCACATCAAACTATATAATCGGAATTCTATTACTGGTTGGTGTATTATTCATCACTGGTTGCGGAAAAGAAAGTTCAGGTAACGCTTCAAAAAATGGAGATAAAGAGATTACGATTGGCTATCAAAAAGGGAATACACTACATATTTTAAAAGAATCTGGCTATCTGGAAGAAACCTTGAAGGAAAAAGGGTACAAGGTGAAATGGGAAATGTTCACTCATGGCGGAACCTTGTTAGAAGGATTATATGCCGGTGCCATTGACTATGGACACGCTGCTGACGGATCCGGAATCTTTGCTCAAGCCTCCGGTAAACCACTTGTATATGTAGGGGCAGATGCACCAAATCCTGAAGGTGTTGGATTGATGGTTTTAAAGGAATCAGGGATTACTTCGATTGAACAGTTAAAAGGAAAAAAGATAGGGGTTTTAAAAGGTGGTAATCATCATTATTTAGCGGTACTGGCAATTGAAAAGGCCGGTCTGTCGGTTGATGATGTGGAGTGGGTATATCCGGAGGATGCTGCGCAGGGAAGATCCATTTTTGAAACGAAAAAAGTGGATGCTTTGGCATCCTATGACCCATTCTTTGCTGCTGCTGAAGTTGAATTAGATACGATCACATTTACAGAAAACGTGGATTATCAATATCCCAATCGTACGTTCTACTATGCAACGCCAGACTTTGCGAAAGAGCATTCAGATTTAGTTGATCTTATTTTAGAAACTACGGATAAATCAGACCAATGGGCAAATGAAAATAAAGATGAAGTAGTCAAGATTATGTCCAAGGCATTGGGGATTGACGAAAAGATCGTGAAAAAGCAGTTGGATCGTCGAACATTCGGAGCAACGAAATTAACTCAGGAGATTGTGGATACACAGCAAAAACAAGCTGATAAATATTTTGAAATTGGTTTGATACCGAAAGAACTCGATGTTTCTAAAGATATGCCAATCAACTAAAAAGGAATGAAGACAATGAATCATAAAATAGTTAGGAATATTGAGCCCTGGATTATTCCAGTTATCATCCTGATTGTCTGGGAAGTCGTCGCCAGATTAGAAATTGTTAATGCTTCCCTTTTTCCTGCCCCTATCAGTGTATTAATTAGTGGTTGGGAGTTACTCGCGAGCGGTGAATTGGTCACTCATATTGGGGCAAGCTTAGGGCGCGCTGTTGTTGGGATGGTGATTGGCGGACTAATCGGTTTTGCACTTGGTATATTTAATGGCCTTTCAGATCGCTCCTATCGTTTAACAGATACGAGCATTCAAATGCTACGCAATATACCGCACTTAGCATTATTGCCGCTCGTCATTGTTTGGTTGGGAATTGACGAAAGTGCAAAAATATTTCTGGTTGTATTAGGTGTGTTGTTCCCTGTCTATGTTAATACATTCCACGGCATTCGTAATGTGGATCCAGGACTAGTTGAAATGGGGAAAATGTATAAATTAAAGGGATGGAGATTATTTAAGGAAATTCTTCTGCCTGGTGCACTTCCTTCCATCTTCGTTGGTTTACGATATGCTCTCGGTGTAATGTGGTTAACCTTAATCGTTGCTGAAACAATTCCAACACAAGTAGGAATTGGCTATTTAGCAACGAATGCAAGGGAATTTATGCAAACGGATATCATTATATTAAGTATTGTAATCTATGCGTTACTGGGTAAACTGGCAGATATCATTGCCCAATTAGGTGAGAAAAAAGCGCTGAAGTGGAACGTAAGCTACAACAAATGAAGGAGGAGGTGGTAAGAGTGAGTAAGCTGGCAGCTGTAAAGTGGGAGAGTCAGAAAGAAATAGTTAATGATCAGGCGATTCAGATTGAAATCAATGATGTTAGCAAGCAATTCGGTGACAAAGAGGTATTAAAAAATATACAGCTAACCATTGAAAAAGGAGAGTTTGTAGCCATCATTGGGAAAAGTGGAAGTGGGAAAAGTACGCTTTTAAGACTTGTCGCAGGACTAGAGACTTTAACAAGCGGAGAACTGCTATTTAATGGAGTAGCATCCAATCAATCAACTGCCAATGTGACGATGATGTACCAGGATTCAAGATTGTTGCCATGGAAAAACGTTGTTGATAATGTAGGGCTCGGTCTTGATGGGAATTGGCAAGCAAAAGCAGAGGAAGTGTTGGACGCAGTTGGCTTATTATCGTTCAAGGATCAATGGCCGTCTACATTATCAGGAGGACAAAAACAACGTGTCGCTTTAGCGCGTGCGCTCATTCATGAACCATCTTTGCTCATGCTGGATGAACCATTAAGCGCTCTTGATGCATTTACAAGGATGGAAATGCAAAATTTAATCGAAACCCTCTGGCAACGAACTGGATTTAATGCTTTACTCGTCACTCATGACGTAAGAGAAGCAATTCGTCTGGCAGACCGGATAATCCTTATACAGGATGGTTATGTATCAATGAATGTAAAAGTCGATGCACCTAGACCGCGACAATTTACAGACAATAAGTTAACGTTATTGGAGGATAAGGTCCTGCAGCGAATTATGCAGGGGGAGTAGAAATAAAGCACGTCATTATTTTGGGGAATAAACTTGAAGAGATAAACGGTATAATCAAACAACTAAAATGTAGAACAATAAAGAATTTATAAAAATGAAATTATATTGCTATTTGATGGATCTCCCCAAAAGTTAAAGTTGGATTCTAACTTTTGGGGGTCATTTTTTTGGAGAGGTCTTCTTCTACTATCTTGTATCATCATGTAAGATCTGTGAAGTAACTTAAACCAGAAGTTATATGTTGCGGTTACTCACGGTAATTCAGTATAAAACGTGGAATATCAGAAAAACAGGTTCTTAACTGGTGTGTATATTCGGTATATCTTCAAGCACTGTATACCAATTACTATGCAGTAATCTGTTGCTATGTCCTAAAGAGTTAAAGGGCTTTATCCTGACTCTTTACATCCTCATTAAGTGCATCGTATTTGATGACTCCGTTCTCTGCCATTAGAATATAATTATCTGGATTTGCAGGGTTGAGCAGGAACACAAGGTATTCTGGTCCCAGTTCACCACTAAGTTTAGCTATTGAGTCAGCCAGATAGTTCCAGTCGTCCTTCGACATTTTACCGGTTAAAATCATTTCCATTTCCACAATAAAGTTCGGATCGGTCGGCAGAATCAGGAAGGCTTTTAATTCTGCGTTGTACTCCACCTTGGCAATTCCTTGGTATGCGTCTTGAAGGATTGACAGAGCGACTTGAGGGTCAATGGACCCCTTTTGTACTGGGGGAGGGGCTTCCTCTTTAGGCTCCACGGCTGGGGGAGCTTCTTCTTTAGGTTCCTCAATTGCAGGTGCCTCTTCTTTAGGCTCTTCTACTGAGGGAGCTTCCTCTTTAGGTTCCACTGCTGCAGGAACTTCTTCTTTAGGCTCTCCCTTCGGCTTAACTACCTCTTCTTCACCACAAGCAACCAACAGACCAACAAGACCAGCAAAAAGAATCAGTTTTTTCAAGCTATATTCCTCCTTCTGAAAATACGTTATTCAGTTAGGGGATGTTTTGCTCATCACTTTCGACTATTTCTGAACTGCTTGTTTCAACATTTAATTAAACATTTCAAGCTAGTTGTTATTACACTTTATGGCATAGTGTTATGGAGTGTATATAACCTACTAACGGCCTTCTTTTAATAAAAGTAGTATAATATTGTTTGGTGGGTGATGAAATGGATAAAAAATTGGAGAGACGCAAGAGGATGGTTAAAGCTGCTAAAGAATTATTTGCAGAGCATGGTTTTGAAAAAACAACCATGCAGAAAATTGCAGATGAATCTGGTGTAGGTGTGGCAACTCTATTTCGTTATTTTCCGAAAAAAGAGCATTTAATTATTGAAGTTATAAAAGAAGTCATAGAACAACAGGTACCAATTTTTGAGAAAATTATAGAATCTAACAAAACGGGTATAGAAAAAATGGATGACGTGCTAACTGCTTATATTATGTATATAAACGAAGAAAATAGCATATCATCAAAACTTTTGGAAGCTTTCGAAGTTTATATTGCATTTATCCAAATTGAAGTTGGATTGCTAGAAGAAATACATAAGGCCTACGGGAAAATTAGCGGCATAATTTTAAAAATTATTAATGAAGGTAAGAAGGATGGAAGCATACAGCTTTCACAAACCAATGAAGTGATTATAAGTACGATCATGAATATGTTCGGAACTGCTGTAAAGAAATATTCATTATATTCTTTAATACCAGAGGATGTTTTTATCTCTGCTCCTAAAAAGGAAAATTTAATTATAGTAAAGGATATAATTCTATCATACTTACAAAAAGGGAAGTAATAAGGGTTCCGTTATTTGAGATGTATGATTTATTAGTTTTTCTTATAAAATACTGCACAATAAATATTGTCATCATGGTTTCAAACTATGAAAGAAGAAAAAAAGACGCGTAATTTACACGTCTTTTTTTCTATCTTTTTATGATAAACAATCCTAAATAGAACTTTATATATGGGTAGATCGCTTCTATTATTTTTTTACTGTATTAATTTCAAGTAATTTATCTACAATTGCATCTGTTAGTTCCTGTGCTGTCTGTGGAACAAATTTGGTTAGTATTTGATTGACCATTGCACCCATCATACCGCCAGCAGTGATATCAAGATGTCCTGACATTTTAGTTGTCTTTTCGTCAATGACTTCGGCACGGAAATAGCCTCCGCCATTAAAGTTATCAGACAAACCTTTTAGATCAAAAATTACTTCGGATGGTTCATTCCATTCTTTAATATCGATTTGGAGCTTAACTGTCTTTTTCATAAACCCTAAGTCACCCTTGAATGCCCAAGTAGATTGGCGTTCACTTAAAATTTCATGGTCGATATATCCTGGAACAAGTGGAGCCCATTTGTTCATGTCATGAACAAATTCCCAAATTGTTTGAATATCTAATGGTACTTCAACTGTATGTGTTCCTTGTGGCATGATCTGCACCTTCCCGTTTCTGTATGGTTGTTTTATATGGTTATTGACGCAAATGAGTCATTATCTAAGAAAGTCTTTGTTTTTTTATTATGAATTGGCTGCGTGCTGTCCAGCTAAGAAGCCAAATACCATAGCAGGCCCGATTGTTCCGCCGGCACTTGGATAAATTGGGCCAAGTGGATTTCCTGAAGCATTTCCGGCAGCGTATAAACCTTTAATTGGTTCACCATTAAAGTTAACAACTTGTCCATTTTCATTGATTTTTGGTCCGCCATTCGTACCGAGTGCACCTAAATAGATAGGTAATGCGTAAAATGGACCTTTTTCAATTTTGCCTAGGTTTTTCTCAGGACTTCCGCCGCCATTTGTTAAGGCTTCAAACTGTATCGTACCGCGGTGGAAATCAGGGTCTTCACCTTGCTCACAATATTCGTTCCATTTTTGAATCTCCATTTCCAAACCGTCTGGATCAACACCAATTTTTTCAGCTAGCTCGCGAATAGTATCAGCTTGATCTACCCATTCAGGTGCAGGATCACCAGGTGCCATAGTAATAATGAGTTCGCTATCTTTTAGCTGTTGGTCAAAAATCATCCAGTTTGGTCCTTTGTTTGGAAACTCTACTTTTACTGGATCATAATTAAAGAAGGCTCTTGGCATATCGTTATAGGTTGTTCCTTCATGGACGAATCGGCGTCCGTATTTATTCACGATGATAGAGTTTGGACCATTACGGCCACCACCTAGCTGCGCCATTACATTATCTTCATATTCAAATGTTGGATCCACCATTGCTGGATACCACCATGCTTCACTCATATTTTCAAGTGCAGCGCCAGCCTTCATAGCCATTAAGAGTGCGTCTCCTTCATTACCAGGAGGGGTAACTGGATGAGTGAACTCAGCTTTTAAGAAGGCTTTGACTAATTGTTTATTCCATTCAAATCCGCCTGATGCTAGAATTACTCCTTTGCGTGCAGCGAAACGTAAAATTTCTCCATCTTTTGTTTCAGCGACAATTCCGACTACTTGTCCATCCTCGTCCATAATTAGCTCTTTACCAGCTGTTTCGATTAAGGTTTCGACGCCGCGATCCAAGCATGCTTTAAATAAAGAAGCGACTAATGAGCGACCCATAGTAACAATATTATTTTGCATACGCTCAGCCACTAACTGGAAGTCAATTCCTCCAACGGCTCCGCCTTCTTCTAATGTCAGAGGAGGGAAAATTGGGTTTTGACGGACTAATGAACCCCATTCTCCAATTTCATTTAAATCAAATGGAGCAGGGTCTAATGAACGTGTCCCATGTTTTAATGCCTCATCCATACGTGCATAATATTCTGGATAAGATTTTGGAGAAACAAATTTGACAGGAGTATGATCATCTAAAAACTTAATGATTTCATGTCCTTTATCTACAAAAGTTTCAATCATAGAATCTTCTGCTCGGCCAAGTGCTAAGCGTTTTATGAAATTAATAGCATCTTCACGATTATCTTCATACCCTTTTTCTTTCATATAATGATTAAGTGGAATCCAAGGAACTCCACCTGAAAAAGCAGTTGTTCCACCGATTTGATGGGTCTTTTCTAACACAAGAACCTTGGAACCGCTTTCAGAAGCGGCCACAGCAGCTGTCAAAGCGGCGCCACCAGTCCCTAAAACGATTACATCTACTTCTTTGTCCCAATTAGTAGGTATTTTACTAGACAAAAAATCATCCCCTTTGCCATTTTTGATAGTGACACTATCAATAAATTGATTATCACCGATAATTCTAATTATTTCAAGTTATTTGTCCAATTTGTGAAAATAATTAGAATATGACATATATTAAGATGAAAAACTCTAACATTCTCAAAAAGGCATAAGAACATTAGAGCCATTGGAATATATCTTTTTAACTATATGATAAAGGGACTGTAAAAAGGTATTGTGGTATAACTTTTTCAAGTTCCATTGGCGCCATGATAATAATCATGTTTAGTTGTAGATATTTTATTTTACTTTTTCTGACGACAAAGAAACAATGAAGAGATATTTCTGAATATACGTGATTTTTGTGAGTTTTTTGTAACAATATATAAATATTAGGATAATTATTTCCAATATATATATGAATTAGTAGTTACCCTAAACTTGTCATTTGATTCGTATTTTAATATAATTCCTCTGGTAATATATTAAGTAGTGCGGAGGACAACATGAATTTAAAAGGCAAGAAGATTTATTTAGCAAGTGGTTGGTTTAACGATAATCAGGCACAGCGTCTTTCCAAAGCAGAAGAAGTTCTGCGAAATATGGGCTTTGACGTATTTAGTCCAAGAGAGCATCAATTTAAGGAATATGTGTATAATACACAGCCTTGGAGAGATGTAGTTTTTAAGAATGATGTAGACCATGTAAAAGATGCAGATCTCATTTTCGCGATATATGATGAAACGGATTCTGGGACAATGTTTGAGATTGGGTTAGCTTATTCAATTGGTAAACCTATCTTTGTCTTCCACGAGAAAGAAGAATATTGCAACTTAATGATCACAGAATCATTGCAAGCTTATTTTAAAACGTGGGAAGAAGTGCAGAATTATGATTGGACTACATGCCCATTGATTCGTTTTGAAGGGGAAGTAGAATAAGCATTTTTGCTAAGTAGTAAACTATTAATAATATGAATATCATTAAATTAAAAGCCGGTCTAAGACTGGCTTTTTTTTATGAAGCAAAAATATCATTCTCTATTTTTCCAAGACATTTGAAAGAAAGTTGAAACTTATGTCTGCATTATCGTTAATTTTCAGGAAGTAGATGATTATATGGAGTATTAACATGATGTCCTAAAAATAAATTTCAAAAAGATAGAGGGAATAAATCTACAAGTAGATTTATATGAATGAATTATAAATGAAGGAAAGTTTAGAGAGAGGGTGGGTCTTGTTAGATCAGATTCTGAATACACAGCTAATCCAGTTCAAGGATCAATTGAATACATGGGAAGAAGCTATTCAATTAGCGGCTGCTCCCTTGATAGAAAAAGATTCTATTGAACAGACTTATGTAGATAAAATAATCAGTAATACGAAGGAACTAGGTCCTTATTATGTACTTGGCCCAAACATTGCTTTGCCTCATGCAAGACCGGAATTTGGTGTAAAACAGATGGGATTAAGCTTTCTCGTTATGAAAGAACCTGTATGGTTTTCGGATAAGGACCACCATAAGGTTCAGCTGATTATTGTACTGGCAGCAGTGGATAATCAATCACATCTAGAAGCACTATCTGAATTGGCAGCTGTCTTAGGTGAAGAATTGAATGTGAAACAACTAATCCATTCCAAATCCAAAGATGATTTTTTAGAGCAATTATTTTCATTTATACAATAGGAGGCAGCAAGATGAAAATATTAGTTGTATGTGGGAACGGTTTAGGAAGTAGTTTTATTGCAGAAATGAATGTAAAGAAAGCTTTGCGTGAAATGAATCGGGAGGCAGAAGTAGGGCATACCGATTTAACATCCGCCAAAGCGGAGACAGTAGATTACTATATTGGTTCACCTGAAATCATGGAGCAGTTAGAGGGAGATGGAAGGAAAGTCATTCCGCTCATTAATTTATTCAATGTCGAAGAAATCAAAACTGTTTTAGAAAAACATCTGGAGGATATATAACATGGATTTGATAGTAGACATATTAAGTACTCCGGCGATTTTGGTTGGTTTATTCGCTCTGATTGGTTTATTGCTGCAGAAAAGAGCAGCTACTGAGGTTGTATCTGGAACATTAAAGACTATTATGGGCTTCCTGATTATTGGTGCTGGTGCAACTGTCATTACGGGTTCACTCTATTTCTTTGGAAAAATGTTAGAGAAGGGCTTCGATATAGATGGTGTTATCCCGAACAACGAAGCGATCGTTGCGATGGCTCAAAATGCTTTTGGTACTGAAACAGCTTTAATCATGTTGTTAGGTATGATTATTAATATCCTCTTAGCTCGCTTCACTCCATTTAAATATATATTCTTAACAGGACACCATATTATGTTTATGGCTTGTTTGTTAGCAGTCGTATTATCGACAGGCGGACTAGATGGAGCAGCTTTAATTATAATTGGGTCTATTATTCTAGGATTATTAATGGTTTTAAGTCCAGCCCTGCTACAGCCCTTTGTTAGAAGGATTACAGGTAATGATGACATTGCGATCGGTCACTTTGGTTCATTCGGATATTGGGTTGCTGGATTAGTAGGTAAAGGAGCAGGGAATAGAGCTAAGTCAACAGAAGATATTCGGGTGCCAAGAAGTTTAGGGTTCCTTAGAGATACATCCGTAGCAATCTCCTTAACTATGTTAGTTATGTTCTTTATCGTTTCGATTGCTGCTGGTCCAGCTTACATTGAAAATGAGTTGAGCGGCGGTCAAAACTTTATTGTATTTTGCCTTATCCAAGCAATCACGTTCGCTGCAGGTGTTTATATCGTTTTAGCGGGTGTTCGATTATTATTAGCAGAAATCATTCCTGCCTTCAAAGGGGTAGCGGACAAAGTTGTTCCTCATGCTAAACCGGCATTGGATGTACCAGTGGTGTTCCCTTTCGCCCCTAATGCAGTCATTATCGGTTTTATTTTTAGCTTTCTCGGAGGTATTATAAGTATGTTTTTACTTCCGTTATTTGGCTTGAAAGTAATTGTTCCTGGTCTAGTACCACACTTCTTTTGCGGAGCAACAGCTGGTGTATTCGGAAACGCTACCGGCGGCAGAAGAGGAGCTATGTTAGGTGCATTTGTTAACGGTATTCTGATCAGCTTCTTGCCAGCATTATTACTACCGGTCTTAGGAGACTTAGGTTTTGAAGGTACAACATTTGGCGATACCGATTTCGCGATCGTGGGTATTTTCTTAGGATATTTAATGAAACTATTTATGTAGATGCTAGAAAAGCATCGAACAACAGAAGAAGTGATAAATATTTTAGTTTTAAATGAGTTTTAACGCAAAAAAAGCAACTACATCATAATTTGTAGTTGCTTTCTTTAATGTTTTGAATAAAATTTTCTGCGTAGACCCAGGTATTCTGTTGCCGTGATCATCATTTGAGCTTTCTTTGCTTGTTGATGTGCCATTACAATGTTTGAGCATTTCATATAAGCTTGATCTAGTACATTCTTGACCTCTTGCCGTTTATCTTCTGCGATTTCATCTGGGAACCAATCATTTGCGAACCCTGTAATCATATATAATGAAATTACTTTTTCGGGGAATGATGTTGTATCACGATTGTCCAGTTCTTCTATTATCCTTGCTAAATTAGTGTTTGATTTGAGCAGGTTATAATAGCTTGCTGTTGCCTCGTATAAAGCGTCCAGCTCTTGTTTGTGATGTAATGCTTGGAGTGTTGTCACCGCTTCTTCAATCGTATCAAACCAATCATTTATTCCGGAGATTAAAAGGCTGGTTTGCGGGTCTGCTAACCCATATCCATTCATCACTTCGCAATCTGGGTAATGCTTTAACAATTCACTTTTTGTCGTGAAGATATCCCCGTGATAGGTCTCTCCTAAAGTATCATATACTTTATTGGCATAGAGACGAATCAGGTTTCCCTCTTTCATTTCCACTATCACTTCAAGCTTCTCCATCTTGCATTCCTTCTTTCATGTAGGTTTTGGATAGGATAGCAGCTATATTGTAAATTTGTTTTATAAGTATGTATCAAAAAAGAAAGGTTATATATTTACTTTACCTTCTGCTTAATCGTTTTGTATATAGACAAAATATTACTAATAAACTGATTCTTTGAGAGAATCATCAGTGCATAAAAACTAGTTAAGAATCATAGATAAGTAGTAAAATTTAATGTAAATACCTTTAGTATCATGACTCAAATTTTATGTAGTTCCAACTAAAAACTATCGAACTATAAAAATCGTTTTTTTGTTGATTTATATGAAAATATTCCTATTCGTAGTACAGATGGGTTTGGTGAAAAATAGCTAAAAGGTAAGTTGTGTTGAAAGAATATCTCATGCCTTGATACAGCTACTTTTTGGACAAAAAATGCGCAGAAAGTATACATTCGTAATATCATCTTGGATTATCTCTTTCCTTAATTAGACCAATATATCGGTGATGACTCTAATTTATATGTAGGGGAAACTACGAGGGACATTATCTATTTCAGAGCCATATGCAGGATTAGAATCTTCGACAGTAGTAAGTTAGCTGTACAGAAAATTTTTTTGTCTTTTTCTAGTTCTAATTACCTATTTTTGTATTATTATTCTAATATTTGGGACAAAACTCCTTGTTATGGTATATTATTCTAGCAAAGAAAAAATAAGGTTTGGGGGTCGCAAATATGAATGATTTTTTTAAGTTTGACAAGATGATAACTACATCTATTATCAAGTTTGTGTGGGGGATTTCATCCGCTGCCGCTATTGTCATCGGACTTTTCATTATCATAGGTAACTTAGGTACTTACGGTAGTGGAGCAATGGTATTATTCGGTTTAATTCTTATGGTAGGTGGACCATTTTTGGTACGAATTTATTGCGAATTGCTAATTGTGTTATTTAAAATCAACGAAAATATTCAAGCTATTCGTAATGAGGCAATTAAAAAATCAGAAATGTAACTTTAAAAAAGCGATTAACTATTAAATTAATCGCTTTTTTTATGGATTCATCTACTGGAAACTTTATAAATACAATACATAAGAACATTTAAGAAAGATAGTAAAATGGCAGTGTTGCTTGGGAGGAGACCAATACGGATGAAATCTAGTTAACCGAAGGGTATCTTTGTGAATACACAAATGTATGGGAGGATTTCAAGAGGTTTCTCCTTAAGGTAGGATTCTTAGATAAATTAATAGTTAAGCCTCCTTTTGATAAGGAAAAAGTGATACTTATTTCTTAGTATCTGAAACTATTACTTTAGTTTTGTAATAAAATATTGTAAAACAATAGTTCGTTTTACATATATTGTTATATACGGATATCTGATGTGAGTTACAAAGCTGAATAAAAATGTTGAAAAAGTATGAAAGGAAGAGGTGTTGGTGTGGCAAAAAGGTTCATTCCCTTGTTGGTCAATTTAATTCTCTTTTGGGGGTATGGATTCCCAGGGATTAATGATGTATTTGAAATTTTTAAAGTGGAACAAATTACAGTAGGCTATTGGTTTTATTATTCACTTCCATTTTGGTTATTCGGTAAGTGGTACATATTCATATTGATTTTTTACTATTTATATAAAAATGATGCTCCAGAAAGTATATACTTAACTGCCATTATTGGTATTGTGCTGTTTTTGATTCATCAGAGTAAGAAAATAAAATCAAAAACAAATAAAAATGTTGATTCTACTAATCGGAGACGTTCGGCAAGAAGTGAGGCATTCGAGCAAGTGAGTGCATCTGCAGAGTTAAATCCAAAAACACGAAGGCCTGGAAAAAATAAAGACAAATACGCTTTCCAAGATTATGAAGAGTATACCGACCATTCTTCTGATTCTGCACAGAGAGCTAGTGATAATGATTCATCTGATTATTCAAATGCCTATGAGCATTCAGATAACGGGAAGGGTCGAAATACTCAACAAAGTACAAACAACCGTGATGATGAGTATTGGGAGCAAAAAAAACGAGAAGATGACGCCTATTTCTACCGTACTCACGGAGGACCTCGGTGGAAAGTTGATGCTGCAGACGATGATTTAGGTCGTTCTCAAAAGGAAAGAGATTATGAAGATGAACGCTATGAAAAAAGGTGTTCAGGATGTGACGAGCCGGAGTCACACTGTCGTTGTTGCAGGGACTGTAATTCCTACCCTTGCGAATGCTGTAAAGAATGCGGGTATGCGAGCTGTCGTTGTTGCAGGGACTGTAATTCCTACCCTTGTGAATGCTGTAAAGAATGCGGGTATGCGAGCTGTCGTTGTTGCAGAGACTGTAATTCCTACCCTTGCGAATGTTGT
Source organism: Bacillus sp. D386 (assembly GCF_006346415.1). NCBI lineage: Bacteria > Bacillati > Bacillota > Bacilli > Caryophanales > Bacillaceae > Bacillus > Bacillus sp. D386. The sequence continues at coordinate 726,891 of NZ_VEMV01000002.1, read as the reverse complement.
AGAGAATGCGGGTATGCGGACTGTCGCTGTTGTAGAGATTGCAATTCTTATCCTTGTGAATGTTGTAGAGATTGTGGTTATGCAAATTGTCGTTGCTGCTATCGTTGCAGTAGTTATCCATGTGAATGTCAATAAAAGAATCGTACTTTAAACTTTTTTTATATTTTAATTGTGTTCTGACAAAACTAGTCAATTCAGAACAAGATTCATAAAACTCATAAAACTCATAAAATTCATGATTTTTAGGACTATTAATGACTATTTTTGTAGATAAAGTTAAATGAGTATTTTAAACAAATTAATCAGAGACAGGGGAAACTATGAAAAAAGCACTGATAACACTTATTTTTTTATGTTCATTATTATTAACGGCTTGTGGAACAGAAATAGGTGATGCCACAAATGAAAAACCAATAAAAGCGGAAGCAGCAAAAACAGAAATAGCAAAAAATGAAACGGTGGAAATAGAATCAACAGATAATAAAAGTTTGGACGTTTATAATTGGTTTGTAGAATCCGGACTTATCAAGCAAGATATGGTTGCAGATGCATATACTGCAGAAGTCTACAAAGATTTAGAAGATATAATTTCCATAGCTGGCGTAATGATAGCCCAAGTTCCTGTCATGCAAATTATAGAATTTGAAACTGTAGAGGCAGCGAAAAAACATTCTGTTGAAGAAGCGGATGAAGAAGCTTATTTCCTTCACGAAAATATTTTTGTTGGAATGTTTGTGAATGTGAAACAAATGGAAAACTATAAAAAAGTGGTAGAAGCAGGTAAACCGTTAGAAAATCTAGAAAGAATTTTTTATTCTGAGGAACAAAAGCAGATAAACCAAGCTTTGAATGAAAATGACTTTGAACTTATGTCCACAATATTTAATTCGATTGAAGACGAAGAAAGCCAAAAAGAAATCTTCCAGGATGAAATGTACATGTCTAAATTTGAGATTGAAACGGTATATGTTAGCCCATATATAATTCATAACAATGATGACCATATTTTCAGTATTAAACCTGATTTATACACTGAACCATATGACCCTGAAGAAAAAAATATCGAGTTCGATAGCAATTATATGTTCGTGAATTCGGCTGATATAAAAACAGAATTAGAATCAGGAGAAAAGTATGTTATAGAAGGCTATATAAAAGACGCAAGTACGTACTTGGATTTAAGTGACCCAGAAGCTAACTATGCTTCGGCAGAAGAAAGTGACGCATGGACAGTGGTTCCTAAAGAAATTAAATAATCGGTTGCCGAGAGGATGAATACATCCTCTCTTTTTTATTTTGAAATACCCTCTCAAGTTGCCTTCAAGTTTTTCAAAAATCTCTTCCATCTTATTTTTATATGATTTTCAATTTACTATCGTAAGGGGGATAAAAGCTAAACTTAAGATAAAAATACATTTAAGTGTAAATACTTGAAAGTTATTGCACCTTATTAGCGACCTTGAATAATAGGGTAAAGGCAATGAATTGGGTGGTGACCTTTTAGGAAGTTTGACTACCAATCAGAAAAAGGTGGCCAACGTATATGAGGCGGCTTCCTCCGAAAAAGTTCAAGAGAACTTAGAAAGAAGCATACAAAAACAAATGCTTTTACTCGATGATTTTTTGGTACGGTTACTATAAAGCTGGTGTTACTTATAAAACATTGAACTACAATTCAAAACAAGATAAGTTTTTCTGGACAGTGCCAACCCTTATGAAGCCATATGATTTCACAGACCATGTAGATTATGAGAGAAACGGATTTAATTAGTAGATGGTAAATTTTAACTAAGCAACAGTAGAAAAAAGAGGCATATGCCTCTCTTTTTATTCTTCTCTTGCGTCTTCTCGTGCTTCAGCTGGGTCGGTATACTCTGTATCATTTATGATATAAGTCTCTAAAAGAACTTTATCTTCATCCCGGTCGTAATAATAATAGTAACGTCCCTTATCCCCTTTTACCGTAATCAATACTAACCAGTTTTTATCACCCTGTAGATTAGCTGTGACTGATTGCATCTCAGTAATATCAGATTCAGAATACCCTTCCTCATTTAAGAGATAGTTTTTAACTTCTTTCCTGGTTACGTAGTGTTTTCCTTGAACATAGGCTACTGCACCAGCTATTATAATAACGATTGCAATCAAGACCCTGATTAAAGTTTTCTTGCTCACAAAACCACCCTTTCCTAATGAAATTAAGCAAAAAAAATTTAGCCTTATTTTACCACAATAGAAAATAATTAGACATTACTATTTTGGTAGGATATTCTAATCAATTACTCTTCTGTGTCGACTTCCACTTCTTTTTTAAAGAAGACTTCTCCTCTGCTGACTGCAACAAATTCCTAGCCACTTTTTCCTTCTTCATTTAGCTTATGTAAGTCTAATGCAGAATAATGTTCTTCTTGCATTTTAAAGAAGGGAACTTTCTTATATTCATACTTTTTCATTAAGTTTCAATCCTTGCTGCTTATTTAGAGAAGGTAGACTTTTAGTAAACATTTTAAGCAGCAGGTACTGTACGCCTTAGTATTGTTTAAAGCGGAAATAAAGAAATGAACTTTGATTAGTAGAACAATAAACTATGTATTGGTAGCAAGGCAGCTAAAGGGAACTCAATTGAATTATAAAAGAGATAGGGATATGGGAAGGTAGTCCATAAGTACTTAAACATATGTTTAAATTTTTTAAGAGAGTAGTATTTAACGGGTGCTACTCCTATTTAAATTAACATGGTATTATTTTCCTGTGTAAATAATAAATATTTATAAACTATATAATCATAAGGTGGGAAATAGATGACTTCATTAATTTTTGATAGAGATTATTTAAAGTCTCTTTTTGCTGGAGATAAAGAAAAGAGGGTTAGTAGAATAGAAGATTCTCTTCAAAGGGAACATGAATATTCTTTTAATAGACAAGATATAATACAAAAAAAATTGAAGTCTATCCCCCAATCTGATAAAGATGAAACAATTATTACACTCTATACCTTCGCAGCCCTTCAAAAGGGTGGGAATAATGGGTGGAAAGATATACTAACAAAATGCTATCCAAGCGAGTCATGGAACATAAATAATACAAAACTATTGTTAGAGCGAGCTATTTCACCTTCAAAGAATATGCAGAATAGATTAAGAAGTCGGGCTCTTTCTAATCCAGTCAGGTATATAAGAGAACAATGTAATTCTGAGAAATTGGTCGAAGGAAAAACTAATTTTGATGCTTTGTTAGAAATCAATAATGATAAGAAGATTTTCTTCGAGTGCAAATATACTTCTGATATATCGTATCAAACAACGTATATAACTGATAGAAACCAAATAGCCAGATGTATTGAAGTAGGCTTGGAAGCTGTTGGCTATAATTTTTATTTTGTATTAGTTACTCCTAAACGTTACAGGGAGTTTCCAGGAAATAGATTGTACTATTTTAAAATGAGGCAATATCAAACTGACCCAATGGTACTTGCTAACGATATACCAACCATTTCAAATTGGTGTCATGAAGAACTAGTCAATCTTATGAAACGTATTAGCTGGATTACATGGGAAGATTGTTTTAGCAGCATTCATAAAATGAAATTCTTAACACCTTTTGAATTTAATTCATTAAGAGTATTCTATAAAGATAGAAGCATACTCCCTTGAAAATGACTATTGTATTTTACTTATTCGGTTATTCATAGTTAAGGGACATTGTACTCGAATAAAATGTTTGAAAAATCTGTTTGTAACTATTTATATTAGGAGAGAGTTACATGGAAAATGAAATTAAACAATTAGAAATGCAATTTCACAAGGATATGTTGGGTATTTATGAAAATGCAAAGAAAATAGGTTACAATGCTTCGAGGTTTAAACAAATGGTTGCTAATCAAGGTGGGTTAAATGTAGCAAAGAAGTTTATTAATAATAATGAACCTTCCGAAGGATTTACAAGTTTATGGGAACTGGGAAGATTAGATTTAACTGTAGAAGTATTAATATTAAATCAAAAATATCATGATTTATTTACTATAGAAGAAAGACGTATTGTGAGGACTAGATTAGAAGAGTATGGTTTTGAGATTAAAGATGAATATAAAGAAAGAGTGCATGAACAGATAGATAAACAAAATCATACTAATACTTGGATATTTCAAGGGAATCCAAAAGTATTTGATGTAGATAATTATGTTCAGAATAATAAGTATATCTGGTGGTCATTAAGACAGAAACATTTTAAAGAAAATATTAAATTAAATGATATTGTTTTCATATGGAGGTCAGATGGCTACGTAAAAGAAAGTGGAGGTATAATAGCTAAAACAAAAGTAGTAGCTCTACCTACAGATGAAACAGATGATGAGGGAGCCAAAGAGTATTGGCATACTGAAGACTGGAAAAATCCCTACCTTTCAGTCAAGTTAGAAGTTATTGAATTTCGCATAGAAAAGGATAAGGGATTTATTAATAGATTATCTCTAAAAGATAATCCTATTCTTTGTGATTTGTTAATATTAAGACTCCGTCAGCAAACAAATTATTTATTATCAGAGGAACAAGCAGCCGAACTAAATAATTTATGGGATTCTAAAAATAAAGCTATACATAGTTTTTCATGGCAAATCACTCCAACTAATATTGCCATAAAACATCTTGATAAGTCAGCGTTTCTCCATAACGGAACGGGTATACCTAAAGAAATAAGAGGCTTTTTTAAGGCGGGCTCCTTAGAAGTCGGTAAGAAGATGGAAATCATTTTAATGTATAAAGAAATGCCTTTTGATGCTCATATAGAAATGGATTTCCATAATAGAACAAGATTGATTTGGAATATGGATTTTTCAAAAATAATAAGAGGGGTATATAAAGAAGTTTATATCAAATTTAAACATAATGAAGAAGTACTAGAAGATGAACGGCCTCAATTGTATTTCGAAAAGAGTATAGATAATCAATATAAGCTAAGCTTTGAAGAACCTCTGTCTTTAAAACAAGTTCAAGAAGATGTAGAGGCAGAAATTCTAGAAGAAGGAAACGATGACAAGTTCCTTAAAGAAGGAAAAGTTATAGAGTACTATGGAAAGCGATATGAGAGAAATCCACAGAACCGCAAAAGAGCTATTGAAATGCACGGTTTAAACTGCACTGTATGCGGATTTAATTTTGAAAAAGTCTATGGGGAACGAGGTAAAGATTTCATTGAAGTCCACCATGTTCATCCTATAAGTACTATTAAAAAAGAAATAGAGATAAATCCAGAAACTGATTTAGTTCCGGTGTGTTCTAACTGTCATAGAATGATACATAGGAAAAAGAATGAAGTACTTTCGATAGAGGAATTGAAAGGTATACTACATCACATTTAAAAGTGATTACAATATTAGTGAAAAAATGTATATGAAGAATTAGGGATATGAGCCAATTATTTATAGTGAATAATGGCCTATTGCTTTTTAGAAGGTGGATAATGTTTTTTGATATCTGTATGATTTAGCAGGTAATCAACACTGACTCCATGGAACTCTGCAATTATATACAAAGCTAAAAGAATAATTTTATGTTCCCCTGTCTCATAGAGACTATATGTTCTTTGATTCACAGATAATTATTTTGCCATGTATGGTTGATTTATATCTTTATCTTCTTGCAATGCTCTAATTCGTGAATGTTGCATGTTTACTCCTCTTCGGATTCATTTTTTTAGTATACGATAGGCCTTTAATACTTATTGGATTTTTAGTCGAAAGAGCCTAAAATTATTATTAGAACATAATGATAATTAGGAGGAGTATATTATGGCTTTAATTAGATGTCCAGAATGCGGTAAGGAGATATCAGATACATCTGAAGTTTGTATCAATTGTGGATATAAGCTACTAAAAAAAGACTCACCACTTAAAAACTTAAAAAAGTTTAATAAAAAAATATTTCTTCTGGTTGCAGCAATATTGGTAGTAGTCGTATTGATTTTAACCTTCTTTTTGCAAAGCAGTGCTAAAGGAGAGTGGTGGACTGAAGGTAATTCAATTTCGGCAAGTCTCACCTTAAATTCAGATGGTACAGCAGATATAGTATATTTACGAGGCGAGGATGAATATGATGGCATTTCCAAAGGGATTGTGCTTGCAGAATCAGCTACTTGGGAGCAAGATGGCGAAAAGGTGACAATTACATATATTCCTACTTGGGAAAAGGATTATGATAATTTTAATGTTCATCTCATATATGGGAAAGATGCCGATGGTGATGAGTGTCTTATTAATAGTGAAACAGGGGATAGATATTATCGTACATATGCTTTAGCTGATACTAAATAAAAACAAAAAATTATTAATAATAAACAGTCTTTTAAGATGACATCGATTCATGTATAATTTCTGTCCAAACGAAAGATTTTTAAATGTGAATAGTTATACCACATATACCATAAAGAGAAACAAATTATAAATGTAAATATGCCCTTATAAAGCTTTATGCCGTAACTGGTATAAGGCTTTTAATATAATACATTATCTTCAACTAGGATTGGCAGTTCGGAGTGTAATATAGATTTTTGGAATCCCCGCAAGCAGATTGTGGATTTTTTTATTTTTAGCGGTATATATTATTGAGAAAATATAAGAAGACTGAAATTCAAATCCTGATTTTCAGTCCTCTTACCTTTTCATCGCATATATGTCTATACATCAACTAACATCATAAGCCATTTCAATGAGTCGTTTAGATTTTTCAAAATCTTCATCTTTAAATATGGTCACCTCTAAATCTCCTGTCCCATAATGTCCTATATTTCGAACATCTCGGGTAAAACCTTGCTCCAAGGTAATACTTTCAGGATTTACTTTAAGGTAAAGTAATATTTTTGCGGTTTGCGGGTGTATCTCAACACACGCAAAATTTTTGATGCGTTTAAAGGCAATGTAATGTTTTAGGACTTTCATCTGTACGTCATCACCAAGAACCATCAAAAAAGTTTTTAGTTTTTCAAATCTATCGGTTAGTTCTGTATCTGCTTGTTCTAAATAGTCGGATACAGTTTTAACTTTAGTGTTCCGATTATATGGAGAAGGTAATGTAGCATGGTCGCTAATTTGTATTGTTTGGGCGGCCGTAGAATTAACTAATTCTAACAATAAAAAACCATCTGGATAATGTTTATATTGATATAGCTCAATGTTCCTATTGATTTGTTGAACAGCGTGTTTATCATATTTAGTAAATCCTCCAGCGATACACAGTAAACGAGGGCTACTCCAATCGATAGAGTCTGAATAATCGCTACCATATTTGCGCATAACCATTAACTCAAATTCAGCTTTATGGTCAAGTAACCAATCTAAATAAAATAAGCCTTGGTTAATAACATTCTCATTAATAGACCGTTTATATTCTATTATAACGGGTGAGTTATTTTCGTCGATTCCTAGGGTATCAATACGTCCTGCATGACGTTTTCCTGTACTATGTTCTGAAGCTAAAAAACGCACTCCTAGAAATGTTTCTAAATGTTTTTCAATGATATGTTGTAATGATTTTTCAATTGTAACGGATTGACCTTGTAATTCTTCTACCGCATTATCATTTAATTTAAATAACTTTATATCCCCCATATTTTTCACACTCCTTACGATGTTTATTATACCATTTTCAAATTTTGAAAATTCATGATGACTAAATTTAATGGATAACGATGGAAAGGTTCTTCTTAACTACATTATTAGCTATGGCTGAGATGGAATGAAACTTAATTGTGAAACGTAGAGACAGGAAGGAAGAGCAGTTGAAAAGAAACTGGATATTTTTCAGAAGGAGACAAATAAAAAACACTATAGTTTAAATACTGTAGCTCTGGAACTTCCAAAGAAGTCGAAGAATTAACTGGGATTAAGAAGCAAAATGAGAGAGGCACTATAGTTCTCATTTACACTTCAGATTTGTACATGCATTCGATAATTTTAATTTAATTATTAAATTTTCTTCACACCCTTTTAAGAGTGTAAAAGTGATATAATATAAACTGGTTAATTTTGGATAAGAGAATAGAGTGAAATGTGTGAAGATAAAATAGTGTGTCTTATGTCGAATTATCATCAAATACTAAAATACCTAATCTTGTGATTGGTTTTTCGCAGGAAGATAATTACAATCGTGATTCAGATTTTATTATTATCCATTTTTGTTGAATGAAGAAAATAGTTATCAGCGTGGTAACAAGCAATTTAATAATAGACATTAATAAGGAGAAACATATGAATAATAGAAAAAAAGTGTCTGATGAAATTGAAAATGAATTATTTTTTAAATCAAAAAGAAGATGTTGCATATGTTATTGGTTAGATAATGATTTGGAAGAAAAACAAGGGCAAATTGCACATCTTGATAAAAATAAAAACAATAATAATATTGATAATCTGGCTTTTCTTTGTTTACCCCATCATGACAAATATGACACTAGGACAAGTCAGTCAAAGAACTATACAAAATCTGAAGTGAAAAAATATAGAGAATTGTTATATGAATATTGGGAGGTACAAAGCAAGGTCATAAATAAAGAAAATTACCAAACATATTTACAAGATACAATTAATTTAAAGAATGAGAATCAGATTATTAATAATGATACTATTATTTTTAAAGTATCTGATTTAGATATAGCGGAACCTCAATACGTAATGTTAGAACTATGGAATGAAGGAAAGTATGAAGTGATAATAAATAAAATTATAATGGAAAACAGAATACCTTTTCATTATAGTGCAAATGATTGGGAAATCGCACCAACAAAAGGAGTGGATAATAGTAATATTCTTTCAGTAATTAGATACAAGTACCGTCATATAAATGATTTTGAACTAGAAGTTCAAAAATATATTTATTTAAAATATATGTTTCCAAAGATTAGAGTTAATGCAGAACAACTTTACTCATTTCAATTTGATTTTAGGATTGAAGTGACAATACCATCCAAAGAATTTCAATATAATATACCTGACATTAAAAGAGAGATAGTGAAAACAATATTTTTTAAACACGAAACTGGAGATTGAGAAAAGAGAAATTTGGCGTTCTTTTTCAGTTTTTGATTATCTTTCTTAATATAATATAGATTTTAATAAATAATTAAGTTACGTAATACACTGATAAAAGCCATCATTTACTTGTTTGTTATATAATATATACATAAAATATACGGAAACGGTGATAACCATGAGAAGCAACTTTTCTTTCTTTCGTGGCAAATGGGATGTCCTGGCTAATTTAGGAGAAACAGCGGAGAAGAATGTATATCATGACCCACATACAACCATTATGAAATTAAGGTTGTTTGCGGAGACAGTGGCGAGATATGTGTTAGCATCTGAAAATATTAGAGAGCTTAATGGAACTACCCAAGTAGACCGTATTAATACTTTACGCAGGGAAGGTTTTGTAGAACCAGAGTTAATTGAAATCTTTGATACCTTAAGGCGTAAAGGAAATTACGCAATGCATGAAGGGGATTATGGAAAGACAGAAGATGCAAAAACATTACTACAATTAACCTTTCGATTATCCATTTGGTTTATGGAGGTATATGGAGACTGGGAATTTGAATCACCAGAATATATAGAACCTATTGAGCAAACAAATGTTGATACGGAAAGTTTGCAAAGGGAATATGATGAAAAGGTTCAGAGATTAGAGCAACAAATGGAATCTATTCGAGCTAAAGCAGAATTAGAGCAAGTAGATGCAAAGGACCAACGTAAAAAGAAATCTAAACAGTTTGTACGTAAAAATAAATTAACTGAGGCTGAAACTCGTTTAATTATTGATGAGAAGTTAAGAAAAGCTGGCTGGTATGCTGATAGTACCGCTATTAATAATCAAAAACATGGAACGATGCCAGAGAAGAACCGAAATATGGCTATTGCAGAATGGAAAGTTAAAGGTGGTAGAGCAGATTATGCTTTATTTATCGGCATGGAATTAGTCGGTATAATTGAAGCTAAGGCCAAGCATAGAACTATTCCTGGGGCGTTAGAAAGTCAAACAAAGACATATGCAAAGAACATTATTAAACTGGGGGAAGAAAATTTCTTACCACCAAATAATGAATATAAAGTACCGTTTTTATATGCGACAAATGGGCGCCCTTATTTAAAGCAGCTGCAAGAAGAGTCAGGTATATGGTTCTGGGATTCACGCAAGCCCACTGAGTATGCACGCCCATTGGAAGGATGGCATTCCCCTGCAGATTTAGAGCTTTTATTAAGCCAAGATGACCAAGATGCTAATAATAAGCTAAAAGAAGAAGATATAACAAAGTTTGGCCTTAGACCTTATCAACAGGAAGCCGTTCTTTCGGCAGAAAAGGGTTTGATGGACGGACAAAGAAGAATGCTTATTGCGATGGCTACTGGCACAGGTAAAACCCGAACAGCAATTGCATTAATGTACCGCTTAATTAAGACAAAAAAATGTAGACGTATCTTGTTTCTTGTAGATAGAAACTCACTAGGGAAACAAACACAGGATGCACTGATAGATACTAAAATTGAAGGATTATCATTTTCTGATATTTATGATATTAAGTCATTGGATGATATTGAACCTGAAGTAGCTACCAAAGTGCATATTGCTACAGTACAAGGCATGGTCCGTAGAATTTTTTATAATAAAGATGATAAAACACCTACTATTGGTCAGTATGATTTTATTATTGTAGATGAAGCACACCGTGGTTATACAAGTGACCGAGAGATGACAGAGGAAGAATTGCTATTTAGAGACCAAAATGAGTATATTAGTCAATATCGTCGGGTCATTGACTATTTTGATGCCTCCTGTCTAGGATTAACCGCTACACCTGCTCTCCATACAACTGAAATTTTTGGGATGCCAATTTTTAAATATTCCTATAGTGAAGCAGTGTTAGAGGGATTCTTAGTAGACCATGAGCCTCCCTATTTATTTAAAACCGAATTAACTCAAATAGGTATTACATTTGAAAAGGATGAAGAGGTAGAGGTATATGACGAAGATGAAGGCGAAGTTGTTTTAGAAAAAATGGAGGATACTATTCATTTTGAGGTAGAGCAATTTAACAAACGAGTAATAACAGAATCTTTTAATCGAGTCGTACTCAATAAATTAGTTGATTATATTGACCCTTCAAGTAAAGAGAAAACGTTAATTTTTGCTGCTACAGATGTACATGCTGATTTGGTTGTTCGCTTACTGAAAGAGGCTTATAAAGAGCGCGGTGATGATATAGAAGACGACGCAATTATGAAAATCACAGGATATATTTATAAGCCTAATGATGCTATTAAGCGCTTTAAAAATGAACGATTACCCAATATTGTTGTAACTGTTGATTTATTAACAACAGGGATAGATGTCCCATCTATAACCAATATCGTATTTCTACGACGTGTTCAATCTCGTATTTTATATGACCAAATGCTTGGTCGTGCAACCCGTCTTTGCCCAGATATAGGGAAAACTCATTTTAATATTTATGATGCTGTTGGTATCTATGATAAATTACAAACATATACGGAGATGAAACCTGTTGTAAAGAATCAAAATACTACAATTGGTGAATTGTATGATTCACTTGTACATGCTAACTCGGAAGAAGAAATAAAATATTATCGTGAACAGTTAGTAGCCAAAATTCAACGAAAAAAACAGAGATTAAATGATGAGGGGAAACAAAAATTCGAGGAGCTATCTAAAGGAAGAACGGTTGATGAATGGGTAAAAGAAGTACAATCCTATACACCTGATAAAGCTAGACAAAGTGATATCTTGTTTGATTACTTTGATGCTTATAGAGTTAAGGGAGGAAAACTCTATATTTCTAACCAGGAAGACACAATTAAGGATGTTACTCGTGGATACGGGGAAGGAAATAAACGACCAGAAGACTATTTAGATGGGTTCATTCAGTTTATTAAGGAAAATATTAATGAAATTCCTTCGCTCCATATTGTATGTACAAGACCAAGGGATTTAACGAAAAAAGATTTAAGAGAGCTTATAGTGATTTTGGAGACAAAAGGATTTAAACAATCTCATTTACAGTCTGCTTGGAAACAAACAAAAAATGAAGAAATCGCTGCAGATATTATAAGTTTTATTCGGCAGGCAGCTTTAGGAGAAGCATTAGTAGACCATGAAACAAGAATTAAACATGCGATGCAAAAGGTTTACTCTCTTCACGATTGGACACCAAGGCAGAAAAAATGGCTAGAACGTATTGAAAAGCAGCTTATAAAAATACCTGTTTTAGCCCCAACTCCACAAGATGCTTTTGCCGAAGAACCATTCCGTAGTCAAGGTGGATATAAAGTGTTAAAACGTGAATTTGGTGAAGAGATTGATAAAATCGTAAAAACAATAAACGACAACTTATACATCAGTTAAAATAATGGCCTCTTATTGAGGCTTTTTTGAGTTATAATATAAAGCGTGACTTTAAATTTTAAGGATGTATTGATAAATAATATTTTACTATTTGGAGGAAGAAAATGAACAACCAAGAAATTGTACAAAGGCTTTGGAACTTGTGTAATGTTCTGCGTGATGACGGGATTACGTATCAACAATATGTTACAGAATTAACTTATATATTATTTCTTAAAATGATGAAAGAACAGGAAACTGAGAGTGTCATTCCTGAGGGATATCGTTGGGATGACCTTACGGTAAAAGAAGGGATAGAATTAAAGAATTACTACCAACGGCTATTATTAGAATTGGGTAATAGTGAAAATGAGCAACTCCGCTTAATTTATCATGATGCAGCAACCAGTATTGATGAACCTAAGAACTTAGAAAAAATCATAAAATCTATTGATGCCCTTGATTGGTATAATGCAAAAGAAGAGGGATTAGGAAATCTTTATGAAGGTTTACTCGAAAAAAATGCGAGTGAAACAAAATCAGGAGCGGGTCAATACTTCACACCTCGTGTACTAATTGATGTTATGGTTCAACTTATTGACCCCCGAGTTGGAGAACGTTGCAATGACCCAGCGGCAGGAACATTTGGTTTTATGATAGCCGCTGACCAATATTTAAAAAATAAAACAGATGAATATTTTAGCATTGACCCTCAACAAGCTGAGTTTCAAAAGAAAGAAGCTTTTAGCGGAATGGAACTTGTAAAGGGAACACATCGTTTGGCGCTTATGAACGCACTCCTTCATAATATTGAAGGTCGACTAGAAAACGGGGATTCTTTATCAGGCAACGGTAAATGGATGAAGAACTTTGATGTGATATTAACAAACCCTCCTTTTGGTACAAAGAAAGGTGGAGAAAGAGTCTCACGTGATGATTTAACATTTGAGACTTCTAACAAACAATTAAACTTTTTACAACTTATTTATAATGCTTTAAAGGATGATGGCAAGGCTAGAGCTGCAGTTGTCGTTCCTGATAATGTTTTATTTGAGGGTGGAGTAGGAGCGCAGATTCGACGTGATTTAATGGATAAGTGTAATTTGCACACTATTCTTCGTTTACCTACAGGAATTTTTTATGCTCCAGGTGTAAAAACAAATGTTTTGTTCTTTACAAGAGGAAAAACAGACCAAGGCAATACAAAAGATGTATGGGTATATGATTTACGAACTAATATGCCATCCTTTGGTAAGAGGAACAGGTTAACGATGGCTCATTTTGAAGACTTCATGAAAGCCTATATTGCAGAAGAGCGTTCTAAGATAGAAGACGAAAGATGGAATAAATTTAAAAGAGAAGAAATTGCTAAGAAATATGATAGTCTAGATATTGGTCTGATTGCTGATGAAGCATTATCCAGCTATGATAATCTTCCTGACCCAATTGAATCTGCTGAAGATGCCATTATGAAACTCCAACAAGCAATGAATTTGTTATATGAGGTTGTTGAAGAATTACGTGAAACACAAGAAGTTAAGGTGAATAGATAATGGGGAAGAAAAAGAAATCAGTAGATGAGTTGTTAGAAGAGGCCTTGGTTCCAAAGGAAGAGCAACCTTACGAAGTGCCTGGAAATTGGGTATGGACAAGAATTGAAAATACTATAAAACCGATGGAAACTAGAGAGCCAAAAAAATTAGATGGAGAAGTCTTTAATTATATAGATGTTGATGCGATTGATAATAAAAAACAAACAGTTAGACAAGTAAAGCAAATAGAAATAACTTTAGCACCCAGTAGAGCAAAAAGAAAAGTTTCTAAAGGTGATGTGATTATTTCACTAGTACGACCATATTTAAAAAATATTGCTCATATAGAGGTAGAGGATAATAAATTGGTAGTGTCTACAGCATTTTATGTTTGTACACCTAAAGAAATATTGAAAGCTAATTATTTATATCGCTATCTATGTACTAATTATGCTACTCAATATTTGATTGACCATACAAGGGGAGATAATTCTCCTTCGGTTCGAAGTACAGACTATGAGAAGATGCCAATTCCTATTCCACCTATATATGAGCAAAAACGCATTGCTGAAAAGTTGGAGCGGCTTATAAATAAAATTGATGAAGCAGAGTGTTTGATTAAAGAAGCAAAAGAATCATTTGAAATTCGGCGAGCGGCTATATTGAATAAGGCTTTTCGTGGGGAGTTAACTAAAGAGTGGAGAAAAGATACAAAGAATACTACCACAATAGATTTAAACTCTATTAGCGAAAAAAAAGATGAGGTGTACAAGGCTTTATTACATGAGGCTAAAATAAAAGGTATAAAGAAGCCTGCAAAACCTAAAAAATTCAAAACTGAATTTAATGATGATTATTATCCCAAAATTCCTTCAAATTGGATTTACTGTACTTTAGGTGAAATTGTTTATGATTTTAAATATGGAACTTCTGAAAAAAGTGATTACCTATATAAAGGCACTCCCGTAATAAGAATACCTAATATTGGCGAAGAGTTTATTAATACTTCTGATTTAAAATATTTGAATAATAATGAAACTATGCATATAAATTCTTCTGTAAAGAAAGATGATATTCTAATAGTACGCTCTAACGGTAGTAAAGACCTTGTAGGAAAATGTTCAATTGTGACAGAAAGTGAATCAGAGTTTGCGTTTGCTTCTTATTTAATAAGATTACGACCTATAATGGTTGATTCAAAATATGTTTTATGGCTTTTAAAATCAGAAAATGTTCGGAATCAATTATTTTCAAAATCAAAATCTTCTGCTGGCATAAATAATATAAACACTGAGGAATTAGCGACCACTGTAATTCCTATACCTTCAATTGAAGAACAGAAAGAGATTGTTAATAAGATTGAAAAATTAGTTGCTCTAGAAAGAGATTCTTTATTAGAACTACAAGTTAAAATTGAAGAAATAAAACAATCCATTCTTACAAGAGCTTTCAAAGGTGAACTTGGCACAAACGACCCCTTGGACGAAAATGCAATTGAATTAATAAAAGACGTTCTTAAAGAACAAGTAAATTAATATCTAAAGGACACTCAATGATTATTGGGTGCCTTTTTTTGTAAGCGATGGATATTACTCGCATTATTCTAATTTCATTAATCAAGACTACAATTGATACTAATGACGGAGAAGCGCTTTGTTTTAAATCATTTTCCCCCTGCAAAATCCACTAATATAACGATTAAATCAGTAAAAGAGAAATCATAATAGCACATGATACTTATAAAGGTGCTATCAGTGTATAAAAGTTCGATTTTTCGTCCAAAATGATATTAAAAGTTCGATAAAATATCCAATATACAATATTTGTAATAAATCAATTGGTTATTACTAAAGTAAAAAGAATAGAAAAAAGACCTTGTTGATATGAGGTCTTTTATTAATTGATAACTAACTTAGTATCATCAATATGTTGTGGATATATGGACTTTATCTATTATATCGAATTCATTATCCTTTGGTTAAGTTAATTGAAGTAATTGGTGGTTATTTATACATGATAATTAATTTAATTCGTCTAAGCCATACATAGAAATGATACGAATTTTGATATTAAAATTCTCTTCATGGCTAATAATATTACATTTTTTTAAATGGTCAGCTATCTCTAACATTCTATAAGTATATTCTGTATGTCCATCTGGTGGAAAGTCTGGTGATTCATCGTCTACTTCATCATATAAAGCTTTAACCTTTTGTTTTAGCATAGTATAAAAATTTTTCCCGTCACGTAGACTTTCAATTTCCTCGAACTTAAAAGAGATAATTGGAATATCAGATTTACAGAGTATTTTTTTTCTTTTACCTTCGCCGAATCTCCATTCATATCCTCCTATACCAAGAATAGAAAAAAAGACACCAAAACGTGCTCCTCTAATTGGTATCAACTCAGCAAGCTTTGTTATCATTCCTACATCAATAGATTTGGACTTATAATTTTTGCATTCACACAAAATTTTAGGTCCAATAAAATCATTCATAAAAGATGGACGTGTTTTTTCTGATAAGGTAGCTTCAATATCTGATTCATTATCAGCTGGACGGTTATTAGAAACCACATTTGTATCCTGAAAACGGTTAAAGATAAATACGGCGAGTTCTTCAAGGACTTTTCCTTTTTTCCAATTTAAATCTTTTTTCCAACTAAACGATTTTTTTACTTCTGAAACATATTGCTCAAATTCGGCAAGTGAGGTTTCATCTGAATTTATTGGCTTCCAAAAAAAATTATCGTCTAATTTATCAATGAAATTTGTTAAATCATCGAAAGTATTTATGTTCATTAATAATTTCCTCTCTTAAAACCAATCTTAACATTTTTAAAATCAAAAACATCCCCACATATAGGACATTTCATTTTAGAATTTGCTTTATAAAAATCATCAAATGAATTAAAAAAATATGGATGGTTATAATCTTCATTGATACAACTCACAACAAGTAGCACATTTAATAATCCCTCATTTGTTAAGTCAGCTAATAATAGCTCTGCAAAATCGTATGTTAAATTAACTTTTATAGCCATTATATTTGTTGTTATGACATCATTAGGTCGAAGAGAAAGTAGTTCCATTTTTACTTTGAATAGGATAGAAGGAGGTAGATTGTATTTGTTTTCTATATTCGTTAAGTTTACGGATGACAATATTAACAACCTCCTCTTCAACAAAAGCGTTTGTACCTCTGATTAAATATGAATCTGAGCCTTGTTCAACTAAAAATCTATAACTTTTTTCTGGGGATTTGTATATTATACCAATCAAATCTAAGTCACCATCAGACCTAGAGCGTCTAGCGGCTTGAGCAGCAGAACCATTCAAGCCATCTTTTCTGGATTCAACATTAATAGTATGAGTGATACCATCTGAACGCTGTCGAAAAAGAATGAAGTTTTCATCGTGGTTAGAACCAAATTTTTCAATTAATTGTGCTTCAAAAGATTGTTGTATATCTTGTATAAATCGTGTTAATAAAGCCTGATTTTTTTCTTGAACAATGTCTATTCCAGATTTTTTAAGAAGATTCTCAGCAAAAGATTCTATTTGACCCTGTAAATCAAATAATTGTTTTGTTATATCGGGGTTATTATGATTAGTAGCATCTTCTGCAAGACTATATTATGCACGGGGTATCCATTTAGGAGCAATAATCGTATGCTTACCAACTAATTTTTTGAACTCATTGAAGAATTGAGTTGCAATAGGAGACCAATCATAGCGTTGTTTACTAACCCCGTTAACATTTAGTAAATTGCTAGTAGGATTAATCACAATTTTCAAATCATTACTATCGTCAAAAAGAACACAATGTGCGAAATAGATTCTTTTATATAGTTTCTTAGTGCCATCTAAAAGTGTACCGGTTATTACACAGGGTGCTATATAAGAAAATATATATTCACCTTTTTCATTGTTACGATGTAAACCTACAAGTAAAATTTTATTCAAATTAGGAAGTACTGTTTCTATATCATCGCTAGTATTATCTATATTGAATTCCGATAGTTTATGGTTTATATGTTTATCCCTATTTAAATATATGTTCTGTAGTAACTCTCTTTTTGGTTTGTTATCTAAATTATAAATAAAAGAATAGTTATTACCATCTATTTGATGAAGAGCAAGCCAATCTTCGAATAATTCATCTGGGATTAATGAACCTACCAAATTGGGTTGTTCTATTTCATTTTGTAAGTAATCTATCATATCATTACGAGATGACTTTTTTGGTAAGTTGTATTTATCGAATAAAATTTGAAAATGCCTAAGCTGTGTATAGTTTTTAAGTATTACTTTCACATTTGCCCAATCCAATAGTTTTGCCTCCTAACACTTTATTCTTTTATAATGATAGTAACATATATTAACATATTTATGTGGTATATGGAAATTGATTTACGCTTATGGATTTTAGTCAATAGATAATGAATCAAAATAAATTTGCGTGATTAGGATGATTTTTTATGAAGGATAGGAAGAGTAGAAAGGCTCCTTTATTAAAAAGTGGGCTTGAATTTGAAGAACTTTGTTATGATATTTTCAAGAGTAAGGGTATAAAAGTTCAGGTTTTTGATACCTTTGGAATAGACTTTATATTAGAAACTAGACAGATTGAGAGAGTAGCAGTATATGTGAAATTTTATTTAACTAAGCAACCGAGTAAAGTAATGTTGAGAAAATCCCTTTTTTCTTTAAAAGAATCAGCTACCAAGATAGGTGTAATTAAAAATATATTTATTGTAGGTTGTCCTTTAGATAAAGAAATAAAGTTTGACTTAACAAAAGAATTTCCAAATACCTCAATTCTTGATAGTAACAATTTACTTTTCTTGATAAACAATGATGTCGAGTTAATTGATAGATTTTATAGATTAATGAATGAAATCCTCTTTGATGTTCGAATAGATAGTGAGAAGCCTTTTGATTGTATCAATGATTTTATATTTAATGATATCCCAAATACTTCCTCTGATTACAAAGAAGCATTATCGCTTGGAAATAAATTATATAGGGACTTAAAAGAGATAAGGGCTGGGCGAAATGAATTTTCTTTATATGAAAAAAAGGGAGAGGAAATTTTAAAGTACCTGTTTGACCAGAATTTAAAAGGGTGGCACCCGCAAGTAACAACAGACGATGGATTAAATAGATATGATTTAGTATGTAGAATTCTTCGTGGAAACGAATTTTGGGAGTATTTAATTAATGATTTCCAATCAAGGTATATTATATTTGAGTTTAAAAATTATTCCCAAAAGATTAAACAGACTGAAATCTATACTACAGAAAAGTATTTATTCCAAACAGCATTAAGAAATGTGTGTTTTATTATTTCACGTAGAGGTTTAAGTGATAGTGCTTTAAAAGCAACTGATGGAATATTAAGGGAAACAGGGAAGTTGATTATTGGTCTTGATGATAAAGATTTAAGAGAACTGCTTAATCTTAAAGATACAGGAAATGAACCCTCAGATTATCTGTTTGAAAAAATTGATAATACATTACTAAGATTGTCAAAGTAGACAGAGAGAACAGTCACAATAACCTAAACTATAGACACTATGACTAACCGCCACTAAACCGCCACTATGGAGCTATATTGTTAATGTTATGTTTAAGAAATAAAAGAAAAAACCCTTGATATATCAAGGGTTTTTGGTATGATCCCGACTGGGTTCGAACCAGCGACCCCCACCCTGTCAAGGTGGTGCTCTCCCAGCTGAGCTACGGAATCAAAATACTATTTAATTAACAATATTTAATATAAAGGGTAAGTCAGTTAAAGTCAAGATGAATTTTTGTTTCAGGATCTTTCTTCCATGTAGGCACAAAAAACGATTTATTAAATTTTGGGAGGTACTTAGCCTCTATCCACACTTACTTAATCCTCATAATCTATCTGAGACACTTCAGAGTAAAGCCTGTAATATTTATCACCATAATCTGTCTAATAATTGGCGATATTGAACGCAAATTTTATCATTCGGTTGGTCTTTTTGTGTATATTAAAAATTATAAAATTTTTCTGTAAATTTGTTTGACATAATTTACTAAAGATGATATTTTTAGGATGCGTTAGTTCTCTATAAAGAACTTGCGACTATTGATCTATGAATTATATATAGAAGTTTGAAAGAACAGATTGTAATTTGGATTATATCTGTGACATATAGATGTAATTCAATACAATAATAGGATGAAAAGGGCTCTGTTTTGCTCTTGTTGTTCTAAATAAAGAACATATACATAAGGGGGTGAAGGAATGAAAATTGAAGAATCAGAATCTCCGTTAGATATCGTCATAAATTATGAAGATTTAGCTGATGAATGGAACTGTGCTGAGGAAAAAGAAAAAGGATACTGGGTTCGAGACAATCGTGTTTTATTCGAAATTGATCAGGTAGCGATTTTTGCAGTTGATTCTGGTAAAACAATCAGCATTTCACCACATCTGGATTCAGATCTATGTGTTGGGGACATGTATGGGAGTTATTTTGATGCAGCATCATTTGTTGCCTTTCCATGGGAGTGCCATCGTACTGGATGGTGAAGCGTATGCAATTGTTGGCGAGTCAGGTGCCGGAAAATCAACACTTGCTTCAGCCTTTATGAGTCAGGGATATAAACTGTTAAGTGATGATGTTATTCCAATATGTTTTACCGGGGATTGACCCATGGTCATTCCATCCTATCCATCTCAAAAGCTATGGCAGGAATCATTGGATCATTTTGGAATGAAATCCTCGAATTATCAACCTTTATATGGAAGAGAAACGAAATTTTCAGTACCTGTTCTGGATGATTTTCTACAAAAATCTGTTCCGCTCGCAGGGGTCATTGTTTAACAGAAGAGTATGACGTTAGCCATGAAGAATGTGAAAGTCAGGTTCGTTCATTCCTGGATATGTTGAAAAAAGAAGAATTAATTGATTAAACCATTACTTCCTAAGGAGTTATGTTTATGAACCTCATTCAGAAAGCTCGAACCTTGCTGTCCTTAGATAGCAACACCTTCATGATGTATGTAGAAGCTTATTGTTCCTTAGGAGTGGCCAGGATACAAAAGAGTTTGCCCTTTTCCAAAATTGCGCCTAAACTAGGAAGGAAAATGGAAGAGACCTCCTTAACGTATGTGCCAGCCCATGCTGAAATCCTGGAGTCAGTATCCAAAAGTTTGGAGACGATGAGCAGATATACACTTTGGGAAAGTAAATGTCTTGTAATGGCGATTGCAGGAATGAGAATGCTTGAGCGGCGTGGAATTGAAAGCACTCTTTATATGGCAACAGCAAGAGATAAGGATGGAAAGATGAAGGCTCATGCCTGGCTGCGGAGTGGATTATATTTTGTAGCTGGAGCCAATGGGAAGGAAGCATACACAGTAGTGGGAACCTTCGCGAAAAGAATGGGGGATCAGAAGGAGGAAAAATGATGGATAGACAACCTTTGCAAGTGACCGGTTTTTCCAAAGAGCTGAACCTGATGCTCGCCTTGATCAAAAATAATAGGGACTCCGTAAAAATTTTATTAAACAGTTTCTGGGACAGCGGCAATTCATTTAGCGCTTTCTTTAATGAATGTGGGCAAAGGTGATATTGTTTTTTGTTCATCACTTACCTTTATTGCCAGTGCCAATCCAGTGATTTATCAGGGTGCTCAGCTTGTCTTTATTGATTCTGAACCGGAGACGTGGAATATGTCCCCGGAGGCTCTTGAATGAGCGCTTGAATTCGCAGCGAAAAGGCATAAACTTCCTAAAGCTGTTATTGTTGTGGATTTATATGGGCAAAGTGCGAAGATGAATGAGATTTGTGAAATATGTTCTAAATACAAAGTGCCAATTCTAGAGGATGCAGCAGAGGCTCTTGAACGGGCAAAATTTTTAGCCACGCAGGCAAAGGAAATTGCCCCCTATTATCAGCATAAGGAAGTCGGATATAATTATCGGCTTAGCAATATATTGGCAGGAATAGGAAGGGCGCAGTTTGAGGTTTTACAGGAAAGAATTGATAGAAAGAGATTAATCTATGAAATGTATCGGTTAGCTTTATCGGAGATTGACGGTCTAAACTTTTTGCCGGAACTAGAACATACCGTCTCGAATCGTTGGTTGACAGTCTTCACACTGGAACATAACGATGCAGTTACCCGTTGCTTGCAGGCGTTTGCAAATGAAAATATTGAAGCCAGACCCATGTGGAAACCATTGCATATGCAGCCGCTGTTCAAAGGTGTAGATTTTTTTACCCACAAGGATGATGTGTCTGTATCTGAACAATTATTCAACAAAGGCATTTGTCTTCCATCAGGTACCCATATGACAGAAGATGATATGGAAAGAGTAATTGACTGTTTGCAGAGGGCCTTAATGAAGTAAATAATCTGAGCTAAAGAGGTAGAAAAATGATAGGAAAAAATATACAGGATTTACGTAAGCGTAAAGGAATGACACTGACCCAGCTAGCTGCCAATGCCGGAATATCAAAATCCTATTTAAGCAATATTGAGAGGGGAGTGAATCAAAATCCTTCAATTGAAGTATTGAAAAGGCTGGCTTTTGTTTTAAATGCAGATTTAAAAACATTATTGCGCGTACAGGAAAGTGATGAAAACGATCAAAATCTGAATCAGGAATTAATCGAACTAATCGAGGAATTAAAGACAGCCGTAATTGATAAAGAGCAAATGGATGAGTACCGTGCATTAATTGAGTATATTAAGTGGAAAAGTAAAGTGTAAAATAGCTGTTTCTATTTGAGAAGCAAAGGATTGAAGTAGGATGTTGAAAACGAAAAAGGTGAGTATCATTGTACCCATTTTCAAAGTGGAGAAGTATTTACCGCGCTGTATTGAAAGTCTGATTGCCCAAACCTATCAAAATATTGAAATCATCCTGGTCAATGATGGATCAAAGGATTCCTGCGGAGAAATTATCGACTATTATGGGGAACGTGATCATAGAATCATTCCGGTTCATAAAGAAAATGGCGGTGTCTCAGACGCGAGAAATACAGGAATGGCCTATTCGAGCGGTGACTACACATTCTTTGTGGATGGAGATGATTGGATTGATTTGACCTTGGTAAAAAGGTTAGTTGAAAGAATAGAACAGGATAACGCTGATATTGTACAAACATCCTATTATTACGCATATAAGGATTATCTACTATATGATGAACGTTTTGAAAAACGGGACGATCCGCCAAACGTGCTGGATAACCAACAAGTAATGAAGGAGCTAGTTGTTAATCAAATCGTGAAAAACTTTGCCTGGGGTAAGCTTTATAAAACAGCATTAATTAGAGATATCCCCTTTCAAAACTCTAAGTCGTATTTTGGTTGTTCCTGATGATACTATTTTTATTAATATGGTTTCTATTTCAGAAATGAATACTGAAATTCAAAAAACCTCCCGGTATAAGACGGGAGGGAGACTTGCGAAAAGCCTATGTCTGGCTGAGTAACCTGGATAAATCGTTCCTAATGATATCGAGCCGACCTTCCATAAGTACCTGTGGAATCTTATAGCCGACAAACAAGGGAGATACAACAAAGCGTGGGATCGCCTTGCAAATAATCAAGTCATGAAAATGGTAAAAGAAAAGGTTATAGCTGGTGCATCCCCTATGGAAACCATCCAAAATATAACGGACCAGGATTTGAAGTTTATCAGCAAAATCATCAATCTCATCTAATGTGTTCAATATTAAATTGAATTCAGTAAAACCGATAACTGGATACTTTGATACATTTAACTCAATACCGGATTTCTTGTAAACCTCTGTGCCTTCAAAATCAATCATTGCCATATTCTTATGGTAATCTACATGTTTCATTCCAATGACTTGCATATGGGCATGCTGAATGCTGCCGCCTGAAAAGGGACCATGATTCTTAAATAAGATAACGGACTCATACTCACCAGTCTTCTCCACTTCAAGCCATTTAGCAATACTGAAGCGAATTAATTCACGCATATGCTTCTGTTCATATCCCCTTATATCTTCGTGACATTGATTGGTTTCAATAATGACCGTTTGATAGGTATCCAGAAGAGTGGGATATTTATTCATCAACCAAATAATATCTCCCTTTGTCTCAAGAATATCGGTAAGCTCATCTCTTTGGCAAAAGGGGCAGGCTGCTGTTTTATTACGGATAGTTTCAGGCTTTTGACTGCCAATTGTACTTGAAAAATATAATTGTTGCTGATCCATACTTGCACCTACCTCGTTAACTGTTAAAACTCGATATGTTTATTATAAATTAAAGATATGTATGATTGTATATTTTTAGCCACATTATAGAAATAAAAAAGTGTAAAAATACATAATAAAATGTCGATAGTAACAATGACATATATCTTTAATTGATTGATTATAAAAACATGGACGGTGAGTAGTGAAATGGATTTCGAGTATAGGGATCAATATGTACAGGGAGAAATAGGTGATGTGATTGTCTTTAAAAGAGGAAATTTATTTATCTTTGGAGAAATTATAATACTGAGGGAAGCTTCGTGTATTGTGGAAATTTCTAAAGAATATGCAGACGAATTGAAACTCAACACAACGAGAACAGTTGTCAGACATGGTAATTATAAAATTATTGAGACCTTAAAAGTTCGCGCAAAAGTAAGTGAGCAACAAATCGATCCATTCAGTACACAGGTTTATCATTAAATTTACAATTCGTAGGGGGTGATTGTAAAAGAACCAATCGTGCAATGAAATCACCATTGAATATGCCTTTAAAGTTTTTTAAACCAATTTTGGAAGGAGAGAAGAAATGAAAATTAAATTATACGTCTTTTTAACATCTACCAAGGATAAAGAAAATAGTAGAAGCGAAATGATGATGAAAACAGTTGAGTCATCTTTCCGTCCGGTAATAGGAGACATTATTGAAGACCCTGGATTTGATCAGGGATTTCACAATGGATATGAGGTTGTGAAGGTGACGGTTAATTATGAGAAGAATGAATGCTATGTATCGCTTAGTCCAATGGCAATTGAATTAGAGGAAATTAGTTTCGATGATTATATAAATAAGCTTACAGCCAATGGATGGGAAATCGTTTCAAAAGAGGATGTATCAATTGGCTAACTCTTAACTAAGATCTTTATACATATTATGACTTCATGTGATTTATATTGGTATGTAAAAGACACCATTAATATTCCTATACCAAAAAGTGAACATGATACATATTCATCCAAAACAAATACTTTTGTTGCAGGAGTAAGTAAGGAAACAGCAGTAGAAAATGATAGAAGAATGATTGTGCCTATTCCTGATCATGAATATTTTGTTTGGGTTGAAAGGCTTGAAAAAGAATAACACTTCCATGCTCTTTCTAAATAAGAAGAAACCAGGTCGGTAAGCCGAGCTCACAGGAGAATAGCTGTTTGTATGTGAAACACTTAAAGATATTCAGTAATAGTAGTTTGCTATCATCCATTAAAGGGGCAATCACATTATGAAAAGAGAATGTGATTGCCCCTCTCTGTGCTATTAGATTAAGCACCAACCTTCACATGGTCGGTGTCAGGCTGATTGGTTAAATCTTTCTTCTGAAGCAGCCACATGAGTCCTGCTGAAATGAATCCGAGGGATCCAATTACCATCCAGGCAGATGTAATCGAGTATGCTGCAATAAAGCTTCCCATAATCATTGGGCTTGTTGCATATCCGGCGCCAATTATCAGTGGGAGAATACTGCTGACTCTGCCTCTGTGCGAAGCTGGTGTTTGATTAGCTATAAAGGTCGAAGCATTGATTGCAATCATGATTTCTCCAATGGTCATGATGAAAATAGATACATAGAAGAAGGGAAGTATCGTGGTGAAGGCGAGCATACCAAAGGCAAAAGCATAGCACAAGGCTCCGGTGGCTATCACTTTTATAGGCCTTATCTTATTTGTCAGTTTCGTAATAATCGGCGTAAACGAGATAACCAATATACCGTTAAATGCGGCAAGTGTTCCGTAATAGGCTGCGCCAGAATCATTAAACAACTCCTCTAAATGCAGCGGTATGGTAAATGCCCATTGAGCGTATTCAAATTCGATACATAATAGAATAAAAGCGAACATAATTAATATTGGTCTTGCCCTCAGCACTTTAAAAACAGATCCTTCTACATGCTCCTCAAGCTTTCTTTCCGTTTTCTCTGTTACTGAAATATGTTTGGTTTTTGTCTCTTTTATAAAAATGAAAATTAATGTTGTTGCTAAGAGCGTAGCAATTCCATCAATGATGAAAACAAGATCTAAATGATTTTTATATAGTAGACCGGCCATGATTGGACCAACCGCAAAACCTAAATTAAAACCCATATAGGTTAATGAATAAGCACCTTTCCGATTCTCGGGGGTAGTTAAATCCGCCAATAGTGCATCGTAGGCAGGTGAGCACAAAGCAAAGAAGAGTGATGATAGCATGAGCAAATAAGCCATGGTCATCGAAGGCTCTATTAAACCTATGGATATAACGGTTATGCCTCCTAGACCTTGCGAAACTACAATAATAAATTTTCTCCCCAAGGTATCAGCCAGCTTTCCGCCTAAAATCATACTTGGTGCAGAAATGACACTGACTAAAGTAACATATAGCCCTGCTTGCGCACTATCCATGCCGATCTTCTGAGTGAGGATTAAAACAAGTAATGGATGTACAAACCCTCCCAGACTATTAATAATTCGAGCAAAAAATATAATATAAATTTCTTTGGGTAACCCCCGATATGGACTAAATAAATTTTTAAAAAACTGCATAATGCCTCCTGATTCCTTTAATTAAATTCCAATAATTTCTATTTTAATAGATAAATAGGTAAAAGAGAATATTTGTTTAAAAAATTTTAAATATTTTGAAATTTTAAAGGAAGGAATTGGTATAATGGTGTGTGAAAGATGATAGCTTCAACCAGAGAGAAGGTAAGCAGATGGAGTTTTTTAATGTATTGATTCCGGTATTTGTTATATTTGCTTTAGGATATATAGGCGAGAAGAAGATAGGATTTGATCCAAAAACGATCTCAACGATGTCCCTTTATTTAATGACACCATTACTGGTGTTTCAAACGTTTTATACTAATGAACTGACGTTAGATTATCTTTATATTGTTATTTACGCGTTTGGGCTTTGTTTAGCACTTATTATCTTTGTATGTTTTATCGCTTTTATAAATAAATACAACATAAAGGAAACCTGTGGGCTCATTCTTGGTTCGGTTTTTATGAACAATGGTAATTATGGAACACCTGTTGCGTTATTATTGTTTGGCGCTGCCGGATTTGATTATGCCATCATCTTAATGGTCACCCAAAGTATCGTGATGGCGACAATTGGGGTATATGTAGCGGCGCGAGGAAGTGATATAGGCGGAGGGATTAGAGATACACTTGCAATTGTATTACGTATGCCTGTTGCATATGGAGCGATTTTTGGACTGTTATTTCAGTACACGGGTATTACCATCAGCCATTCCTTAATGACTACCATTGATTTAGTTGGAAGCGCGGCTATTCCGACAATCATGCTTGTTTTAGGTATGCAATTAGCCAAAATCAGTCTGAAGAATATTGAATATAAAAAGGTTACGTATGCACTAATCATTAAATTGGCAGTGGCGCCCCTTGTAGCGTGGGGAATTTCAGCCCTTTTGCCAATCGATACCTTGCTTAAACAATTAATGATTATCATGGCCGGAATGCCTGCTGCTGCAAATACGACGATGTATGCCATTCAGTTTAATACAAAGCCGGAATTTGTTTCGGTTTGTACATTTATAAGTACAGTACTTAGCTTAATCACTTTACCAATCATTTTTTATTTTGTTTTATAGTGAGAAGGATTTATTAGAAAGTGAAGTACATAAAATGGGATTAAACGAATCAATTTATATGAAATATTAGTTGTTCCGCAGAAAGGATGGTATTGGGAATGAAAAGAAACAAAGTATGGATTCCAGCGCTTTTAATGGGGGTAAGCTTGGTGGTATGTATAATGGCCCTTATCCAATCGATCAACTCAACTCCTCAAAGATATCCATTATTAGGCTTGATCCCCTGTGTTATAGGTGCAGCTTCTTTTCTATATATTAATAAAACCGCCCAAAAAAAGACTTTGTTTCTATGGTTCACTCAGATATTAAATATAGTATTTATGATATTTCCATTGATAACACTTCTATACTTTATGTCCTCTAATTAGATTCTTAATTATTGACCTCTTGATTTTGAGGTCTTTTATTTATGCTATAAATCTTAAAACTATAAAATTATGGTATTTTTTATAATATATTGAAACTTTTTTCTAGGATAAACAGTCTAATAAGTAGAGAGAAAACAGGGGGGAGCCGCATGCATGAAGATGCTTCTTTAGTACAAAGGGCTATAAAAGGGGATGATACAGCATTTTTAACTTTATTAGATCTTCATAAGGAACAGCTGTATCGAATGGCCATTGTCTATTTAAAAAATGAAGGAGAAGCTCTGGAAGCTATCCAGGAAACGTCTTTTCGAGCATACCGTTCAATTAAAAAGCTGCGAGAGCCATCCTATTTCTCTACATGGCTTGTAAGAATTTTATTAAACGTTTGTTCAAATGAATTGAAGGCCAAAAAAATACACCATCATTTCATTGGACAGGAAATGGTCCATACGGATGATTATGGTCAGCTTGAAATAGAAGAGGCGCTCATGTTCCTGGATGAACCATCACGTGAAATCATCGTATTAAAGTATTTACGGGACCTATCCATAAGTGAGATTGCGGATATATGTGAATGCCCACAAAGTACGGTTAAAACAAGACTTTACAAAGGCCTTCGGAAGCTCAAGGAACTAATGAAGGAATCGGGAGGTACCCGCCATGTATGAAAAAGAGAGACAAGAATTATTGGATTTAAAAAAACAAATGGAATATGTGCCTGTACCAAACGAAAAAGTTTCCGCAGCCATTCAGTCAGGCTTTAGTAAAGCCAAACACAAGAAGAGAAAAAGACTTATAAAATATACAGGATTAGCAGCGGCTGCTATTGTACTCCTGTTTTGCATTAGCCTGGTACGAGTGTCACCGTCCTTTGCAAATGCCCTTTCTTCTATACCGGGCGCAGAAAAAATTATCAATCTAATCCGAAACGATAAAGGCTATATGTCTGCAGTGGAGAATGATTTTTTACAGTCAGTTGGACAGACGCAAGAGAAGGATGGGTATAAGGTAACGATTGAATCCTTAATTGTTGATAGGCATAGGATGGTTGTTTTTTATCATATAGAGGGAGCAGGGGATGAAATACAAATAGAATTTCCCGATCTATTGATTGACGGAGACGGTGTCGAGCAATCCATATCCTATTCAGCTCATGAAAATGGGTTCGGCTCCTTAGATTTTAATCTAGTGCATCAGCTTGAAGATAGAGAAGAAATAGAACTAAAAGTCCATCTGAAAAATGACACTAGCTTAATAGGTCCATTTAAGTTCCCTTTGAAAATAGATCATTCCTTGTATAAAGGTCAGCATAAACAGATGGCCATTGATGAAACAGTGACCATAGACAATCAGCGGATTACGTTTGGAAAAGTAGAAATTGATCCACTAAGTGTCAGGGTTGACGTAAAATATGATCCGAATAATACAAAAAAAATATTTCATTTGAATCATGTTAGGCTAATGGATGATAAAGGTGAGATATGGGGATCTACTGGCAGTCATTTTAATGAGGAAGAAAGTGAAATCTATATAGAAAGTAATTATTTTCGGAAACCCGAGAAGCTGTACCTACTATTCGATGGTATTCATGCTCTAGATAAGGATGAGTTAATCATTGAAGTTGATGAAAAAACAGGCAGGCTATTGAAATATCCATCGGATGGATTAGTGAAATCTTCTAAGATAGAAGAAAATAAGGTGTCTATTTTCATGGAAATCCCCAAGAGTAAAGATACTGTTTCTGGCGGTGGAATGATAACTGATGGAACAGGTAAAGAAATTTCAACAGGGGAAGCGGAGTACTGGGAAATAGACGGTTTAGACGCTATAAGCTTCTACTATAAACCAGAAGAAATCATTAAGGGTCCTCTTAATATTGAATTAGACACCTACCCACTTACCCACAAAAAGCAAGTCAAGCTCCAAATAAAATAATGGAACAAAATTGTTCTCAATGATTGTTGGCCGGTTTTATCATAAAAGTCACCTGAGGAGCTTATACATAATAATAGGAACGGAAAGGGGGAAATCGATTGAAAAGGAGTGCCATTATAAAAGGAAATTATCGATATTCCCTAAAGAGGGAATGGGATGATTACAATTTAAGAAAAGCTGTCTTTGTTCTTTTACACCCAAGCGAGGCTGATGACAGAGTGGATGACCGGACGACCATGCGTTGTGTTTCGTTTGCTAAGAAATTAGATTGCGGTTCTGTGGAATTGGTGAATGTATTTGCCTATCGGAGCAGGGAATGGAGAGATCTCAGGAATCTGTCCTTGGAGGAGGCTACAGGTCCTGAAAACCGCTTCTATTTAGAAAATGCCTTACACAGCGGTTCTGAAATTATCGTTGGCTGGGGAGAAAACTGTACCATCCATCACAAAGATTATCAGTTATTATCGGACTGGTTTAAGGGATATGATCCTAACTGCCTGGGTACAACAAGAGAGGGGCATCCCCTGCATCCGTTGTTTGTAAGAAGTGATACG
Source organism: Bacillus sp. D386 (assembly GCF_006346415.1). Classification (NCBI taxonomy): domain Bacteria; kingdom Bacillati; phylum Bacillota; class Bacilli; order Caryophanales; family Bacillaceae; genus Bacillus; species Bacillus sp. D386. The sequence continues at coordinate 696,254 of NZ_VEMV01000002.1, read as the reverse complement.
ACCGTTCAACCCTATCTCTTTCCAAATGTAAGTTCGTTTAAACCGTCATGACAAAGGAGCTGTCGATTCATTTCGACAGCTCCTTTTTAGATAGATAAGTAGTTTATGAAGCAGGTGGCGGAGTTGGTATTTCAGTTTCGTCTGTGCCATCGTCCACAGGAGGATCAGGTTCTTCTACACCATCATCCGGATTTTCACTGTCTTCTTCCTCTTCTGGTTCAGTTGGTACATAGGATCTGGGGCAGGTTCGATAGCCGGTGTCTCAGCTTCCGGTGTTTCAGGTTCAGCTGCAGGCTGATCGCCCGAAGGTTTGTCCGATTCTTCCTCTTTATTGGTTTCTTCTTTATCTTGCTCCTCTGACTTGTTTGTTTCTTCTTAGTCCCCTCTTGTAAACTCTTAATAATATCCTTTAATTCCTCTTCACTGCTATCTTCCATCTGACCACCTACACCTGAGCAATAGGAGTATACGCCCACCATATAGATAATCAGGAACAAATCATAAACATTCCTGCACTGACACATTATTTGAATAAATTAAAACCAGCAGGAAATGAGCTGCGTAATTTTCAGCCTGTTTTTATAGAGGATGCCACATACGGTTTTCCTGAAAAATTTATTAAGCAATTTAATCTCGTATCCATGTTAATTGTCCCTATTTATGTTCCGGAAGAAGGTAAGGTGATTGGCGGCATTTTACTAGATAAAGGGCCAGAGCGGAAATTTGAGCGAGATAGGAGCTTGGTATCCTGCATTAATGAAATAGGGGCAAATGCAGGAGAGCTGTTGCTTAGGTTTACGAACCCTGAAAATTCTGTAACACAGAATGATTTAAATCGTAAACTATCATTTTCTTCTCATGAAGTTGATATTATTAAGTTATTGGCTGCAGGAGCTTCTACAACAGAGGTAGCTGTTCAGCTTTATTTAAGTGAGTATACGGTCAGAGAATATATTTCAACCATTATGAGAAGGCTGGATGCCAAAAATCGAACAGAAGTAGCTGTAAAGGCTATTAGAATGGGAATTATAGATTAGAAATATGGAAATAAGAGGATTAAAGAAAATACTTAGATAGTTTAGATGTTTTATTCGCCAATAATCACGGGATTTTTAAGTGGATTTTAGCTTAATTTTCTCCTTCTGTTAAAAGTAATTTACAATTATTTTACTAAAAAACTTACTTTTTGTAAGTTTTTTTATAGAATCGAAGTTATTTATGCCCTATTATTACAAATTAAAAACTAGTAACATGTTTTTGAAATATAATTGTAATATTACTATAACTTATTTGTTAAATTAGCATGATATACTTATCCATGTTAGATAAATAGATAAATAGAAATGGTATGAAAGACCCGATAAATTAAAAAACTAGGAAGCAGGTAATACTTTAATGATGAATAAAAGAATTATTGCGCTAAGTACGGCTTTATTGCTTGGGTTCAGCAGTTACATAGGCACTCCATCAGCAAGTGCTGCAAAAGACCCAGCTAGGCAAGCTGAGGTTGATAAAGCTCAAGCTGCTCTAAATGAGGTACAAGTTGAAATTTCTACTCTGAATACTCGTATTGATCAAATCAACCAGGCTGTGAAAGATAATCAGAACATGATTAATAAAACAGAAGATGATATTATCAAAACGGAAAAACAAGTAGAGACTTTAGATAATGAAATTACCGAACTGGAAGAAAAAAATGAAAAACGCCAAGAAATTTTAAAGAAGCGTGCTATTACGTACCAACAAACAAATGGTAACGTCAGCTATTTAGAGGTAATTTTTGGATCTACTAGTTTTGGAGATTTTATTGAACGAATCGGAGCCGTATCAACAATTGTTAAAGCGGACCGTCAATTAATTGATGAAATTCAAGAGGATCAGACCCAACTTGAGGATAAACAAGCAACAGTAGAAGAAAAGCTTACTGGTTTAAAGGATATGAAAACTGAGCTTGTTGGTATGCAGCAGGATATTAAGCAACAACAAGATCAAACAAATTCCTTAAAGGAAGAGCTTAAAGCTAAGGAAAAAGAAAGTCAACGTCAATTAGCAGATGCTAAAGCAAGAAATATCGACATTGTGGTGGAGCCAGTTGTTGTAAAAGAATCTTCCAATGTAAAAGAGAAAATTGAGAAGATTGCTGATACTCAAAAAGAAGAAACAAACTCTTCAACTAAGAATGAAACAACAAATAAAGTGAATTCCAGCTCTAAAGAAGAAGCTGTAAGCACTTCGAAGAACGAACAAACTAGCTCTAAACCAGCTAATTCAAACTCTTCTAATAAGAAGCCAAGTTCTACTAATAGTTCTACCCAAAATAAAAATATTCAAACCGTTATTACTGCAGGCAATAAATATATTGGGAACTCTGTTTATGTATTCGGCGGTGGAAGAACTCAAGCTGATATTGCAGCAGGACGCTTTGATTGCTCCGGTTTTGTTAGCTGGGCATTTAAACAAGGTGGATATTCTGTACCAGCGAGCACAGATGCTCTGAAACATGCTGGAAGACAGATTCCAACAAGCCAAATGCAACCGGGAGATATGGTTTTCTTCGATACGTATAAAAAAGACGGTCACGTCGGCATTTATGTTGGCGGTGGAAAATTCATCGGTTCCCAAAGCTCTACTGGTGTAGCAATTGCCAGCCTTAAAACAGGATACTGGAAACAAAAATTTAACGGACGTGTTGTGCGCGTTCATTAATAATCAATAGAAAATTTTTAAGGAACGCCCATCTAAGGCGTTCCTTTTTGTATTTGAACTAGGTTTGAAATTGTGTGTTAAAAAGCTCAGCTATGGGCTACTTACTTTCTATTGTAATCCATATGGTTGTGATCCCTCTTTTTTTACAGGAATTCGCCACACTTCATTTTTTGAGGATTCAGTAATATACAAGTACCCGTCATGAAAGGCTAGATTAGTTATAAATGTTCCAGCACCGACAGGCAGACGAATAACCCCGTATTTAAATCCATCTGAGTCCTGGACTACAATTTCACCGGCTTGAAAATGAGCTATATATAAATTTCCCTCAGTATCGACTGCTAAGCCATCAGGACCGATTCCGCCCTCAAATTGCCCAAAGATAAAAGCAGTTTCAGGTGAAGAAAGGGCATTTTTGGAAGGGACAGAGAGTACTCTGTTTTTATTAAACTCAGAGATATAAACACGTTGGCGATTTGCGGAGATAGCGATCCCGTTCGGATAAGCTATGTTTTCGGCAAACAGTTGCGCTTCATTGCTATTTGGAGGAAGATAAAAAACGCGACCGACGGGGTGAGTTGCACTAGAACCCATTGGTTCAGTGAAATACAGGCCCCCATCTTCATCAAATACTAAATCATTCAGCCCTTTTAAAGGTTCCCCATTAAAAGAATCTACTGCGACTGTACTTTCATTCGTATTAGGATTATAGGCATGTATAACCCCGGTTAAATCTGTTATAAATAACCTTCCGTCCTTATGGAACTTTGCACCAACAGGACTGGGAAATTGTTTTACTACTTCTATTTTATTTTTTTTTATAGTGAGAAGTTCACCGGTTGTTGGACTGACCAGCCAGATATTTCCTTTGCGGTCGAAATTTATTCCTTCAATAAACCCTTCATCGCCTTTTGCGATTTTTTCCCATTTTGCTTTTGGGGGAATAATTTCAGAAAGTTGATGTCTTTCTCCTTTTGGTACAGGCTTTGTTTCATACCATCCTTTTGCACCTACATAGGTTCCAGTTAGTAACATAATTCCACATAGTACAGATAGAGAGAACCATCTTTTTTTCAAATCTAGAATGCCTCCTTTTTATTGGTTATTAATCATGGTTGTATAACATGCTGTATCAACAAAGATTTTAACTATTAACTAGAAATATACATGGAAGAAGGTGGTAAAACAATATGAAAAATCATTGGTATATTTGTCATTCTCCGTAACTATTTCATCTATACTGGATGTGGGGAATTTGTTAAAATAATGTATTTCACTTGCGATATGGAAAATATCGGGGATATAGAATTAAAAAGAGATTTGAGAACAGGTATATGATGTTTGCTAGTGCTTCATAAAAATTAAAGCCTCAAGTCTTAAAATCACTTGAGGCCATAGTATTTAATATCCTAAGCTTTAAAAATCCGGAATATTTCCTACCCAATAATCATTCCTGCAATTGCAGCACTTAAACAGGATGCCAGTGCACCTGCTATGATCGCTTTAATGCCTAATCGTGCGATATCAGGTCTCCTCTTTGGAGATAACTTTCCAAGTCCTCCAAGTAAGATACCAAGAGAAGAAAGATTTGCAAATCCACAGAGTGCAAAGCTAATAATGACAACGGCTTTATTTGATAAGGAGTCAATCATTGGAGCAAAATTACTATATGCCACAAATTCATTTATAACAAGCTTTTGACCAATGAAGTTCCCAGCTGTCAAGGCTTCATTCCAAGGTACACCAATGACAAAAGCTAATGGAGCAAATATGTAGCTTAATAGTAATTCAATTGATAACTGATCAAATCCAAACCATCCACCAACGAAACTTAACAGACCGTTCAGCAGAGCAATTAAAGCGATAAAGGCAAGCAGCATGGCTCCAACATTCAGTGCTAATTGAAGCCCAGTTGATGCTCCGTTAGCAGCTGCATCTATTACATTGGCTGCCTCTTCATCCTTTTCCATTTCAAAACCTGTCGCATCTTCCTGACTGTGTTCCATCTCAGGTATCATGATCTTAGAAAGTAATAGTCCTGCCGGTGCAGACATAATACTTGCTGCTAGCAAATATTCTAAGGGAACACCTAATAAAGAATATCCTACAAGTACGCTACCTGATACTGAAGCCAACCCACAGACCATAACAGAAAATAATTCGGAATTGGTCAATCTATCTATAAACGGCCTTATAACCAAAGGTGCTTCTGTACACCCAACAAATATATTAGCTGTTGCATTAAATGTCTCGGCTTTTTTTGTGCCTAATAGTCTTGCAAGAGCGCCACCTACATATTTAATGACAAATTGCATAATCCCCAAATAATACAAAACAGAGATTAAAGCAGAGAAGAAAATGATGATTCCTAAAACATTAAATAAGAAAACGGTTGTAATGCCTGATTGTGGTGTATAAAGACCGCCAACCAGGAAGTTTATTCCTTCATTTGCGTAACCGATTATGTTATTCACAACATCGGTTATTTTCTGAAATGCTGCACGTCCAAGTGGCCATTTTAAAACAATAAAAGCAAAAGAAATTTGAATAGCCAATGCTACAACTACAGTTCGAATATTAATATTTCGTTTGTTGGTTGATAGAAGGAAGGCGATTCCTAAAATACAGATAATCCCGAGCATTCCCCATAAGTAATTCATTATGTCACCTCTGGTTAGTATTTTTCTGTCTGAGAATAGTAAAAAAGTTACTTTTACACAAAAACTTAATATATCAATTGGATGCATAATTTGCAAGTGAAGTATATTTTATCCATTGTTTTTATAGTATGGAGTTAAAATAGCCAAAATATTTGTCAAAATGCACTCCTAATTATGTTTTGGTAAGTAGGGGAATAGATGTTAACAGCATTTCAACGATAGGCGATTCAGTATATTGAAGCATACTCAAAAAAACTACAAAAAGATGCAAAACGAACTCTTAATCATGTACTGACGATGTCAAATATATCAACAGAAGTATTTGAGCAAGCGGTTAATAATATGAAGAATAACGCAAGAATTGGCTTGCATTTTCATCCGGATCGGCTCACTCACAACCGGATAAGCGTGGCTGAATCTTTATTCAATGAGGGTGTATACAAGAGTCAATTTGAAACATTCATTTCAAATGGAAGTGTCTCTGCCTATCAAGGGGGTGAGCGTGATCTTTGGGAGACAAGAATGTTTGGAGGAGCTTATCAGTTTAAAGGCACAAGCCATAAAGAACATCCTAAATATGGGGCATTGAATGTTATGTTACATTCTGATGGACCTGCACCACGTTTTGGTTCCTGTTGTTTTCTGCTTTCTCCGAAAGTCTCCTATCGTTCTACCTACACATATATGGACTCACACCTCGAATTAAAGGAAAAAGGGATATATCAAGAATTCGATTTAATTTTGGCAGCGCTTTTAGAAGAGTCATTTTCCAGAGAAATTGTACTTGGCAAATCAGAATTACGACCACCTAAGCTAATAAGTTATTTGGCCAACCTATATAATATACAATCAGACCTTGTGAAACGAAAACCTAATCGCAATCTGGATTATTACATTGAAGCACAAGTACACGGGGAAGTATCGCTTGAAAAGGATGTTGATGCACTTGTGGCTGATGATTCTTTTCAAGCTACTGAAATCGGAAATATGCTAGAGCAGCTTTGCGGACAGTATTCAATCAGCCTATATTGGAGAAAGGGCTTTAAACTTAATAGCAAGGACGTCCCTTCAGATTTCAGAGGAGCGAAAATGCCTCATCTGGCAAAACGAATAACTAATTGTGATTATATTGATGCAAGCGTAATTGGTTCAGCAGCAAAAGACCTGTGCTGTTATCCTGAGAATTGGTCTGATTATGGAACTGTCAAAGAGGTGCTACAGGAGTTAAAGCTCCTTTGGCATGTATTGGTGAGATATTAATCCAAATTTGTTCGCAATCGATGACATGATATAAATTATGTGGAATACTACCCATTCCACCCATGCGTTTTTTTGTCAGTTCTTCTTTGGGTACTGTTACACCAATTAAACCACTCATCTCTAACCTGCCAATTATATAAGAACATATCTAACATGAACAAATCCCTCTTGGTATAACAGTAGTTTCATCTTCTATCAGAATGAATCGAAGCTTTAAAAGACAGATTATTAGGTAAAAATAAAAGGTGCCCTGGGCGACAAGCCAGGGCACCTTTTTGCTTTACTTATTTTTTCACTTTAACCGTTTTTGCTTTGCTCGTATTGCCAGCTTTATCTTTGGCAGTTACAGAAAGAGTCGTACCGGCTTTTTGCTTTTTGATTTTAACGGTATAGTTCCCTTTGCTGTTGGCCGTAGCAGTGCTAAGAGTTTTAGAACCGGCTTTGACCGTTACTTTAGCCCCGGCTTCTGTTTTTCCTGTCACTTTTGTAGAACTTGATTTTACTGGATTAACAGAAGGAGTAGATGGAGCAGTTTTATCTACTACCTTTATTGTTTTTGCTTTGCTCGTATTGCCAGCTTTATCTTTCGCAGTTACAGAAAGGGAAGTGCCAGCTTTTTGTTTTTTGATTTTGACTGTATAGTTTCCTTTGCTATTAGCAGTAGCTGTACCGAGAGTTTTAGAACCAGCCTTAACTGTTACTTTTGCACCAGCTTCCGTTTTACCTGTTACAGTTGTAGACTTGTCTGAAACAGCATTGACAGAAGGAGCGGAAGGAGCTGTTTTATCTGCCACTTTAACTGTTTTCGCTTTGCTTATATTACCTGCTTTGTCTGATGCTGTTACAGAAAGGGAAGTTCCGGCTTTTTGTTTCTTGATTTTTACAGTGTAGTTTCCATTGCTATTGGCAGTAGCTGTACCGAGAGTTTTAGAACCAGCCTTAACTGTTACTTTTGCACCAGCTTCCGTTTTACCTGTTACAGTTGTAGACTTGTCTGAAACAGCATTGACAGAAGGAGCGGAAGGAGCTGTTTTATCCGTTACTGTGATCGTTGTTACTTCGCTCACTAATCCAGTTTTCGGATCTGTAACAGTAGCGTATAATTTAGTACCGGCTTTCAGCTTCGTTTTTAAATCTATCGAGAATTTACCATCATTCGCTGTAGTTGTTAGTGTTAAGTTCTTTTTATCTGTAATGGTTACTTTTGAATCGGTTGGTGCAGTTCCCGTAATTTTTGTGCTGGCATCCGTTACAGCATTTACGGATGGCTTAACAGGAATTGGCACCTTATTAATTTCAATTTTCTTCTTAACTTGGTACCCTGCTATATCCTCAAGCACGAATTCATACTCGTTCACACCTTCCGCTAATGGAAGTTCAATTTCCTGAGTTACAGAGTAAGGTGCGTAAACAGGTAAGTCACCCAAATCATTAAATGTGTTTATTTCTTCATTTCCATTAACGACTAGTCGAAGAGCATTGTAGTTATCACCAACTTTGACCTTAACTTTTTGGCTATCACCTGTGGAGAATGCCTTGTAGTCAACTTCAATTGTTGGCTTTTTAGTATCAATAAAGATTTCTCTGTTGAAATCAATCTTGTTACCGGCTACATCTGCTCCATAGAATCGAATATCATGTTTACCTTCTTTGGAGAACTCAAAAATATCAAAGAAATAAGGCTCCTTAGTTTCTTCATCCAACTCAATTATAAGGTTCTGGCGTTTCCCTTCATATTCAGCCCATACATAATCTATCTCAGAATCGTCAGTTATATATCCGAAGACAAATACTTCAAGTTCATTGTAGATTCCAAGTGGTGCAGGTTCTATGACACTGATATAAGGAATTGTCTTATCCAATAATGATTTAGCACCGCGGTTCCCAGCATAGTCATGGGCAACTACGTTGATATTGTCACCGTTTTTCACTTCTACTGGTGTATCATCGCTATACTTCAGGTCGGATAATTTGACACTGTATGTGTTGGTGCTGTTTGGTGCTACATAATCTTTCAGTGCTTTACCGTTAACGGAAAGCTCGATATATTGAAGTCCTGCGCCTGAATTTGTATCTTCAGCTTTAAATGTAACTGTCTTTGTTGCATCATCATATTTAAGATCAGACACAGTTGGTTCTGTATTATCTACTAGGATTGGCATTTTAAATACTTGAGGTTCCTTGCCCTCGTAATCGATTATTGCCTTGACTTGGTAATAGTACAGTCCTTCTTCAACAGATTTGTTATTTACTTTACCATCCCATTCAGTGAAGTATGGCTCGAATGTTACGATAGAGTCTGCTGCATAGTTCTTTCTTTGGTACTTATCAGTAGTTATTTTACGCAATGTTTTACCATCTGTATCGGTAATACTGTATTCCACCGTTTTGCTGTTTCGTAAAAATGATAGGGCAGGGGCCACTGCATCATAATGACCGTCAGCATTTGGTGAAAAAGCTATTTTAGATGGATCAACAATTTGATTCTTATCGAATGGACTAACTCCTAAAAATTCACCGGTATTAGAATCGGCAAGACCTGTATATCCATAGAATGAATCGACGGAATTATTCATTGGATCGATAATGTTTGGTTTATTCCAGTCACCTTTAAATCCAACAAATGGTATGGATAAAGTAGGTAGAGAGTCTTCGAGATTCTTAGCTTTTAAGAATACGAAGCCTTCAACAAAGTATCCGTTTTTCATCGCTTTTTCTAAATCAGCTTTTGCATTTTTTAAATCAATTGTGATTGTAAAATCTTTAGATTTACCAGCTGCAACAGTAATTTCACTATCGGATGTAACAATTGCTTTTTTGATTTCCTGTGGTGTCAGATCATTGAACGTATATCCACCTGCTTCGTACAGAGCATCGGATAGTACAGTTGTATCAACTGTGTATGTTGCATCTTTCTCACTGAAGTTAGTAGCAGTCAGTGTAAAAGAGAACTTATCGTTGGAAATTTCTTTTAATGTAACTTTTCCATCATCCGTTCCTTTATTTACCACGTAAACTGGGGAAGTAATTGCTGAGTTTAATTTCATAACCCCGGCACCCTGACGACGTGGTGAATAATAGGTTGTACCGAGAGGATCTTTAATAGTTTCAGATGTATTCATTAATAAAGTTTTCGCACGTTGGACTTTATCCTTGCCTTCAAGATTTGGAAAATTTTTCTCTACATATTCCAACACAAGGGCAGATCCGCCTGCTACATGCGGTGCAGCCATGGATGTACCGCTCATAACTCCATACTTATCATCATTTAATGTTGAATAGATTTTTCCACCTGGTGCTGTGATTTCAGGTTTAAAATCTAAGTTTGGTGTTACTCCCCATGAAGTGAAGGTAGACAACTGTCCGGCTGTACCGTTTTCTAGTTGTATCATTTCCCCGGTGAATTTAACTTTACCTACATCACCAGCTGCTTTAATTTTTTCTTCAAACATAGTACCATCGCTTACTCGCAGTGAAACCAATGGGATAGTAGGGCTGTTTAGAGCCATGCTGACAAAATCTCCATGTGCAGGAGTTCCCCTGATAATAACACCGATGGCTCCGGCAGCTTCGGCTTGCTTTTGGATTTCACCGTAGTTTGGAGTAGCAGCTGTTCTGACAGCAAAAACTATTTTACCAGCTACATCCTTTCCTTGATATTGATCTGGATGACCATTACCAACATAAACAACATCTTTTTCAGTTGTACCGAAAACATCTAATGGTAGAGGAGAGGATTGTGTTTTATATCCAGCTGAGTATGTCGTTCCACCAATCGTAAATTCAAATTTATCTACAAATACATGTGTGTTTTCAAGAGAAGCAACTGAGATGGAATCTTTGGAAACACTTGGTGATCCTACAAGCCCGATATCAGGGTTCGTTGCAAAAGGATCTGCGTATCCATCAGAGATCTGAGCAGAGTTACCCGCTGAAATGGCCATTAATACACCGTTATTAACAGCTCTTTCAATCGCCTTTTGCTCAGGATCTTCAGGAGATTGGAATCCTGCAGTTGATCCAAGACTCATATTCAACACATCTGCACCAAGCAAAATGGCATCATCAATTGCTTTAACGTAAATATCGCCCCATGTAGAAGGCATTTCTGAATCATTACCAAATACTTTTAAAGCTAATAATTGTGTTTCAGGAGCAATTCCTTTAATGCCTCCAGCATCTTTGGATCCATTTGCTCCAACCGTTCCACCAACATGCATACCATGCATGGATGCATCAGAGCCAAGATCAAGAATTTCTTGATTCTTATCATAATAGTTGTATCCGTATGGAACCTTCGCTGTATGGTATTTTCCTGGTAATTTATTTTTAGAAATGCTTGCATCTACATCCGATTTTGTTAACTTTGCTTTGCTTTCATCAGTTAGAACCATATCTTTATGGCTGGGATCAATTCCAGTATCAATAATACCAACAACTGTACCTGTACCATTGTATCCTTTGACCCATGTTTCTTCTGCTTCAACGATATCACCACTGGATACCATTTCAGGTTTTACTTCCGGTCGCTTATATTCATTAGCGATATATACAAATGAAACAGTGGAGATACTTTCAATTTTTGATATGTCTGAAGCCTTTACTTCACCACTGACCCCATTTGCGACTACTGTAAAGGAGTTTTCAACGTCGAATTTTACACGTTTTTTATTAATAGATGATAGGAAATCGGATTGTTGGTCTTTAACGTTTGCTTGTAATTCCGATTGTTTTGATTTGGAGAGTTCTTTAAACATAACACCTTGTTTAGTGGCGTAATCAATTGCAGGAGTACCTTCGAGTTCTACAATAACGCGCACCTTTTCATCTGGGTCATATTTACTTACATCCAGTTTCTTTTTTACTGTGTTGCTAAAGGGCTTTAGTTTAGAGTTTTCATATGTATTAGCGCTCGCTGTACCTATACCGATTAATAAGTTAGATAATAGTAATACCAGTGATAGTAAAACAAAAACGACATTCTTAGTATTTTTGAAATGCAAAGCTCCAACCTCCTTTTTATTTGTCAATATCTGAAATCTACAAAATCACCCCTTAATTGAAAATGAAAGTTTAGGTAAATAATTTACTATCTACCACACTATTAATTTACCACCACGATTATAAATAGTCTTTTTAATTTTTTGATTTTTCAAAAAATAGTAAATACGACTTAGCTAATTATGGGGTTTATGCTCGAAAAACAGAGAAGAGTGGGTAGAAACACACAGAAGGAAGATGAGTAGAAAAGTGTGTTTTTTAAGTATACAAGGCCATTTTAACTGGTAAGTAGCAAAAAAGAAGAGATATTGACATTATTAGAAAACTTGAATGACAACCAAAAACTCAGCGTTCTTTGGCTCTGAGTATGTATTCTTTAAAACTATATTAATTTCGATACATCCCGACAGATTGGGGAGCGTTATATTCAAAATCGAATTTCTCATAAAGCTTATCAGCTGGGGAATCAACTATTAAACTTACGTATGCTCCCCGGGGCAGATGGTTATTTAGATAGTCTGTTAGATTTTCCATTATTACTTTACTTAATATATGGTGTGATTCGGCTTCGATTCCTAGTCCCTCGAGGTCATAAGGATAGCCACTACGGTAGGAGAAATCGCCCCTGGCGCGCCTCTTCTTATGCTTATCGGGCCTGTACAGTCGTCTCAGCACTAGCTGTATAGGATTTTCTTCTCCCAGTGCAATACTCGATTCTCTCAATGTTTTTTGCGCTATTTATTGGAAGCAGTACTGTAGAGCTTTTAATAGTCTTAGTTTAGCTACGCCTCAAGACCTAGTTGGAAATCAAGCTCAGGGTCGTTATAAAGAATATTCTTCCAAGCTAAACTAAAGACATAAGGAGGGAATATCAATGAAAAATCTCGGATTGATTTTGATTGTTATGGTGGCTGGTCTAATCGTGATCGGTCATATTGGTCCCATTATTACATTGGCCATTACATTAGCTATTTTGTATTTTGCCGTGAAAGGCTTTATGAAGGCAGATACCAATTTATCGAAAGTGGTTTGGGGAGCAATTGCGGTCATTACATTATTAGCTTCAGTTAGTAATATACCTGCGCTAATCGGCTTGGTTGCTATGTATGTTCTTTATTATCTATATAAGGAACATAAGCAGGAAAAGGACTATGTGAGTCATGATGATCCATTTACAAACTTTGAAAAAGAATGGGAACAATTAAATAAAAATTTTAAATGAGGAGTGTGCAGGGAACATGGCAAATTTATTTACTCGTATGAAAAATTCGGTGGAAGCAGATATTCATGATTTAATCGATAAGCAGGAGGAGAGGAATCCAATTTCAAAATTGAATCAATATTTGAGACAATCCGAAAGAGAGGTAGAACAGGTTCAACAATTAATACAACGTCAATATCGATTGAAAGAGGAAATGAAGCGTGAATTAGCTGTTGCTAAGGAAATGGCTGATAAACGTAAACACCAGGCTCATATTGCAAAGGAAGCAGGCGATGTGAGTGAATTATTCGAATTTGCCATTAAGGAACAGGCGGTTTATGAGGATCGTTCAGCCAAAATTGAACATCTGCTTGTGCAAATTGGCCTTGATTTAAAACAGCTTGAAGAGAAGTTTGCTTTAATGAAGCAAAAGCTGAAAGATATGCATATAAAGAGACTTGAGCTGATGGGACGGGAAAATATTGCAAAGGTTCATCATAAAATGGATAAGTTAATGGAGTCCGGTAAAGAAGCAGTAGAGGGTGAGGGGCAACAATCCTTAGAAATTGATGATTATATGATGCAAATAGAAAATAGAGTGAAATCCAATTATTATGAAGCAACGATTGATACCCGCATTGCAGAAATTGAAAAAGATTTAAAAAGGAAGGAAACAGTGAATTAAAAAATGGTATTCTAGTATGTAGGACGCAGTATTTTGCTGCGTCTGTTTTAGATTAGTAATCAGCAAGTTTCATCTAAGATGAATGACGGATAGGGGGTAGGAATATGCAGAGATATAAAGAAGGCCATTGGGCAGAAAAAATAGTAATTGCTATTTTAATCATTGCTTTAATTGAAATTATCTTTTTTCGCTTTCATCAAATTCTTTTTAGCGTATTATTTTCGGGAATTTGTATTTATTATGGCTATTCCCGTTATTCTAAGCTATTTGGGAAAATGATATTTTGGATGGGTATAATATCAGGTCTTATAGGCTTAATTCATCTATTCATTGTCAGACTCATTTTCTTTATTCTTTTTCTCTATTTTATTTCTCAGCATCTTCAAAAGAGACGTGAACCTATTCAAATCAAACCTAAAGAATCGTTGGAACAGCAGGAAAAACAGAATGGTGAAATATCTAAGCCTGTGATTACCAATAGAATTTTTGGAAGTCAGCAAACTCCTGAGTACGTATACGAATGGAATGATCTGAATGTGATAAGCGTATACGGAGATACTCATATCAATTTGAGCAATACAGTCTTGCCAAAGGAAATATCAGTCATTTCGATTCGCAATGGTATTGGGGACATTGAAATATTTGTACCGTACGATGTGGGTGTGCAAATTTCCCACACTTGTTTATTTGGAACAGTACGTTTATTTGAAGAAAAGGAAAAAGAGCTTAGAAATCAGCAAATTATGTATAGGTCAGAAGGATATAACGAGGCTAGCTATAAAATAAAGGTCGTTACTTCGATCGGTGCTGGCAATTTGGTGGTGAAGTGGATATGAGTATACTAAAACGCCAATTACTGATCTGTATATCAATCTCTCTACTGCTATTTTTAACTATATTCTTATGTTATTATGTAATCTTTTTCTCCTCTGATTGGACTCCTCTATATGAGAAGAAGATCTTTAATGTGCCATTTCTGTTATTTGCGCTAAGTATTTCCCTGTTGTTTGGTGTTTTGTTCGGAATTGCAAGCGGGTTATTCTATAAATCTGAAATTAATCAGTTGAATGATACTTTGCGAAGTGTAAACCTCGGGGAAAATCTTTCGGAAAAAGAGATTAAGACAAGGGAGTTATCTGAATCTGTCGAGAAAGTAAAACAAATCCAAACGGTCCTTCTTGATCAGGCAAAACGTTCTCAGGCACTGGCTACTGAAAATTCAGTGGAACAGGAAAAACGAGTTCAGGCAATGGTTAAAGAGGAGAGAAACAGATTGGCCCGAGAACTCCATGATTCTGTCAGCCAACAGCTTTTTGCTGCTTCTATGCTTATGTCAGCCATCAATGAATCAGGTGGGGATGAAGAGACAAGTGAGAAAAAACAGCTTAGGATGGTTGAAAGTATGATTCAACAGTCCCAATTAGAAATGCGAGCCTTACTTTTACATCTCCGTCCTGTACATTTAAAGGATAAAAGTTTGAAGGAAGGCGTAGATAATCTTTTGAGCGAACTCAAACAAAAAATCCCTTTTACGGTAAAATGGAAGGTAGAAGATCTGGAATTGGAGAAAGGGATTGAGGATCATTTATTTAGAATCCTCCAGGAATCCGTTTCGAATACATTACGGCACGCTAAAGCACAATTATTGGAAGTGTATATTATTCAGCATGAACGTTCTTTAATTATGAGAGTGATTGATGATGGTGTTGGATTTACCGCAGATGAAGCGAAGGCTGGCTCTTACGGGTTACAAAATATGAAAGAGCGGGCGATAGAAATTGGCGGCATTCTAAAGGTGGTTTCGGTACCAAAGCAAGGCACGCGAATCGAAGTAAGAGTACCATTAGTGAATGTAGGTGAGAAAGTATGATAAGAGTATTGTTTGTAGATGACCATGAAATGGTTCGTATAGGTGTTTCTGCTTATTTATCTTCTTTATCCGACATTGAAGTGGTAGGGGAAGCGGAAAATGGACTTAAGGGTGTCGAAATGGCATTGAGCCTAAAGCCTGATGTAATATTGATGGATTTGGTAATGCCTGAAATGGATGGGATTGAGGCAACCAAGCAGATTCTAGCGGAGTGGCCGGAGGCAAAAATAATCATTGTGACGAGTTTTGTTGATGATGAAAAAGTGTACCCGGCTCTTGAAGCAGGTGCAATCAGCTATATGTTAAAAACCTCGAAAGCAAGTGAAATAGCAGATTCGATACGCGAAACCTATAAAGGGCAATCCGTTCTGGTACCGGAAGTGACAGATAAACTCATGTCTAAATTTAGGAACGCAAATAAAAGAGATTTGCACGAAGATTTAACATCACGAGAAATAGAAATTTTATTATTAATGGCGGAAGGAAAGACGAACCAAGAGATAGCAGATCAATTATTTATTGCACTTAAAACGGTTAAAACACATGTGAGCAATATTTTAGGTAAACTTCAAGTTCAGGATCGTACCCAAGCAGTAATTTATGCTTTCCATCATAAATTAACAAAATAGATTACCGATTGAATGAGTATGGTAATCACTTTTGTTAAGATAATTATCATTATAATTTTAATAATAAAGTGAAGCTCAACTCCGACTGTTCTAATTCAAATGGATTTGAGCTCTTTTATTTATGGATATGTTAAACTTAAGTGTTAATTATATCCAATTAATTTAGGAAATCCTATTTATGAAGGATTTTCCCCTTACTACCTTTTATTGAACGTGTTCTACTCCGTTTTCTACATACGATTCTAAAATTACTTCATTTTTATTTTTGTAATAATAGTAGGTTTTATTATCATCTTTTAGTCGAATACTAACCATCCAATTCTTATCTCCTCGTAAATTTGCAATAAATGGTTCACTGGAAATAATGTCATTCTTTGAAATGTTCTCTTCAGTTGTCAGATACTCAATTACACGTTGTTCAACAGTTGACTTTTTATATTGAATATAGCCTAATCCAATTCCGATAAAAGTTAACAAAATTAATACAGTCGCTCCTATTTTTCTCATTTACAACCTCCTAATAAAAATTTATTAATAAATTTAATAGAATAAAGACTACACACTGGACTTTTACAAGCATGAGCTATCATAAGTATCTGTCATTTCAAATAAAAATGATATTATAAAAATTGTTTGATAGTATGCTGGTAGATTCAGATGTGGAACCTTTCAACATTATAGGAAGTTAATTTATAAATACATTTTAAGCAAGTAGTCTTTAATACAGAAAGGTGTAGGATACTATCAAATGGGAATAACAATATATTACTCCCTTGCCTACAAAAGAAGGGATTTTTTGTGTATTTTTTAAATTTCCATAGAAAGATAGTTTCGTATTCGGGTAATATAAATAATGTAAAGGAGCAGAAAGAAGGTATAAAATGATTGATCAAGCACAACAAGGAGTTAAACAAAAAATAAAGAAGGAAAAAATATGGACAAGAGATTTTGTCTTCATTTGTATTACAAACTTCCTGATCTTTTTAGGTTTTCAAATGACCTTGCCGACAATTTCGTTGTACGTTAAACATCTCGGTGGAAGTGACCAGCTAATAGGAGTAGTTGTGGGGATATTTACATTTTCAGCTTTGCTGATTAGGCCCTTTGCCGGCAAGGCATTGGAAACGAAGGGAAGACGAATTGTCTATTTCGGAGGTTTAATTGTTGTTATCCTTACCCTCGGGTCATTTGGTTTTATGGCAAGTATTGCTTTGCTGTTCATGATGCGGATTATTCAAGGATTGGGTTGGGGAGCATTAACTACAGCTACTGGTACGGTTGCTTCAGACTTGGTTCCGGCATCAAGACGGGGTGAAGGAATGGGTTACTTTGGGCTGTCCGGAAATATTGCGATGGCTATTGGGCCATCTCTTGGTCTTGCTTTGGTTGTTATGATACCATTTAATCAGTTTTTCTTAATTTGTGCTATTCTAGGAGTTATTGCTCTTCTGGTAGCAACGCAGATTAAGTTCAAGAAAGCTGAGAAAGTGACTGTGCAGCCAACTGGTAAGAAGATACTGGATCTATATGAAAAAAGCTCGTTAAAACCATCCATACTGGCATTTTTCATCACATTTACTTTTGGGGGAATAGCTACTTTTCTTCCTTTATATACAGCACAAAAGGGAATCGATGGAATCCAGTGGTATTTTGTTATCTATGCATTATCTGTTATGTTGACAAGAACGTTTGCCGGACAATTATATGACCGTAAAGGGCACAAGGCTGTATTTATACCGGGAACATTGTTGGTGTTTATTGCGATGCTATTACTATCCTGGCTGCCTAGCACCAGCATGATGTTATTTGCGGCTTTCCTTTATGGATTTGGATTTGGAAGCGTTCAGCCAGCCTTACAGGCATGGGCAATTGATCAGGCACCCCAAAATCGTAAAGGAATGGCTAATGCTACATTTTACTCGTTCTTTGACTTAGGTATAGGGATAGGAGCTATGATTTTCGGACAGATTGGACATTCATTTGGCTACAGCAGTATTTATATGACAGCGGCTGTGTCCGTATTCATGTCGATGGTTATTTACGTACTTATAACCCGTGAGAAAGCAGTTCGCTAATTGCTTAATTACGTATAAAAAACCAGGTGAGTCATGACTCACCTGGTTTTTTATATAGATTTTCTATTCTCTTTTTTTTACCGGATGAATTGAATGGAAGAGTACATAAATCCCCAATAAAATAACAGCGAATCCAAATCAATTAAAAACCATTTCGTATCGCAAAAAGAGCAGCCTGAGTACGGTCCTGCAGCTCTAGCTTAGACAGGATATTGGATACATGAGTTTTTACCGTTTTTTCGGTTATGTAAAGTGCTGAAGCAATCTCTTTATTGCTTTTGCCGTTGGTGATTTCCTTGAGAACTTCCTTTTCTCTTTGAGTCAATGATTCTAACGAATTCTGCTTGGATTTATTCGTTTGCAGAACTGTCATTAATTCTGCGGTAATTTTGGAATGAATATAGATTTCTCCGTTTACTGCCTTTTTAATAGCTAGGATTAGTTCCTCTGGGTCGCTTTCCTTTAATAGATAGCCACTGGCTCCCGCATCCAAGGCAGGAATGGCATGGTCTTGATCTGACATGCTGGTGAGGATTAAAACTTTCACATTCGGTATGGTTTCCACAATGTGTTTTGTTGCATCGATTCCGTCCATTACAGGCATTAGTAAGTCCATTATCATAATCTCGGGAGTCAGTTTTTTGGCCAGTTCAATTGCTTCCTTACCGTTTGTTCCTTCTCCAATTACGCTCATATCAGGATGGCTATTTAATAATAATGCCAGTCCTTTCCTAACGACATGGTGATCATCCACTAAAACAATTTTTATCGTCATTAAAATTCTCCTTTAGTATGGCAATTCAACCGTTAAACTGGTGCCGGAGTTCTTTTTGCTAATTATGCTTAATTTCCCTTGCAGGGCTGTTACGCGTTCTTCTATACTCTTAAGCCCAAGACTCGGCAATCCCTTTACTGATGAAATATCGAATCCTACTCCGCCATCTTCAACCGACATGATAATATGATTTTGTTTGTATTCAAGAAAAAGTAAGACTTCTTTTTGACCGGAATATTTAATGGCATTATTGAAGGCTTCCTGCCCAATCCTCCATAAATTTCCTTCGATTTTTGAAGGGAGAGATCCTGTCCCTTTCACCTGAACAATAACTTGTAAACCGAGTATTTCAGCATATGATTTGAGGGCACAAACGAGTCCGTTCTTTAGTCCATCTGGCCGTAATTGCCAGATCAATGCCTTCATTTCAGCCTGTGCATACTGTGACATCCTCCCAATATCAGCAAAAATCTGTTTGATTGAATCCTCTTTTGATAGATTGATTCCGGCCTTTGATGTCACATTAATAGAGTAAAGTAATTGATTTACAGAATCATGCAGGTCCCGTGCCAAGCGATTTCGTTCCTCTGCAACTTTCAGTTCCTGCTCCCGTTTTGTTAAATGGATTCGTCTCAGGGCATTGCCGATTTGATAGGCAACGGATTCTAAGAGACCCAACTCTTCTGCTTCGAATCTTTCTTTATTCGTTACGGCTACGTTTAATACGCCGAATTTTTCATCCCCAGCTGATAAGGGAACAGTAGCATGGTAAACAAGGCCATACGTATCGCCCCATTGATTCAATCTTGCATTTTCCAACCGCTTGCATTCCATAATGTTCGAAGCTTTATGTAGATTATCTTTTAAAAATTTATTCACACACCAACAGTCACCTGTACACATGGGTTCATAGTCTGAAATTTTTAAAGCGGGCGGCAGTCCCTCAGAAGCGGCTAATTTGTAATTGCCCCGTTCGTCAATAAGGAAGATCCAGCCGGTTTCCAAAGAGGTTATTTTTAAAAGCTTCTTTAATACCTGAGCCAAAACTTCTGTTAAATCAGTGCCTTCGTTTAATGTTTCAGCGATTTCTTTCAATATATGAATCTCTGAGAGAAAAATTTTACGGACCACCTTTAGTCTCCTTAATAGATGTTTTGTTATTATTATACATTTTTTATGGTGGAGTACTACTAAAGATGTAGCTGAAACTCCATCCATCCTCCGAGGGCATGGCTGTTTTTTTGCAATACGCTATAAGTATAAGTTTCTATAGGAGGTATAAATCATGAAAACAGTTGTGATTACAGGAGCATCTAAAGGATTAGGGAAAGCATTAGCCCTTGCTTTTGCAAAACAAGGATACAATCTCGCAATTTGTGCGCGGGGAGAAGAGCGGTTACAGGAAGTGAAAAGAATGACTGAGGAATTGGGTAGTACAGTTCTGGCAGTAAAAGCGGATGTTACAAATCAGCGTGATGTGGAAGCCTTTATTTCCATGACAGAAAGCAGATTTGGTCAAATTGATGTTTTAATTAATAATGCTGCTGTATTGGGGCCTAGCCCGATGCCACTCTTACTGGATTATTCAGAGGTTGATTTCATGAATGTTATAAAGGCAAACAGCCTAAGTCCATTTATGGTCACAAAACGTGTTCTGCCTGGAATGCTTCAGCGTAATGAAGGCTCTATTATCAATGTGACATCAGAAGCAGGGCAAAAAGGATATGCGGGATGGGGAGCCTATGGAATTTCGAAGTTTGCACTGGAAGGACTGACCGAAACATGGGCAGATGAGCTCTCGGAAACGAATATACGAATCAATATGATTGACCCCGGCAGTATGGATACGGACATGTATGCATTGGCAGACCCTAATCATAATGAGGAGCTGGCTAAACCGGAGGAGGTACTGGGTGCCTTTGTTTATTTAGCCTCGAATCATTCACGGCATATTAACGGTAAACGGTTTGAAGCACAGAAGTTCGAGCTTGAACAGGAGGGATTATAATGGCATTGCCTCTCAGGAAAAAATTTTTTCTGCCTCAAGAATTAAATGCGTCCGAACCTCCCGAGTTCAGAGGTATGAGAAGGGACCAAGTCAAGCTAATGGTGACAGATAAAGGGATTGGAACAATGGAACACACTCAATTTTCCCATCTAGATCGGTATCTGAAGAAAGGTGATATTCTGGTTTTAAATAATAGCAGGACAATTCCTGCCTCAGCAAGGGCAACAATTACTAGAAAAGGGATCGTTAAAGCCGAAGCTGTAGAAATAAGGTTTGCAAAAAAGATTGAGAATAACGCCTGGGAAGTGCTGGCCCTGCATGAAGATATAGAAGTTGGAGATGTGCTCATTTTTTCTGAAGGACAATTGAAAGGAGAGATAAGTGGCAGGGTAGAAGCTACCCCTTTGTGGAGTGTTTGTTTTTCTCAATCAGAGGATCGTATTTTACATTATTTATATCAGAAAGGAGAACCCATTCGGTATGAATATGCGAAACAGGCACTTGATTTAAACTTCTATCAAACGGTCTATGCTTCAGTCCCTGGCTCCGTTGAAATGCCATCTGCTGGCCGAGCCTTTACCTGGGAAATGCTTTTCAATCTTCAAAGAAAGGGAGTTAAGCTTCAGTTTATTCAGCTTCACACAGGCTTGAGCTATTTACTAGATGACTACTGGCCAGTAAAACCGGAAACCAATCCTGAACTCTATGAAATCCCCAGTGAGACAATGGATATGATTCGGCATGCGAAAAAAGAGAGGAGAAGAGTGATTGCTGTCGGAACCACGGTCGTTCGTGCTTTGGAGACGGCTAGACTAACTGAAAAGCTCAAGGGTAGCACCCATTTGTATATAGGACCTGATTACGAAATGAAAGCAGTTGATGGTATCCTAACCGGTTTTCATGAACCTGAGGCGAGCCATTTGGATATGCTCACTGCTTTTATTGATTCGGAGTTCCTTTTTAAAACGTATGAGGAAGCCGTACTAAAGGAGTATTTATGGCATGAGTTTGGAGATGTGAACTTAATTATATGAAAAAGTTGAATATCCATCACGTCGGTTTTGAGGTGAGAAGCCTGGAGCTTACAAGGTTCTTTTTTGAAAAATATCTAGGATTTCGCACTGAACAATACATGGAATTGGATGGAGAAAAGATCGTATTCTTAGTGAATGACCGATTAAGGATTGAATTGATTGAAAATGGAATGATTGATGAAAAAGGATTATACGAGGCACATATATGTTTTGAAACGGATTGTTTACAAATTTTAAATGAAAATGATGTATCTATTTTAGAGGGGCCAATAAGGATGGGAAATGGCTGGACAATTGTTTTTATTGAGGGGAATAATGGTGAAAGAATTGAGTTATTAAAGAGGATTTAGGCTTTCTGCAAGCGAACAACTTACGTATAAGTACAGATGTGGATTAAACATAACGCTGATTGGAATATAGGTATGTTCTTTTAAAACATGTTTTCCAGTCAGTTGAGGTATCCAGCAGATTCTTTATTAACCTACCATTGGCTAATAAAGAAATGGTGACTATTATAAAAGAACTTGGTTCACTGAAACGATTGGTCAGGTATCGATGGAAAAATCACTTCAATAGAATTGGTAATTATTCCTGTTATAATAAGAGGGATTTTATAATTGGTTGGGGGAGGTTTGAGGATATGTATGATGTTATAGTTATTGGAGCAGGACCAAGCGGTGCAAGTGCTGCATTATTCACTGCCAAAGCAGGTAAAAAAACGTTGGTGTTGGATAATGATAAAAGTGTCACAAAACGTGCCTGGATTGAAAATCATTATGGTGTAGAAGAAATCACTGGACCTGACCTTATTGCAATCGGTAAAAAACAGGCAGAGAAATTTGGCGCTGAATTCAAGGTTGCAACCGCTGAAAAAATCGAAGTGGCGAATGATGGAGTAATCATCCAAACGGAAGAATCCAACTATATGGCAAGTGAAGTGATCTTGGCTTCTGGTATGTTAGTTGACCTCGCTGAAGCTTCAGGCATCAAAACAAAGGAAGGTACTGAACCGCGTATTAAAAAAGTGATTGATGTCGATGATTCCGGTAAAACCTATCTTGATCATGTCTGGGCAGCCGGCACAGTTGCAGGTGTGAGCATGCATACAATTATTACAGCAGGGGACGGAGCAAGAGTCGCGATTAATGTAATCAGTTCTCTGAATGGGGAACGGTATGTTGACCACGATATTCTAAAATCTTAAATTAAATGAATAATAGTTGAATGATATCGTTACGGCTCATGAGTGGGTCGTTTTTTTGTTTGACTCTGTTTGTAGATAATGTTCGTTTTTGAATTCCCGTTCTTATTCAACCAAGGCAAAGATTAGTGGAATAAGAGAAGCGATGCTTTTATGTCGTATTTTTGACCAAAATTATGCAGTTAGGGGAGCTAGATTAACAGAGTCATTTATGAATAACAACCCTAGTACCAATTGGAACTCTAGATGATAATTCTAGAACATCATGATTAAACATCCTAATACAACCATGTGAGACATTCTTACCGATTGAAGCTGGGGTATTTGTTCCATGTATACCGTAATGAGGCTTTGACAAACCCATCCAAAGAACTCCGAATTGTCTTCCTGGATTACGTTGTTTATTGATTATCTTGTATGTCCCAGAAGGTGTTGGTGATAATATTTTCCCAACTGCAATTGGGTAAGCTTTTATCAGCCTATTTCCATCAAAAAGTTTTAATTGATGTTTCGATGTTGATATGTCAATCCATCTCGCCATGAATAACAACTCCATTTTTTAAAATATTGTATGAAGTAGCTCAGGCATTTGTTAATTAACAGACATTAGCAGCAATATATACGAACAGAGCCTTTTGTTTAGTTACAATTTGTACAGCTTTCAGGTACTGAGATGGAAGATAACTGCATATAAAAAAGCCAATCTCCTTCTCAAAGATTGGCCTGAATCTATTAATAATTTTCAATTAACTCGGCATCTATTTCTGCCAAAAGCTCGCCGGCTTTACGGTCATTAATCACGAGGTCTGCATAAAAATCAAAATTAGTAGGCTCTAAATTAATAATAACCAGTTTCGCACCATTTTGCTTAGCAATTAAAGGGAACTGATTAGCAGGTGTCACTGATAACGATGATCCGAGAACAATAAACAGGTCTGCTTTTTCACTTTCAGCCTCAGCCATCATGAATGGTTTTTCAGGCAACATTTCACCAAATAAAATGACGGATGGACGAAGCTTGCCGCCACACTCACATTGATAGGATTCATTTAAATACATTTCACTGCCATATTCCTTACCGCATGTTTGGCAATGTACCTTTTGTAAGGTTCCGTGCAACTCTGCTACCCGACTGCTGCCGGCTTCCTGGTGGAAACCATCTACATTTTGCGTAATAATACTTTGAATAATACCTTCACGTTCCCATTTAGC
Source organism: Bacillus sp. D386 (assembly GCF_006346415.1). Lineage (NCBI taxonomy): Bacteria > Bacillati > Bacillota > Bacilli > Caryophanales > Bacillaceae > Bacillus > Bacillus sp. D386. The sequence goes on along the minus strand of NZ_VEMV01000002.1, from coordinate 671,937 downwards.
GAGAATAGAATGGCCTTTATGTGGGCCGTGTTCCTTCACTCCTACCACACGCTGGCGATAAAATTCAAAAAACTCTTTGACATTTTGATTAAGTGCATCTGTACTGGCAATAGTGCCTGAATCTTGCTTCTTCCACAATCCGTTATTAGTTGAGCGGAAATCAGGTAACCCGCTTTCAGTCGAAAAACCTGCACCAGTGAAGATAACGGTGTAGTTAGATTCTTTTAATAAAGTTACTAGTTTGGACAAAATACCTGCCTCCTGTTTTAGGGTCCTCTGTACATAATTATTCATCATTATATCACGAGCCGATTAGCTATTCTAAATCATTGGTTTCGCGAAAATCGATGTATTATATGAGAAAATAGAAGAAACTATTCGAATAATCGAGAATCAGCTTCGAACATGGAGCTTCTATTCTCTTTTCATTTTTATGTTATAAAGGAGGATCCCAAAAAATGAGTTTAATTAAAGCGAGCAGGTTTATGAGTTTGATTCTTCGTCACAAACCGGAATCCATTGGAATTACCCTGGATGAGCATGGATGGGCGAATGTCGAGGAATTGATTAAGGGTATTTCTAAAAAATATCCTTTTGATATGAACATCCTAGAGGAAATTGTGCGAACCGATGATAAGCAGAGATACTCTTTTAATGAGGACAAGTCACTTATTCGAGCTAATCAAGGACATTCCATTTCGGTTGATGTAGAACTGGAAATCGTGGATCCACCAGAGTTTTTATGGCATGGTACGGGAGAAAAGTATACAGAATCCATTGAACGTATTGGACTAATTCCAAAGAGTCGTTTATATGTTCATCTATCATCTGATGAAGAAACAGCAATCAATGTAGGGAAACGGCATGGGAGACCGGTTGTGTATCGTGTACGAAGTGGTGAAATGATGAAACAAGGATATGTATTTTATCGTTCAAAAAATCATGTTTGGTTAACAAAAACAGTACCCGTTGAGTTTTTAGAGGTGCAACGGTAAAAATAACAGAGGGATGTAACATTTAGTAGACGTGTTAGCTAGAATTCTTAATAAAATCTCATCAAAATATTTCTTGCCCCGTCGTTCTGCGTGACTCATAAAATAAATAACTCCTTTAGAAATCTGGATTTAATTGTACTTTCTAAAAAGGGGTTTTATTCGATATTGTCGAATGTAGGGAACAAGGAATGCGACTGATTGTAAATTACAAGAAACAATGAGGTGGGAATAAATGAATAAAAATCCACGTGAACTTCTGGATAATGCTATTGCGCTGCGTGAAGATGGTCGTGAGAAACAGGATTCGACTATTTTAAATCATGCACTTAATCTTCTGTTAAATCTATCAGAAAATGATCCGGAAAATGCAGAAATAAATTATCAGATTGGGATTGCCTATGATAATTCTGGGTTATGTAACAAAGCAATTCCTTACTATGTTAAAGCAATTGAACTAGGTCTATCCGGTTCTGATTTACAAAGATGTTTCCTTGGTTTAGGAAGCAGTTACCGCATTTTGGGGCATTATAAAGAGTCTGTTGACGTCCTTCGCCGCGGTGTGACTGAATTTCCTGAACATCGAGCCCTGCAAGTCTTTTATTCTATGGCTTTATATAATACAGGGGAATATAAAAGGGCTATGGAAATTGTCTTAATGAATTTAATGGAAACTACAAATGATGAAATACTTCAGTACTTTAAGCGTGGTATTTCTTACTATGCCCAGCACCTTGATGAAACTTTAGATTTAGACAATCCTTAAATCGGAATTACCTCATCCTGTAGGTTGAATTAGCTAACTGTATATAACCTTTTTACTTAGAAGAAACATTCTATATGAAAGCAATGAAAAAAGGAGGATTCACTCAAAATGTGTATCCTCCTTTTTTGGTGTTTCTTTTTCTCTGGTATAACTGTACGCTTTCAGTAAATCTTACCTCTTTCATAATGTTATTTTAGTATAATAAAATAAAGAACTAGCTAAATTTACATGTAGTACTATGAGAGAAATAGAGGTTCAGTCGAGGGCGTAGTTTCTTTTAATTTTTATATTTATAGAATAAAAAGAAGGGAGAAGAAAAGTGTTAAACTCTTACCAAAAACCCCTTAAAGGAAAAAAAGTTGGTATTGTATTTGGATCATTCGCTCCGCTTCATCGAGGGCATTTGGATCTAATTATGCAAGCAAAAAAAGAAAACGACGGCGGTTGTATTGTCATTGTATGTGGATATGACGGGGACAAAGGTGAACCACTTATGCCTCATAAAATGCGATATCGTTACGTGAGAGAGTTTTTTTCGGATGATGATTTGGTTGCTGTATATGCAATCAATGAAAATGAAATTGGTATTGAAAATTATCCTAATGGTTGGAACGGTTGGCTTAAAGAGTTTGAAACTATTTATCGCAAGGCGGTAGAAATACCTACAGATACCGACAGAATTTGGTATGTCGGGGATAGGAATTACCATGAGGACTTAATCGGAAAGTTTAATGAAACCTCAATCTTGGTTGACCGACTTGCATTAACTCCAATATCAGCAACGATGATAAGGGAAAACCCCATAAAGCATTGGGATAAAATAACGTATCCATTCCGGAGAGTTTTTAGTACAAACATTCTTATATGCGGTACTGCTTCGGAAGGAAAATCAGTATTAACCGCCGACCTGGGCAAATATTTCAATGCGCCATACAGTTATGAGTTTGCAAGAGGCTACATGCAAGAAAGTAATATAGCAGAATGGGAATTAAACGGAACGGACTATATGGCTTTTCTTGAAGGGCAGTATAATCTCAATAAAAAATTAATTAACTCACCCTCCAATCAAGGAATCTTTTTTGCGGACTCCGACTCGATGGTAACAAGAATGTACGCAGAGGGGTATTCCAGAGACAGCCAATGTGACTTAACAGAGGAAGAATTTGAAAAAGTTGCTATAGTGGCCGATGAAATCACAAAAAAATGTCGGTGGGATAAAATTTATTTACTATGTCCTTGCGGCGAGTTTGTGGATGACCACGAGCGATTTATGGCTCATTCTGGAATGGAGGAACGCAATGAGTTATTCAACATACTTTGCAACAATATTAAAAGTTCGGGAAATTGGGACAAGGTAACGGTTCTAAATGGCGGCTATTGGAACAACTTCAAAACTATTGTAAGTGATGTGAAAAGAATCATTGAAAATGGAAAGAATTAAAAATTATCTAAAAAACGAATTTTGGAACGGTTATAATCTCTTTGAAAAAATATTTATGATAAGTATGGTACTGCTTCAAATCATTGTATATTGCTTTGTTCCTGATTCTCCTATCGGTATGATTTGCGGAGTATCAGGTGTAATCTGTGTTGTTTTGACAGCGAAAGGCAAACTGTCGTCTTATATCTTCAACTTTATACAGATTGTAACCTATATGTATATCGTATGGGGGTTGGGGCTGTATCTTGAGTTCTTCGAAAATATTTTCTACTTCGTAACTTGTATTCTCGGTGTATTTATTTGGAAGAAGAATATGACCGAGGAAACAATGCAAGTAAAAGCAAAAAGTCTTAAGTCAGTGCAGATGATCATTACAGCTGTGTTAATTGTTATATGTACTATCGCACTGGGTTATATCGGTAAAAATTATCTCGGTAATACTCTGCCTTACTATGATGCATTTACTAATGTAATGGCAATAGTAGCTCAAATCCTCATGGTATTACGATATAGAGAACAATGGCTCGTATGGATTGTAATTGACCTTGTTTGCTTGGTTATGTTCATTATGCTTGGACAGTGGTCTATGGTTGCCATGTATGTTTCGTGGACAATCAATGCGATTTACGGTTGGTACAATTGGAGTAAATTAAATAAAGAAGAAGTAAAATAATAGTTCCTAAAAAATTCAAGAATTTAAAAAAGGGTCAGTCATAGTGACGGCCCTTTTATTGTTATTGGTACAAGTTATAAAGAATCAAAGATTGAATCAAAATTATGGATTTAACTGATTGATGCTATTGCTTTTCTTGATTTCGTCACGAATATCCTTTAGATATTCATTTTTTTGTTACATTAACTTTAAGATAGTAAGTGCTACATAAATAATAAAAACGATAATCCCTAAATATACCAATATGGAAATTAATCCAAATAAAGATGCCGCCATCATAAGATAACCCTCCAGACTAAATATTATAATTATTTTACCTTGTTTTTCCTCAACGCTCTTTATTTTTAAGAATTATACTTCCAACTTATGTCTATAAATGACAGGTTTACGACATAATCTATTAAAATTTATAATTTATTTATTTTACGGCATCAAAATTTTATCGATAACTAGAATATTTATTACGCCTTCATGAACATCCTGCCATTCTAATTCTTTGGTGAATGAGACTTACTTCCGAAGAATAGAAGTCCCGATGGATATTATTTGAAATTTTTCATATTTTCTCTTGAAACTTTAGCGCTGAGAAGTGATAATAGTTAATATTATCTGAAAATTAAACATAGGGGATATGCAGAATGAAAGTAGTTAAATTTGGGGGAACTTCTCTTGCATCCGGTGAGCAGTTGAATAAAGTTTTTGAGATTGTCGTATCAGATCCACAACGTAAAATAGTGGTAGTATCGGCACCAGGTAAACGATTTTCATCCGATACTAAAGTGACAGACTTGCTCATTGCCTGTGGAGAAAGCTGGTTAAATGGGGCTTGTGATCAATATTTATTTGATATGGTTATTGATCGATACCGATTAATAGCAGAGGATTTATCTATTTCAGGCTCTGTTGTCGAAAGAATTAGAGCTGATTTAATGGAAATTCTTAATGGAGACCTGAGCGATAAGGGTCAGTTTATGGATGCCGTTAAAGCCAGTGGAGAAGACAATAATGCCAAATTGGTAGCTGCTTTTTTCCAAGCCAGAGGTGTAGAGGCTGAATACATGAATCCTCATGAGGCAGGACTAATCGTCAGTGATGAGCCGGGGAATGCTCAGGTTTTAGCAGAATCGTATGCCAATCTGTATCATTTAAGAAATAAAAAAGGAATTGTCATATTTCCAGGATTCTTTGGTTATACAACGGATGGAAAGGTGATGACGTTCCCGCGGAGCGGCTCGGATATTACAGGTGCAATTCTGGCTAATGCAGTTAAAGCTGATTTATACGAAAATTATACAGATGTTGATGCCGTATTTTCGGTTAATCCAACGATTATTAATAAACCTAAGGAAATCAGTGTATTGACGTATCGGGAAATGCGTGAACTTTCCTATGCAGGATTTAGTGTTTTACATGATGAAGCGTTAATTCCCGCCTTTAAAGCAGGGATTCCAGTAAATATTAAAAATACGAATAATCCGTTATCACCTGGTACCATGATTGTGAATAAAAAAGAGCTAACCAATGGTCCGGTTGTCGGTATTGCAAGTGACAATGATTTTTGCAGCATTTATGTCAGCAAATATTTAATGAACAGAGAAATAGGTTTTGGACGTAAACTTCTTCAAATCCTTGAAGATTTAAAGTTGTCCTATGAACATGTTCCTTCGGGAATTGATGATTTGACTGTCATTTTAAGACAGAATCAAATGGACTCTGAGCTTGAAGAGATTATTAGGAACCGGATTATAGAGGAATTAGAGGCTGACGAGGTGAAAATTGAACACAATTTATCCTTGATTATGATTGTGGGAGAGGGAATGCGTTCGAATGTTGGTACAGTTGCGAGGGCATCCAAGGCTTTGGCAAATGCCGGCATTAATATCGAAATGATCAATCAAGGGTCTTCTGAAGTCAGTATGATGTTTGGTGTGAAAGAACTTCAGGAAAACCGAGCAGTGGCTGCTCTTTACAATGAATTTTTTACCAGTGTAAGCGTGTAAGGAAAAGTGGTAAATCGAATAATAGAAATGTTTCATAATGCCATTATCCAAAGAACAAAACTTTTCTATATTAATAGGATCAAACCGGAGCGGTTGATGCTGGGACGGAGGAACCGATATGGTAAAGGCAATCATGTTTGACCTCGATGATACATTGTTATGGGATCAAAAAAGTGTTCAGGAAGCTTTCAGGGTAACCTGCGGGCTGTCTATAAACAAATATCAGATTGACCCAGTGCAGCTAGAAGAATCAGTTAGAAAGGAAGCCACTAAACTGTATAGCTCCTATGAAACATTCGCTTTTACACAAATGATTGGGATAAATCCATTTGAGGGATTATGGGGGGATTTTCAGGACAAACATGAGCAATTTCAAAAGATGGCTCAAATTATGCCGCTCTATCGCAAGGATGCGTGGACGAATGGGTTGAAAGCATTGGGAATAGAGGATGCAGAGTTAGGACAGGAATTAGCGGAAAAGTTTCCTGAAGAAAGAAGAAAACATCCCTTTATTTATGAGGATACCTTTGAAGTGCTGGATCAATTAAAGGGTTGTGTTAAACTTCTTTTACTGACAAATGGCTCCCCGCAATTGCAAACAACAAAGCTGGAAATAACACCTGAAATAGCTCCCTATTTCGATCATATTGTCATTTCAGGGGATTTTGGACAAGGTAAGCCGGCTCCCGAACTCTTTGAACATGCTGTAGGATTATTAGAGGTTGAAAAAAAAGAAGTCCTGATGGTTGGAGATAATCTGATGACGGATATTCTCGGTGCCAATCGTGCAGGAATAAAATCTGTTTGGGTAAACCGCCATCATAAAGTAACGGATCAAGTGAAGCCTACCTATGAGATTAAGAAACTGGCGGATTTACTACCATTGCTGAAGGAAATATAATTATGAATATCTTGTGAAAGAAATTTCAAGAAGTGTCGCGGAGACCAATTCATCCTTAAGGGGTTAAGTACCCCAGGTTGAATTGGTTTTTTATTTTTGACTGTTTTCGTAATGATGATTTGCCTTTACATACAACAATAAGCCTATATTTGAAAATTACCTAGTTTACATTAAAAAAGGTTGAGGGTGAAGATTTGTAATATCCATATTGACCCAATAGCTCCTTGACATGGGGTATATAAATAGCTACCATGAGTACATTATAATTTTACAATTATTGGTGGGTTGATTTAAATATATCTTGAAAAGTCGGTGTATAGCAGTGGGGGAATTAAGAAACAAATGGACTGAGGAAACTAAGTTATTGATAGCTGCGATGGTGTTGTTGATCATTTATTTGGCTCCGATGTTTATACTTGGTGAAGATTCTCATATACGGGTGCATGATAACTTAGATTCCAATATCGCTTGGTACAAGGTTCTGAAGGATAATCAAATGCTGTTTGGACCGATAAATGAGACTATTCCACAAATCATTAATGGTTTGCCGAGGAATTCAATTGGAACTGAATTCAGCGGAATTGAATGGCTCCATTATTTATTACCATCCATGACGGCATATTCAATCAGTCAGGCGATTACTAGAATCTTTGCGTTTATTGGAATGTATCTCTTACTTAAAAAGCATGTTGTTAGAAAAGAGGAACATGGCTTTATACGTGTATTCGTTGCATTGGCCTTTGCTTTGACTCCTTTTTGGCCATCCGGAATGCTTGCCACATTGGGGCATCCATTAGCCTTGTATGCCTTTTTGAATATTAGAGGCAGAGATAGTAAATGGACGGATTGGCTCATTTTAATTCTTCTGCCTTTTTATTCGAGCTTTGTACTGGGGTTCTTTTTCTTCCTGGTGGCTATGGGATTGCTTTGGCTTTATGATTGGATCAAGAAAAAAGACCCTAATTGGAAATTCTTCGGCAGTATTGCTTTAATGACTTTTATTTACCTGTTGATTGAATATCGCTTGGTTTATTCTTTGATATTTCCTGAAGAGCCCAACAGCCGGGATGAATATTTCAGCTCTGCATTAGGATTTGCGCGATCTGTCCGTCTGATATTTAAAAATTACATAATTGGACATAATCATGTATTAACGCTTCATCAATATATTATTTTGCCTGTGTCATTTATAGCTTTATGGTTTATTTATCGGAATAAGCTTTGGAAAAGTGAGAAACGCTATGTTCAGCTGTTTATCTTGAATTTTATTTTATCTGCATGGTATGCGTTTTGGTTTTATGAGGGATGGGCATCCTTGAAAGAACAAATTTCACTTTTAAATAATTTTAATTTTGCCCGTTTTCATTTCCTGAGACCGTTAGTTTTGTACTTATTGTTTGCCCTGTCCTGCCGTATTCTTTGGAAAAATGGAGGGAGATGGAGGCAGTTTTCAAAAGGAGTCATTGTCGCTCAGCTGATTGTCTTATTTATGTACAATCCGGAAGTGTATTATGGAAGACTGGATTCACCGACTTTTAGGGAGTTTTATGCTGTTGACCAATTTACTGAGATAAAAGATTATATTGGAAAACCTCAGGATACGTACAGAGTGGTAAGTATAGGATTACATCCTGCTATTGCTCAATATAATGGCTTTTATACTTTGGATACGTATAACAATTACTATCCATTGGCGTACAAGCATCAGTTCCGAGAAATTATTGAGAAGGAGCTGGATAAGAACGCTCAGCTTAAAAAATATTTTGATAAATGGGGCGGGCGTTGTTATATTTTTGTGGATGAGCTTGGTAAGAAATATGATTACGAAAAAAATTCATCCAAAACAATAAAAAATTTAGAGTTGAATACGAAGGTACTGAAAGAAATGGGCGGTCAATATATAATCTCAGCTGTACCTATTGTGAATGCAGATGAGAATAACCTTGAATTGATGGATGTTTTTGATCATGAAGATTCAGCTTGGAAGATCTATCTATATCATGTCATGTAAAGGAGTTACTCATAATGAATCTGCCTGTATTAACAATCGTTGTGCCTTGTTACAATGAACAGGAGGTATTGTCTAAAACATCTGAAGAGCTTTCATCCATTCTAAAAGAGTTATTGGACTCCCGTGTAATCTCAGAAAGGAGTGCTATTTTATTTGTGGATGATGGCAGTGTTGATGATACCTGGGATTTAATACAAATGGAGAGTGTACAGAATAGTTTAGTCAAGGGGCTAAAATTAGCTGGCAATGTAGGTCATCAAAATGCATTGCTCGCTGGTCTGGCAACAGCCCAAAAGCATTCTGATTGTGTCATCTCCATCGATGCTGATTTACAGGATGACATACAGGTCATTAAAGAGATGGTTGAAAAATACAATCAGGGATATGATATTGTCTATGGAGTCCGAGATCAGCGAAAGAAGGATACTATATTCAAGCGGACTACAGCGCTTAGCTTTTATCGTATGATGGGCAAATTGGGAATCAAACTAATTCCTAATCATGCAGATTTTAGATTAATGAGCAAGCGTGCATTGGGAGAACTTTTAAAATATAAGGAACGGAATTTATTCTTAAGAGGTATGATTCCAATGATTGGATTTTCCTCCGCTGAAGTCTTTTATGATCGGAAGGAAAGAGAAGCGGGAGAGTCTAAATATCCGTTGAAGAAAATGATTTCTTTTGCGCTTGATGGGATTACCTCCTTTAGTGTTGCGCCGATACGCTGTGTTACCTACATTGGCTTTTTGACGCTGTTTATCAGTGTGGTCGCAGGCAGCTATGCTCTGATTCAAAAAACACTGGGGAATACACAATCTGGTTGGACATCCATCATGATTTCTCTGTGGATTATTGGTGGCCTGCAGTTGATTGGTATTGGAATAGTGGGTGAATACATTGGCAAGATTTTTAAAGAGGTTAAACAAAGGCCGATTTATGCCATTGATGTGGACAACTATACTGAAGATCAAAAAGACCAGGCGAACCAGGAAAATCAATATAAATCTCGCTAACAGGGTTATATATGTATCTTGGTTTGAAAACAGGAAGGAAACTACATGACGCTTGATGCTATTACAAATTATATACAGCTGTATGGATACTGGGTGATTATCTTAGTTTTATTTTGCGGGATTGTGGGAATTCCTGCACCTGAAGAAACATTTGTTATTTTTATCGGTGCTGTCATTGCTGAACAAAACCTCAATTTTCTTTGGGCCATCTGCGCTGCACTATTGGGTACTAATGTGGGTATGCTTTTTACCTATATGATTGGAAGGAAGCTTGGGACATCCATCATCAAGAAGTATGGAAATCTAGTGAAAATCACACCGAAACGCTGGATGAGTATGCATAAAAGGTTTGATCAATTTGAAAATAAAATGGTTGTTATAGGATATTTTTTACCGGGACTTAGACAGCTAACTCCCTATATGTCAGGAACACGTGAATTACCATATGCAAAATTTTTCTCGCTCGCGTTTTTAGCAAGCTTACTATGGACAACCTTTTATATGACGATTGGATTTTATTTCGGAAATATGATTGGTCTCAAGTATTTAAGCTTCATTGCGGTCATTTTTTTCTTGATTTTCATCGTAGTACTTTCATGGAAAAATTGGTTCTCTCCTGCGAGAAGTAAAGTTAGCTCTTAAAAAATATTTTACATATTGTTCATTATAATGTAGAGAAAACAGAAGCCCCTGTTAGGATGACCTGACAGGGGCTTCTGTTTTAACATATCTTATATCTTTTTTGTTTTGAAAATCATAACCGCAACAGCGAGGCATATTCCGACTATGCCGGCAGATATTGCAATCGTCGTGACATACTCTCCCGGTTCTTTGAGCCCTGTCAGGAGACTCATGGTTTCAGTTAGCTTCATCGGTGTGAGAGATTCTAGCTTTGGGAAAAGTCCGATGAGATAAACCGCCAGTACAGTACCACCAGTTCCGAGTAAAACAGTGGTATTACTAGAGGATAGTGTAGAAAACAGCACCATAAATGATAACACCCAAAGCCCGAAAAGCCAGTAACACATTGCTGCAAAGCTAGTGTACATGGCGATGCTATTATCCCAATAAAAAGCATTATAAGCATAAGTGATACCAAAGCAAATCCAATAGCAAGCTGTCCACGATATAAATATCATCATGCTTTTTGCGATAACGAATTTCCAGCGAGAAAGACCCTTTGTCAGAACAGGGATGAGTGTTCCTTTTTGATATTCTGAAGTAAAGGATCCACTGCATAGCAGTATAAAAATAATCAGGGCTATTGGCATGTTTTTATAAAACTGAGTCCAGGAGGTCAAGGCATCTACTGTAACCTCTGTAACGACAAGGCCTGATCCCTCCAGAGAGTCTGCCATCATTTCCATCATCCATGGAGTTATCTTTGCTATAGCTGGATTCATAATCCCGAAAAGTACAAATACTAGCAGTAGAATGAGCAATCGTCCTGTTCGACTCCATTCCATCCACTCTTTTTTGAAAAAAGCTAGAAAAGATTTCATTTACTGACGACCTCCATAAACAGAGATTCCAGCGATAGCTCCTGCTTTTCGAAACGGCGGAAAGGAATATGATGTTCCAATATAAAACGTAATACGGCTTCTGTCTGTACCTGATCAGCTCGCTCCAGCAATAGGTGTTTCTCATTGCTTTTTTTGATGCTTGGAAAAGCAGCAAGTAGTTTTGCCGTATCTTCTGGATACTCCAACTCAATTTCATACCCGATGCTTGCATAGTCTCTTTTTAACTTTTCCATTGATTCCTGCAACACGATTTGGCCTTCGTGAAGGAATGCGACCTCATCACATATACGCTCAACATCGGAAAGAATATGCGTGGAAAAGAGAATAGTTGTATGTTCCTTTGCTGCGGTAAGAATATCTAGAATTTCCCTTCTTCCAACAGGATCGAGAGAGGAGGTCGGTTCATCGCAAATCAACAGTCTAGGTCGGTTGAAAAGCGCTTGTGCAATTCCGAGCCGTTGCTTCATGCCGCGTGAAAAACCTTTGATTCGCCGTTTCTCATTGGAGAGTCCCACAAGCTCCAGAAGCTCCGTTGTACGAGCCTTGATACTCGAAGATGACATCCCTGTGAGCTCACCGCAAAAATGCAAATATTCTTTAGGAGCCATAAAAGAATAAAACTCAGGTACATCAGGTAAATATCCAATAAGCCGATTTGTGGGAGTATCGCCGTAGCGAACCTTTTCTCCGCCAACAGTAATCTCCCCGCTGTTTGCCTCCAGCAAGCCAAGAATAATTTTCATAGTCGTAGTTTTCCCAGCGCCATTCTGACCCACAAAACCAAAAACAGTATGCTCCGGTACAGAAAAAGTGACATCCTCTAATACTTTTTTATCTCCAAACCGCTTTTTTACATGAGATAAAGTTAACATATTCATCATTCATCCTCTTTTCCAAGCAGGAAATACAGAATAGGTCCTATGAATTGCATGCCGATTATCACGATAACTAGCCACATGGTACGACTGCCGCGCTTATAGGTATTATGTGTCAAAATATGATGGATGGTATAACCCAGCAATGTAAATTCTGCAATAACCAAAGGAATAATAAAGGGTAAGAATTCTTTAACTTCATTCATAATATTTCACTCCTTCCGTAAGTTCTCTTTGTATTCTCTTAAATTCTAGATTGTCCTGAAGTGCTGTCAATAATGGATGCTTAAAAGACTCCAGTACACTTTTTGCCACAAGGCGCATATTTCGTGGCGGTGATGCTCCTAGGTCAAGTTTGCTAATCCATTCATCCAGCCTGTCAAAATAAGCATCGCCGTGGAGCAACGCGTGCTCATGGGTAAAAAGCACTCGAACTACCTGAACATATTGATTTAGCATTCCCAGCGCCTTTTCTTTTTCTCCATGTGTGATATAGACAAGTGCTGCCTGATAGAAAAATTGTGCTGCGCTATTGGGATGCAGGTTGTTTAAATCATATAGCCGAATCAATCCCTCTGTTTTTTTAATCGTTTTTTCACATACTGCAAGGTCATCCATATGAATGGCTAGGTATTGGACCGCAGTTGTAATCAGCGATATCACATGTAGATACATATTGATTTGTGTATAGCTTTTGGCTTTGTCTAAATCCCCGACGGTCAGATAGGCCTGTGCCAAAATTGAATCACTTTGGTGATAGATGCGAGTTGGATCTGCTATCATCTCCAATGCTTCAATGACTTCTTCAGCTTTACCGAGTTGGAGGTTGAATACAGCTTTCACAGTGATAGCATCATTACAAATATCTATTACTTTACAATTTTCCTCTATATGCTCACAAAGTGTTACAGCTTCGTGCAAAATTCTTTGTTGCTCATCATGGTCCTTTGCAAGAGGAAAATGGTTCAGCCAAAGGATGCAGATCTGGAGTAAAAAGGAATAACAGGAATAATAGCGGCGAACCAGTTCTCGTGATTTATTCATCACTTCATTAAAGGGCAGTCTTGTATAGTCAGAAGCAAGCTCCACATATAGCTTTTGGATTTGTTCCCGACTCAACTGTGCTTCATAGCCCAGCAATTCATCTATACTTACATCTAGAAAAGATGCGAGCTGGGGTAATAGTAAGATGTCCGGCAAGCTCTGTTTATTTTCCCATTTAGATACGGATGCCTTCGTAACACCGATAAAATCCGCTAATTCCTTTTGGGTGAGTTTCTTTTTACGGCGCAGGTTAGCAAGGTTATGTGAAAAATTTAATGAGTACATACAACTACCTCCTATAACTATTGTAACCATAGATGCTGTAAAGCTAAATGGAGCAATACGATATTTTTCGATACAAAATCAACTAACGAGAAACTTTACGTTAAACAGTCAATAATAAATAAGCCTCAGGATCTTGTTATGGTGATCCAATGAATGTCAGTTCACGGCAACTCCAATCATAAATCCAATCTCCAAGTGGCTTACCTATGATATTTTTTTGCCTGTTGATATTAAAAAATCGTTCCTCTAAATCGTTGTTTACTTATGTAAATTAAGGGGGTTATTGTTATTATGAATAAGGGATAGTAAAAGTACTTTTTGTATTCTTTTGAAGAAATGGGTTTTCTAAGATTTCTTATAGCATTAATTGATTGATAATTTAGAAAATAGGTAAGGGCATGTGGATATGTTTTTAGTTATAGAACTGAATAGGACTGATTTATTTTACATACATTTATTTTAGTTGGCTCTTTATTAAGTAGGAATCGCAAAGAAGTTATTAATATTAAAGATTCCTATAAAGAAATGAACCTATAGTTCTCAGCTAATTTATGGATGTTCAATAGAGAATCCTTTATTACATAATCAGGGAGTGAGAAGATGTTAGAACAACTTAAACCAAAACGGATCAAAAAGGGAGATACAGTGGGCGTCATTGCTCCTGCCAGTCCTCCAAAGAAGGAGGCCCTTCAAAAAGCACTGTCTTTTCTGGAACAGGATTTAGGTCTTACCGTAAAAATGGGCAGTCATATCTATAAGGAATATGGCTATCTTGCAGGCGAAGACGCAGAACGGGTGGAAGATCTTGAAGCGATGTTTAAGGACGAAGACGTAAAAGCCATTATCTGTGCTTGTGGGGGATATGGGACGGCGCGAATTGCGGATGCCATTAATTATGAAGTCATTAGGAATAACCCAAAGATTTTCTGGGGATATTCAGATATTACATTTATACATACGGCAATTCGACAAAAGACTGGCTTGGTTACCTTTCACGGTCCTATGCTTGCATCTGATTTAGGAAATGATGATATACATCCTCGCTCTAAGGAATCATTTAAACAGCTTTTTCAATCAGAAGAAGTGAATTATAAAGAGGATATCTCCCCTTTACACCCATTTATTGAGGGAGAAGCGGAGGGTGAATTAGTAGGAGGAAATCTAAGCTTGATCACAACGACCTTGGGGACTCCTTTCGAAATAGATACGAAAGGAAAGCTCCTTTTAATAGAAGATATTTATGAAGAGCCTAGGAATATTGATATCTTCTTAAATCATTTATGGTTGGCTGGAAAGTTAAGTGATATTGCCGGTCTTGTCATCGGTGATTTTGCCGATTGCGAGCCAAAAAGCAGACGGACACTCACCCTTGATGAGGTATTGACTCACTATACAAAACTGATTAATAAGCCAGCTATGGGTGGATTTAAAATTGGTCATTGCAATCCACATATTGGAATACCACTTGGCGTGAAAGCCAAAATCAGCACTGCAGAGAAGACACTTACCATTGAAAGCGGAATTGCAGATGAAAATTAGTAATATCGAAACCTATCGTATACAAGTTCCTTTAATTAAACCATTTAAAACAGCATTAAGGATTGTAAATACAGCTGACTCTGTTTATGTCAAAATTCAATGTGACAATGGTTTGGTTGGATGGGGAGAAGCAACCGCAACTGCTGTTATTACTGGTGATACATTACAATCAATAGAAACAGCTATTCACGACTTTTTTAAACCCAGTTTAATAGGAAAAGATATTTTGTGTTTCGAAGAGATTTTTCATGACCTATCCGCTATTATGACAAGAAATTCAAGCGGAAGAGCGGCAATTGATATGGCTATTTATGATTGTCTGGCCCAAAATAGTAAGCTGCCCCTTTATCAGTATTTAGGTGGCAGAAGCTCTCGGCTTGAAACAGACTTTACGGTAAGTGTGGATATCCCTCACATAATGGGGGAGGAGGCATTGGAATATGTAAAGAGCGGTTTTACAACCTTAAAGGTTAAAGTAGGTCTCGGTAATATAAATGAGGATATTGCGAGAGTGAAAGAAATTAGAAAGTGTGTGGGGAATGAGATTACGATACGTCTGGATGCTAACCAAGGATGGACTGCGAAGGAAGCGATTCAGGCAATCCGCCGTATGGAGGAAATGGGTTTACAAATTGAATTGGTGGAACAACCGGTCAAGGCAGATGATTTGGAAGGGCTCAGACAAGTAACTAATCAGGTAAATACATTTATTATGGCAGATGAAAGTGTATTTACCCCAAGGCAAGCCTTAGAGGTCATTCGTACACGGAGTGCAGACATGATTAATATTAAATTGATGAAAACTGGAGGGATTTTTTACGCCCAGTACATTAACCAATTAGCTGAGGCGGCAGGGATGGAATGCATGATGGGCAGTATGATTGAAACACATTTAGGTTTAACAGCTGCTGCTCACTTTGCTGCAAGTAAACGTAATATTACCCGCTATGATTTTGATGCCCCTCTCATGTTATCCCGCTCCCTGATTGAAGGCGGCATACAATATAAGGGTAGTAAATTTACTTTACCCGAAATAGAAGGCTTAGGTATAAGGAATATTCAGCTCAAGTGAGAGGAGGATCAAAAAGTGGGATTTACTCACAAAATCATGACCGTTAATGTAACTGTAGCGACCGTTTGGACTACAAATCAGTCTTATAGAGAGCTTGATCGTCCAGCCATTAGCCATCCGGTCCGATTGGAGGATTGGCTTCTATTTATGAATGAGGCTGAGCGGCTTGATTTATGCGAATCCAATAGAATCCAGACCCAATTATTATTTGGTGAACAGGTCCTGCTGCTCGAATATAAACATGGATGGGCCCATATCATTGCCATCGAGCAGTCTTCAAAGAAAGATTCCAGAGGATATCCAGGCTGGGTACCTCTATGCCAGCTGGAGAATTATGAACCTGCATCCAATGACACTTTTGCCTTGATTACAAGTCGGAAGGCTTTGCTTACACTGGAAAAAACACAAGATACCCTAGTGCTAAGCTATCAAACGAAGTTATCATACCTTGGTGAAAAAGATGGACGGATACTTGTAGACACCCCCTTAGGTATTGGAAATTTACACAGAGATGATATAGCTTTATTTAACTGTAAAGAGAGAGGGAAGCCAGGGAGTGATATAGACATTGTCACTTCTGGAGAGCAATTCGTCGGCTTACCCTATTTGTGGGGTGGACTGAGCAGTTATGGGTATGATTGCTCAGGATTTACCTATACAATTTATAAGGCAAATGGCTATAGTATTCCACGTGATGCAAGTGAGCAGGCGCAATATGGTACGCCGATTGCGCTGAATGGGGTACAAAGGGGGGACTTGCTTTTCTTTGCATATGATAATGGAAAAGGAGCCATTCATCATGTCGGGATTTATTATGGACAAGGTAAACTTCTTCATTCACCGCATACGGGTAAATCAATTGAAATTATCCCGATTGAAGGCACTATATATGAAAAAGAGTTATGCATGGCAATGAGATGTTTGGAAAAGTAGAATTCAAAGCATGTATGTATTTAATATTGTCCCTATTTTATCGAAAGACTCCAAACATATAGTTTAACTGCTTAATAAGATAGTTTAAATGATTCGTACCAAAAAAGACAAAACCATGATGGAAAGAAAGGTTAGAAGAAACAATGTGGAACCATATTATCGGTATCAATGATTAGTCCTGATCAGAGCTTTTCCATACTGATCGGGACCTTTTTGTATTGAGTGGTTATCTGAATAATGTTAATGGTCATTCCCTATAATGACCCTTTATGCTAATCGATTATTTTAATAGAGGTAATACTCTTGCTACTCAATTTTGTAATAAATAAAGTTGTATAATATACTAGTTTCAAGATAAATTTAAAGTGATCTTAATAGAATTGAAATCCTGTGAGGTAAGAATCTCAAGAATTCGAGGGATAAATTGGAACGTTTCAAGCGATCAATTGGGGGAATATGCATGAGAGACTATTTTATAAAGGGAACAAATATGAAACTTCCAACACTTTTTATGCTGCATGGTACAGGTGGAACAGAGCATGATTTAGTGCCGATTGCTAAATTAATTTCACCTGAGTCCTCCATTTTAAGTGTACGAGGCAACGTTTCGGAAAATGGAATGCCAAGGTTCTTTAAAAGATTGGCTGAAGGTATTTTTGATGTTGAAGATTTAAAGTTTCGTACAAAGGAACTAAACGATTATTTAAACGAAGCCTCAGTCAAGTATGGGTTTGACCGAAACAATGTGTTGGCAATCGGTTATTCAAATGGAGCTAATATAGCTGCCAGTATGCTTTTTCACTACCAACATGTATTAAAAGGAGCTATTTTGCATCATCCTATGGTTCCTTTAAGAGGAATAAAGCTGCCAGAAATGGAACGTCTGCCAATCTTTATAGGTGCCGGCAAAAACGATCCAATTTGTTCACCGGAAGAAACAAAAGAACTGAGTGAAATACTGAAGGCTGCCGGAGCCAAAGTAGAGGTTTATTGGGAACAAAATGGACACCAGCTGACACAATCAGAGGTAGAGGCTGCAGGATTATGGTTTTCTCAGCAATTTAAATAAATTGGAGATGATTAGATGATATCGCTAAATCCAACTGAAATGAGTGAGCGAGAGAATTATACCTTTTTAACAGGGGCAGTCGTTCCTAGACCGATTGCCATTATCTCAACCATTTCTAACGAAGGAATTATGAATATTGCACCTTTTAGTTATTTTACGATCGTTAGTTCAAATCCCCCGCTGATTGCTGTATCAATCCAGCGACGGAATGGCGAAAGAAAGGATACAGCAAGAAATGCAATCGATTCGGGAGAATTTGTCCTCCATATTACAGATGAAGAAAACGTGGAGGGAGCGAATTGGACAGCAGCTGAATTGCCTCCGGACCAAAGTGAACTAGAAGGATCTCCCTTTCAAACAGTAGATAGTGTTCATGTACGAGTCCCAGGGCTTAGCCCTGCGAAGATTCGGATGGAATGTACCGTACATAAAGTAATACCGCTTGGAGGCCATACCGCAGAAGATGCAGGTTGTGATCTACTAATCGGTAATATTGTTTTTTATCATATAGATGAAGCCATCTACAAGGATGGTACAATCAGTACAGAATTACTCAAGCCTGTTTCCCGGCTTGCTGGCCAAAATTTTATGAAGATTGGTGAACAATTTATTCTGGAAAGACCAAAATAATAGAGTACAAAACTTCCCACTTCAAGTAGGGAGGTTTTTTTATGGGTTCTTTTGGTAATAGAAAAGGTCTAAAAGACTATAAAAGATAAGTTTTTCTTTAATTAAGTCATAAGATTTTCTTATTAAAAATTAAAAAAAGGTACAAAATATCTAATTAATTTACAAATTTGTTAAATTACTAGAAGGACTTTCACTAAATATTCAGAATATATAATCAGTATACGAGTGGTTGCGCTTTCATAACCACCTTAATATAGATAAATCAGACAAGTGGGGGTAATGAATGAACGCTTTAGGTAATGGGAATCGGATGTCAGAACTCGGTCGCAGGAGAGGTTTTTGGATCTCATTAATTGCTGTATTATTGGTACCGTTAGTTTATGGATTGATTATGCTAACGCCAAGTTGGGGACCATATGATAATCTTTCAAACTTGCCGGTCGCAGTTGTGAATAATGATTCAGGTACTGTAACAGACGGTAAGGAAGTTAATGTTGGTAGAGATTTGGTAGCGAAACTGAAAGACGGGAATGACCTGGGATGGAGATTTGTCAGTAAGGAACAAGCAAATCGCGGACTTAATGATAATGAATATTATATGGTAATTGAGATTCCTGAAGACTTTTCCCAAAAGGTAGCAACCGTAATGGATGAAAATCCGGAAAAACCGGAACTAAAGTATACGCAGAATGAAGGGTTGCATTTTATAGCTGCAACAGCAACGAAAACAGCTATAGGAACAATTAAAGAGCAGCTTGCTGATACAATCACCGCTACCTATACCAGTACAGTTTTTGCCCAGCTTGGTGATGTAGCAGAAGGATTTAAATCCGGTGCGGATGGTTCAACAAAGCTCCATGAAGGCTCTGTTAAACTGAAGGATGGTACTGGAACTCTTCTGGATTCTTTAACGACAAAATCAGGAGATATTCAAAAACTGGCAGACGGTTCAAAGGAACTTGAACAGGGACTCGGTCAATTGAATGGAACAATGGCTGGAAAATCAGCTGATATCGCAAGATTGGCAAATGGAGCAGCTCAGGTCAGTGATGGGTCGAGCCTTATGCATTCAACAGTAAGTGGTAAGACCGGCGATATCAATACACTTGCAAGTGGGTCGAAGCAGGTTGAGGATGGGTTAGGCCAGTTGAATGGCACAATGGCAGGAAGTTCAGCTAGTATTGCCATGCTGGCTGATGGGGCAGCTGATCTCAGAAACGGCTCAGGTTTAATTTATTCAACCGTTGGCGGTAAGGCCGCTGAAATTCAACAACTAGCAGATGGATCAAAGTCAATTGAAGACGGTTTAGGGACCTTGTCAGGAACATTTAGTGCGAAGGAGAAGGATATTGAGGCTCTTGCAAAAGGATCCAAAGAACTTAAAGATGGATCAGATTATCTTTATTCCCAGCTTGATGGCAATAAAGGTAAGATTGAGGAGTTGGCTAATGGTGGAGCAGCTATTTATGATGGGACTGAAAAGTTGAAAAAAGGTACTTCTGATATGTTGCTTGGTTTACAATCAGCTCAAACAGGAGTCAAACAATTAAATGGTAGTATGCCTGAACTGGAAAATGGAAGCGCTAAAATTTCTGGAGGTTTAAATCAATTAGCAGCGAAAACACCTGACTTAGCAGATGGAGCTGCCAGAGTTGCGGCAGGTATAGAAAAATTAGCTGAGAAAATTCCTGGGATAGAACTTAACCCAGATTATCAAGAGTTATTAAAAGGTGCAAAAGCTGTAGCTGAAGGAACTGCTCTGGTAAATGGAGGTATAAAGGGAGAAAATGGTCTCAATGCAGGTGCAGCTTTATTGGCTTCAGGTATTTCTGAAAAGCTTAAACCAGGTATAGAACAATTAAATGGTGCATTTGAAAATCAAATAATACCGGGTCAAAAGGATATTGTTCAAGGAGCATCAGAATTAACAGTGGGTGCTGAACAAATAAAATCTGGTACGGATTCAGTAAAAACAAATTGGGGAGTAATCACTAATGGTGTTGGTGAAATTAATGGCGGTCTTACCACAGTAGCTGCCGGAAATCAATCAGTTAACGAAGGTTGGAAAACTGCAGTAGACGGATCCAAACGTCTTTATGACGGATCCAAACAAGTAGCAGCAGGCACAGGGTCAGTTAATACTGCATGGGGTACGTTAACAACATCTTTAGACACGCTAAATAAAGGTGCTGCGCAAGTGGCAGACGGTAATGCTACGGTAAACGATGGCTGGAAAACCGCAGTAGCAGGTTCTAAACAGCTTTATGATGGTTCCAAGCAAGTGGCCGATGGAACAGCAACAGTGAATAGCGCATGGGGTACATTATCAACATCTTTGAATACGTTGAAAAATGGTGCTGCTGAAGTGGCTGGTGGTAATGCCACAGTGAATGCAGGCTGGAAAACAGCTGTTGATGGATCTAAGCAGCTATTTGATGGATCTAAGCAAGTAGCCGATGGTAACGCAACGGTTAATACTGGCTGGGGTACGATGAAGGAAGGGGTAACTGAAATTGATAAAGGTGTCGGTCAAATCAAAGATGGTACACTTGAATTATCCAACGGCTTAGGTGACGGAGCTGAAAAAACGGCCGGTATAAATGCTACTGATGAAACGATTAGCATGTTCTCCTCGCCGGTTGAGCTGATCGATTCGAAAATTAATAGTTATCCGTATTATCGTTACGCAAACGCACCATATGTACTATCGTTAGCATTATTTGTGGGTGTTTTATTAATGATGTTAGTTGTTGGGGTTAGAAAACCAATGGATGAAGCTAGTTCAGGCTTCGCATGGTATTCAAAAAGATTTGGTTTGCTTGCTTTATTGGTAGCTGGTCAGGCCATCCTTCTTTCTGGCTTTACCATATTCTTTGTTAATTCAGGATTTGCGAATAGCCTGTTGCTTATCTTGTTTGCTGTATTGGCGAGTATCTCATTTATGTCCATTGTGTTCTTCCTGACTATGCTTGCCGGCAACATTGGTTTGTTTATAGGCGTGGCACTTCTGATTATGCAGCTATCTACTACCGGATCTGCATTGCCAATTGATATGCTGCCTGAATATTTACGTACTCTAAGCAATTTCTTGCCGATGACTTATTCGATTGCAGGCTTCCGAGCATTAGTATCATTGGATGACATCGGTATGATGTTTGCGAATGCAACGATACTAGTTGTGTTCCTGCTCCTGTTTGCTGGACTGTCCGTTGGATTATCCTTTTTCAAAAAAAATGAATCAGGAGGAGATGCAGAAATAGTAAGGTAAATATAATTATATAAATCCCTTTTAGTAGAAGAATGCATAGATTAATTGTATTCTATATTGAAAGGGATTTTTACTTATGAATAAGGGGTCCGAATGGGAGAGATTAGATTGAATCAGAAAATATTACCGGCAGCTTCAACTATGAAGGACTTTGAAAAGTTTTTACAATCAGGATTTAAAACAGGTGTTATTTTAGAGACTCATCTTGGGCAAATCAAACATATTACTCAAATGGCCAAAATGGCAGATAAACAACTGTTTTTTCACGTGGATTTAATCAATGGATTAAAAAATGATGAATATGGTACTCAATATTTATGTCAGGAGTTTAAACCATTTGGTGTCATATCCACAAAATCAGCGGTTATCCAAGAAGCAAAAAAACATCAGGCAATAGCTGTGCAGCGAATCTTTATGATTGATAGCCATGCGCTCGAACGCAGCTATAAGATGGTCAAAAAATCACAGCCTGATTATATTGAAGTACTACCGGGCGCACTTCCTAATATGATTAAAGAAGTTGCAGGGGAAATTCAGCTGCCGATCTTTGCGGGTGGTTTAATCCGAACAGTTGAGGAAGCGAAAGAAGCACTTGAAGCTGGTGCTGTCTCGATAACCTCGTCTAAACGAGAACTTTGGCAGTATTTTGCAGGGGAATGAGTCGAATTCCCTATTTATTTCTTTTTATTTGACAGCGTTTACAAAAAGTTTTACACTGTGTTTAAGTTAATAAGTATGTGGAAAGACATGGAGACACAGGTGGCAGTATTCCTTAATAAGTAGGAATACTTTAGTGCTTGTTTCTTCATTTTTTTTTGAAATTATATGATAGGGAGATGGAAGGAATGACACCATTTTGGGGTGAATTAGTAGGCACGATGATCTTGATTGTTTTTGGAGCAGGAGTGTGTGCTGGAGCCAACTTAACTAAATCTTATGCAAAGGATGCTGGGTGGATTGTTATCACTATAGCTTGGGGGCTTGGTGTTACATTAGGCGTATTTGCAGTCGGCGGCATTAGCGGTGCTCATTTAAATCCTGCTGTTACATTTGGTCTTGCGTTTAGCGGAGATTTTGCTTGGGCAGATGTACCTGGATATATTTTGGCGCAAATGATTGGAGCAATGATTGGGGCAACTCTTATTTATTTACAATACTTACCACATTGGAAGGCGACTGAAGATCCAGGGACAAAATTAGGGGTTTTCGCAACTGGTCCGGCTATTCCTCATACATTTTCAAATTTACTTAGTGAAATTATAGGAACATTTATTTTATTGCTTGGTCTGCAATTTATTGGAGCAAATGATTTTACGGAAGGCCTAAATCCATTCGCAGTCGGTCTTTTAATCGTAGGAATCGGTATGGCTCTTGGGGGAACAACTGGTTACGCCATCAATCCGGCACGTGACTTAGGTCCGCGTATTGCACATGCGATTCTTCCGATAGCGGGGAAAGGCCCATCTAATTGGGGATATGCTTGGATTCCGGTTGTAGGTCCTATTCTCGGCGGATCCTTGGGGGCTTTGTTCCATAAAGCGGTCTTCAATAATACGTTGACAGGCGCTTTCTGGGCAGTATTAGCTGGCACTGTAGTTATCTTGGTAATCGCTTATTTTATGACTAATAAAGATTCAGAACAAGCACTACGACAAGCTAATGATCCAGCAAAAGCAAGGTTATAAGTTACTAACTTTAGAGAAATCGATTATAATATAAAAATTAGTAGATGGGAGATGAAAAAAATGGAGAAATATATTTTATCAATTGATCAGGGGACCACTAGTTCCAGAGCTATTTTATTCAATAAAAAAGGGGAAATTGTACATAGTGCTCAAAAGGAATTTACACAGTACTTTCCAAAGCCGGGCTGGGTGGAGCATAATGCCAACGAAATTTGGGGTTCAGTGCTTGCTGTTATTGCGGGCTGTCTTTCAGAATCAGGTATAGAGGCAACAGATATTGAAGGAATCGGAATTACAAATCAGCGTGAAACAGCGGTGGTTTGGAATAAAGAAACAGGTCAACCTATTTATAATGCGATAGTTTGGCAATCCCGCCAGACAAGAGATATATGCGAGGAATTGAAAAATGCTGGCCACAATGATCTTTTTCATTCCAAAACTGGTTTATTAATAGATGCCTATTTTTCTGGGACAAAAGTTAAGTGGATCCTCGATAATGTAGAAGGTGCGCGTGATTTAGCCAATGAAGGAAAATTGTTATTCGGGACAATTGATACATGGCTAATCTGGAAGCTATCCGGCGGTAAAGCTCACGTAACTGATTATTCCAATGCTTCAAGAACAATGATGTACAATATTTATGACCTGCAATGGGATGATGAATTGCTGGAGATATTAGATGTTCCGAAATCCATGCTTCCAGAAGTGCGTCCTTCATCTGAAGTATATGCACAAACCATTGATTATCACTTCTTTGGTAAGAGTATCCCAATTGCCGGTATTGCTGGTGACCAACAGGCAGCATTGTTTGGCCAGGCATGCTTTGAAAAAGGAATGGCTAAAAACACATATGGAACAGGCTGTTTTATGCTCATGAATACTGGTGAAAAACCGGTTAAATCGGAAAAAGGATTATTGACGACTTTAGCCTGGGGATTAAATGGTAAAGTTGAATATGCATTGGAAGGTAGTATCTTTGTAGCGGGTTCTGCTGTTCAATGGCTCCGAGATGGATTAAGGATGCTTAAGGATGCTGCTGATAGCGAGACATATTGCCGGGCAGTTGACTCTACAGATGGAGTATATGTCGTTCCAGCCTTCGTAGGTCTTGGTACTCCATATTGGGATAGTGATGCAAGAGGAGCGGTCTTCGGTCTGACAAGAGGGACTACAAAAGATCACTTTATCAGAGCAACAGTTGAATCTTTAGCTTACCAAACAAAAGCTGTTATTGATGCAATGGAAGAGGAATCCGGAATTGAATTGAAAACATTGCGTGCCGATGGCGGGGCCGTTAAGAATTCATTCTTAATGGAATTCCAGAGTGATATCTTAAACGTGCCGGTTGAAATACCAAAAATTAATGAAACGACTGCCCTTGGAGCTGCTTATTTAGCTGGGCTGGCTGTTGGATTCTGGGAAAGCCAGGATGAAATTGCTGCCCAATGGATCATTGATAAATCATATGAACCAACTATGGAACAAGAGAAACGTAATGAATTAGTTGATGGTTGGGAAAGAGCTGTGGCAAGTACCAGAACCTTTAAATGATAATTCAATTTTGTATGAGTTTTACTCAAAAAATGATATAATGAAAATAAGTTAATATAAGGTTAGAGATTTTAAGAGACCGCGAGTACATTCCTTTAAATAAGGGTAATGTATTTTGTGGTCTCTTTTTATTATCTCAATAGCACTTATCAACAGAGGAGGAACAAGAGGATGGGTTTAAATAGTTTAAATAGACATGAATATAAAAATAAATTACAAAACACACATTTCGATGTGCTTGTCATTGGTGGAGGAATTACCGGAGCAGGGATTGCTTTAGATGCAGCTACAAGAGGGATGAAGGTGGGCCTAGTTGAAATGCAGGATTTTGCAGCCGGTACATCAAGCCGTTCAACCAAGCTGGTTCACGGTGGATTGCGCTATCTAAAGCAATTGCAAGTAGGAGTAGTTGCAGAGGTTGGGAAAGAAAGGGCTATTGTTTACGAAAATGGTCCTCATGTTACAACACCTGAATGGATGTTATTACCCTTCCATGAAGGCGGTACATTTGGTAAATTTACTACTTCCATTGGCTTACAGATGTATGATTTTCTTGCTGGAGTGAAAAAGGAAGAACGCCGCACTATGCTTACAGTAGATGAAACAATTGAAAAAGCTCCATTGGTTAGAAAAGATGGCTTAAAGGGTGGGGGCTACTATGTTGAATACAGAACCGATGATGCCCGCCTGACGATGGAAGTCATGAAAGAAGCGTTTGAACAAGGAGCAAGCTTACTGAATTATGCCAAGGTCGAGGATTTAATCTATGAAAATGGAAAAATAGTAGGTGTAAATGTTAAGGATATATTGGATGAGGATTCCTTCCAAATTAAAGCTAGGAAGATTATAAATGCAACGGGTCCATGGGTAGACTTTATACGTGAAAAAGACAATTCTAAAAAAGGTAAAGTGCTTCAGCTTACTAAAGGTGCACACATAGTGATTGACCAATCCCGTTTCCCTTTGAAACAAGCGGTTTATTTTGATACCCCTGATGGAAGAATGGTATTCGCGATTCCGCGTGAAGGGAAAGCCTATGTTGGGACAACAGATACATTCTATGGTCAAGATCCAATCAATCCAAAAATGACTGATCAAGACAGAGATTATATATTGGATGCTATTAACTATATGTTCCCTTCAGTAAACGTTACTAAAGAGGATGTGGAATCCAGTTGGGCTGGAGTGCGCCCATTAATCAGCCAGGAGGGGAAAGGTGCTTCTGAGATATCCAGGAAAGATGAAACATGGGTATCTGATTCTGGGTTAATTACGATTGCAGGCGGAAAATTGACAGGATATCGTAAAATGGCTGAAACCGTTTTGGATTTAGTAGCTAAACAATTCAGAGATGAAGGATATAAACATTTCGGTAGCTGCTATACTGAAAAAATGCCGATATCCGGCGGCCGTGTTGGAGGCTCAACGAAATTTAGTTCATATATAAGCAAAACTAAAGAAAAAGCAATCGGAACCGGGTTATCAGATACAGAAGCAAGAGAGATTATTTCAACATATGGATCCAATGCTCCGCTTCTGTTTGAAATAGCCCGAAAAAACAAAGAAAAAGCGAGCGAAATAGGGCTGCCATTACCAGTATTGGCTAAATTGGGCTATGCAATTGAATATGAATTGGCTTATACGCCGCTTGATTTCTTTAATCGCAGAACTGGCATGGTCCTATTTGATATTAAGCATGTTCATGAATACAAAGATCAAGTGATTTCGTATATGAAAAAAGTACTGCATTGGACTGAACAGCAAACAGAAATGTATACTAAAGAGCTTGAAACTGAATTGCATGATGCTGCGTATCCACAATCCGAGCTGGTTACGAATTAATATAAATACGGATAAATGACCCCACTTCCTTGAAATATAGGTTGTGGGTTTTTTTTTAAGATTCAATATCTTTAAAAAGGGGAATAGAAATGAAACAGAAACTATTAGTTTATTTAACACGGGATGGGGGCAGTCAAGATGAATGAAATTCAAGGAAATAAGAAAAATGAATGGATGATTTATACCGGATCTTATGCAGAAGAAACAAGTACGGGTATTCATCTATTCAAATTGAACGTGAAAGAAAAAAAACTTGACTTAGTTGAGAAATATACGGGTATTGAAAATCCTTCCTTTCTTGTTATAAATAAAGCTCAGACCCATTTATACGCGGTAAGTGAAGTTGAGTATGGGATGGTTGTCTCTTATGCAATCAATCGGCAATCCGAACAGATTAGAGAGTTAAATCGCAAATCTACGAATGGGATGGCACCTTGCTATGTCAGTCTTAGTGAAAATGAATCTTGTTTATACATTAGTAATTATGGTGGCACGGTAACTAGGATAGAACTACAAGAGGACGGAACACTTGGAGAACATACGACAACAAATGAACATGTTGGATCAGGGGTTTGGGCAGACAGACAGGATGCACCGCATGCTCACTCAATCGTACCGGTACCGAATTCCTCCGTTGTAGTTGCAGCAGATTTAGGTACTGATAAAATTTATGTATACGATGATAAGGATTTTGCCAATTTGGCTAAAATGTCTACTATTCCTGGATCGGGTCCAAGACATTTTGCCTTTCACCCTACATTGCCAATCATGTATGTCATCCAGGAATTAAGCAATACAATCGCAGTATTTGAATTAAATGACCAACATATACCGGATTCTCTTCTAGGGGTGGTTACTACATTGCCGGATGATTACAAAGAGGAAAATACAGCAGCCGATTTGCATATTTCAGAGGATGGCCAATTCTTATATGCCTCAAATAGAGGGCATGACAGTATTGCAACGTACAAAGTGGCAGAATCAGGTATACCGGAAATTATCGCATTTACACATACGGAAGGAAAGGGACCGAGAAATTTCGAGTTAATAGACGAAGAAAAAGTACTCATTGCAGCAAATGAGCAAAGTGATTCATTAGTTTTATTTGAAATTAATAAAGAAGGTATTCCAACCTTTACAGGGAATACGATTTCTCTTTCGAAACCCGTTTGTGTTCAAGCGATTGCAAGAAATCATGAATGATACAAAAATAGCTGGTTTGGATTCTCCCAAACCAGCTGTTATTTAATTGGATTGTTCTTTTAAAGACTGTGTATAAGCCGTAAAGATACCTAATACAATAATAGCCATTCCGCCGTTTAATAGGGAGTATTGCAAATCCCAATGGCCTGCATATAAATTTTTAATAGACAACACGCTGATTAACACAAGCATTAATGTAATTAAAATATTGTATGCTTTCATTCGTGAATCAACACCCCTTGATTTGTAATTGATTTTTTTCATAGATTTTATTTTACTATGGTTTAGGTATAAAATAAAAAAGTATAATTTTGTCTTTTTTGTTATTTTTTATTGGGTATACTTTGGGTCGCTCCTCAATCAATTGTTTCCATCAGATTTTTTATCGTTTCTTTTTGCAAGGGTCCGATTATTCGCTTTTGTATGATACCGTTGGAGTCAATGAAATAACTGGTTGGGATTGTTATAATTTTATATAATCCTGCAATAGTTCCTGTTTGGTCCAGTAATACAGGATACCTGATCTTATACATATCTTGAAATGCTTGTATGATTTGCTTGTTTTTTTCTGAATAGGTCATATTCACGCTTAATACAGTAATCTTCTCCATACTATGTTCACCATAAAATTCATTGAGGTCTGGTATCTCTTTTTTGCAGGGAGGGCACCAGCTTGCCCAAAAGTTTAATAAAACTTTTTGACCGCGATAATCAGATAATTTTATGCTTTTTCCGTCCTGAGTTTTTAATTCGAAATCAGGTGCAGATTGACCTTCTTTAATTCCTGTTTGAGTCAAAACAGGTATAGTTTCCTCTGTAATAGACTCTTTTTGTGTCTGCGTGTAAATAAATAGAAATATGAATAAAAAGAATGGAGCAAGAATGGCAATTGTTTTATTCTTCAATTTGGATGAGGCCTCCTGATGTCGTTTTTATTTAGTAGAAAGTATTTGCCAGTCGTGAAAAAATTAATCAATGGGCATCAAATTGTGTTAAGTTGTTTATAAAAATATGAATAAAGGTAAGAATCTAGTATTGAGCTTTTAGGGAAGTGAGGGAAGATAGATGTTTTATATAGGAGTTGATATAGGAACCACGAGTACAAAGGCTGTATTATTTTCGGGAGACGCATCTGTGCTCAGCACCTATCATGTAGAGTACCCATTATATAGCCCGACTCCACTTACAGCAGAGCAGAAGCCTGATGAGATCTTTCATGCTGTACTTAATGCAATAAGAGGAGTAATGGTCCAAAGCCAAATAAATCCTGATGAACTGTCGTTAGTATCCTTTAGCTCGGCTATGCACAGCGTAATTGCGGTTGAGGAAAATGGAAATCCATTAACTCAATGCATTACATGGGCTGACAGCCGTTCAAAGAAGTGGTCCGACTATATTAAAAATGAGAGGAATGGACAAGAAATTTATCGGAGAACTGGAACGCCAATCCATCCAATGTCTCCTCTTACAAAAATCACCTGGTTGATGAATGATTATCCCGAATTAGCGGGTAGGACATATAAATTCATTTCCATTAAAGAATATGTTTTTTATAAATTATTTGGGCAATATGTGATTGATTATTCGGTTGCCTCAGCAACAGGAATGTTTCATCTTAAAAATTTAGAATGGGATTCTGAGGCATTGGCAATCGCGGGTATTACAGAGACCCATTTGTCTAAACCAGTACCAACTACATATTATTTATCTGGCATGGACTCCGCCTATGCTGCGGATATGGGGCTGTTGCCGGATACTCCATTTGTAATAGGAGCCAGTGATGGCGTTCTCTCCAATCTGGGTGTCAATGCGATTGATCCAGGGATTGTAGCAGTCACGATTGGAACGAGCGGAGCCATTCGTACGGTAACAGATAGGCCGATTACGGATGAAAAGGGCCGAATTTTTTGTTATGCATTGACGGATAAGCATTGGGTGATTGGCGGACCAGTTAATAATGGAGGTATGACTTTTAGATGGCTAAGAGATGAGCTGGCTTCAGCGGAAGTAGAAACAGCTAAACGCCTCGGAATTGACTCATATGAAGTACTCACCAAGATAGCATCAAAAGTAGCGCCGGGGGCAGATGGACTACTATTCCACCCATATTTAGCTGGAGAGAGAGCGCCCATTTGGAACCCTGATGCCAGAGGATCGTTCTTTGGCTTGGGACTTCATCATAAAAAGGAACATATGGTCAGAGCGGTGCTTGAAGGAGTCATTTTTAATCTCTATACAGTCTTATTAGCTTTGCAGGAATTGATAGGTGTGCCAAGTAAAATCAGGGCAACGGGGGGATTTGCGCGCTCAGAGTTATGGAGGCAAATGCTTGCGGATATTTTTAATCAGGAAGTAGATGTGCCAGAAAGCTTTGAAAGCTCTTGTTTAGGAGCAGTTGTACTCGGCAGATATGCACTCGGTGAAATTGAAGACCTATCCGTTGTATCAAATTATGTGGGAACTACACATGTCCATACGCCGGTTAAAGCAAATGTAGAAAGATACGAGGAATTACTGCCAATTTACATCAATATATACAGAAAATTGGAGACTGAATATAGCAGTATAGCAGCTTTCCAAAACAAATGGATTAATCATAAATAAGTTGATTTGAAAATAACATTGTCGAATAATATTGACAGCATTCGCGTTTTCACTGTATCCTTTATACAGGAATAATTTAATTTAATACAAATCCTCATCGGACTAAAAGATGAGGTAGAGGTCGCAGATTTTATTAGTAAACTAAAAAGAGAGCCGGAAAGCTTGCTGACTTTAGTTGAAAGGAAAATCTGCCGAAGCGCTCTTTTTTTCCGAAGAGAGCAGCTGGGACTGTATCCGAATAGGTGCAGGACTGTCATGGAATATATACATCGCGATATGTATATAGACCATGGAGAACTATCCATTTATTGTCTGGTGTGGCTAATCATAAAATGTTGCACACCTTAACAATAAGGTGTGTTTTTTATTTAGTTTATTTACACAGAAATGGATAATTCAAAAATAGAGAGTAACATGACAGCTTTGGAAGGGGAATTATCGTGCACAATAAGAAGCAACTGGGTTTTTGGATTTTAACGGCATTTGTAGTCGGCAATATGGTTGGGTCTGGTATTTTTATGTTGCCGCGTACGCTGGCAGAAGTAGCTAGTCCTGCCGGAGTAATTATGGCATGGGGATTAACAGGATTGGGTGTACTAACTATTGCGCTGGTTTTTGGGAATCTGGCTGTTCGTAAGCCACATTTAACAGGTGGCCCTCAGATTTATGCTAAGGAATTGTTCAAGGAAAATTCTTTAGCCTCAAGATTATCCGGGTTTATGTCTACATGGGGATACTGGATTGGTAATTTTGCAGGTAATATTGCCATCATTACTACGTTTGCAGGGTATTTATCTACCTTCTTCCCAAGTTTGACCAGTACGGCTGAATTGTTCAGTATAGGGGATTTTAGTCTAAAAGTTGGCAATGCTTTAACATTCCTTGTCTGCACAATCATGCTCTGGGGCGTTCATTTCTTTATTATGCGAGGCATAGAGAATGCTGGTAAATTAAACTTTGTTGCGACTGCGGCAAAAGTACTTGGATTTGGATTATTCATAGTAATTGGGCTATTTGCCTTTGAACAATCTAATATTGTACCGTTTGCGGAAACTCGTATAATTGATGGTGAGAGTCGGGGATTACTCAGCCAGGTAAATTTTGCTGCCGTCTCAACCTTATGGGCTTTTGTAGGGGTTGAATCCGCTGTTGTATTCGCATCAAGGGCGAAGAGAAAGGCAGATGTAAAGAGAGCGACCATTTTAGGGCTATTGATTGCCCTGGCTATCTATATGGGAATCAGTACACTTGTTATGGGATTATTAACACAGGATGCACTTATCCATTCAGAAAAACCATTAATCGATGCAATTGAAACGGTGCTGGGACCTGTTGGTGGGAAAGCATTGGCGGTCATTGGATTGATCAGTTTATTTGGTTCAACAATTGGCTGGATCTTGTTAAGCGCTGAAATCCCGTATCAGGCAGCAAAACAAGGTTTATTTATCCCTAAGTTTTTACAGGTCAATAAGCGTGGGATTCCTAATTTCTCTATGATTGTTTCAAATGGTTTAGGTCAATTATTTATTTTCTCAACTATTTCAAATTCAATTGCTCATGCATTTGACTTTATTATTTATATCGCGACACTTTCTTATTTAGTGCCATATTTAATTTCCTCCTCATTCCAACTGAAATTAGTTTGGACTGGCGAGACATATAAATCTGATGAAATGCGTTCACGAATTATTGATGGTACCATAGCCATATTGGCGACGGCATATTCCATTTGGGTGATCATCAAAGGAACGGCTGATTTAAAAACATTTATTTTCGGTGTTATCCTTCTGGCAAGCGGAATCCTATTCTATCGTTTACTGCCTAAAAATATGGAGGAAGTTAAACAACACGAGAACTATTATTTGAAAAAATCTTTTTAACTGTAATAAGAAGCAAACCCATTGTTAAAAGTGGGTTTGCTTTTTTTGGGTATTATTTAAAAGTAAAACGGTGTTATGAAAACTGTTATCGGGAGCAATGATAGAGTGTAATCATGTGAGTTTGATAAATTGACATACCCAATAGGGTATATTACGATTAGACTAATCGATGAACTAATGGAGGTCTATTAAAATGAAGATTTTAATTGTTGGCGGTGTGGCAGGCGGAGCATCTGCTGCGGCAAGACTGCGCCGTCTAAGCGAAAAAGATGAAATCATCATGTTTGAAAAAGGTGAATATATTTCATTTGCGAATTGTGGTCTTCCATATTATATAGGAGAAGTTATCCAAAACCGTAATAAACTGCTTGTTCAAACAGTTGAAGGAATGGGGCAACGCTATAATTTAGATATACGTAATTGGACAGAAATTATCAAAATCAATCGGGAGCAGAAGACTGTCATAGCCAGAAAAGCAATGACAGGCGAGGAATATGAGGAATCCTACGATGTGCTAATCCTATCTCCGGGTTCAAAACCGGTTAGGCCAGCCATTCCGGGAATCGATGAGGCTAAATCTGTTTATACGCTTCGGAATGTTCCTGATACGGACCGTATCAAAGAAAAGGTAGATCAGGATAAACCTGAGAAGGCTGTTATCATTGGCGGCGGGTTTATTGGGATTGAAATGGCTGAAAATTTACGGGAGCGCGGCATAGATGTAACAGTTATTGAGATGGGAAATCAGGTGATGGCGCCAATTGATTTGGAGATGGCTCAAATGGTCCACACACATTTGCGGGACAATGGAGTTCATTTAATACTTGAGGATGGTGTATCATCTTTTGAAAAGAATGGTCGTATCATTCGCTTGAAAAGCGGCAAAGAAGTAGAAACGGATATGATACTTTTAGCGATTGGTGTTCAACCTGAAAGTACCATTGCGAAAGATGCCGGCCTCGAGCTTGGGGTTCGGAATGCGATAAAAGTCAATGAGCATCTGCAAACATCAGACCCATCTATTTATGCGGTCGGTGATGTCATTGAAGTAAAGGATTATATTAACGGAACGGATACTTATGTGCCGCTCGCTTGGCCTGCCAATCGTCAAGGGCGTTTAGTAGCGGATCATATTCACGGGAAAGAAAGTGTTTATAACGGTACATTGGGCACTTCCATAGCCAAGGTGTTTGAATTGACCGTTGCTTCAACAGGAAGCAATGAAAAGATGCTGAAGCGTTTAGGTATACCATATGAGGTTGTTCATGTTGCACCAAGCAGCCATGCTGGCTATTATCCAGGTGCTTCCCAATTGCATTTGAAACTGATCTTCGATAAGGAAACGGGGAAAATATACGGAGCGCAGGCAGTTGGAAAGGATGGGGTAGATAAACGTATTGATGTTATCGCGACAGCTATCAAAGGTGGCTTAACTGTATTGGATCTTCCGGATATCGAGATTGCCTATGCTCCTCCATATTCCTCAGCTAAAGATCCTGTAAATATGGCTGGTTACGCAGCAACCAATATTATTGAGGGAATGGTCAGCACAGTGCAATGGCATGAAATTGATGAGATTGTGGAAAACGGAGGTTATTTAATTGATGTCCGCTCACCTGCTGAGGTTGCTAAAGGAGCAATTGCCGGCTCGGTCAATATTCCTGTTGATGAACTGAGAGAGCGATTATCAGAGATACCGACTGATAAAGATTTATATCTTACATGCCAGGTAGGTATGAGGGGTTACTTAGCTACCAGAATACTTGAAGGAAACGGCATTAAAGTTAAGAACCTTGATGGCGGATATAATTTGTATTCTAAGGCATTTCCTAAAGAAAAATAATAGTAAATGAGAGTTGGAGCTCCCTTTATGCGATAGTTTAGATTATCGCATAAAGGGGCTTTTTTGAATTGCTGAGACGGTTTGTGTCATGCTTGATTTAGAGCTTGGCTGGATTCAAGGGGCGATCGGCCGGATTCAAGCTCAGATTGGCTGGATTCGAAGAGGAATCGGCTGTATTAAAGCAGTGAATCAGCCGGAATCTAGCCCGATTCGGCTCGAATCGAAGTCGATACAGACAGTAACCAGCTAGAAATTCAATCAGAATCAATTCATTATAGAGGAATCTGCAAGATACGCCTATAATCGAGTAAAAACAATTAGGGGAGTATAAAAATGCCCGGCTGGATATAACCCAAGCCGGGCGATACTTCTTTATCATTAACTTGCCAATTCAGATTCCTTTGGTTCTTTTACTTTTGACATGGCAAGAAAGCTAATTAAGAGCAGTGAAAATCCAGTGATGAGAGGTATATAAAAAGCTGGTATGTAGTCAAGCAAGACACCGAAAAGAATCATCCCAAGCGGTGAGATTGCAGATGCAATCGTTTCAACTAATCCGAAAATACGACCAAGATAGTGGCTCGGGGTTGTACGCTGTATTAATACATGAATAGGAATATTTACAACCATGACGATGGAACCTATCATTCCAAGGACGATGATGTAGTAACTGACATTGGCAATCACAGAAGTCATTTGGAGCATAGGAGGCAAGCCAATCATAATGACAAGTATTGCTAAACCAATTAAGCCCAATCTAATTTTCTTTAATTTATCTTTCATTTCAGGACGTTGTGAAATGATCAATGATGTGATAAGTGCTCCAACAGATACCATCGAAGCAGCAATTCCGTATGATTGAGAAGAAAAATTCAGTGATGTGTTCAGGATGTAGGGGATTGCAACATTTATACCCGCAAAGAAGAAGTTAATCCAAAGTGATACTTTGAGCAGGGAGAATAAAAAATCGTTTTCTTTTAAATAGGAGAAGCCTTCAGCCAAACTCTTCATGAATTGCGTCTTTTCCTGTTGTGCCGCTTTCTCAGTGTACAGGTTGAAAATAATAAATAATTCAATTATACCGGCAAGTATAAAGGTGATTCCAGTTAGCAGAATGATTTCCTCAATTGCTAAGAACCCGTATAAAATACCAGCTATGATTGGACCGAGTATACCGGCAAGCGATGATGCGGATTGATTTAAAGAGCCAGCCTTTTGTATAGATTTATCCCCAGCCATTGAGGGAATGGTTGAAGATGCAGTCACAGAAAAGAAAGTAGAAAAAATCCCTAGCAGTACTTCTGATGTATATAACAATGCAAGTGAGAGCCCCGAAAAGTGAGAATAGGCAATCATAAAAAACATGAGTATTCCGCTAAGAATTTCCGTCAATATAATGATTGTTTTGCGGTTAAAGCGATCTGCAAGGGTTCCGGCAATTGGTCCAAAAATAATTCTGGGAACAGAGGCAAACACAAGAGCAAGTGCAAAACTTGTACCCGAACCGGTAATTTTTAAAATGTATAATCCGATGGCGAATGAATAGATGCTTGCACCAAATAATGAAATAAATTTTCCAATAAAAAACAATAAAATATTCCTTGCGCTTAATCTCTCTTGTTCTGCTTCGGTATAACGTACACTCATGGGCTTTTCTCCTTTAGTTTAAAAGTTTAATGTCATTAAACTTATTATATAAATACTAATTTTTGGAAGTCAACAAAAAGTTTAAAATAATTAAACTTTAATTTGTGGATCAGAATTATTTACCGTATACTTTCCATAAGGAGGGGATAACCATGCTGGGCAATAAAATTAAAACGTTACGGAAAGCTTTAGGGATGACCCAATCCGAGTTGGCTGGAAATCGATTGACAAAAGGAATGCTGAGCCAAATTGAAAACAGTAAAGCAACCCCATCGATGAGCACACTTGAATATCTTGCTCAACAGCTTGGTTGTGAACCTAGTGATCTTCTGAATGAGAAAGAGGATTATCTACCTTTATTAAATGAGATAAAGAATGATAAAAAACAAGAGAATTATTCAGCTATTTACGATAAATTATCCCATGTGGTTTCTGAAAATATGCCTCAGGGAGTAATGGAGGCGAAGTTATACAGCCTTTATGCGGAAGCAGGCCTTTATTTAGATAAACCAAACATGAAGAAATATATCGAATTGGCAGCCTCCTATTTTAAGATGAATTCTTTATTCTTAGACAGTGCTGAAACATTATGGATTTATCATCAGTATCGTTTGTCTCATGGAAATTGGGATGAATCTTTATCCATTTTGAGTGAAATTAGAAAATTCTACTCTGGTAATGGACTTGAAGAAAATACGGTATTTCAATTAAAGCTTTTATTGGATGAAGGAATCGTCTTATTAGCGTTGGAAGAATATAAAGAATCCCATACAAGAATGCAGGAAGCCATCGCATTGTCCAAAGAGACGAATGTCTATTATCGTATGGATGATATATACAGGATTGCTTCCAATTATCCGCTTGTGATGAAGGATGATAAGGAGTTTCTTAGATTAATCAGTAAATCTCGTCAATATGCGATTTTTTCGGAAAATAAGATTGCATTGATGATGTTTCCACTTTTATATGCGGTTTATCATAATGAAATAACAAAAGACTACAAAAAAGCTATTCACTACCTAGAAGAATTTGCGATAAATCCGGAAAAGATAGACGAACTTTATTATCTGGAATATGGGAGAGCACTATATGGTCTGGGAGAAATTGATCGAGCTTTGGAAAATCTGCTTAAATGTCATCTATCCGGTGCGTTGGTGCATCCAATCGATGTAGGAATGGTACAGTCTGCAGGAATCTATATTGCTCTTTGTTTAAATCAACAGGGCCACAAGGATGAAGCCCTGGAGCAAATTAACAAAACATGTGATTTAATAAAGAATATGCCGAAATCTATTTATTATAAAAGGGCTGTTGAGGTTAAAGAAACATTGCTAAATGATAATGGAACTGTACATTGAAATTATGTGTGGCTGTTCATTCAGTTCCTTTATCCATTTGTTTCAAAGATTTAGGTTAACGTTTGTAAACGCTTCACCTAAATATACAATGTCGTTAGGACACAGTGGTGATAATAATGTTGACAGATGGTAGTGGGCTTTTATTTTATATTCCAATCCATTCATATCTGGCATTCAAATGTCTATTAAGATTTTCGGTTAGTTTACTTACCCTATTCGGTCATTGCTTCGCAAGAACTCTTCCTATCCCTCTAATATCTCCCTGGTTACTTCCCCTGCACAAGAATAATCTTCTGCAATAATAGTTGCCTGTAAATTTAACCTATTAAACTTCTATGCTGAAACATATAAAATTCTCCATAAAATAGCTCCTAATACAATATGATGATGGGCTTGATACCTTTATGCTGGAAAATATAATTATTTTTCAAGTAAAATAATTATATAAATTATAATGAATATGATCATACCATCAACTGCTTAAAGTGGAGCAAACGATTGATAGAAAAAGGTGGGTTAATGATGAAAAGGTTACGCATCTTTTTAGTGTTTGTAGCGTTATTGATTATATATGAACCGAGTAGTTTCGCAGAATCAACTCTGCAGCAGCAAATTGACCAAACGCCCATTGGAGGAACATTGATTGTTAAAAGCGGTACCTATGAAGATCCGGTTTCCATTAATAAGCCAATGACCATTAAAGGAACAGAAAATACAGTGCTGAGTTATACAGGAGAGGGATCCTTTATAAACATTTCTGGTGAGGGTGTACAAATATCAAATATTGAAATAGAGGCAACACGCCTACCAATTGAGGAATCTGCAATTGTGCTGGCTGGAAATTATCATAAACTTAACAATCTCACAATCAAGTCAGCTGGGACTGGTATTAAACTGGATAAGGCGAATCATGTAAGTGTGCTAGAAAGTTCATTTACAGGGAC
Source organism: Bacillus sp. D386 (assembly GCF_006346415.1). Lineage (NCBI taxonomy): Bacteria > Bacillati > Bacillota > Bacilli > Caryophanales > Bacillaceae > Bacillus > Bacillus sp. D386. The sequence continues at coordinate 633,345 of NZ_VEMV01000002.1, read as the reverse complement.
ATCTGAAGGCCATGCTATTAATCTGTGGGAGTCAAATTACAACACGTTCGGTAAAAATTCAATACGGAATGTTCAGGATGGATTTTATGTAGAATACAGCCACCATAATACATTTAAAAATAATAAAATTTGGGATGCCCATTATGGGGTGCATTTAATGTATTCCAATTCCTGTTTGATTGAAGAAAATGAATCATTCAATAACTTTACCGGCGCCATGATTATGGGGGCTGAAGATGCAATGGTACGTAAGAATACATTCACCGAAAATAATGAAAATGTGAATTCTCAGGGTTTGTTACTATATGACTCTAGGAATGTTACGGTTGAAACAAATGAGATTCACAATAACCGGATTGGCATATTTATTGAAAAGGCCAATGTGAATACCGTTAAGGATAACAGGCTGCAATCAAATTTTGTAGGTATTCAGTTTAAAGAATCAGAGAATAATCGAATCTATCAAAATGATTTTCTGGGTAATGTAAATGACGCTCAGGCTATTGAAAGTGAAGGGAATCAATTGGATGGGAACTACTGGGACGCATCAGCGAAAATAGATTCAGACGGAGATGGTATAAGTAATTTAATCTACCGAGCCGATCCTTATTTTCTGGCTTTGACAGAGGAAGTTCCTGAGTATCAACTCTTTTTTCAGGCACCGGGCATGACAATTCTGCAAAAAATGCTGAAAAGTACCGATGAAGAGCTATTAACGGACTCAGGTCCCTTAATGGACCCTATCCAATCAAACAATCAAAACAATCAAGCTGATCTGCCAGTATGGATAGTCAGCGGATTATTGTATATAGGCAGTTTATTTCTATTCATAAAAGGGAGGAAACAACGATGAAACAATCATTATGGAAAATTGCGTTAATCGGAATTGCAGTTATGCTTATGTCTGCTTGCGGTAATGAATCGACTGAGCCAGTGGAAATTGATTCGAAGACTGACACATGCGCAAACTGTAATATGTCGGTTGCGGATAATCAGCATGCAACAGAAATTATCTTAACTGATGGTAAAACATTTGTTTTTGATGATATCGGTTGCATGTTTAATTGGACAGATGAAAACGAGAATAAGGAAATTGAGAAGACCTTTGTACGTGATTATCATTCTAAAGAATGGATAGAAGTTGAAAAATCCTATTTCGTATATGGAGAAGAAATCAAGACGCCAATGTCATACAATGTAATTTCTTTTGAAGACCAATCAAGTGCTGAAGAATTTGCTGAAGAATCAGGGGGAAGTTTATTATCCTATGAAGATTTACAAAAACATGATTGGAAACAGCATAAAGAGATGAATCATAAGGAAACGGACAGTCATAGCCATAGTTAACAGGTGAAAAAAACAAGGCAGCCGGCATGGTTGCCTTTTATTTAGATGTCGTCACGGGAGGTAAGAAGAATGTGGAACATATGGAGCTCTGAATGGAGAATGACATCACGGGGCCGTTCGTATTATTCAATCGCCATTCTATGGATTGTTGTCATTTCTCTTTTATTGGCATTGGAGCGGACAAATGGAGCAATCTCAGGATATACAAATATTACGGGAACAGTCGTTAATATTATGTTATATATATTGCCATTATTTATGTTGATTTTTGGCTCTTTTTCAATAGCTAATGAAATGGAAAATGGCCAATGGAGATTATTATGTACGTATCCATTAGATATCGTCTCCTACTTCTTTGGTAAACTTGGAGGCCAGTTTACTGCCCAGGCAGTGTGTTTTTCACTGGCGTATTGGTTGAGTATGGTAATTGGGTTGCTGACTGGGATTGATATTTCGTTAACTTGGATGCTTGTGCTTTTTCTATTTAGTATGCTGTTAATCTTGTTTTTCCTGACACTTGGCCTTTTTATAGGATCATTTGTAAGCACGAAATGGCAGGCACTTACTCTATCTGTTGCAGTCTGGTTTCTTCTTATTATGATATGGCCGACTGCGTTAATTGCTATTTTAGGTGCTTTACCTTATTCAATGATAGGAGTGCTTATGAAAATTGCGATGATCATAAATCCAGCAGAATTCTTACGCTTTTTCTTGGTGATTAGATTGGACGGCGGTTCTATCTTCGGCCAAGCCTATGATGGATTGGTTCCGCTATTTAATGAAGGAATTGTATGGGGTGTACTATTCTTATATGCGTTTGTATTTATTGCTGCGTTAGGCTTTATTGCAATTTGGTATTTAAAAAGGAGAAGAGCACAATGACAGGGTTAGAAGTGACTGATATCTCAAAACACTATAAAACCAATACAGCGTTGCAGCCATTTTCGTTGGCAGTGAAGGAAGGGCAATGTGTTTCTTTATGCGGAGGGAATGGTGCTGGAAAAAGTACTATCCTGAATATTTTGGCCAGTATCTCTTCCCCCTCAGCCGGAACCGTTCTGTTGGATGGGGTCAATATGACTGCACAAAATAAAGAATATGTATCATTGATCGGTTATATGCCTGATGAATTTTATGCTCAGGGCGACATGAATGTGGGAGAGTTTATGTCTTTTTATGCAGCTATCCGAGAGATTTCCAATGAACGAGTGAGAGAGGTGATTGATCGTTTGGGATTAACCGACAAGCGGAAAGAGCTCGTAAAAAATCTTTCTAAAGGAATGAGACAAAGGTTGTTATTCGGCCAATCGATTTTAGCTGAACCAAGACTTTTAATTATGGACGAGCCGACCAATGGGCTCGATCCTTACTGGATTAATGAATTTATAGAAATGATTAAAAAGCTTAAAGAAGCAGGCACGATTACGATTTTCTCTACTCATATGATGGATGTTGCCGCAGAACTTGCCGACCGGGTGTTATTCATTGAAAAGGGGCAGCTGGCTCAATCACTTGAAAATGATTTTTCTGATATTGATGGTTTTACGAAAGAGCTATCAACCTTGTACAGACAACGAATATAAAAGGGTGGACTGCAGCCGTGCTCTGTAAGACGTACGGTTGAATTATATTTAAGAATAACAATAGGCATGAGTTCGAAAGATTCCGAAACTCATGCCTATTTTACGATCCATTATATATTCTTAGGTTCAGTCACTTCAGCATCTGGAACATCAAGCATATTTAATAAGAAGATAAAAATAGGAATACCTAAAATCAAGCCCCATATTCCAAGGAAATGTTCACCGAACACCAATACCAGGAATGTGAAAAACGTAGGTAAATGAGTTTTGGCCGACATGAATTTAGGATTTAGTACATAACTTTCCAAAGCATGTATGGCTGCTATTAGAATAACTACATACAGTACATGCATTCCTCCACCTATACTATAGGCAATTGTACAAAGAGGAATTAAGGAAATAATAACGCCCGCAACAGGAATAAGTCCCAGTAGGAAAATCATAAATGCGAGTCCCAATAGCTGTGGAAACCCTAAGAAATAAAGAATAATAATCGATAATATAGCATTAACAAATGCAATTAAAAATTGAACTTCGATAACCTTACCAAATGAATTTACAAATATATTACCTAAATACTCTAATTCAGTGAATAAAACTCCCAGTTTGCTTTTCTTGAATGAACCGGTAAATCGTTTGATTTTTTCCTTTTCCAAAAGAAAGAATAAACTTAGCAGCAAAGCTAAAAATAACTGCAGGCTTAATTTACCGATATTTGCAGCATAACTGTACAGCGCCATTGCATTTTCCTCAATTTCAGAAGGTGATACAAACTTCTGCATTGCACTGATCACAACATCAATTGCTGTGTTATCAGGCGGGTGCTTGTAAAAATCTATAATTACTTTTACAAGGTCGGTTATTTGCATGGTAATGACAGGTATGTATTTATAAATAATCATAACCAAAGAGGAAATTATGATTGTGTAGAGCAGGATAATTATTATTTGTGGCTTGACTCGTATTGGACTGATTTTGGATATGGACGATGAAATGATTCTCTCCAAACCGCCCATTAAGAAAATAAAAATAAAAGTGAATAGAACTAAATTCATCATACCTCTAAGGGCATAGAAAATCCCTATCAAAAATAAGATGGTAAGAAAACGGACGAACCCTCTGCTTTTTATAAATTGGTTGAGTGAAAACATAAACCTGTTGTTTCTCCTTTCGGCAGCACCGCATGCTTGATATGTTAATTATATCTGTTAGTAGTACGGTTTATAAGAGGGTTTGGAAATAATTTTTTAAAAATTGGTGGAATATAGGAAATGTTCTATGAATATATGTATAAACTGTTCAGGCATACGTTTCAATATTGTACTTATTGGATAAATAAGTAGATAAATAGAAATGTGCATGGGAGATGAAACGTATGGCGTTATCTGAAAAATCAAAGGGTAAAGTTGCAATCGTAACTGGTGGAGGTTCTGGGATTGGCGCAGCCACAGCTAAGAAGTTTGCGGACAATGGCATTCGTGTCTGTATTATGGACATAAATATTGATAATGCAGAGAAAATAAAGGAAGAAATCACAAATGCAGGAGGAGAAGCCTGTGTTTATGAGGTTGATATCCGTGATGAAGCTCAAATTCGTGAAGGAATTTCACAGGTCATGAATAAGTGGGAAAGGCTTGATATTCTGTTCAGTAACGCTGGTATAAACGGGACCTTGTCTTCTATTGAAGAATTTGAAATTTCGGACTGGAATGAAGTGATTGAAACGAACCTTAGAAGCACATTCTTGTTTGTTAAATATTGCATTCCTCATATGAAAGAGCAAGGTGGCAGCATCATAATCACAAGCTCAATCAATGGAAATAGACGGTTCGCTGGCTTTGGTATGGCAGCCTATAGTACTTCGAAGGCCGGTCAAATTGGATTTATGAAAATGGCGGCCTTAGAGTTGGCCAGATATAAAATCCGAGTTAATGCCATTTGTCCTGGTGCAATTGAAACAAATATAGATAGCAGCACAACTAAGTCTGAAAGTTTAAAGGAAATCGAAATACCTATCGAATATCCTGAAGGAATGCAGCCATTGGCAGATGGACCAGGATCAGCTGAACAGGTAGCAAATTTGGTTTACTTCCTTGCATCTGACGAGTCAAGTCATGTTTCCGGTACCGAAATATATGTCGATGGAACTGAATCATTACTGTAAGTGAGTTTTTTGTATCTTAGTTAACATCTAGTAAGTAAGATAGGGGCATTTGATAAAACATCCTGTAATTATAGTATTAATCATTTAATAGATAGCACTCAAAAGGTAGCCAAGGCAATGGCTATCTTTTTTGTATCTTTAGCAAGGATTTCTTTTAAACACCGTAATGGATCATATGTTTTGTCTCTTCAGATGCCTCCAAAATTTTTGAAGCCAAGTTACTTAGTTCGTTGGAGGTTTTATAATCCTCTAATGATACTACTGCCTCATAAAATAATGACAACGATTCCGGCGGAATTCATTCACTCGCTGACATATTCTTTGTTTTTATTCCCATACTATAAATATGAAATGTCGAATGCTGTTGCACTATTAGATGGAAGGTGAAAATATGGACCCTATAAAACCCTTTGAGCCGATTTCCGCTGAAGTTATACCAATAGGGGAGGAATGGATCTTCCAGGTTAAATGGGATGGTGTGCGGATGTTAGTTTACAAAATAGATGATGAAGTAGAGCTGGTTAATCGTAATTTAAATAATAGAACAAAGCAATATCCGGAGTTTACGGATTTAGGCAGCTATTGTTCTGCATCCTCTGTAATTTTGGATGGCGAAATTATCGCTATGCAAGATGGAAAGCCATCTTTTCATGAGGTAATGAAGCGGGACCGGATGAACCGATCAGAATTGATTCATCTTTCCATAAAGGAACGACCTGTCATCTATATGATTTTTGATATTCTTTACCTGGATGGAAAATGGGTTATTGATGACGAACTTGCAGAACGTCAAAGATTATTGTCATCTATAATTACGCCAACAGAGAATGTACAGGTTGTAGAAAGCTTTTCGAATGGAGAGGCATTATACGAGGCCATCAAGGAGCAGGGATTAGAGGGTATCGTTGCAAAGGATTTGCGTAAACCCTATAGCTTGAATGGGAAAGACGGTCGGTGGCAGAAGGTGAAATTTTATAAAGACCTCATTGCTATAGTTGGGGGATATGTGACAAAGGGGAGTGAACTGCAATCCTTAGTACTGGGATTGTATGACTCCTCGGGAGGACTCAAGTATATTGGTCGTGCAGGAAAAGGACGCTATAAGCTGGATGAGTGGAAGGTGATTAAAGAATTTATGGAAAAAGCCTTACAAACTGAAAATCCTTTCACCTCAAAAGTGGGAAATACAAAGCAGTATCACTGGATACAACCCATTTATACAGTGAAGGTCTCTTATCTGGAATGGACAGAATCTATGACATTAAGGCAGCCTTTATTAGAATCATTTGTCGACCGTAATCCAAAGGAATGTTTATTGGAGCTTGAGATATGAGATATACAGGTCTATGTTTTTTAACTAAATATGATAGTGAAAATAAAGTCTGTACAGTGGCAGTTCTTCATGAAGAAAAAATCATTGAGGTTGCTGAAGTAAAAGAAGCATTTACTGATGAAGAGCGCGAGGCAATTTTAGGTATTTTACATCAAACTGGGAAAGCACAGCAAAACCAAATTTATAAGGTCCCTCCTGGTATTTGCATTCAAGTGGCATACAAGGCAGTAACAAATTATAAATTAAATTCTCCGGTCTATATAAGCCTGGCGGTGACTGAGAATTGGACAGCCTGTACATGGACGAAATTAGTACTGTCCCAATATGAACAGGTAGCCATTACGAATCCAGGGAAAATCATCTGGACAGAGCAATCAGTGACCAAAGAAATGTATTTGGAATACCTTCTTACTGTCGCAGACTTTATGCTGCCCTTTTTAAAGGACAGGCACTTAACAGTTAAAAGATATCCAGAAGGTGTCGATTCTCAGGGATTCTATCAAAAAGCAACACCTGACTATGCACCTGATTTTGTAAAAACGGATATGAACCATGATATTAACTATACCGTATGTAATAATATCGAAACTCTTTTATGGCTCGGGAATCAGGCAGCCATTGAATTTCATATTCCCTTTAATGATATTAAAAAACAAAATCCGGCAGAAATCGTGTTTGATCTTGATCCACCTGAACTAGGCGATTTACGCTTGGCTGTAAAAGCTGCACTGGAAATGAAACAAATACTCGATCAATTTCAGTTAACGGCTTTCGTGAAGTTATCAGGCAGAAAGGGGATTCAAATTCATCTTCCATTGAAGGGAGCTACAATCAGTTATGCGGAAACACGTATATTTACCGAATTCATTGCTCTCTATCTAATTAATCGTTTTCCGGACAATTTTACAATAGAACGGATGAAAAAAAATAGAGCAAATCGTCTCTATATAGACTATATTCAACATGACAAAGACAAGACGATTATCTGTCCGTATTCACCGAGGGAAACAGCCTTCCCCTCTGTTGCAGCGCCATTGTTTTGGGATGAAGTAAAGAGCGGGTTGCAGACAGAGCATTACTCAATGAAAACTGTTAAGGATAGATTAGTAAAGGGAATGAATCCGTTTGAAAATTACTTTACAGTTGATCAATCGAACCAAATGAAAAAAATCATAGACTTCATTAAAAAAGAACATAAACCATAACATCACCTTGAATAATCATTTTAAAATTAATTAGTTTGGATATAATATACAAAAAAAGGAAGGTGTATTTATGCATACAATTTGGAAGGGAACCATTAGTTTTGGTCTTGTCAGTATACCAATAAAGCTTCATGCGGCAACGGAGAATAAAGATATATCCCTGCGCACCTTACATAATAAATGCCATGCGCCTATCAAATATTCGAAAGTATGTTCAGTTTGCGGAGAAGAGGTGAGCCAAGAGGATATTGTTAAAGCCTATGAGTACGTGAAAGGAAAATATGTTGTGCTCGATGATGAAGAACTGGAAAAATTGAAGAAAGAGCAAGAGGACAAGGCAGTTGAAATTATCGATTTTGTCAAAATAGATGAAATCGATCCTATTTATTTTGATAAGAGTTATTATATGTCACCAAATGAGGGCGGTACAAAAGCTTATTCCCTGTTGAGGAAGGCGTTGGAGGAATCAGGAAAAGTTGGGCTGGCGAAAATTACGATCCGTGCAAAGGAGTCGCTCGCTGTGGTCAGAATCTTAGAAAATACTTTACTAATGGAGACCATTCATTTTCCTGATGAGGTAAGAAAAGCTGCAGATGTACCCAATATCCCCGCTGTTGAAGAAATTGTACAGAAGGAATTGGATACAGCTATTTTATTAATCGATCAGTTGACTACCACATTTGATCCATCTAAATATCATGATGAATACCGGACAGCTTTACTTGAATTGATTGAGCAGAAAAAACAATCCGATACGGTCACACCTACAGCTGGAAAGAAAACAGCATCAAATGTTGTTGATCTTATGGCAGCACTCCAGGCATCTATTGACCAAACAAAACCAGCAACAAAGCCAGCCAGAAAAAGAGCCCCACGCAGGAAAAAAGAGACTTCCTGATTTATTTTGAATAGATAAGCTTGTTTTAGAAGCCGTTTCTGTAAAGAAACAGGCTTTTTATTATTATCCAATAATTCAGAAAATATAAACTTTTGTTTTCCTTTTGAAAGACCAGGTTTATTTCTATGGGTGAAAAGATTCATTTTTAATAGCGAATTGTAGCTTTATTAGCAAAAAGTATGTCGAAATTACTAGAAAAATGGACTTTATTAAATATATTACAAGATCGAAATTCCGCGAAATATAAATGTAATGTTTGAATGGTAGAAAAAAATTGTCAGATTGATATAATAAGGCAGTACCAATCATTGGTTTGATTGGCAATTATATATATGAATTTTTAATAGTCGCTTATTTTAATAGTCACTTATATAGAGAGAAGCAAGATACAAACTAACATGTGAGACATTGAAAGGGGATCATTGCTTGAAGAAGTCATTTATTGCGTTTAACATTGCTTTAGCAGTTGGTGCAGGGTCATTATTATCAGGAGGATATGCTACGGCTGCATCCTTATCAGAATTAGAGAAAAAAGAGAATCAAATTAGAGGCGAAAAAGAGAAAGTAAATCAAGATATTAATCAAACAAACGAATCTATCGGTCATGTAGTAGATCAGCAAACTGATTTAACAGCACAACTTAAAAAGCTGGAATCAGAGATTACTGAAACGAATTCAAAAATTGACAAGATAAATACAAAAATTGATAACACAAAAAAGGATATTGAACAATTAAGAAAAGATATCGTAGTACTTGAAGAGAAGATTGAAGCAAGAACAGAATTATTAAAAGAACGTGCTAGATCCTATCAGGTTACAGGCGGTAAGATGAATTATCTGGAAGTTGTAGTGGGAGCGAGCAGCTTTGGCGACTTTGTTGAACGGGTGAATGCCGTATCTACAATAATGGAAGCTGATAATGATCTAATCGCTGAACAAGAAAAAGATAAAAAGGATTTAGAGAAGAAAAAGCAAGAAGTAGAAACTAAGCTTCAAAGTTTAGAATCTATGAAAAAAGAATTAACAGATTTGAAGGCAAAACAAGAAAATCAGAAGCAAGAAAAAAATAAACTAATGAAAAAGCTTAAACTTGAAGAGAAACACTTGGAAGAGCATAAATTAAGTATGGAAGAAGAATCTTCTATCTTAGCTGGCCAAGAAACAGCTTTAAGCAAAGCGATTGCGCAGGAAAAAGAACGTCAGGCTATAGTTGCCAGACAAAAAGCGGCTGAGGCGGCTGCAGAAAAAAAACGTCAGGCTGAACTTGCAGCACAAAGAGCAGAGGAAGCTAAAAAGAGTGAATCCTCTTCTAGTGCATCTACAGGAAGTTCATCTGTTAAAAAATCTAGTGCACCAAAAGTCAGTGAACCAACATACAGTGCACCAGCTTCAAGCAGCTCATCTGGCATGTTCATGAAACCATCTGCAGGGTATTATACTTCTGGATATGGTCCAAGATGGGGAAAATCACATGGCGGAGTTGATATTGCAACATCTGGTACTGTTCCAATCGTGGCAGCTGCAAGCGGTGTTGTATCTAGAGCTTACAAATCTTCCAGTTATGGTAATGTAGTATTTATCACTCACTATATTAATGGACAACAATACACAACTGTGTATGCGCATATGAGAGACAATAGTATGAGAGTAAGTACTGGACAAACTGTCAGCAAGGGTCAACAGATCGGTTTGATGGGGAATACTGGACGTTCAACAGGCCAGCATTTACACTTTGAGCTTCATAAAGGACCTTGGACACAAAGTAAAGCCAATGCTATAAATCCTACGAATTATATAAATTGATTTTAAAGGAGGCCAATGGCCTCTTTTTTTGTTGCTCTTGAAAAAAAAGAATTTCCATTTTCTAGTATTATAAAAATGATGATAATTAACTAAAGATTGTGGTAGGCTAGTTCGACAATACTACCAATGAAACTTGAATAATGAGTGATAATCCCGAAAAAGGGGGAATGTAGTTGAAAAAACAATATCTGCTTTTGATTACAGTCTTATTTGTTTTACTTACTTCATTTTTACCAGCAAAAGCAATGGCAACTAAATGGTTATATCCGTTTGTGGTTTGGGGCGGGTATGTCTATGAGGTAAGTGAAGAATCTGTGACCGAAATTGGGGATGAAATTGGACAAGTAACAAAGTATTCGGATATGGAACCGCAATCGGGTAATTTTTCTAATGCTTATCCGAAAGGTACTAAATACTTTACTATTAAAGAGGTTAGTACAGAGGAAGCGTTAGTCGTACAAGAATCCGATGGTCAATATGTGAAAGCAGATAGAAGAGAAGAATATGAATTTAAACAAGACTTAAATGAACCACAAGACATCCTTAAAGGGATTATTTTTTCATTGGTGGGGATTTTAGCTGGTATTCTCATTTATAAAATTCTAAAGAATCATCTGGATAAAAGGTAAATACTTCTTTCAACCACTGAGATAGCAAAAAGCTATCTCTTTTTTATATGCTATTAGCAACATCCTTACTTAAATAACTCTTTTTTGTAGTGTTTAGTTGACTGGAATTGCTGTATGTAAATCCTTTTTCAATAAACGGTCTCCCATATTCAAACCTCATTTTAACTTGTATAAAAATAAGCCTAAATATTGATTTACCAAAGGCTCTGAATGAAGTATACTAATAGTGTTTATAATATTTAGAATATTTTGTAAGCGTTTCAATTAAATATTAGAAAGGGGATTAAGATGGAAGAAAAAATGTTATCCAAGGAGGAACAAAAGGGGAAAAGGGATTATTCGGCTATTGTAAAAAGTCCAGAGTTTCAACAACTTTTAAATGAAAAGAAAAAATTTATAATACCCTTAACCTTGTTTTTCCTAATCTTTTATTTTGCACTTCCCATAATGACATCCTATTCATCGGTGCTGAATAATTCTTTCTATGGACATATCACTTGGGCGTGGGTATTTGCATTTGCACAGTTTATTATGACGTGGACGTTATGTATGATCTATTCTAAAAGAGCAACCAGATTTGACCGCTTAAGTGATAAGGTGTTGAAAATAGGGGGTAAACAGTAGATGAATTATACGGCTTTTTTTATGTTTCTCGCTATTGTATTTGTTACTTTGCTCATTACTTATTGGGCTTCTAAAAGAACAAACAATGCGAGTGAGTTTTACACAGCAGGAGGTGGTCTGACCGGTTGGCAAAATGGCTTAGCAATAGCGGGTGATTATATGTCTGCAGCTTCGTTTTTGGGAATAGCCGGTGCAGTCGCTTTAACAGGTTTTGATGGCTTCTTTTATAGTATAGGTTTTTTGGTCGCTTACTTGGTTGTACTTTATTTGGTGGCTGAGCCACTTAGAAATCTGGGCAAATATACATTGGCAGACATGCTGGCAGCAAGGTTTGATGCAAAAAAAATACGTGGTGTAGCTGCTTTTAATACGATGTCTATTTCTATATTTTATATGATTGCTCAGTTGGTAGGGGCAGGAGCACTGATTAAATTATTGCTGGGCTTAGAATATGCCACCTCCGTTTTAATTGTTGGAGCTCTCATGACCATATACGTTATTTTTGGTGGCATGCATGCTACTAGCTGGGTTCAAATTGTCAAAGCTGTATTACTGATGGCAGGGACCTTTATCATTTCATTCATCGTTTTTGCCAAATTTAATTTTAATATTGCAAGTATGTTTGAACAGATGAGTACAGCTACTCCATTAAAGGAGGCGTTCCTGAATCCGGGGGTAAAATACACTGATGGCCTAGATACATTATCGCTAACAATGGGACTTGTTCTTGGAACCGCTGGTTTGCCACATATCCTTGTACGATTCTTTACGGTAAAGGATGCTAAAACAGCGCGAAGCTCAGTTGTATATGCTACCTGGATCATTGGGATTTTTTATGTCATGACCATTTTCCTTGGATTTGGAGCAGCAGCTTTTGTGGGTAATGCTGATATAGTAAACGCGAATGCAGCAGGGAATATGGCAGCACCATTACTAGCCAAGGCTATTGGTGGGGATATATTGTTTGCTTTTATCTCGGCAGTTGCATTTGCGACAATATTGGCCGTTGTTGCTGGTCTTGTATTAACTGGGGCATCTGCGTTTGCCCATGATTTTTATAATGAAATATTGAGAAAAGGAAAGGCAACTGAAAAAGAGCAGGTTAAGATGGCAAGATATGCATCTGTTGGTGTTTCCGTCTTATCGATTCTTTTGGCTTTAGTAGCACAAAATTTAAATGTCGCCTTTCTTGTATCATTAGCCTTTGCCGTGGCTGCCAGTGCAAATTTACCTGTAATTATTTATACAATCTACTGGAAGAAATTTAACACTACTGGTGCTATCAGTGCAATGGTAGTAGGTTTAATCACTTCAGTTGGACTTGTTTTAGTCAGCCCTAACGTGTTTAATCCGGAAGCTGGAGCGGCGATACTGGTTGGTGACCCTTTATTTCCTTTGTCAACACCTGGTCTGGTATCCATTCCGCTAGGGTTTCTGGCTGGATTTGTAGGGACATTATTATCTCGTAAGAAGGAAGATGAAGCGAAGTTCGATGAAATTTTGGTTAAATCTAATACGGGTTTAGATACTATAAAATAGTGGTATGACCTCTTTTAGGTCAAGCATAAATTAGGGAAGGGGCTGTTCGTAGGTTATTTAATGACTTACAGCGGCCTCTTTTTACATGCAATTGAGCCAATGAAAAAGACAGGCAAAGGTACGTACACGTGACTCCTCTGCCTGCTTTATTTATCATTTCCCAAGAAATAACTAAATATTAATCAACTACTAAGATTATTTTTCCTCTCGCATGAGAGGATTCACTTAATTCGTGTGCATTTTTAACACCTTTTTCATTTAAAGGGAAGGTTTCACCAACTACTGGTTTCAATCTTCCCTCGCTAAGAAGCTTAGCCAATTCTTTTAGCTGGTTACCATTTGGGTTTAACCATACAAATTCTTCCGTAATGCCATAACGATTGGCTAATTGTTCGTTTGGCGGGTCTACAATGGATACCAATCTGCCGCCTCGACGTAGGATTTTCATGCTGGCAGTTTGAACGGATGTCCCAATTGTATCTAAAACAGCATCGTATTTTGTCAATTTATCTTCTATATTTTCGGTATGGTAGTCAATGCATAGATCGGCTCCTAATTCCTTTAGAAATCCATGGTTTTTTTTGCTGGCTGTGGTGGCTACATAGGCTCCTTTAAGTTTAGCTAATTGGATTGCGTACGAACCAACACCTCCTGCACCACCATGAATAAGAATTTTCTGTCCTTCCATAATTTCCAATGCATCAAATAAACACTGATATGCCGTCATTCCAGCCAATGGGACGGATGCAGCCTCCTTAAAAGATAAATTATCAGGGATTTTCGCAATTAGTAATTCATCAACAGCTGTGTATTCAGCATAGGCTCCATAACGAGTTGTATCGAGACGTGCAAAAACCCTGTCTCCATTTGTAAAATCAACGACGTGTTTACCAACCTCTTTAACAATTCCTGCAACGTCCAAGCCTAATATAATAGGGAATTCGAATGCATATTGATCAGCAAGATGGCCTTCTCTTAATTTCCAATCAATTGGATTGACGGATGCAGCTTTTACTTCGATTAAGACCTGATTATCTAATAGAGGCGGCTTTTCAACTACTTTTTCTTTTAAAGCATTCTGTCCGCCATACTCTTCTATTACTATTGCTTTCATCTTGGTATTTTGCATATAATTCCTCCTTGACTGGTAATTAAGGCTTTGGAAATCCTTATTATGTTCATTCCCTGTACAAAAGAAGGTAACCGTTTTTAACGTGTAATGAATAAAAAACAGGAAATTTATCCTAAGAGGATTAATTGAGTTTTTATCTTATAAATGGAGGATTGAGTTATCTAATTTTGAGGAAGGTATGGATTACTGCCATAAGTAAGACGGAGGAGAAGGGAGGGATGATCATCCTCTAAAGAAAATGTCTAAAACATTGCTGCTAGCAGAGGACTTTTTATTATAAAACTCCGAATAGCCACAATGATTGCATTAAACTACGAGAAATTGATTATTTTGAATATCAAACATTTTTGACAGACCGGTTCCTGTCATAGAAACTTCTTTTTGGCTGGCATCAAGGCTTCCACATTTAAACATCCTGATTGTGACAAAGCAAATCACTCCTTTTATGAAGATAATTTCCGATATAATTATAACATTAAAAAACATGTCCCAGTTGCCTATATAGGCGTGGGACATGTTTTTTAGGTAGCTGCTTTTTCATCACTCTTTATAAATTTGAGAACAATAAAGAATAAAATCAATGAAATAGCACCAAAGCTATAAAAAAGATAAGATTGATTATGCTTCATAAAATAAGACATGAGTGGAGGACCTGCTGCTACACCAAAAAATCGTGCCGAGCTGTAAAAAGATGTGATTGTTCCTCTTTGTTTTTTATCGATGTTTTCAGTAATAATTGCATCCAGTGACGGTAAAATCGTCCCAAGGCCGGCACCAAAAATCGATAATACTCCGATTAATATATAGATATTATCGAAATAAGTTGTAAAGGTGATGGCAATCGCGCTAACAATGATAGAAGCCAGAATTAGGATTTTCATTAATTTAATATTATCTTTTATTTTTTTTCCGGTGATAAATGAAGCAACACACAAGAAAAATAGGGGAACAGCAAGCACAAGTCCCTTTTTAATTTGATGAATATCATACTTGGATTCAAGTATGGAAGATAAATAAAACTGGATGGCAAACAATATTAACATGACGAATGCCCCTGTCAGGAATACACTGTATAACCATGACCCATCCTTCTTAAATATTTTTTTGGTATCCTTTAAAAATTCTTTTAGTGTAGGAGGTTCTTCTGTTTTCTTTGGCAACTTTATACAAAAAAGAATCATAAAAAATGTGACTAAACTTAAAAAAGAGATAGCAAAGAAAGGAAGAAACCATAGAGAAATGGCTAATGCAGCTCCAAGTACGGGACTTAAAACTTTTCCAAAGGTATTGGATGTTTCCACAATTCCCAGAACAGAGCTTGCTTTATCATCGTCTTTAAAAAGATCGCCAACTAAGGGTAATATGATTGGAAAAGCACCAGATGATCCTATTCCTTGAATGATTCGTCCTATTATAATGACCATAAATGGATTTTCCATTTTCCAAGAGGCAAAGCCTGATACTAGCCCGCCGATAAAAGCTAAAACTAAACTAGGCAGTAAGATCATTTTCCTCCCAAAACGGTCGGATAAATATCCTGCAATCGGTATTAAAAGGATGGAGGCGATTGAATAGCTTGTAATAATCAAACTGGATTGGAAAGAGGAGATTCCAACTCTCTTTTCTAAAATAGGTAGAACAGGGATAAGCATTGAATTACCTAATGTCATTATTAGTGGCACTGCTGCTATACTGGCCAAACACCAAAAACTAATTTTATCGGTATCCGTTTGTGAACTCATTTAATTCCCTCATCTCTCTAAGCAGTTCTATGCAATTACTTTGCCACACAGGATGAGAAATTATGTACATTAAGTGTTCTTAAATGCTTATTATAAATGGATTGGAATATATATACAAAAGAACTGTGAAGGTTATTCACAGTTCTTTTTTGCCTAATCATCCGAAGATAAAATACCAATAAATCTAAGGATAAAAAGGAACAGGTTAACAAAATCAAGATATAAATTGAGTGCAGCCAATGGGATTTCATCTTCAGGTACTCCGTACTGTTTCATACGGTTCACATCATATAATACGTATCCGCTGAATACGAGTATACCTATAAATGAATAGACAAGCATGGCAGTAGAAGATAAAGGTGAAAAAATATTGAAAATCCCAATAACCAGGATGGCGAGCAATGCGGCTAACAGAAATCCGCTTAAAAATGTTAAATCCCGCTTTGTTGTCGCGGCGTAGAGAGAGAGTCCGCCAAATACAACTACTGTAGCAGCCAAGCTCATGATAATGGGCTGCGGTCCTATTGTTACTAAATAGTTTGCGATTACAGGATATAAGGTGATGCCTGATATAAAAGTAAACGCATATAAGAAACTATATGAGAGAATTTTCCTTCTTCTCACAAAAAACGCCGCAATAAGCATACCGAATTCTATAATCATCAGTGGCAAGAACAAGGATGGAGGAACAAAATTACCTACAATAAAGCCAATTAAAGAAATAGCTAATGATAAAGCGAAAGTTCTGATAACGGCTGGAATGTGATATTTATTGGTTTCCGTATATGAATTCATTTATTTACCTCTCCTTTTATTTATCATATATGTATCTACGATTAACTATATCAAAGGTTTCAAGGAATATCCTGATTTTTACATAGAAATAGTAGAGACAAATACAAATGGATTTTATATAATAAAAATAAGAACATTTGTTCTTTTTTTGGTAGGTGTTGTATATAGCTGTGAATATTTGGGAGTGTTAGGTTCAGGGCTCTAGTGTATACCATTTTATGCTATTCTATGATTATGAGGATGAGGAAAGGGGGAGACTTTGTGAACTTTACATTTATCCATGCTGCTGATATCCATTTAGATAGTCCATTAAAAGGTTTATCAAGATATGAAGGAGCACCAGTCGAAAAGTTGCGCAGTGCTACCAGAGATGCATTTAAAAATATGATTGATTTTGCTATTAAAGAAAAAGTGCATTTCATCATTATTGCAGGTGATTTATATGATGGGGATTGGAAGGATTACAATACAGGTCTCTTTTTTGCAAACGAAATGGCAAGGCTAAAAATGCATCAAATCCCTGTTTATATGATTAAAGGGAATCATGATGCAGCAAGTATCATTACTAAAGAAATAAAACTTCCTGATAATGTTTATATTTTTGATGATAAAAAATGCAAAAGTATGTTTATAGATGAACTTGGAGTGGCCCTACATGGTCAAGGATTTTCAACACGTGCTGTAACAGATAATCTTGCTAAAAGCTATCCGCAAAAGGAAGATGGATATTTCAATATTGGGATTTTGCATACATCGGCAGTAGGCCGGGAAGGACATGAGAATTATGCCCCCTGTTCCATAGAGGACATGAAGGGGAAAGAATATGACTATTGGGCTCTTGGGCATATTCATAAACGGGAGTTTTTATGTGAGAAAAACCCAGTCATTCTCTTTCCAGGCAATATTCAAAGCCGGCACAGCAAAGAGACAGGTCCAAAAGGATGTTCCTTGATTAAAGTTAGCGATGGTCAGATACAGGAATTAAATCATATATCACTGGATGTATTACGCTGGGAGATCATTGAGATAGATGCGACCCCCCTTGGTGATTACGATCAATTTCTCCAGAAAATCGAAGAGCAGCTGGAAAATTACCTAGATACTGCAGATGGTAGAATGCTCGCAGCCAGAGTAGTCGTCAGTGGCAATACTTCTTTATATCAGGAGCTTATGAAAAATAAAGAAAAAGTATTAAATGACATTAGATCTGCAGCTTTTGCCGTTGGACATGGGCAAATATGGATAGAGAAAATAAAGAATAAAACGGCTCCACCGTTAGAGTCCAATCATTTCTCTGATGAAAATAACCCAGTGACCTCCATTTTTAACTGGCTTGAGAAAAGTGATATGGATGAATTGCTCGAAGATGTAAGAAAAGAGTTTTCTGCGATTACTAACGTATTACCGACCGATTTAAAAAGAGGAGAGAATATGGTTATTCCTGATTCAGTTGCCATGCTGGAAGAAAAACTGGAGGAAGTTAAACAACTGGTGAGCCTTGAGTTACAAATGGAAGGAGGTAAATAAGGCATGCGTTTTGAAGAGTTAAATCTGACTGCGTTTGGTCATTTTACTGATTACCCGGTTAACTTTCAGCCAAATCAATCTTTACACGTAGTGTATGGAAATAATGAAGCTGGAAAGAGTACTATGCTGCGTTCTATTACTCAACTCTTGTATGGCATTCCGCATAATTCTAAGGATTCATTTTTACATCCCAATTCCAATTTACGTATAAAGGCCCGCCTATCCAATTCATCGGGTAATACTCTGTCCTTCATACGAAGGAAAGGAAAGTCAAAGACCATTCTTAATGAGGCGGGAGAAGCATTACCAGATAATGTTTTATTACCGTATATAAATGTGCTGTCAGAGGAAACATTCCGAAATATGTTTGCACTCAATCATGAAACTTTGCGAGAAGGCGGAGAAGCTTTGCTTGAGTCAAATGGAAGCGTCGGAGAGAGCTTATTTGCTGCAGCTTCAGGGATAAATACAGTAAAGAAAATTATGCAGGAATTTGATTCGGCAAGTAAAGAATTATATAAATCAGGTGGTTCAAAACCAAAAATAAACGAATTATTAAAGAAAGAAAAAGAGTTAACTCGCCGACTTAATGATTCGCAAATGCTCGCCAGACAATGGATGCAGCTGGAGGATGATTATCTTCATGGTAAGAAACAGCTGGATGAATTAAGAGAGCATTACCTCCAGGTAGACGCAACTCTAAAAAAATTATCGAAGTTAAACCAAGCTGCTCCTATTCTTATTGAAAGAGACAGATTAATAGAGCAACAAAAGAGCTTCACTGAAATTCCGGATTTACCCAACGATTTTAATTTACAAAGAGAAAATGTATTAAATGAATTAAAACATGCTGATGAAAATGCCAAAATATCCAATACAGAAATAATGGCGCTTGAAGAGAAGTTAGCCAAACTGGATATCGATGAAAAACTTTTAACATGTGAGTCTAGGATTCAATCTCTTTTCAGCCAAGTTGGTGCATACGAGAAAGAGAATAAAGACTTACATGTAAATGAGGCAAAGGCTGAGCAGGCACTCAATCGGATGAACGATATTCTCCTTAAGCTGGGCTATAGTAGGGTAGATAGTGTCAATATTGAGGATTTTAGAATTGCCATTTCTCGCAAAGAAAAAATCCGTATGCTTTATAAGCAATATGGGATTTTACATGAAACGATAAAAGAAATAAATAAACGACATGAAAGTCTAAAGGAAACTGTTGCTTTAAAGCGTGCGGAATGGGAAGGTTTTGGAGAAGTAAAGAATATTGCCAAGCTTAAACTTGTGCTTGACCATGCCCAGATAGAAGGAAATATTGAAAAAACCATAGATGTTTTATCAGAGGAAATGAAGGATCTTAAAGACAAATCAATGGAAGAGCTAAACTATTTACCACTATGGGATGGTTCGGTAGAGGAGTTTGATTCCTTTTACATTTCCATTTTAGAAGAAACTATTAATCAGTACATCGGGCAACTTGAAAGATTTAATGAAGATAAAACAAATTTAGAGCGCAGTATTAAGGTTGAAAAAACGATTATTTTGGAAGCGGAGAAATCGATTGCTGAATTAGAAGCCTTGTCTGTTATTCCTACAGAAGATGATTTAGAGAGAACCCGTCAGATTCGCGACCATGGTTGGAGCTTAATTAAGAATAAACTTAAAGGTGAAGACATTGATCGTGAAGCAATTAAGGAATACTGCAGTCAGCAAGAGGTAGAAGAAAAATTTGAGCATGATTTAAAAACAACGGATGAACTTTCAGATACTATGTGGAAAGAATCTGCAAAGGTGGGCATGAAGAATAAGTCGTTGCAGGATATAAAGAGATCTGAAACCAAAATTGCAGCTGCAGAGACACAGCTGCAGTTCCTTAAAGATGAGATGAATCTGTTTTTTCAACAGTGGAATGAGCTATGGCAGCCGTTCGGTATTGAGCCATTATCGCCAACTGAAATGAAAGAATGGGTAAGAAAATACACGGTTATTAAGCAGAATCAAGGCGAATATAAAAAGAAACAGAAACTTTGGGATGAGCTGACAGAAAAACGATTGGCTATCAAAAGCCGTTTATACCTTGCCCTGTCAGAAGTAATCGATGATCTAGATACTCAAGTGTCAGAATGGACACTCACAGACTTAATAAGAGAAGCAAATAGAGTAGTCCATTTAGCAACAGAGCGTTTCAATGAGAAGAATTCATTGGAAAAAGAGTGGAAGAGCAAGGCTGCTGATCTTAAACAAATCGAGCAGGAGCTGGCGAGCAAGCAAAGTGAATTAGTCAATTGGAGAGAAGCATGGGAGGATGCTACTAAACCCTTGCAAGTTGAAAGTCAGGCTCCGATTGATTACACAATGGAAAGGCTTGATAAGTACAATGAATTGACTACTACGTATGATGAATGGGCAGATATCAATAGCAAAGCAAAAGCTGGCATGTTATTTGTACAGGATTATGTAGATTATAT
Organism: Bacillus sp. D386; assembly: GCF_006346415.1. Classification (NCBI taxonomy): domain Bacteria; kingdom Bacillati; phylum Bacillota; class Bacilli; order Caryophanales; family Bacillaceae; genus Bacillus; species Bacillus sp. D386. The sequence continues at coordinate 612,556 of NZ_VEMV01000002.1, read as the reverse complement.
CAGAATTGTAGCTAACACGTTACAGTTACCTGAACCAATAAATATCCAATCCTTTATCTATGATTTAACGAATCAGTTGCAGGAGCAGAAAAAGTGTAAGCAAAATCAACTCGAATGGCAAGGACAATTGGATAAACGGAAAAAAGAATATCGGTTAGCGAAGGATAAGAAAGAGATGGCGCTTAATCGTCTTGATGAATTGTTACAGACAGCAAGTGTAAAGACCATCGAGGAAATGCAAATTATTGAAGATAAATATCGACAAAAGCAAAAGCTGTCTGCAGAACTGATCAATCTGGAGAAGGTGTTACTTGAGATTGGCAATGGCTTATCGATTCAAGAAATGAAGGATGAAATAGACAAGCTTGATTTAGATTTTATGGAAAGTGAAATGGCAGAATTAAAGGCAGAGCTTGCAGATTTGGAAGAGAAAAGAACGGAACAGAACCAAATCTTTGGTGTATGCAGAAAAGAATATGAAGAAAAGATTAAGGGAAATTCATATGCAGCTGTTCAGGCCGCAGAAGAAAGAGAAAGTATCCTGGCTGAGCTCGCAGAATTGACCGATCAATATGTCCAAAAAAAATTAGCTACATTTGTATTACAGAAGGGAATAGAATATTTCCGTTCCGAAAATCAAAATCCGATTTTAACAAAAGCATCAAAACTGTTTGCAAAATTAACACTGAACTCCTTTGAAGGATTGACTGTTGATTATAATGAAAAGGATGAAGAAGTACTACTGGGTTTAAGAAATAACGAGAAAATTGGAATAGACGCGATGAGTGATGGAACAAAAGATCAATTGTATTTATCCTTAAGAGTTGCAAGCATAGAAAAATATTGTGAGGAAAATGAACCTATTCCATTTATTGTCGATGATATTCTTGTTCACTTTGATAATGAACGTTCAAAAATTACGTTATCTATCTTAAAAGAATTATCGAAAAAAACTCAAGTTATCTTTTTCACTCATCATTATCATTTATTGGATTTGTTGGAGGAAACATTGTCGCATGAGGAGTATCAATTGATTCACATTCATAAAGAGGCCGTCATGAGCTGAAATTAAAAGAAGACCAATTCAAACTTTATGAATTGGTCTTCTTTTTCTTGGTTCACTTTATTATTTTGTATTTTCTTTCTCAGTGATTTCAGAGATTTTATTCATGTTGTCCTGTAATTGAAGCTTTGTGCTTGATTTACTTAAGAACTGATATAACATTCCTACAAATATTGCTCCACCGACAATATTACCCAAAGTAACAGGAATCAAATTGTAGATGGCATTTCCGATTGTAATGGTATCAGGATGTGGTGATACTAATGCAATTGAGAATAATGATAAGTTTGCAATGCTATGTTCAAAGCCTGATGAGAAGAATAAAAATACAACTGCAATCATCATTGCCATTTTAGCTCCGTCACCTTTTACTTGGCTAGGCAAGTAACAAGCTAAACAAACAAGCCAGTTACAAAGGATTCCTTTAAAGAATAAAGCTGAAACAGATCCATGCATTTTATAAGAAACAATTTCGTGCATTAAATGCTCGTTTGGAATGTGGCTGAATATGCCTGTAAGGTAAAATAAAATGGCAAAGAAGATTGCCCCAACAGCATTGCCAAGATAACAAGCGCCCCAGTTTCGGCCTAAATCTCTGAGAGTTACCTCATTACGCATATAAGCGACAGTGAAATAAGCGGTATTACCGGTAAATAGCTCTGCCCCACCGTAAATAATGAGTATTAATGCGATACCAAAGAAAAGTGCCGGGAATAGGTATGCAAAAGGTGAGTCGGCTACCCTGAAATATTCTCCTGTTCTAAAGCAGGTAATGATTACAAACCCTACAAATATTCCTGCCATCATCGCTCTTAAGAAATAATGAAGAGGAAAATGGTCTAACAGCCTTTTCTTTTTCTTTGCAAGGGCAACTAAATACTGTAATCCTTGTTCTTCCATGATGTTAAATTCCTCCTATGCTGAAAAAACGTCTACTAAATAAACTACTATGACTTCTATAATTAATCAATAAGCTTGTGAAATTATTCACTTTTCTGATAGCCTCTTTTATTCAAATAAGGTAAACTTGCGTAAATCTTGTGATTATCTTCCACCGAATACGGGTAAGGTAAGTATAAGGATGGTGATTATCTTGAAAAGTAAAATCTTAAAAAGAGTTATTGCAGCAGCTGCACCTTTCGTGATCAGCTATATTACAAAAAAATTAACCAATAAGAAAAAAGTAGCTTAAAGGACGGGCAATAATGCTCGTTTTTTTTATGTTATCTTACCTTGCCCCAAAGAATTGCGAAATACTTAAACGGACACTAATTGACTGTAATTCACTACATATGAGAAAATATGACTGTTTGATTAAAACTTATGATTCGCCTATTCACATATTATTTTTTTACATGGTATATTTGATAAGATGGATTTTGATTTTAATAAGAATTGTTAAAGTGGTTATTTTCTTTTTACAACATCAAAGTATCATTGGAGATGTAGATCCAAGATGAATAGATTTATGAAGTTTTACTATATATAAAAGGATGGCTTACATGACAAATTTAAAAGAACAGATAGAATCAAGAAGAACCTTTGCAATTATTTCTCACCCTGACGCAGGTAAAACGACGTTAACAGAAAAGTTGCTCTTATTTGGTGGCGCAATCCGTGACGCTGGAACTGTAAAAGGACGTAAAACCGGTAAATATGCGACAAGCGACTGGATGGAAATTGAGAAGCAGCGTGGAATTTCCGTAACCTCTAGTGTTATGCAGTTTGACTATAATGGGACCCGTGTTAATATCCTCGACACACCTGGACACCAAGATTTCAGTGAAGATACGTACCGTACATTAATGGCTGTTGATAGCGCAGTTATGATTATTGATGCTGCCAAAGGGATTGAAGCACAAACATTGAAATTATTTAAGGTTTGTCGCATGAGAGGAATTCCTATTTTCACATTTATTAATAAAATGGATCGCCAAGGTAAATTGCCGCTTGAGCTATTGGCTGAGTTGGAGGAAGTGCTTGGAATAGAATCCTATCCAATGAACTGGCCAATCGGGATGGGTAAAGACTTCTTCGGTATTTATGACCGTTATTATAACCGAATTGAAATGTTTAAGGCTGAAGATGAAGAGAGATACTTAAAATTGAATGAAGAAGGCGAAGTAGAAGATGAAAATCACTCTATTGTTGAGTCTCCTTTATATGAGCAAACATTGGAAGAAGTGTTATTGTTAAATGAAGCAGGAAATGAATTTTCGCGTGAAAAAGTCAGAAATGGTGAATTAATTCCTGTATTCTTTGGAAGTGCCCTTACTAATTTTGGCGTTCAGACATTTTTGGATACGTATTTAGAGTTTGCGCCAAAGCCTCAGCCAAGACCATCATCCGTGGGGCCGGTTGAACCCGTTCAGGATACTTTTTCAGGATTTATATTTAAAATCCAAGCAAATATGAATCCGATGCACCGTGACCGAATTGCCTTTTTGCGCATTTGCTCAGGTAAGTTTGAACGTGGGATGACTGTTCAATTAAGCCGAACAGGCAAGCCTATGAAACTTAATAATTCAACACAATTTCTTGCAGAGGAAAGAAACAATATTGCTGAAGCAGTAGCAGGAGATATTATCGGATTATATGATACAGGAACCTATCAGATTGGTGATACGCTAACTTCAGGAAAAGAAGCATTTTCTTTCGAACGTCTGCCACAATTTACACCTGAAATGTTTGTACGTGTCAGCGCTAAAAATGTATTAAAACAAAAGCATTTTCACAAGGGAATTAATCAGCTTGTACAGGAAGGTGCCATTCAATTATTTAAAACAGTTGGGATTGAATCCTATATTCTTGGAGCAGTCGGACAGTTACAGTTTGAGGTATTTGAGCACCGTATGAAAAATGAGTATAATACAGAAGTTATCATGGAAAGAATGGGTGACAAGATTGCCCGTTGGACAACGAATGAAAAAATCGATGAAAAGCTTTCAAGTTCAAGAAGTCTTTTGGTACGCGATCGCTATGATCAATATGCTTTCTTATTCGAAAATGACTTTGCACTGCGTTGGTTCCAGGAAAAAAATCCTTCTATAGAACTATATAATCCAATGGATCAGCACGAACGTTAACTAAATTTAAGCAGGATTTAGCCTATATAGGGTTAAATCCTGCTTTTTTCTGTTATATAACAATTAACCATTGACATATTTTTCTAAATATTCTTACAATAGTGGAAAGAAGATTAGGAGAGTGAAACAATGAAACATGTCTATTTTTTTACCGGGTTTCCAGGTTTTATTTCAAATCAACTAATAAGAGAGCTAAAAAAACAGGATCAGTTATTTAATAAAGTGATTGCTATTGTACTGCCGTCTGTGTGGCATAAGGCTGTCAGTGAAAGATTAAAAATTATAAACGAGTTCAATTTAGATGAAAATCAGTTTATCCTTATTGAAGGAGACATCACCAAACCCGGTTTAAACATCAGTAAAAAAGAAAGCGGTTTCAAAAAGGGAGAAATTACCCATTTTTTTCACTTAGCTGCGATTTATGATTTAGCTGTTCCAAAAAATATAGCCTATTTGGTGAATGTCGATGGAACACACAATGTAAATGATTATGTATTGACCCTTCCTAACCTATTGAGGTATACCTATTTTAGTACAGCTTATGTAGCTGGAAGACGTGAAGGAAAGCTGTATGAGCATGAATTAATTAAACCAGATAAATTTAAAAATTATTATGAAGAAACCAAATATGAAGCAGAAGTCCTTGTTCGAAAGATTATGGATCATGTTCCTGTTACAGTCATTCGGCCGGGTATCGTAAAAGGAAATACCCTAACTGGAGAAACCATTAAATTTGACGGCCCATATTTTATATTAAATTTCCTCGACAGAATCAGATACCTTCCAATTATCCCTAATATAACTAAGTCAACCTGTGTGATCAATTTGGTTCCTGTTGACTATATAATAAAAGCAACAGCTTATTTAACTTTAAGCCCTAAAGGTGCTGGAAAAACATATCATTTAACGGATCCTAATCCATATACGGTTACAGATATTTATAAGTTGTTTTTGAAAGGGTATAATGGAAAACGACCAATTGGGTATTTGCCGTTCGGGCTGACGAAAATGGCTTTATCAATCAAGCCAATAAGAAAGTTTCTGGGTGTGGAAGTTGAATCACTTGATTATTTCACCTGGAAAGGAGAATTTGATTGTGTACAGGCACAGGCTGATTTAGCTGAAGGGGGCATTTTATGTCCTGATTTTAAGGAAGGTGTAGTGCCAATGGTTGAATATTATAGAGCCAATAAGAACAATCGGGCGTTTCATATAGAGATTACATAATTAGAGGAGGAACAAAGTTGGAAGCCTTAAAAGAAATGGTAAATGTATATGCTCCTGCAACGGGAGAACTGATTATGCAGTATGAGGAGATGCCGGCTAGTCAAGCTGGTGAAATAATGAATAAATCCAAAGGGGCTTTTCTTTCGTGGTCACAATTAGATATAGACGAACGTTTACGCTATCTAAAGCAGTTGCGGCATACGATTGTGAATAGACTTGATGAAATTGTTGAGCTCATTTCAAAGGATACAGGGAAAGTCAAAACAGATGCATTAGTGGCTGATATCATGCCTGCCCTCGATGCTATTAGTCATATTGAAAAACATGCGAAAAAAACATTTAAGGCACAAAAGGTTCGTACACCTTTTTTGTTAATGGGTCATAAATCGAGTATTCATTATATGCCAAGAGGCTCTGTGCTTGTTATCTCACCATGGAATTATCCATTCCTTTTGGCTATGGTTCCTGTTGTATCCGCGCTTGCAGGCGGTAATACGGTTATTTTGAAACCATCAGAAGTTACTCCGGCAGTGGGTAAGTTAATTGAAACATTGTTTAAAGAAGCTGGATTTCCTGATCATGTTTTTCAAGTAGCCCATGGCGGTAAGGAACTTGGTGCCAGTCTTACGAAGCAAAAGCCTGATTATATCTTTTTTACAGGGTCTGTAGGTACGGGACGTATTATTCAGGAAATAGCAGCACGAGATCTTATCCCAACCACTCTTGAGCTCGGTGGAAAGGATCCAATGATTGTGTTTAGTGATGCTGATTATAAGCGTGCAGCAAAGGGGGCTGTTTGGGGAGCATTTACAAATAGCGGTCAAGTTTGTATGAGTGTAGAGAGATTGATTATCCAAAGAGAGGCGCTTGAGCCATTCTTACAGGAGTTACTTCCAATTGTTAATCAATTAAAGCAAGGAAATGGAAAAGAATCAGATATCGGTTCTATGACCTCAATACAGCAAATATCTATTGTAAGAGAGCATATTGAAGATGCCCTATTAAAAGGCGCCACTCTCCTGACTGGTGATCCGCCTTCTGAATGGAATGAAAATTCCATGTTTATTAAGCCGATTGTTTTAACAAATGTTTCAGAGGATATGCTTGTGATGCAGGAGGAAACATTTGGTCCGGTTCTGCCTATACTGACTGTTGAAACAGAAGAAGAAGCTATACGAGCCGCTAATCATTCCAAATACGGATTAAATGCAAGTGTTTGGACAACAAATAAGGAAAAAGGACGGCTGACAGCTAAGAAGCTTTTGTCAGGTGCTGTGTTAATTAATGATGTTTTAATAACAGTTGCCAATAATAATCTTCCATTTGGCGGAGTTAAAGAAAGCGGAATAGGCAGGTATCATGGGGATCAGGGTCTTCGTATATTTTGTCATGAAAAAGCAGTAATGGAAGATATGGGCCTCAAAAAATCGGAGATTCAGTGGTATCCTTATGAAGGGAAATATGAACATTTCCATGCACTGTTAACAGCCTACTTTGGCAAAAGGAAATCGATGATGAAGGTAATCAAGGAATATCTGAAATTAATAAAACTATCAAAATAAATACTATCTATGAGTTAATACTTGCGCTTGTATCCAGAAGCCAATATAATAGGTATACAAACTTCATACAAACCTTTCAAAGGGGAGTAGCGTTAGGGAAACCTAAAACAAAGTCGTCAGTACGTGGTTTTTACCATCGGCTTTGTTGGCATTTTTACAATGTCTAGCAAGACCTTTGTCAAAAAAGAATTACTTTTTTGGCATGGGTCTTTTTTGTTGGTTTGGAAAATAAAAGGAGGTTTACTTATGGATTGGGCAATAATTTTAGAGTACGCCTGGGTATTATTGGTGTTAATTGGACTTGAAGGAATTCTTGCAGCCGATAACGCAGTCGTAATGGCTGTAATGGTTAAACATCTTCCGAAGGAACAACAGAAAAAAGCTTTGTTTTATGGACTAATTGGTGCGTTCGTCTTTAGGATCGGTTCCCTGTTCCTGATTTCATTACTTGTAGATTTATGGCAAATACAAGCAATTGGAGCTGTATATTTGCTCTACATTATGATTAATTATTTAGTGAAACACTATTTCTTGAAATCTGAAGATGAAGCGGTCAAGGAAAAAAAGAAATCCGGTTTCTGGATGACTGTTCTAAAGGTCGAGGTAGCAGACTTGGCATTTGCAGTAGATTCCATGCTTGCAGCTGTTGCTTTAGCTGTAACTCTACCGGCGGTAGGGTCGTTTAATATCGGCGGTATCAATGGTGGGCAATTTATTGTTATGTTCCTTGGAGGATTTATTGGATTAGTTATTATGAGGTTTGCTGCAACACAATTTGTTGTACTATTAAACAAGCGACCATCTCTGGAAACAGCTGCTTTTCTAATTGTCGGCTGGGTGGGGGTTAAGCTGGCTGTCATGACATTAGCACATCCAGGTGTTGGAATTCTTGACCATCATTTCCCAGAGTCTACAACTTGGAAAATCATATTCTGGGGTGTCTTAGTATCGATTGTGGTTATTGGATACCTCGTATCAGGTAAAGATTTGAAAGCTAAAAATCAAATTGACCAGGAAATGTAAAATTACAAAGATATAAATTAATAGATTAAGTGAAGACCCGGGATGCATGATTATGTGCGTTCCGGTTTTTTTATTTTTGCAACCACTTGGATAAAATTTGGTTATAACCCCTATATACGGAAATTTGTGTACGTATGATATAGCATAATAAATAAACCGACCAAGCATTATTTATAACAAATGAAGAGTGAAAACATCCCACAAAGACCATACATTGCAACATATGGTATAATTTGTGCAGGGATGAGGTGAACATAATGCTTGGTATGCTTTTTCCGATTCTGAGAAAAAAGCAGGATTTAACAGAAACCGTACTCTTAATACAAGAAGGGGATCTGGAATTAAGAAATAATTTGCTTAAAAAATACAAACCCTTTATTAAAAAATCTGTTTCATCTGTATGCCGGCGTTATATCCGAGAAACAGATGATGAATTTAGTATTGGTCTAATTGCTTTTAACGATGCAATAGATAAGTTTTCACCTGATAAAGGAAATGGCTTATTGCCATTTGCAGATACGGTAATCCGAAGAAGAGTTATAGATTATATAAGGTCACAATCAAAAAAAATGAATGAACTGTCTTTTGAAATCCAACATGTTTCAGAAGATGAATACATACAAAGTCCATTAGATATAGAAAAATCAATTGAAAACCATCAGAGACAATTAAACTCCGAAAATTTAAAGGATGAGATTATTCGATATACTGAATTATTAAAAATCTTTCATATAACCTTTGACCAATTAGTCAAACATACACCAAAGCATGTGGATGCAAGGAATAATGCCATAAAAATCGCTAAAACAATAGCAGATGAGCCTTTGATGCTTCAATATGTCATAGACAAGAAAAAACTGCCTATCAAAATGATGGAAGAAAAAGTTGAGGTTTCAAGAAAGACAATTGAACGCAACCGCATTTATATAATAGCTATGGTTTTGATTTTAACGGGAGATTATTTGTTCTTAAAGGATTACTTGAAGGGGGTTCTTTCAAATTGAAGTGTGGAATCATTATGCAAATATCATCAACGGAAATTACTGTATTGACCCCTGAAGGCGATTTCATTAAATTGAATAAAGAACGCAAAGACTATCAAATCGGTGAAGAAGTCAGGATTGATGTTACAAACTCAAAACCAATATTCAGCAAGAAGAATGGATGGAAATTAAAAATACTGGTTCCAGCATTAGCAGCAGCTGTTTTTTTAATAGTTTGTTTCTTTCCTGCGTTTTTAACTAATTCAAAGGTATCAGCTTATGTCAGTATGGATGTTAAATCAAGTATCGAACTTGGTATAACAGACGAACTAAAAGTGGTTGAAGTAAAGGGAATTAACGAAGAAGGGAAAGAAATTATAGCAAGACTTAAGGAATGGAAGGGCAGAGATATGGACGATGTTATCAGTGAAATGGTTACTTTAAATCGCAGTGCCGGGCATCTTAAAACCAATTCCAATATCTTGTTCTCCACCGTAATGATTGAAAAGGATAATCGAAATTTTGAATATTCCTTACAGAAAAAATTAACTGATACTCAGGATATCCCGCAAATTGATAATTCCGTGAACATTGAAATGAAAAAGGCCTCTGTTAAAGATAGACAGGAAGCAACAGATAAAGGGATTTCTACGGGTACATACCTAGAGCAAACCAATAAGAAAACCAAGAATCAGCCTTCAACTGGAGTAAAGAAAAATGATAAAATTAAAGTAACAGAAGAAAAAAGCAATCATAAAAGCTCAAGTGTGGAAAAAGTTGAAATAAAACAGCAAACCAGTAACAGTAGTGACCGAACCCAAATTCCGAATAAGTCTGCAGTCATTCAGGAAAATAAGCAAGGATCTGTTGAAGTGCCTAAAAAGGCGGGCACCGTTACAAAAGATGCTAAAGCTATACATACTACAGAAGAGAAGGCTGTAAAACAACAACATAAGGATAACAATTCAAAGCAGAGGCCACCCTCTAAAGACCAGCCTATAAACAAAGAGGTAAGAAAGGATACCATCCAGAAAGAAAGGAAAACCAATCAAAATAAAAGAGATACTGACCGAAACAAACAACAAGTAGATAAGCGAAATAAACCAAATAAGCAACCTTATAAAAGTCGGAAACAAGATCAGGTGGACAAGCGAGATGCGAGGAAGCAAGAGCAGGTGGACAAGCGTGATGTCCGGAAACCGCAGCATCAAAGAGGGAAGCAAGATGAACGTAATCAGAATCAGAAAAGAAAAGGAATGTATCAATAAATTCAGTCATTTACATAACTAATCAGAAAATGTCCGGTAAAATACCGGACATTTTCTTTGCCATATAAGGTTATTTAGTTTTTCCACTCATTTGCGCTTGTGCATGTTTAACGAGCTGTTTGGTTATTTCTCCTCCTACTGATCCGTTCGCTCGTGAGACCGTATCTGACCCTAACGTAACGCCGAATTCAGCGGCTATTTCATATTTATATTGATCAAGCATTTGCTGTACACCTGGTACCAATAATTTATTACTGCTGGACATTTCATTCACCTCACTACATATACTGTGGATTTTTGATTCCTCCACACCATTAATATGGATGAAAAACATGATCTAATGCAGTTTAAAGTATGGAGGAATAGGCATGGTTTCCCTTTTGATAAAGTATGAAATATTGCATGAAATAGATTCCCGAACAAATACTAACCGCATAAAGGAGTGTGTAAAATGAAACGTAAGGCAGAAATGAATGCGGTTAATAAACTGAGTAAAACCCCTAAAAAAAATCTACAGGAAACTGAGTTTTCTGCGGAATTTACACATGGTGAGAACCCAATGAAGGGCGCTAACCGTAATTCTAAGCGTGGTAAACAGGGAGAATAAAAAAATAGAGACTCGACGTTAGTCGAGCTCTATTTCTTATGAAAATACTGCTGAAGGGACATAAAATAGCTTGGACCCACCATGCTTTGGGTGGAAGTATGCAATCAACAAGGTCGGAGCCGTTATTATTTCGCCAGTTTCTAAATAATGATTCATATCAATAGATAGTTCATCAATCAGAACATGCTTGTACAGTTCTTTTTCGTTTAAATTCAGTGCCTTAAATTTCTCACCAACCAGATGAGGATTAGCCAAAACGGCCTGATAGATTGGAGATTTCTCATTTTTTGTCATGGAATATTCCCACCATGGTTTACGTGGTTTAAAGGTAAGTTGTGATAAATAATCCACTTTTAGTAAGGCAATCAGTGTTTTAAGGCTATCGGGATTCGTTACACCGATAAATTCGACGAGGCGCTTAAATAGATCCTCAGGCTGATGTCCAATGCGTGACCATTTTTTTTCTTCCCAATAACTTCCGAATTCTTGGAAGAAATCAAAAGGGGAGCTATAAACAGTGCCTACTATATACTCCATTCCAAGATCCATTCGGTGATCATTCCAATACTTTTCCAGTACATCCTCAACCTGCTTAATTTTAATAATATCGGAAAACGGCATTACATTATTGCTGACAATTTCGTATGGGGCTTGATCCATATATTGATAATCCCATTGTTTAGCCTGAGTTCTCAAGCCTGTGCCGCGAAGCATTTTTAAGAAGCCCAATTGAAGTTCCTCTGGCCGCATTTCAAACACATCATCAAATGTTTTTCGGAAGGAGCTATAATTTTCTTCGGGAAGTCCTGCAATAAGATCAAGATGCTGATCCACTTTCCCGCCATCCTTAATCATGGTGACTGTACGCTTTAATTTATCGAAGTTCTGTTTTCTTTTGACTAGTTCATTAGTATAATCATTGGTTGATTGGACTCCTATCTCGAAGCGAAATAGGCCGGGAGGAGCTTCTTTGTTTAAGTATTCAATTACTTCAGGCTTCATAATATCTGCTGTAATCTCAAATTGAAAAACGCAACCTGGTTCATGCTCTTTAATTAAAAATTCAAATATGTCGAGAGCATAGCTACGACTGATATTAAAAGTACGGTCCATAAATTTAATTGTTTTTGCTCCATTTTTCATCAAGAAACGGATATCTTCTTTAATATCTTCTCTATTAAAGAAACGTACGCCGGTTTCGATGGATGAGAGACAGAATTGACAGTTAAAAGGACAACCGCGGCTTGTTTCAATATACGTGATTCTCTTCGACAAGTTAGGGATATCTTCTTCAAATCTAAATGGTGATGGAATAGACTTTAAATCTACCTTTGGAGCGGCAGGTGTCAGGATAGGTTTTTCACCTTCAAGATACGCAATTCCCTGAACAGTGTGAAAGTCTTTATTGCCATCTATTTCAGCTATAAGATTTTTAAATGTGGCTTCTCCTTCACCTATTACGATGAAATCAGCGCCTGGGATATCTTTGAGCCAGAAAAATGGATCGTATGTTACCTCTGGACCTCCAAGAACAATATAGATGTCCGGATTGATTTTTTTGAGTATGGTAATGACTTTTTTAATTTCTTCCATATTCCATATATAACAGCTAAAGCCGATTACATCTGGCTTTTGGTTATACAAATCTGTAACGATGTTCATAACCGGATCTTTAATGGTGTATTCAATAATTTCTACATTGTACTCGGGTGCTGCATACGCTTTTAAATAACGAAGGGCTAAATTGGTATGAATATATTTGGCATTTAAAGTAGTTCCAATAATTCTCATGTATTTGTCATACTTCCTTTCACCGTTTGCTAACAATTCATATTATCATATTTGAGTATGGGTTTACAGTATTGGCGATATTTTACATGGGTTCTAAGATGGTACGGTTTAATTTTCAGTAGTTAAAAATGAGAGATGACCAAGGGAATAATGGAGTGTATGGGTAAAAGGTTTTGGGAAATATAGCGGTACAAAAAAGTCCTTCGGAATATTCATTATTCCGAAGGACTGCGATTCATGGATTTAGATAAATCATATTTTTGTTTATAAAAATGTAATAAGCCTTTTAATTTATAGAACATCATTTTAGTATGACGGGTGTTAAACTCAATCATTGGCTGTGTAATTGACTTGACTAATGTACTCGACAGGATGATTGTAATAATCAATGAAATTGCTGCTAATAGTATATAGTGTTCTGCAGTAGTGAAATATTCATTTAAACTTGTAAATCTAAAGGTCCGGACAAAAAAGCCATGCAATAAATATACATAAAGGGTTTGAGTGCCCCATCTAGTAAAGAAATAGCTACCTCTAGGTACAAGGGCCATAAAGCTGACGATCATAAGAGAATTAACGATGAAAAATCCAAGGCGCTTAAACATAGAAAGGAACGATACTGTCTCAATTTCCGAATAAGGCTTTGAACCGAGCAGCCACTGGGAGTCTATTTCCGGGAAAAATGAAAACCATATAAAAATTACACCAAAGGATGCCAAAGCGTAAAATTTACTTTTCACTGTTGTTATTTTTTGAAAATGTTCCTTCTGACTGTGATAACCAATCAGGAAAAATGGAAAGAAGACAAATGTTCGGGATAAACTCAGATAAGTAGAGATTGTATCAATATATCCCACAAGTAAAGCAAGCGCTATTGCTAATCCAATCCCTACTAAAGGTTTGAATTTTGTAAAGACGAAAAGCATTAAATTCCAAAAGAATAGACTTAACAGAAACCATAAGGACCAATTGGGTTCCAATGCTTCGAACTTAAGTGTTGATTTATCAAATAGGTAATAATAATAAATCGTATAGATAACCTGAAAAAGTAAATAGGGAAGAATCAGTTTAGTACTTAGCTTTTTTATATAGCCTTTTTTGTTAAAGCCTTTTGCAAAAAAGCCTGATAACAGTATAAAAGCAGGCATATGGAAGGTATAGATTGTAGTGTATAAAGCATAAATCGTTTCATTTTGATCAATATATGTTCGTAAAATATGACCAAAGACAACAAAAAACATTAATATGACTTTTGCGTTGTCAAAATAACTTTCCCTCTGTCTCATAGCTGCCTCCTATTATTTCCGGAAAAATTCTTTCTATTATTCCCCTTTATAATGGTAATCAAACAATTGAGAGATGAATTGGTAAAACCATCCGTTTGAACCATTATTAACAATGTGATAATCGTGTATTTCCGTACTATAATCTATGTATCTGTACTATAAGAATATAGATATCTGTTATATATAGTTTAAATGCAGAATAGCTATTGGTTTCAATATATAAATAATTCCAATTAAAAAACTGTATTCATCAGTATTTAAATAATATTTAAAGATAAACTAAACAAACTTTTTCGTTATGAAATAGGGAGGGAAAATAATGACAATTCTTCCGAAAAAGAATGAGCAAGGTTTTTATGAAATTCGCCTAGAGTCAATCGGAGGACTAGGGGCAAATCTAGCCGGAAAAATGCTGGCTGAATCAGGTGTTCTGGGGCATGGTTTAAATGGATCCAATTTTTCCTCCTATGGTTCGGAAAAAAAGGGATCTCCTGTAAAGAGCTTTGTTCGTTTCTGCGATGCCGAAACTGAAATACGTGATCATAGTCCAATTGAAGAGCCTCATGTTATTGGTGTTTTTCATGAAGCACTTTATAAAATGGTTGATGTGGTGAGTGGTTTACGTCCGGATGGTATCGTTCTTGTTAATTCAACTCGTCAGTTCGATGAAATAAAAAATGACTTAAATCTTCAGTATGGAACGCTTGCAATCGTCGATGCACTTGGTATTGCAGTAGAAGAAAAAACAAAAGTGAACACAGCTATGCTTGGAGCTTTGTTCCGTATATGTGATTTCCTCAATCCCGAGTCCATGAAAGACGTAATTAGAAAAACATTCGAAAAGAAATATCCACATTTAGTTGAGCCAAATATCCGTACGTTTGAACGTGGCTATCATGAAGTGACGTTTAAACATTTTGAGGTACCTCAAGATGCAGAGGGCAAAAGTTTTAAAAGAGCATTACCTTTATTGGGATACGAAACCCAAGTTATTGGCGGCACGATCATTGCTCAGGGTAACAGTATACTTAAAGACTTGTCCGGTTCCAGACAGGGTTTTTTACCTGAATGGGATGCTGAAAAATGTATACATTGTGCTGCCTGTGATACAGCTTGTCCGGATTTTTGTTTTGTCTGGGAAGAGGGAGAAGATAAGCGTGGACGCAAGCAAATGTTTTTAACAGGGATTGATTATCAATACTGTAAAGGCTGCTTGAAATGTATTGAAGCGTGTCCGACTAGCGCCCTTCGGGAAATGCGGGAAATCTTAGGTTTTGCTGAGGAAAATACAGTGAAACAACGTAATCCTTATGTAGCAGGAGGGATGAAATAATGGCGATATCAGAAGTAGAACTAACTGAATTGGTAAAGGATACAATGGCTGAACAAGTGACTACCTTTGAATCAGGTAATGAAATGGCCGCAATGGCTGCAGCACAAATCAATTATCACTTAATGGGGTATTTTCCAATTACCCCATCAACTGAAATAGCTCAGTATTTAGATATTATGAAATCCAGAGGAGAACATGATATTCAATTAATTGCGGCTGATGGAGAACATGGTTCGGCAGGTATTTGTTATGGTGCTGCCGTGACAGGAGCCAGGGTTTTTAATGCCACAAGCGCAAATGGACTTATGTATATGCTAGAGCAGCTACCTGTTCAATCAGGTACAAGATTTCCAATGGTTATGAATCTTGTTACTAGATCAATCAGTGGTCCGCTCGACATTCGGGGCGACCATTCTGATTTATATTTTGCCTTAAATACAGGTTGGATCATTTTGACAGCCAGAACACCTCAAGCTGTTTACGATATGAATATAATGGCGTTGAAAATCTCGGAGCATTCCGATGTACGTTTACCTGTTATAGTCGCTTATGATGGATTCTTTACATCCCATCAAAAGAGAAAAGTAAACTACTTTAAAGATAGAGAGATTGTGCAAAAATTTATTGGTGAAATGCCAACTCATTTTCCGCACGTAGATATTCACAACCCGGTAACGATTGGTGCACATATGAATGGGGATGATTTGATCAATAATCACTATCAGCAGTCTGAAGCGATGTATAAAGCCGGAGAGGTTTTTACTCAGGTAGCTTGTGAATATGCTGAACTGTCAGGTCGCCAATATGGAGTATTGGATCTATATAAGATGGAGGACGCGGAAGTTGCCTTATTCCTGTTAAATTCAGCTGCCGAGACAGCTAAAGATACGGTCGATGATTTAAGAAAACAAGGAATTAAAGCTGGCGTGATCAGTCCTAACATAATTCGTCCGTTCCCGGCAGAAGAAATCAGAAAGGCTCTGAAGAATGTTAAAGTACTGTTGGTTGGCGAGAGAGCAGATTCCTATGGTGCCAATGGTCCCAACCTTACACATGAAGTGAAATCTGCCTTACAGGAAGATCAGGATAATCATACTGCTGTGTTAAGCCGTGTGTTTGGTTTAGGAGGAAAGGATTTTTATCCGGAGGATGCAAGGGCATTTTTTGATATGGCATTGCAAACATTAAATAATGGCCAAATTGAAAAAGTATTTGATTATTACGGTGTCAATCCGGGATTGCCTGAAGCCCAACCACAGCCACTTTTAAAGCCGAATAACGAAGATTTATATAAGACAGGGCTTATTCAGGTAACTCCTGATGAGGAGAGTGGAAAATTAAAGGTACGTATACCTCCTTTACGCTCATTAATGAGCAAACCAAAACGTTTGGCTTCCGGTCATGGAGCATGTCCAGGATGCGGAATTTTTCCAGCATTGGAGCTGTTCTTTAAAGGAATCGAGGGGGATGTTGTTGTTCTGTTCCAAACAGGCTGTGCCTATGTGGTAACAACGGCATATCCATATAGCTCTCACAAACAAACGATGATTCACAACTTATTCCAAAACGGGCCGGCAACTTTATCAGGTACACTTGAAGCATTTTTGGAGAAAAAACGCCGTGGTGAAATCTCTATCAGTGATGATGCGACCTTCGTTATGATCACCGGTGATGGTGGCATGGATATAGGGATGGGTTCAGCTATTGGAACTGCACTGCGCAATCACAAACTCATTATGCTTGAGTATGATAATGAGGGATATATGAATACAGGCTCGCAAATGTCCTACTCTACTCCGCTTGGTCATATGACAAGTACAACAGGTGTAGGAAGAGCACAAAAAGGAAAAGCTTTTCATCATAAGGATACAGCTCAAATCATGGCTGCCACTGGAATACCATATGTATTTACAGGATCGGAAGCTTTCCCGCAGGATTTAATTAAGAAAGCGGTGAAGGCACAATGGTATGCGCAGAATGTAGGTACCGTTTATGGCAAAATATTAATCACCTGTCCTTTGAATTGGAAGGCAGAGGAACGTTATGGTGCTAAGATTATGGAAGCGGCAGTAAACTCATGTTTCTTCCCTCTATACGAAGTTGAGAATGGTGAAACTACCATTACTTATAATCCGGAAACGAGGAAAAAACGTATTCAACTATCTGAATGGTTAACATATATGGGGAAAACAAAGCATCTGCTGCAGGAAGAAAATGCAGGTATGCTTGAGGAATTTGAACAAGAAGTGGATAGAAGATGGAACCGATTGCTGGCTAAGCATGAAAATCCATCCCTTTAATAGTATTTTAAAAGCCTGAAGAGATTCTATAAGATATCTCTTCAGGTTTTTTTATATTTTAATCTATACCATAAGGAGGTATTTAGTCTGATTCTGATTGTTTAAAAAGGTTTTTCCATAATTTTGTAGAATAAGTATCTTATTATGTCACAGGTATTAGGAGGATCCCCTTGGCTGATATGGATTTGAATGATAAGGAAGTAAAGATTATAGAAAAAAATACGGCCTTGAAAACTGATTACGAGACATGGGAGCATTTTTTAAACTCATTTACAAAAGCAATTATTGTTACTGATTTGGAAATGGAAATCATATCTCAGAATGAACAGGCAATCAAGTTATACCATCAGTTAGGGCGAGAGGGTAAACCAGGAAATCTTCGGGACTTTTATATCTCTGTTTCAAAAGAGGTGGTTGATGATCAACTCAGAAACGTGAAACAGCATGGTTTTTCAAATTATATATATTCAGTAAGGAATTCTGATGACACCTGCTCAGTTGAGCTTGAACTTAATGGACTTTTGGATTCATATTCAAAAAAAATTATCTATGTGTTAATCCCATTAAAAACAGAGAGTACAAGGGATCATGTAAAAAAGGATAATTTATATGTAGATATTATTAATGATTTAAAGTGCTATATTGTTATCCATACTAAAGAAGGAATCATCGTGGATGGTAATAAAGCCTTTTGTGGGTTGGTCAAAATTGAGAGATCGAAAATTCTAGGCAAAAGTATTTATCAATTTATTACTGCCGCCGATAAAGATAAATTTGATACTGTTATCAAGCATCTATCATCCGGAAATTCCCGTTTTAATTTATTTCAGCTTTGTCTTGATTCAAAAGAGATTACATATCAATATACTACACAATTTAATTTTTACAGTGGTTTGTACTATACAATTATTTACGATTGTTTTGAAGAATCAGAGCAAAATCACTATTTAATAGAAGGAATTCAAAATGTCTTTTGTCAATCCGTGGATGGAATAATCATGCTGGACTCTAAAGGAATCATCGTACAGGCTAATGAGCAAGCCTGCATATTGTTTGAGAAAACGCAGGTGGAATTAATTAATACGAATATAGAGAAAATTACGGGCGAAAAGATAAATACGCTTTTTATCTTGGAAGAACAAGAGAGTTATGAGCTTATTTTCAGTTCATCGAGTGGGAAAAAGAAGATTATAGAATTAACAAAAAGTCAGATTAGCAGTAGTCCTTATACTCTTTTAATTTGTAAAGATATTAGTGAAAAGTGGGTGATGGAGCAGGAACTTCTTATCTCGGAAAATAAATTCAAGAAAATTTTTGACGGTACCTTTGATGGAATTATGATTTGGGGAGCAGACGGGGAAATATATGATATTAATGAACCTGGTGCTGCAATTATAGGGGCTTCTATTGATCATATCCAAAACAAAAACTTCCATGAAATATTCGAACTGACTGAACATCAGATGAAACATTTACAAAGGCATATTTCCTTGATCAATAAAAATAAGCATCATCATTTTGTGTGTGAGCTTACTTGCAGGGATGGGCAAAATAAACAGCTGGATTTTTCCTCCAGACTGGATGTTATACCGGGTAAGAATCTAACCATTTTTAGAGATGTAACAGATAAGATTCGAATGGAGGAACAATTAAAAAAATCAGATACGTTGAATGTTGTGGGTGAGCTGGCAGCTGGTATTGCTCATGAAATCAGGAATCCTATGACAGCTTTGAAAGGTTTTATTCAATTACTGGAAGGCAGCTTGAATGGCGAATTTTCAACCTATTTCCAGGTTATTTCTTCAGAATTACAAAGAATCGAGACAATCATTACAGATTTTTTAATTCTTGCAAAACCACAGGCAGTTTCCTATCAAATTAAACAGGTAAATAACACAATCGAAAATACGTTGGATCTGCTAAGTGCGCAGGCATCTATGCATAATATTCAATTCCACACACATTTTTCTAAAATACCACCCATCCATTGTGAGAGTAACCAACTTAAACAAGTTTTTATAAATTTAATCAAAAACGCTATAGAGGCTATGCCTACAGGAGGGTTTATTGATATCACAACAGAATTATTTTTTGATAGCCATGTATTAATATCGATACAGGATTATGGAACCGGAATCCCTGAGACTGTTCTTGATAAATTGGGAGAACCATTCTATACAACAAAAGAAAAGGGGACGGGT
The DNA here is from genome assembly GCF_006346415.1 of Bacillus sp. D386. NCBI lineage: Bacteria > Bacillati > Bacillota > Bacilli > Caryophanales > Bacillaceae > Bacillus > Bacillus sp. D386. Next base: position 592,826 of record NZ_VEMV01000002.1, on the reverse strand, counting down.
CTAGGTTTGATGGTTACCTACAAAATCATTGAAGAGCACGCCGGTTGGATTGAAGTTGCCAGTGAAGAAGAGAAAGGAACCCTGTTTCAAATCTATCTGCCTATTAATCATGAGTTCACTTGAGAGAAAAAATTAGAATAGGATGGTAAAATGGAAACTCTTCTGATTTATAAGGGTTTCTTATTTTTGTTTGCTGGAAGTGTTAGACAGATTCTTTAATAAGAAGATGAAATAATTATTATTTTTTGTCTTTTTTTGCGATTGTATTTACATTATTTTAAAATTCTGACATAATACCACTTAATGTTATTTTTTTAGTGAATAAGAAGGAGGAGCTTTTCTTGCAGAATCAAAAAGATTGGCTGGAAACTGCCATAAGAAATAAAAGAGAACAAATGATTAGCCATGCTAAGAACAATGGCCTTCTAGATGAAGGTACATTAAATCTGAGTCGGCAGCTTGACCAGTTAATTCTTGAACATATTAGGATGAAATACTCAATAACTAATTATTAAATAAACAAGGAATGCGTAAAGGTGAAAACTAGGATTTTATGACATAAAACGTATTTACCATTTACTATTTACATATGGTTTGTGGATAAAAGCAAAGTAACAATTTAATACTAGGATAGGTATAATCAGTTCTGAAAAAGATATCTCTACCTGGTCGGCAAGTACATTTTAGCCCAGGTCGATTTATATACTCCTTTAGTATACGCGATTTTAGGCCATATTTATGAATGCATGAATAACCCCTTTTCTAAATGATCACAGTGGAAGGAATAGGTATACCATACACTTCCGTCACCTATCCTCAGGCGAGACCTTCTCCATATTCGTTATAAATCCTATTTTTTCAGGTTAAGTGCGCAGTACTTTTTCTGGGAACTGAAAAGCTCATACTTAAAAAATCCATCAATACAGCACGATTTGGATGACTGAATCTCATCCTACGAATAGATGAAATGATTGTTTGCATCCAGAGGATATTCCTTATATGATGTCTATTTATATAGAGCAATACCTATTAGAAGACATTAGAAGATTCATTTTGTACCTTAGGAAAAATAATCTCCTCGTTTGCATAAGGTTATACATCATCAATAAAGGATTAGTGCTCAAAATATTAGGATGTTCTGCAAAAGAATTGTAAAGTGAAAAATAAATAAAGGTTAAATACTAGGTTATTACTACTATCAGGATGATTATAAAGTTTTACTTTTTAATAGGAAAGAAGTATAATTACGCGGATGATAATAGTGAATTTTATCCGTTAATTGTGGGTGATTAAATATGGAAGAACAAAATCAATCTTTAAAAGTATTTATAGTTCTGTCGAGGGCTTTTCGAGCTATCAGTGACTATACCAACAAATATATCCAAGCCTCAGGTGTAAATCCAACCGAATTTGCTGTCCTTGAGCTACTCTACCATAAAGGTGATCAACCATTGCAGCATATAGGGGATAAAATCCTGCTTGCCAGTGGAAGTATCACGTATGTAGTAGATAAGCTGGAAAAAAAGCAATTATTAAAAAGGATTGCATGTCCCAATGATCGAAGAGTAACATATGCGCAAATTACGGAAAAGGGAAAGAAGTTCCTGGAAGGGATATTCCCGGAGCATCAGGAACGAATTGAGCATTTAATGGATGGGTTAACAGTCGAAGAGAAGGAAACGGTGATTGAGCTTCTGAAAAGAATTGGTAAATCCGTACCGTTAACTAAATAATCCATTAATACCTATATATTAATGAATAAAATGAAATAGAAGAATAAGATGGACTGGCTGTCGTTAACCGGCAGTTATTTTTTTTGTCTAAAAGCTGAGGAGGAAATAAGATGTCACTCGTTCATTAATGAAACAAGGTGGTAAGAAGCAACCGGTATTCACCAGAATAATAATTTGTCATAAAGACAATCAGCCCGCATACAGTGAGTAGTAAGCGGGGAGGGACAAGGGTGAATCGTCAATATGTAAATATTTTTCAAGTTGCAGCTGTTTATGTTGGAACGGTTATTGGAGCGGGTTTTGCAACTGGAAAGGAAATATATGAATTTTTTACCCAATATGGACTTTATGGCCTATTAGGGATTCTTCTTTCGGGATTTATTTTTATTCGGATTGGCAGAAAAATAATGATTGTAGCATTACATAGAAATATTAAAAATTATATGGAATTTAATGATTGGTTATTTGGTAAACGTATATCCTTTTTTGTTAATATCATCTCTATGGGCATGTTGTTTGGGGTTACAGGTGTTATGATGTCAGGAGTTGGCGGTCTATTTGAAGAGCAATTGGGATTTTCTAAAATAGGGGGCATGCTTTTTACTACATTTCTATCAATTGTTGTCATGAGCTGGGGGACTAAAGGTTTATTATCTATTAACACCTTTGTGGTACCTGCAATGATTATGTTTAATTTAATCCTGATGTTTGCTTCATTATTCCATATGAATCCTGTTCAAAATCTGCTAACCATTCCTGATGAAGTAAGCTGGAAGATGGTCTTATCGCCCTTCTCCTATACGGCATTTAACCTTGCTTTGACACAGGCTGTTTTGGTTCCATTGGCTGCCGAAATAAAGGATGAAGATATTATTCGAAAAGGTGCAAATTTAGGAGGATTTATTTTATCCGTTGTTTTGGTAAGCTGCCATATTTCCTTATCCTCCATACCAGGAATTGAACAGATTAACATTCCTACTGCCTATGTAATGAAACAAATAGCACCTTTTTTATATGGGCTCTATTTATTCATTATTTTTGGAGAAATTTTTTCAACCTTAATTGGAAATGCCTTTGGACTCGAAAGGCAACTAAAAAAAGCAACGGAACTGCCTTCCTGGTCGCTATATGTTGGGATTTTTGCCATAAGTTTAATAATTGGCCAAATTGAATATGGTCCTTTGATTTCTATATTGTATCCGATTTTTGGATATATTAGTTTAATCTTTTTGCTGTTAATAACTGTCAAAAAGTAAGTGTCAGCTACGATTTATGCTGTTTCTAGAAAGATTTATAAAAATGACAAAAAGAAAGAGAAGGGATAGTCCCCTCTCTTTATAAGGTCAATGCCGTAGGCACATTATAATGTTAATATAATCGGCTCATTCTTTGTCACTATGATAGTATGTTCACATTGTGCAACCAAGCTTTTGTCACTCGTGATAAATGTCCATCCATCACCGGCTTCTGTAACCATGGTTGCTTTTGTAGAAATAAACGGTTCAACGGCCAATACTGTACCTTCATGAAGAAGCTCTGAATCCCATGGGTCAAAATAGTTTAAAATATGATCTGGTTTTTCATGCAGACTTCTACCTATTCCATGGCCGGTTAAATTTTTGATGACAGTGAATCCATTTTGTTTTGCTGTATTGAAGACAGCTTTACCAATTTGGTTTTTCTTGGAGCCTGCTTTAGCTTTGCTGATTCCCTGATAAAAAGCATCAACTGCGCATTGGCATAATTTTTCTTTTTCACTAGTTGTAGTGCCAACCGGGAACGAAATTCCTGTATCCCCATAATATCCATTTAATACTGCAGAGACGTCGATATTTACCATATCGCCTTCGTTAATTATACGTTTTCCTGGTATTCCATGAGCAACTTCTTCGTTTACACTGATACATGTAAACCCGGGAAAATCATACTCATTTTTAGGTGCAGAAACAGCTCCGGTTTCCTCAAATATTTTCTTTGCGATTAAATCAAGCTCCAGTGTTGTAATACCGGGAACGGTAGCTAATTTCATTGCTTCCCTGACACGTGAAACAACTGCACCTACTGCTTTTAATCCTTCTAAATCTTTTTCGTTTTTTACAATCATGATACTAAACCTGCTTTCTGTAATGCTCTTCATTAGTATAAAAAGTTTAGTGGAAAGGTTCCAGATGGAATCGATTCTCACTATTATATCTAAGTTTTTTACAAATTTAAAGTAAGGGAAATTAATGGGACAAGAAGAGAACGAGGCAAGTAGCCCCGTTCTCGAATTATTCATATATGATTTTATAATTTTTATGGTTAACGACTGTCTTTTCTTCTAATTCAAGATCATGAAAGTTCTCCATTAAAGTTAAATCAACAATCACTGAGTTTTCATTTACTTTTTCTACAATCCCACGCAATCCATCGCGGAATTCAATTATATTGCCTACATCAGCCTTTTTCATCATGTTCACACCTTTTCAGTTTATTAAAGTTATCAACAGATCTTGATTAGTAAACTAATATCCTTGCAATTTCGGGATTCGTAAGTCCGCTTATAAAGAAATTATCCCTACTATTTAGCTTATGCAGAATAATATTGTAATTATAGTATAAATTGTGATTAATTGGAATGTTAAAAGAATAAATAGTCTTTATATTTTCGCTCCTATGGAATACTTGTTTAATGTAGGGGTTTGAGAGTATCATGTTTTGTATATATAGGAGGTTTTACGAATGAATAAAGAAGAGATCCAATCCATATTTGATCAATTAAAAAATGGAGAAATAGATAAACTTGAAGTTGCAAAGCAGGATTTCATGGCGTTTCGATCTGTGCTTGTAGAAAGGGAAGATTTTAAACATTTTCGGGGAACTGCTCATATAGGCGGGGGTGTGACCTATCATTATTTAGAGGAGCCTAGAAGCTGAATAGAAATCAACAAACCCAATTATAAAGTAATTGGGTTTGTTAACATTTTAATCAGTATTGTCCTTATTTGATAAACACATCTGGATGTATTTCAAGGTAATGCTTTAGTTTTTTTAGCGCCATCCGTTTCCAAGATTTCACCGTTGCATACGTTGTATGGTATTCGTATGCGATATCTGTGATGGTTTTACCAAATTGAATGTATTCAGCCAACCAAATATATTGGTTGTTTGTTAAGGAAGTTAGAAAAGGTTTAGGGAAGTACCATTCAAGGAAGGAAACATCTTCTTCAACCTTTAATAAATCCCAATACTCAGGTGATTTTTTTAATTCTCTCCCATTTATTTTAGTGGACTTGCAAAGCTGTATAAGCATTTTACCTTGTATGGACTTATAGGCATAGGAAAGGAACTGTCCTTTTTCAGGGTTGAAATTTTGGCTGGCCTCCCAAAGTGCAATTAATCCTATTTGGTAAAATTCATCCTTTTCACAAATAATATTAAGCTTTCTCATAATATGATGTATTAATGGATTATATTGGTTAACTAATGATTCGAAGTCTTCCATACTCGTAATCCTGCCCTATGAGGAGCGACCTCTATATTCCCGGGTACCTTTAAAGTACGCTTAAAGATTCTTTCTGTAAAAAAAGCAAATTTGAAAATTTGTTGAGTTTTTAGCGAAAAATGAGGATAAATTCTATTAAAATAATCATTATTTTAAAAAATATGGATTCCTATAACAAAATCTAACCATTTAATTTAAAAGAGAGGATTGGATACAATGAATTTTCAGGATCAAGTTGTGTTAGTAACAGGTGCTGCAAATGGGATTGGTAAAGAAATCGCAATACAATATGCAAATAAAGGCGCGAAAGTTGTTTTAACCGATATAGATGTGGAAGCTGGAAAGAAAATTGAAGCTGAACTATTGGCAATGGGAAAAGTTGCTTTATTTGCTGAGGCCGATCTCAGCAAAGAGGATGATTGCCTTCATATAATGGAAATAATTAGAGGTGAATGGGGTAGGTTAAATATTATAGTAAATAATGCAGGCATAAGTGAATTTACTCCATTATTTGAAATGACAACAGAGAATTGGAATCGCATTATCAATACCAATTTACGAAGTGTATTTATTTTGGCAAGAGAAGGAGCTAAGCTGATGACTGGAACGGGTGGTTCTATCATTAATATAGCATCAACCCGAGCCATACAATCTGAACCGAATTCTGAAGCTTATGCTGCATCCAAAGGTGGAATCCTAGCTCTAACGCACGCTCTTGGCGCATCATTAGCCAAAAAAGGTATTCGAGTTAACAGTATTAGCCCTGGCTGGATTCAAACGACTGATTACACTGGTTTACGTGAGATAGATCACGCCCAGCATTTTTCGGGTAGGGTAGGTAAGCCAATAGATATAGCAAAAGCATGTTTATTCCTAAGTGATCCAGAGAACGATTTTATTAATGGAGAGAATCTGGTTATTGATGGTGGAATGACAAGGAAAATGATTTATGAAGATTGAAAATATGAATAAAAAACAGAATAGAAAGGTTCTTCAAATTTGTCATTAGAAATACCTTTGTTGTAAAATCGATAGGAAATACAATATATAGATATTTCTCCAAGCTATGTGAAATTTAGTTGTAGAATTGCTTATCTGTGTGCAAACACTTTACTGAATAAATTCATTGTATATAGGATTCTGGTATATATTAGAAATGAATCTTATATTTATTGAAAGACTATGTTTCAATCAATCTTACAGGTGAGATATATTTATGGTTCTTAATTTATAAAAGCAGTTGAACAATTTTAATTTTTCAGGTACATTTCTCTTATAGGGTTTTACTCTATATTGTGAGAAAAGCTACATAATTTCGACTGTTCATCCTTTTATACATAGGACCGGTTGAAACTGGGTAAAATCATAAGATGTAAGCAGCTAGAATTCGTATAGCTAAAACAAAATAATTATTAATAAAGGAGCTCGATTACTTATGGTACAAAAAACTTTTCATGTAACTGCAGAAACAGGAATTCATGCTCGTCCAGCAACATTGCTTGTACAAGCAGCAGGTAAATTCAACTCTGATATCAACCTCGAATATAAAGAAAAGAAAGTTAATCTTAAATCAATTATGGGCGTTATGTCTTTAGGAATCGGCAGTGGTTCAGATATTACAATTATCGCTGAAGGAAATGACGAACAAGATGCATTAAATGCCATTGAGGAAACATTAACAAAAGAAGGATTGGCTAAGTAATGACAACGATGTTAAACGGGATAGCGGCATCTAATGGAATTGTCATAGCAAAAGCTTATCGTTTAATGGAGCCTGACTTAACTGTAACAAAAAGCACGATTAATGAAGTGGATACCGAATTAACTCGTCTTCAAGAGGCGGTTAATAAGGCTCAGACCGAATTGGAAACAATTCGTGAAAAAGTCAAAACAGAACAAGGTGAAGATAAAGCAGCCATTTTTGATGCTCACATACTTGTTTTGAATGACCCTGAATTGCTTGGTGCTGTACAGGAGAAAGTTAAGTCTGAAAAAATCAACTCTGAATTTGCTATGCGCGAAATTGCTGATATGTTCATCACTATGTTTGAACAAATGGATAATGAATATATGAAAGAAAGAGCAGCTGATATTCGTGATGTAACAAAACGGGTTATCAGTCATCTTCTTGGGGTACAAATACCAAATCCAAGTATGATTGCTGAAGAAGTGATTGTTGTGTCCGAGGATTTAACTCCTTCAGATACAGCTCAATTAAACAGAGAATTTGTTAAAGGCTTTACAACTGATATTGGAGGGCGTACTTCTCACTCCGCAATTATGGCACGCTCGCTTGAAATTCCAGCAGTTGTTGGGACTAAACAGGCAACTGAAACTATTCAAAACGGCGATATGATTATACTTGATGGGCTTAAAGGTGAAGTACATATTAATCCGACACCTGAATTGATTGAAGAATACAAAAAAGCTGCTGATGCTTATGCACAGCAGAAACTTGAATGGGCTAAGCTTGTTAACGAAAAAACGGTAACAGCAGATGGCCATCACATAGAATTAGCAGCGAACATCGGCACTCCTAAAGATCTTGAAGGTGTTAAAGCAAATGGTGCTGAGGCTGTAGGCTTATATAGAACAGAGTTCTTGTATATGGGAAGAGATAATCTTCCTGGAGAAGAAGAACAGTTTGAATCCTATAAAGCTGTACTTGAAGGTATGGAAGGTAAGCCGGTTGTGGTACGCACATTGGATATTGGTGGAGATAAGGAGCTTCCATATCTAGATCTACCGAAAGAAATGAATCCATTCCTTGGATTCCGTGCTATTCGATTATGCCTTGAGGAACTACCGATTTTCAGAACGCAGCTTAGAGCACTTTTACGGGCAAGTGTGTATGGGAATTTAAGAATTATGTTCCCGATGATTGCCACTTTAGATGAATTCAGATCCGCCAAAAAGGTTCTTGAAGAAGAAAAGGCGAAATTAATTGAAGAAGGTATTGAAGTATCAGATTCTATTCAATTGGGAATCATGGTGGAAATCCCTTCAACTGCGGTAATCGCAGATCAATTTGCTAAGGAAGTAGATTTCTTCAGCATTGGTACGAATGACTTGATTCAATATACAATGGCTGCAGATAGAATGAACGAACGTGTATCTTACTTGTACCAACCATATAATCCAGCTATTTTACGTTTAGTAAAAATGGTGATTGAAGCTGCACATAAAGAAGGCAAATGGGCTGGAATGTGTGGAGAAATGGCTGGGGATGAACTGGCGATTCCGTTGCTTGTTGGATTAGGGTTGGATGAGTTTTCAATGAGCGCAACATCTGTTCTGCGTGCACGTTCCCAAATTAAAACACTTACTAGAACCGAAATGCAAGACTTGGCTGAAAAAGCTATACAAATGCAAACATCAGCAGAGATTGTTGAAATGGTTAAAAAAGCTACAGCTCAAAAATAGTTTCAATAAAAATAGATATACAGGTTTATTTATTTGAACGGAGGGGTACATTAAAGGTGGACACAAAACAGCAACATGCTTTTAGTGACCCCCCTTTCTTAATCAACTGGTTTTCCAGTTGATTTTTTTTGCTATTATAGAGGTATAGGAGGGAGCGTTATGATGAATTTACATATTGGTTTTATCGGTATTGGTGTAATGGGTAAAAGTATGGCATTGAATATAATGAAGGCGGGATACCCTGTCAGTGTTTATTCCAGAACAAAGTCCAAATGTGAGCCTTTGCTTTCGGAAGGTGCAGATTGGAAGGAGTCCCCTCGTGCAATCGCTGAGGAAGCCGATGTTATTATTACGATGGTTGGCTATCCTTCTGACGTTGAAGAGATATATCTAGGGGCGGAAGGCTTATTAAAATATGCCAAGCCGGGTACTTATTTAATTGATATGACCACTTCAGCTCCGTCTTTAGCACAAAAGTTATATGCTGCTGGTAAGGAATTAGGATTGCATGTCCTTGATGCACCTGTCTCCGGAGGAGATATTGGTGCACAAAATGCTAATCTTGCCATTATGGTTGGCGGTGATCAATCTGATTTTGAGAGCATGATGCCTGTATTTAAAGCAATGGGGACAAATATTATCCATCAGGGCGATGCTGGCTCGGGCCAACATACTAAACTATGCAATCAGATAGCCATTGCTACGAATATGATTGGTGTATGTGAAGCGATTGTTTATGCCGAAAAATCTGGCCTGGATCCTGAAACAGTTTTGAAAAGCATTTCAACTGGTGCTGCTGGAAGTTTTTCCTTAACCAATTTAGCGCCTAGGATATTAAAAGGTGATTTTGAACCGGGATTTTATATCAAACATTTCTTAAAAGACCTAAAAATTGCATTAGAAGAATCCGAACGGTTAGGTCTTGACTTTCCAGGGCTAACTTTAGCCAAAGCTATGTATGAAAAATTGGCGGATATGGGAGAAGAGAACCGTGGAACACAAGCCTTGTATAAATATTATACTGAGGCATCCAATCAGTAACTTAGTCTCATTAAAAAAAGAAGCATTTCGAAAAGGTATCATGCCTTTAACGAAATGCCTCTTGTTATTTTATCTGCTGAATTAGGAAATGTTCAAGTCTGTTTAATCCTTCTTTAAGCTGCTCCATGGAAACAGCATATGATAATCGGAAATATCCTTCTCCATATTTTGAAAAAGCAGATCCAGGTATAACAGCTACTTTTTCAAATTGAACCAGCTTGAGGGCAAAATCGAGTGAATTTTTAAAGGCATCTGGTATTTTAATGAAAAAGTAAAATGCGCCATCCGGTAATACAGTCTGGAGATTCATCGCCGCAAGTCTATTAAAAACATAATCACGACGGTTTTTATATTCCTCTCTCATAGCAGCTGGATCATGTTCACCGTTCCTCATAGCCTCGAGTGCAGCCATCTGTGAGACAGAGGAGGCACAGGATACGTTATATTGATGAACCTTTATCATATGTTTAATGATTGCTTTTGGTGCCATCAGAAAGCCGATTCTCCAACCGGTCATGGAATGTGACTTTGATAGACCATTTATAGTAATGGTTTGCTCTCTTATAATGGAACCAATCGATGTATGAGTTATGTCCAAAGTTAATTCACTATAGATTTCATCAGCCAGGATAAAAATATTTTTTCCTCTAACAAGGTCAGCAATTTCCTCCAGTTCCTCTCTCGTTAATGATACCCCTGTTGGGTTGGACGGATAGGGAAGAACAATACATTTTGTTTTTTCGGTTAGACTTTCTGTGATTAATTGTGGAGTCAATTTAAAGGAGGTGCTTCTTGTATCAACATGGACTGCTTTTCCCCCTGCTAAGTGAATTAATGGTTCATAACCGGGATAAACAGGGCCAGGCAGAATGACTTCATCTCCAGGTGTTAAAATAGTCCTGAAGGCAATATCAATCGCCTGACTTGCTCCTACAGTAATCAAAATTTCATCATCCGGATTATATTTAAGTGAATAATGGCTATACATAAATTTTGATACTTCTTGCCGGAGATCGAGTAAACCGGCATTGTGGGTGTAGGTGGTACAATCTTTTTGAATGGCGTTTATTGCTTTATCTTTTATATGTAAGGGTGTTGGGAAGTCAGGTAATCCTATTGTAAAGGACAGGACATCATCAATATCAGATACCATATTATAAAACTGCCGAATACCGGATATTTCTATCTCTTTTACATGAGGATTAATTAAGTGTTCCATTCCAGGTCATACCTCCTAATTACAGTTCTTATCTTTATTATTATAAGGTTGCTTTAGGAAAGTGTACACTATCCTACTCTAAATGGTTGTATGCAAGATTGGGTGAATGATGCATACTTGGTTTGGAATACTATGGGTAATTCGTTTTGCTTAGGTGGGGGAAGATAGTGTACCGAATACTTGTTAAGGATCAAACTGATGGTATAAAGGAAATGACTTTGGAGGACTTACAGAAGCGTGATTATAGCCTGGTATGGGTTGATATCCTCGCACCGCAAGAATATGAGGCTAATATACTCCGTACGTATTTTAATTTTCACCCTCTCACTATAGAGGACTGTCTTGATCGAATCAACCAGAGACCTAAAGTGGATTTTTATCAATCCTATATGTTTTTTATCATTCATTCCTTAAATGAAAACTTCGAAAGAAATGAGATTGATATTTACGTAAATGAAAAAGCAATCGTAACCGTTCATGAAGATCATATAGAGGAAATAGATAAAGTATGGGGAGTAACAGATCAATTGGATACTTCTATCCATGTCCTGCATAAAATTATTGATGCAGTAGTAGATGCTTATCTTCCAAAGGCCTATCAAATAGAGGAGCAATTAAATGTCTTGGAAGATCACCTGCAGCATTCTCTTAATAATGATCCAATGAGTCAGTTATACGAAATTCGAACGATGATTTCGCGACTAAGAAGAATTATCTTGCCCATGAATGATTTGATGTACAGGATTATTCATTCTGAGAGAATCAGTGCTCTTTCTGAACATCATCATTACCTTAATGATGTGTATGATCATTTATTGAAATTAAAAGAATTGGTTGATGGCTACAAAGAGTTCTCAACAGATCTGAGAGATAGTTATATGGCGGTCAGTTCAAATAAAATGAATGAAACAATGATGACCTTGACGATTATTACGACTATTTTCATGCCATTAACATTTATTGCAGGTTTATATGGTATGAATTTTTCTGAAATGCCTGGTTTAAGTTTTCGCAATGGTTTTTGGTATGTTCTTCTTTTTATGATCATCATCACAGTTATAATGATGATTCTCTTTATGCTGAAAGGTTGGTTATTCCGAAGGCTGTACAGAAATGAAAAATAAATAGCGGCTTAGCTCTATTGTATTTAGAACTAAAGCCGCTTAGGTCATGTTTACAGGACTGGGTCCTTTATTTATATTAATATCCGTAATCCCAATCGATTTCTTCTGGATGCCACATAGTAAGCTGAGGAGTTGCGTAAGATTCATCAGTTTGGTTATGTGTGTATTTTTCAACTTCGCTAAATTGAATATTCTCTAAACAAGTAATAACATGGTTATCTTCATATAAAATGGCAGTACCTTTCATAAGTCGGACCCCTTCTTTCCAGCATATTGATTTAAGTTATGCTTTTATCTGTATAATAGTCCTCATTTGTTAAAGCGTCTATATCATTGAGCAAAGTTTCACAAAATAAACACGATTATCGATTTAAATTTAAATATTTATAAAAAAACATTAATTTAAGCCGATACTAGAAAGAAGGCTTTATCTTACTGCAATTAATCGTAAGAGATATGGAAAGGCGCTGTTAAAAATGAATGAACAAAAAGGAATCCTGCTAGAGAGCGGAACAAATGAGTTGGAAATCGTGGAATTTGGTATTGGCGAGCATAAATTTGGAATTAATGTTATCAAAGTTAAAGAAATTATTAACCCAGTACGGATTACCGGTGTTCCACAAACACATCATCATGTTGAAGGAATCATTGAACTTCGTGGAGAGATACTCCCTGTAGTAGATATTGCCAGTGCACTGAATCTCCCAGCATCCCAAGCTCCTGAAAAAGATAAATTTATAGTGACTGAGTTTAATAAAATGAAGGTCATTTTTCATGTACATACCGTTACCCAAATCCATAGGATTTCATGGAACCAAATAGAAAAACCATCTGATATGTACCAGGGATTGGATAGTCAGATTACTGGTGTCATTAAAATGAATAATGAAATGCTTTTACTGCTTGATTATGAAAAAATTATTTTGGAAATCAATCCGGAATCAGGAATAACCATTAATCAGATTCAAAAATTAGGAGTTAGAGAACGATCTAATAAGCATTTATTAATTGCTGAGGATTCACCGCTGTTGCGGAAGCTGTTGATGCAGACATTAAAAGAAGCCGGTTATGAACAACTCGATTTCTTTGAAAATGGCAAGGAAGCGCTAACCTTTATAGAGGGAAAGGCACTAGCAGGAACCTTACTGAATGATGTACATTTGGTAATTACAGATATAGAAATGCCACAAATGGATGGTCACCATCTAACCAAACGAATTAAAGAAAATCCTACCTTGTCGGATTTGCCTGTTATCATTTTTTCATCATTAATTACGGACGATTTAAGGCATAAGGGAGAGTTGGTAGGAGCAGATGCACAAATTAGTAAACCTGAAATAGTTGAACTGGTCAAACAGTTAGACAAACTTTTACAAAAGTAAAGCTGCTGAACCCTTTGTTCAGCAGCTTTACTTTTTCCAATTTTGATATGGATAGGATTCACCAAGACGCGTAAAAGTCGGTTTTTGGTATTTCTTTTTATAGTCTTTAGCGCGATCATTATCTGAATTTTCCTTGCATCCTGTATAAGACATCAATAGTTTTTTTGCTTTAGATAAAGAAAGACGTGAAGAGGGGTTTCTTACCTCTTTTGATAAATGACCAAGATGTGTTAATGTTTGAAAGTCGTCCTTTGAGGGCGGAATATGGAATGTATACTTTCCGCATTGTATCAGTACATCTGATTGTTGGAAGCTTAAATGAGGATGGTCTGAATATTGAAGGCCTATTTTCTTTGCCTTTCCTTCTTCAAGCATTTTAATAATCGTTTTTTTCTTTAGATTGTATAGAAATTTAGGGTCTGATGCAGTTTTTGCATGTCTATTCACAGAATAAATCGCTTCTCCCAGGTCATCGGCAGTAAAACAGGCGGGATTAGGAAGATTCCCATTATTTTGATTCATAAATGTTCCTTTCTTCTAAGAATATTTCATGATAATAAGTAAAAGCATATAACTGATTATAACGTGTTCTGCTATGGGATAAAAGGAAAAACGTTTCATATCTTATTTGAACGAATTAATTTTCAAAACAGACTATTGAGAAATTGAAGGTAAAAGAATTATGAAAGTGAGTGTGATACCTTGCAAAAGCTGCTACTTACTGGTTGCGGAGGGGCAATGGGTGCGTTAGCTCGATACGGGATAAGTTTATTGATCCCGTCATCTGGCAGTCCTATTCCGTTTAACACCTTATTCATAAATGGTTTTGGAAGCTTTGTTTTAGCCTATCTCACCTATTCGCTATTTAAAAATGAGGGAAATGAAAGATTAAAATTATTTTTTGGAACTGGTTTATGTGGAGGATTTACAACGATGAGTAGCTTTTCATTGGAAATAACCAATCTCGCAGCAACTTATCCCCTATATAGTCTTATTTATTTTTTTCTGAGTATGATTGCAGGTCTCTTAATGGCATGGTTAGGGTTTATTATGTCTAGTTGGATAAAGAGGGAAGCGCGTTGATTATATTAATTGTATTAGGTGGTTTTCTCGGAGCATGTTTAAGATATGTAATGACTGGCTGGTTAAAAAAATATAATCATTCATTTCCTCTAGCTACTCTTGTTATTAATTTAATTGGTTCGTGTTTAATTGGTATATCGGCCGGGATAGGAATAGAGCGGGGAAGCGGTATGCATATGTTTACTGTGATAGGAAGCTTGGGGGCTTTTACTACATTCTCAACTTTTGCAATTGAAGCCTTGGATTTAATGCTGAGCCGGGAACACCGCAAGTTATTGCTTTATGTAAGTTTTTCTTTGGCAGGAACGTCAGTTTGTTGTATGTTGTGCTATCATCTTATGAAAAATATAGGACATTAACCGCTCGTCTCTATGAAAATTCGACAATGTATTATAAAATAATCGAAAGAAATGTAATTTATTTCAAAAAATGAACTATTAGGTGCACTGACTATGACAACTTTAAAGAGTAACATTAAAAGCTATACAGGTAATAAACAGGTAGATTTTCTGTTAGATATACAATGTGAAAAAGCACAGGGTTTTTATTTTTCAAGACCAATTCCTGCTATTGAAGCTGAAGAGAAGTATCTGAAAAAGAAGAAATAACACATGGCATAAAACAGCCAGAAAATAGGCAAACGGGCAGAATGTAGGGTCTGCTCGTTTGCCTTTATCGTTTTTTTAAGCCTTCTTGGCCTTTCTGCAAATCAATGACCGTGATTTCAGGACGTGAAAATAACCGGTATGGAATTCGGGTTGTACCTAAACCACGATTTACATACAAGGATAAAGGGCCAACTTTATAGGATCCTTCCCTGTATTTTTCTGCAAAAGGAGGAGTCACAATCGCACCCAAAAGAGGAAACTGAATTTGTCCTCCATGACTATGTCCGCTTAATTGTAAATGAACTGGGTAACTGGCGGCATAATCAGCATAATCAGGAGCGTGAGATAGAAGAATGGTAAATAAATCACTGGATTGTACCGGTATACTTACATCCAGGTTGGGCTTGCCGAGCATTGCATCATCTACCCCGCTTATTACGATTTGACGGCCATTCTGCAGGGTTATAAAGTTTGATTCATTTACTAACAGGGTAAATCCATTACTAACCATAGTCTCTTTGTAAATTTCCGTACCATAACCGCCATGGTCATGATTGCCAAAAACGCAATATTTACCAAGAGGTGCCTCCAGCTGACTTAATAATTGATTGAGCTTAGGAGTTATTCTATATTCATTCGGATTATCCATCAGGTCACCTGTAAAACAAATAATATCGGGATTAAGTGAATGAATGGTTTCAACCGTTTTTTCTAAATCTGACAAATTATATTGGAAACCCAAATGAGTATCACTGAATTGGACAATTCTAATATTTTGAAAGGAGTCTGGAATAAGTGGGTGGGAATAGGAAAAACGTGTTATATCAACCCAGGAGGGTTCAATATCTTTCATATAAAATCGCCCTCCTATAAGAGAGCAAAGAATAGTAGCTATATAGGCAAATGATTTTTTTAAAAAGAATCTTCTGGTTATTTTCTTCATTATAAAGTTCCTATCTCATAATAGTCAGTCTAATCCTATCATTCATTAAGAAAATTGTTAAGATGTATGAGTATTACTTTTTGATTACAAAATTTATGTGCTATTTGGTCTATAGATTAACTACCTAAAATAAGGTAAAATTAAAATACAATAGGTATTTAGATTTATAGAAATAATGATTTATATATTTAGTTAACTGAATGGGATGTTTCATTCTGAGGACGAGGGTGTTACAGATGAATAAAGCCAAATCATATGAAATGATCTATCTTCCTGCAAAAATAGGAATGATAAAAGTATATATGTATGGATTCCATAAAAAAGGAGATCCCGGCAGAGTATTTGTTATGCTTAATGATTTAAAAGTAAATGGCAAAGGTACGAATAAAAAGGAAACATTGATTAGTACTCTTTCTAAACTTAATGAACTAATCAATCAATCATAAGTAAAACATATAAAATTTTTAAGGGCGGCCATTAGGCGGCCCTTTTATCATTTAATTTGATTGGCTAAAATTTAAAAATCCCGTTATATCTATATTTTTCATCTATTTTGCTAATTCAGCATTTCTGGATATTATTGACAGAATTTTGTGATATAATAAAAGTGAATAATCATTCATTTTATTTGGAGGGCTCATATGAAGGGAAAAGTAGTGATTGTAACTGGTGGTTCTAGTGGAATGGGAAAGGCTATGGCTCAACGTTTTGCAAATGAGGGGGCTAAAGTAGTCATTACCGGAAGGAATAAAGAAAAACTGGATAACACCATTAAAGAATTTGCAGAAAATCAGGAGAATATACTGGCTGTTCAGATGGATGTTCGAAATGTGGAGGATGTTAAAAGAACCATTGAAGAGACGGTTAACAGATTTGGTACAATCGATTATTTGATTAATAACGCAGCAGGTAATTTTATTTGTCCGGCAGAGGATCTATCACCGAATGGCTGGAAATCTGTCATTGATATTGTTTTGAATGGTACTTTTTACTGCAGCAGCCTCATCGGCAAGTATTGGATAGAAAATGGCATTAAAGGATCAATCATCAATATGGTCGCTACCTATGCGTGGGATGCAGGTCCATATGTCATTCACTCTGCCTCAGCAAAGGCTGGTGTGCTGACAATGACTAGAACTTTGGCTGTGGAATGGGGTAAAAAATATGGAATCCGCGTAAATGCGATAGCTCCCGGGCCGATTGAAAGAACTGGGGGAGCAGATAAGTTATTTCAATCGGAAGAAGCAGCTCAAAGAACGCTTGAAAGTGTTCCGCTTGGAAGATTAGGAACACCGGAGGAAATTGCAGATTTAGCCCTGTATTTACTGTCTGATCGGGCATACTATATTAATGGTGATTGTATTACAATGGATGGCGGTGCTCATCTCAATCAATTTCCGTTTTAGGCATAGGATGGATGAATGGTTTTAATAAGAATTGAAATCTTTAAAGAGCAGTTCAATATGCTGATTTAATTGAACTGTTTTTTGTGCGTTCATTTGACTAGCTGTTTAAGATGATATTTTAGTTTTCACTATCCTTGTATTATTTTTCAGTAAAAAGTGTTTATTCTGGTAAAAAGGGGAATAAGCTAATAAAGGCCTTGAGATATGTACTTAAAAAGGAGGATCATAATGAAAAAGGTTTTAACTTCGTTGTTTATTACCATGCTTGTATTAGCGGTTTCTCCTCTTGTCAAAGTAGATGCTAAAAGTACACTGGATAAACAAGATGCATTTAATCTTTTAGATAGCGCATTTCAATTGCAGGTATCTCTTTCAGAAAAACCAAGATCAATGGACAATATTCGAGATTTATTAAAAAATTCCTTCTCAGAGGAATACACTGAGGATTTTATAAACATGAATGTACAAAAAAGTGTGGATGGTAGTGGCTATCAAACCTATGGTACGGATATAGCCCTTTATTATATTCCTTTTTTTACATATAGTGAACATACTAAACTAGGATATAGTTCTGCTAATGATCAATGGTATGTGTATGAATGGTTTCCAGGCAATACAGATGGACCAGTCAGCTATGAAGGGCATTACGAGGCAATCGGGCTGATGTATGACCATAATAAATGGGTAATTAATGATTACCAAATTGCTTTCGATCCGAAAACACTTGATGACAGTCAAGAAATAGCCCAAAATTCGAGTGTGGATAAGGAGCCATCCAATCCGACTTTCATAAACAGATTGACAGATTATATTAGCTACGGGTTCATTAATCATATGTCTCATTGGTTTGGGATGATTGCTTTCTAGATACTGATGGCATGAATGGAAAAGCTAATCCTGCTTGAATGAGGATTAGCTTTTTTGTATTAATCTCTAATATTTAACAATTCCATAATTCGTTCCTGGTTAAATCCAATGATTACTTGATCACCAATGACAAACGTTGGGGTAGAATATGAATCATATTTGGTCATAAGTATTTTTTTTGCTTTTGCATCCTTCTGAATATCTTTTAAGGTATAGGGAATATTGTGCTCATCAAAATAATTTTTGGCGTAAGCACATGGCGGACAGCCTGGTTGCGTAAAAAAAAGAACTGGTTCCACTTTTTTCTATCCTTTCTTTTGTTTAATTTGTATCTACCAGTATACATGAAACTTTTTTGTTTACTATAGTACAAATTTTAAGTAGGATATCAGGCAGGGCTATCTTTTATCAAATTAAAGAACTAGAAAGAGAAAAAGAATTGCCAACACCAGAGAGATCTTGTCAATTTATTTTGATTGAGTCTGCTTTAAAGTGAAAAATATGGCGCTGGAATTTTTCTTGGAACGTTTTTATGATAAAATGATGAAGTCTCTAAAAAAAGAGATGAAATAAAAGGTGTAACCATCAAATACGTTATAATGAATTTGGGTATACAAATGATGCCTATTCCTCTATTCTGTTACTAATGGCCAGTCCATAAGCGACAATATATTTTATTTGTTGGTAAGTCATGAAAGGAGCATATATTAGATATGTCACGATTACAAGGAATTTTATCACGTTTGAAAAACTTACAGGAGCAAGGGAAAGTATCAGATACAGCACAACGTGTGTTTGAAGTTGAAGGTCAAGTTAAATGTCAAGTATCTTATTTCGATAAAACTGAAACATTCGAATTAGAGATTTTTCAGGATAAAGGAAAAACTATGAAGTATCAATTTGATAATATTGATATGATTGCCATTGAAATTTTTGAGTTAATTTATAGCTAATTTGGAAATTTGAGATGATTTGGTTATGTTCCATTATCATGATGAAGGTATTTGTTCCTAATCATGTAGGTTATGCTTCTGAAAATCTCTAACTTAAATTTTTAAAGTGGGGAAGGGAAGATAATTACTGACAAATCGAACAGTTAAGTCTTCCGAATAAAACCAAAAGTGGATAACCAGGAACTAACTATATAAGGGGTTCTTAACCATGTTAGATATGCAAAAATTAGATGGATTCGAACTGACTGTAAAGGATTTAATGATTTCGTCTGAACGTGTTGCTCATGTACAGCAGGAAAATAATCTCGAACATGCATTATTGGTTCTTACTAGAAGCGGATATACTGCTATACCAGTTCTGGGACATGATTATAAGCTGCATGGATTAATTAGTACACCAAAGATAATGGATGCAATATTGGGCTTGGAGCGAATTGAATTTGAAAAACTGGAAGAGATGAAGGTTGCAGAAGTGATGGATCCCAATCTTCCATGTCTTAAAGAAAATGATTCAATTGAAAAAGCAATGGAACTTCTCATTGATCATCCATTTGTATGTGTGGTAGGTACTGAGGGAGCTTTCGAAGGTATATTGACCAGAAGGCAGGTTATGAAGCATACAAATCGTTTAATAAAAATCATTAAATATAATTAATATCAGTATCTCAATCGATAATGATGAGTGGATTAAAAAATAAACATTTTTTAAAACGCCTGGATAAAGATCCAGGCGTTTTTTACATGGTTTATAAAGTTGTATAACTTAAATTTAAAAGTGACTTTAAACAATGTTATCAATAAAACACTCTAAGACATGCTAATAACTCAACAAAACTTTTAATAGATATAATATTCCAAATTAACTTTATCCAGGATAGGAACTTCGTTAAAATGATAGGGAGGGGCGTGGAAAAATGAATTCAATCGATTCAAGCATAGAAAAAAAGTCTTTCAAAAGGGCAAAGAAGAAGACAAAACGCCCTTTAGTATTAATTTCAATCCTATTGGCTTTATTCATGGGTGCCATCGAGGGTACTATCGTTTCAACTGCAATGCCTGAGATCGTTGGTGATCTGGGAGGCTTCTCCCTGTATAGTTGGGTCTTCTCAGCCTATTTGCTAATGAATACGGTAACGGTATTAATCTATGGGAAGCTATCTGATTTATTTGGCAGAAAACCAGTATTGTTATTTGGGATTACAGTGTTTCTGCTTGGTTCCCTCGGCTCTGGATATGCATGGTCCATGCAAAGCTTAATTTTTTTTCGTTTAATACAGGGTTTTGGAGCTGGAGCCATTACGCCCGTTGCAATGACAATTGTAGGGGATATATATACGAAAGAAGAACGAGCAAAAGTTCAGGGTTATTTATCAAGTGTTTGGGGAATATCGGCTATTTTGGGACCTGCTATTGGCGGATTATTAATCGAGTACATATCATGGAGCTGGATCTTTTGGATTAATATTCCGTTAGGATTTCTCTCTTTAGGAGGTTTGCTATTTTTCTTCCATGAGCAAAAGACGGTTAAAAAACAAAAGGTAGATTATATGGGTTCAGCAATGCTTGCTGTTTCTTTGTCGCTTTTAATGTTTTTATTTGTGCAAGGAGGGATTTCATTTTCCTGGCTTTCTTTAAAAAGTTCGTTGTTAATTATACTCCTGCTAATTTTGGTGTTTTGCTTTGTGAAGCATGAAAACAGAACTGTAGAGCCCGTTATGCCTTTTTCTATCTGGAAGAATCAATCAATATTGTTTGCTAATTTAACCTCTCTTACAACCGGTATTGTTTTAATTGGAGTATCAAGCTATTTACCAACATTTGTACAGGGAGTAATGGAGGAATCCCCAATGATAGCAGGATTTACTCTTACTGCCATGTCTATAGGGTGGCCGATAGCATCCTTTATATCAGGCAATATGATCTTGAAGATAGGGTATCGTACTACTTGTATAACAGGTGGAATCTTTATCATACTGGGTGCACTGGCTTTTACATTTTTGCCCTCCCATGGATATGTGTTTTTGGCCGCTTCTGGATCCTTCTTGCTTGGTGTGGGAATGGGGCTTACAAGCACTGCTTTTATCGTGTCCATCCAATCTACTGTGGATTGGGAACAAAGAGGTGCTGCAACAGCTGCAAACATGTTCATGAGAAATCTGGGAAACACAATCGGTGCCGCATTATTGGGAGGTATATTGAATAATCGTTTAAACGCTTATTATTCACAAAATGAAAATATAGATTTAAATTCGGTAAACGAATTGCTTAACACTGAGATTCGATCTTCTTTAGAGCCGGAAAGATTGGAACAGATCCAAAGTGGATTAACACATTCATTGGGTATTGTGTATTTCATTGTCTTACTACTGGCTATACTGAGCTTGTTCTTGATATTGAAAATGCCAAAAGAGAAATCGTAACAGCCTCATTAAATCTGCTATATTGTAATATTTGCAGTTCAGCAGAATATAAAGGTAAAATAAAATGAATGTCTGATTAAGAAGAGATTGGTTTGTGAGGAGAACAAATGGTTATAACTGATTTTGAATTATTGGATACTCTTGCTGTTGAACTGAATTTACGTAAGACTGCCGAAAGAATGTTTGTCTCTCAGCCGGCACTTTCACAACGTCTTCAATCAATAGAAAGAGAATGGGGAACACCGCTTTTTATTAGATCAGCAAAAGGAATGACGTTGACGGAGGCGGGAGAAATTGTCGTTCAATATGCCAGGGAATCCCTGAAATTAAAAGAAAAAACACGAGAAAAAGTAGATGCTCTCAATCATAATGTACAAGGTACATTAAAAATTGCGAGTGCTTCTATAGTCGGCCAATATTGGCTCCCGATGATTTTAAAGAAATATGTTAACAAATATCCCAATGTTAAGATCTCACTTGTGACAGGCTGGAGCAGTGAAATGATCGAAAATATCTATAATGGAGAGTCTCATATTGGTATATTGAGAGGGGTTCCTGACTGGCATGGTTATAAAAAGCTATTGTTCAGTGATCACTTATACCTTGTGGATACCGAGCTTAACCAATTATCAGATGCGTTAACTACAGAACGCCCATTTATCTTGTTTAAAAGTGATTCGAACTATTATCGAGAGATTCAAAATTGGTGGATCCGCCATTATGGAATTCCACCGACACGTACCATTCTTGTGGATCAAATTGAAACCTGTAAACAAATGGTGATGAATGGAATTGGGTATGCCATATTGCCCGGTATTTCTTTAAGAGAAGGTGAAGCCTCGTATTTTAAACATCCCTTGTATGATTTGGAGGGGCAGTCTGTTGAAAGAAAGACATGGCTTGTAAGCTACGATGCTTCCTTAGAATTAAGACAGGTTAAGGCTTTTGTAAGTTTGATTGAGGAAATGTTAATTGAATAGAAATGAAATCTCTATTCTTGTTTTTCCTACTCTTGTTTGATAAAGTAATAGAAAATTATTTAGGGGAGAGAAATATACTATGAAAATGATGGATGCAAATGAAATTATATCCTTTATCGGAAACAGTGTGAAAAAAACGCCGGTTAAAGTATACATAAAGGGAGAAATCAGTGAGCTGGTATTTAATCCTGAGGTTAAAACATTTATTACCGGTAACACAGGGGTGATTTTTGGAGAATGGTCTGATATTCAACCAACATTAGAGGAAAACAAGGCGAAAATAGAAGATTATGTTATTGAAAATGATTGTCGAAATTCCGCAATTCCAATGCTGGATTTAAAAGGGATTAATGCACGTATTGAGCCGGGGGCGATTATCCGTGATCAGGTTCATATTGGAAATAATGCGGTGATTATGATGGGAGCGTCCATTAATATTGGTGCAAGCATCGGAGATAAGACTATGATTGATATGAATGCCGTGCTTGGCGGACGTGCAACTGTCGGTGAAAATTGCCATATTGGAGCAGGAGCAGTGTTGGCTGGCGTAATAGAGCCTCCATCTGCCAATCCTGTTGTAATCGAAGATAATGTACTTGTTGGTGCTAATGCGGTTATTTTAGAAGGTGTCAGAGTAGGAGAGGGAGCTGTAGTAGCGGCTGGAGCAATTGTAGTAGAAGATGTTCCTGCTCATACAGTAGTTGCTGGAGTTCCGGCTAAAGTAATTAAAACAATTGATGAAAAGACTAAATCCAAAATTGAAATTAAGGATGAGCTTCGTCAGCTATAATAAAAATGGAAGGGGCGTGGAGATGATGATTTCCGCGCCTGTTTTTAAATTGGAGATGAGGTGAGCTGCAATTTGGAAAAGTTAATTTCTATAAGAAGAGATTTGCATAGGATCCCTGAACCTGGTTATAAGGAATTTAAGACGCAACAATATTTGATAGATTACATAAGAAATCTTCCTCAGGATCGTATAGAATGGGAAAAATGGAGAACAGGAATTTTTGTTCGAGTAAAAGGGCTATCTCCTGAGAAAACCATAGGCTACCGTGCTGACATTGATGGTTTGCCGATTCGAGAAGAAACGGAGCTTCCCTTTAAATCCGAGCATGCAGATTATATGCATGCATGCGGCCATGATTTTCATATGACCATCGCCCTTGGTGTATTAACAAATTTAGTGGAAAATCCAATCAATGACCATGTATTATTTATGTTCCAGCCCGCAGAAGAGGGCCCTGGAGGAGCAGAGGAGATGATTGCTGCTGAGCAGTTTTCTAAGTGGAGACCTGATTTGATTTTTGGATTGCATATAGCTCCGGAATATCCGGTAGGAACAATCGCTACCAAAACAGGTTTACTCTTTGCTAATACCTCGGAGATCTTTATAGATTTTAAAGGGGTTGGTGGACATGCTGCTTATCCGCATCTGACGAATGATATGGTGATTGCATCCTGTCAATTTGTTACTCAGCTTCAGACTATTGTAGCAAGAAATATTAATCCACTTGATTCGGCTGTTGTTACAATTGGGAAAATAACAGGAGGGACTGTCCAAAATAGTATTGCTGAAAATGCGCGGATAGAAGGGACGATTCGGACGCTATCTGAGGATTCTATGCTATTGATCCGGAATCGAATACTGGAAATGGCAAAAGGAATGGAAGTGGCTCTTGATTGTAAGATTAATGTTGATTTTGGTTCTTCCTACTATCAAGTATATAACGAATCTAATCTAACAGAAGAGTTTATGAAATTTCTGTATCAGCGGCAGGATACGACATTCGTCAATTGCAAGGAAGCAATGACGGGTGAGGACTTTGGATACATGATTAAGGAGATTCCAGGCTTTATGTTCTGGCTTGGTGTTCAGTCATCGTATGGATTGCACCATGCTAAATTAAATCCTGATGAAAAGGCACTACCCTTTGCTGTATCGGTTATAACAGATTATATTCGAATGAAATCAATATAAAAAGAGAACCCGGCTAAAGAGATAGCAGCCGGGTTCTCTATATTATTCTGTTCCTTCAGCAGCGTATTGAAGCCTTATTTGATCGATGGCTATTTTAATCCTAGAGCGCAGCTGACGTTCAACATGGTATTGCTGTCCATTTGTTGTTCGGGCTACAATTTGAATTGTATAATCAGCTGTACCCATATCCTGGATGCCAAGAATCTCGGGTCCCATTAGGATATCTTCATCTTTTTCGGCCATTGTATGGCATATTTCTTTAATTGATTTTGTGATTTCCTCCAAATTATCTTCTGCTTTAAGTTTAATTTCCACCATAGCTCTCATAGCTCCACGTGAATGATTGCTTAGTATGGCAATTTGTCGATTGGGAATATAGTGGAGGCTTCCGTCATAACCTCTTATTTGGATTGTTTTAAGTCCGACTACTTCTACAACGCCTTTAATAACTCCTATTGTCACTTCATCCCCAACATCAATCTGTTTTTCGAGCAGGATAAAGAAGCCGGTTACTACATCACTCACTAATCCCTGGGCCCCAAAGCCGACCGCTAAACCAACGATTCCGGCACCGGCTAGAATCGCACTAACGTTGATTCCTAACATTTCCAGGATGGTGACTATTAAGATAAATATAAAGACGTACCCAAAAGCGTTTTTCGTTAAGGATTCCAATGTTTTCGTACGGTTCTCAGAAAGATTCTCTTTGGCCTGCATGCGCGAGAAAATCTTTTCAATGATTTTAAAAGTAAACGTGCGTATTACTTTATAGATTAAATAAAATAAAAAGATTTTTAGAACCCAAATTCCAATATCGAAAAGCCAGGTTTCCCACTTGAGATCTGAAAATTTAAAACCCATTATGAACGAATTCTCCATTAAACCAATCCTTTCCTAACAACTTCTTTATTGATATAAACGGAAGTATTCAATTATGATAGATACAATTTTTTTGGTATACTATAACCTTCATCTTGAAGGAAAATGTATGCAGCCTTTTACTATCATAATAGAATAATATAGATATACCATAAAGGAAGTTGAATGATTTGCCAAGTGAAAGGTAAAATGTTTGAAAAGACATAATCATTATTCAACATAAACTGATACAATGATAAAGTTATAGATAATAAAGCTTGCTTTTATCAATTTCTACAAATTTTAAATATTGACCCTTGAGTTATGTTACTGGTGTGTTCATAGCCACTTTTACTATTTTCCCAAAAAGTTTGGTTGAAAATACTGTAAACATTTAACCGGATTATGTATTATTTGCATATGTGATATTTATTTTGGATATATATTGGAATTTTAGGCGAAAAGAGGGTTCGTTGATTGGAAATCAATCGGTGATTAATAGTTCCGTGGGACATTCAAGAAACATGTGAAGAATGAAGAGCGGTTCTCTCTTTCCGGTAAATAGTATGGATAGGTAATAATCACTTTATAAAACTAAAAAGGAGGCGTCGTAACCTTGAATTTTGAACTGCTGACAATAACGGTATTATGGTCCTTCCTTTATGTATATGTCATAATTGCTTCCATTGAGTTTGGGGTTGGTTTTTTTACATATTATGGTCGTTTTAAAGGTAAGCAGGTGGGAATTCCTAAATCGACAGGTCATTATGATCCACGACTCTGGCATATTACGATTATTTTCTTTATATTTTTTGTGGCAGGATTAATTGGATTTTTTCCGGATACATTTAATTATTTTGGCAGAGCATTGGTTCTACCAGGGCTGGTCGTTTTATTACTGGTAGTCATCAGATTTATGGCACATTTTTTGTATAAAAAAGGGAACAAAACAAGCTGGTCATTTTTGTTCGTTTATGTTTCGACTGGGATCCTTATTCCTGCCTCTTTATCCATTGGGCTTACGATATCTGAGGGAGGTTTTATAAAAAAAGAAGGAGAACGAGTGTTTCTCCTGGTAAAAAAATTGTTCCTCAGTCCTTATTCCTGGAGTGTCGTGTTTCTGACAATTGTAAGTGTATTGTTTATAAGCGCCGTATTCTTGCTCTATTATAAGGAAAAGTCTAATGATAAGGAGGCAAGTATGACTGTGCGAGGCTATGCTCTTTTTTGGAGTGTTCCTACGATCATTGCAGTTGCTTTAGCGACTATTTCATTAAGGGGACATAATTTGCGTCATTTTCAAAATGCTCTGGAGATTTGGTGGTTATTTGCGCTTTCTTTAATTAGCTTTATGGCTGCCCTATACTTAATCATTCGAAATAAAAGACATGGTTTAGCATTTATATTTGTATTACTTCAGTTTTTGTTTGCTTTCTACGGATATGGTATTTCACATTTGCCTTTTATACTTGATCCGTTCATTACATTGGACTCGTTTAATGGGAGCCACTTATGGTTAACATTAGGATGCTTATTGGTAATCGGATTATTGCTTCTGACTCCATTTACTCTATTGATCAATAAAATGTTATTCCGAACAAAATGAAAAACGCGAGTACCTGTTAAGGTACTCGCGTTTGTGCTTTTTATACTTCCATGATAATAGGCAGAATCATCGGACGTCTTTTGGTTCTTTCGTATAAGAAAGGTCCGAGTGTGTCTGTAACTTGATTTTTAATTTCAGACCATTGTGTAGTCTTACGTGCCATGATTTTATTTAAATGCTGAGTGATTAGGTTTTGAGCATCGTTAATCAGATCTCCTGATTCACGCATATAGACGAACCCGCGAGAAATGATATCCGGCCCAGCAGCAATTTTGAACTCTTTCATATTGATGCTGACAACAACTATCACAAGACCTTCTTCTGAAAGAATACGACGGTCGCGAAGGACGATATTTCCAATGTCCCCGATTCCGCTTCCATCAATATAGACATTGCCGGAAGGTACCTTGCCAGCAACGGTAGCACTATCCTGAGTAAGTGCCAGCACTTCACCGTTGTCCATGATAAAGCAATTTTCCTCCAAGACACCGCAATCCACAGCTGTTTGTACATGTGTTCGCTGCATGCGGTATTCTCCATGGATTGGCATAAAGAACTTAGGCTTCATCAATCTGAGCATTAATTTTTGTTCTTCCTGTCCACCATGGCCAGATGTATGAATATTACTTAAAGGACCATGAATGACATCGGCTCCAGCACGGAATAACATATTAATGGTGCGTGATACACTAACCGTATTACCTGGTATTGGTGATGATGAGAATACAACTGTATCACCAGGATTAATCTGGATTTGTCTGTGAGTACCGTTTGCAATTCTAGATAAGGCAGCCATCGGTTCACCCTGTGAACCAGTACAAAGAATCGTTACTTCGTTTGCCGGTAATCTATTTAATTGCTGAGTATCAATAAATGTTTCTTTTGGTGCGGTAATATAACCAAGTTGAAGTCCAATTTCGATGGCATTTTCCATACTGCGACCAAAAACGGCTACTTTCCTGTTGTTTTGTACAGCTGCTTCTGTAACTTGCTGCAGGCGATGAATATTCGAAGCAAAGGTTGCGAAAATAATGCGTCCTTCTACTTTTCGGAATATATCATGTATACTTTCGCCAACTTTACGCTCAGACATAGTGAAATTAGGGATTTCACTATTTGTACTGTCTGAGAGAAGGCATAGAACACCTTCTTTACCAATTTCAGCCATTTTAGTTAAATTGGCAGGTTCTCCAACCGGAGTAAAATCGAACTTGAAATCACCGGTATGTACAATATTGCCCTGTGGTGTTTTAACCACAATGCCGTATGCATCCGGGATACTGTGAGTGGTACGATAGAAAGTAACAGATGTTTTCCGGAACTTGATCACATCGTCCTCTTTAATTTCATGGATAATGGCTTGTCTTAGTAAACCGTGTTCTTCTAATTTCTTCTTTACTAATCCAAGTGCCAATTTGCCTCCATAAAGTGGAATATTCACTTGCTTTAGTAAATAAGGTATCCCGCCAATATGATCCTCATGACCATGAGTAATAAACAAACCTTTAATCTTGTCCGCGTTTTTTACGATATAGGAATAATCCGGTATGACATAATCAATGCCAAGTAATTCATCTTCCGGAAACTTTATTCCGGCGTCAATTAGAATAATTTCATCCTGGAATTGAACGCCATATGTGTTTTTGCCGATTTCGCCTAGCCCTCCGAGGGCGAAAACAGCTGTTTGGTCGTTCTTGACAAATTTCATATATTATTTGGTCTCCGTAATATGGAAATCTGGATTCTGTTTTTCAAATTCCAAATATTCATCTTTAAGAACTTGAACAAATTCAATATTGTATGGAAGGCTTTTTAACTTTTGGCGGACATCTCTTTCCGATTCCCCTTCAACGTAAATAGATTTAGTATTTTCGCGAACGGGTGTCTCAGCTGCGTTCTCCTGAAAAAAAACTTTAAAAATCATGTAAATCTCTCCTAACTTACTCTTGTAAAATTTATAAATAAAGAGGTGGCAAGGAGCAACAACCAGGCCACCTTATCTATTGATATTCATCTTAGACTGTCGGTCTAAACAGTTCATCATCTCTATTATAAGAAAATTTCCTAACATTTGCATGTTTAAACAATTTTCTTTAAGGACTGTTATCTACTTTACCGTATAGAATAAGCCCTCCGCAAGGATATTTGAAGGGCTTTTCAAAAAATTATGCAATTGATTTCCTGCCCATCAGGTCTTTCCATTGTTTGAGAAGCTTTTTTCTGAGCTTTTTTAACATGGCTGACCATCTCCTTTATCTATTATTTTAATGGTAATTAAGCGTTTGGTAAATATGCTTGAGGGATATAAGTACCTAAACGTAAAAATAAATTTATCGTCCCACTCATAAATAGTATATGCTTGGATTCAAAAGCTTATATTGTAATTTATTTACAATCGCGTCTGATTCATAATCTAAGTATAACTAATATCTTTAACCGTTACTATTTTTCCTGAAGAGTCAAGATAACTAATCATAGCTGTTTTCCTGTTGTATGAGATTCCTCATGCAGAGGTTTACTATTTATTATGATAGTATGATTGTAGACAATAATACGTTATATATAGTATTGCGCATCTGGGAGGAAATGTTTATGGGTAAAATTGTATTTTTTGACATTGATGGGACACTTCTAAATTCTGAAAAGAAATTACCGGAATCCACTAAGGAAGCAATCCATTTACTTAGAAAAAATGGGACATACGTTGCAATAGCGACAGGTAGGGCACCTTTTATGTTCAGCCATCTTATTCATGAACTGGAAATCGACTCTTTTGTCAGCTTTAATGGTCAATATGTTGTTTTTGAGCATGAGATGATTTATAAAAACCCTCTATCTCAATCACAATTAGAAAAATTAACGAGAGAAGCAAAGGCGAATGGTCACTCCATGATCTATATGAATGAGAAAACAATGAAAGCCAACGTTACACATGATCCCTTTATAGAAGAGAGTATGGGATCTCTTCATTTTCCACATCCCGAGGAAAAGGGAGACTTTTATAAAAACCATGAAATTTACCAAGCTCTTTTATTTTGTGAGGAACATCATACGTCTCTTTATGAAGGAAACTATTCGGATCTGCAATTCATACGCTGGCATCCATATGCAATGGATGTAGTACCAAATGGAGGGTCAAAAGCTAAAGGAATTGAGTATGTGATTGAGCGCAAGGGATTCTCTATGGATGAAATTTATGCATTTGGTGATGGATTAAATGATCTTGAAATGATTAAGGCAGCAGGTACGGGTGTGGTCATGGGAAATGGTGTACCGCTGTTAAAGAAAGAAGCGGACTTTATTACAAAAAGCGTAGATTCAGATGGGATTTATTACGGATTAAAGGAATTAAAGCTTATATAAATTTGTTAGTAATCAGCAACTGACTAGTCATAAAATAGGGCAGAGCGGTTTAGCCACATAGTTTCTATAAATAAGTGAACAAAAAAAGACTGTAGACCAACCTAAATAGGGAAAATGTCTACAGTCACAGCCGGTGATTAATCACCGGTTTTTATTTTTCAATGGCTACCGCATTGTCTAAATGGGCAAATGGATCTTTAGGATTTATATGATCATAGAACATGACTCCATTTAAATGATCAATTTCATGCTGAATAATAATGGCCATCATGCCGCTTAATCTTAAAGTAATCTCTTCCCCCTCAAGCGTATAAGCTTGTACTTTTACTTTATTGTAACGGGGAACATAGCCTGGTATGGCACGATCTACTGATAAACAGCCTTCTCCGGTACTTAAATAAGCCTTCTGAACAGAATGGCTAATAATTTTTGGATTAAAGAGAGAATAGCTATGGAGCTTATTTTTATCGTCTGTAGCGTGAATGGCAATCATTCGTTTTGAAATATTAATTTGAGGAGCTGCCAGCCCAACCCCAGGACGTAGACCGTATTTTTCTGCTTTTACTGGATCCTGGCTGTTTTGTACATATTCCATTAAGCTTTTGAGAATTTCTTGGTCTTCTTTGGAAGGCGGAATTTGTACTTCCCCCGCTCTTTTTCGTAGAGTGGGATGCCCTTCTCTGATAATATCTTGCATTGTAATCATTATTTCACCTCATAAAACTGTCCATTTATACTCTATAGTCTATCAAACCTTGCATAAAAAGTTAATTATGACTTCTGTAATCTTAACAAACATATAAGGGGTCTGTACGCCTTACTTATCTTTACGTAGTAGCGTATTTTAAGTTTAGGAATTAATCAATAGCAATCATACTACAATATATTACCTTATATTTAGATTACTAAGTAATTTCGGGGGTAT
This sequence comes from Bacillus sp. D386, assembly GCF_006346415.1. NCBI lineage: Bacteria > Bacillati > Bacillota > Bacilli > Caryophanales > Bacillaceae > Bacillus > Bacillus sp. D386. Next base: position 561,427 of record NZ_VEMV01000002.1, on the reverse strand, counting down.
TACTCCTATTATATATGTTATTTGTTGTCAAAATATTTCCATTTCGTTATAGTAAAGTAGGGATAGATAGGAGTGCTAATCATGGAAAAATACAAAAAAAATATTACACTTACAAGTATGTTAGTAGTAATCCTTGCATTAACAGGATGTCTAAACAATAGCAGTCCAGAAGAGAAAATTTATGATACTCTGGAGGAAGTGGCTGCATTGGAGGAAGACTTCCAAAAACAACAAGAGCCGCTTCAAAAGCTGGAGGAAGAAGATAATGAACTGTATGGAAAGATTATACAATTGGGTATGAAGGAAATAGAAGAAATACAATCATTATCAAATGATGCTATTAAAGGAATAGAAGAAAGACAAGCGTTAATGAAGAAGGAAAAAGAAGCTATCGATAAAGCTAAGGAACAATTTAAGGATTTAAATGGTCATATAAACGATCTTGAAGACTCATCCTTAAAAGCAGAAGCGAATGAATTAAAGGATACAATGACGAAAAGATATGATGAGTATGATGAACTGTATAAACATTATACAAAGAGTCTTACACAGGAGAATGAGTTATACACACTCTTTAAAAAAGAGGATGTGACCAAAGAAGATTTACAAGAACAAATTGAGAAAATCAATGAAACGTATAATTCACTGATGAACTCAAACAAAAAATTTAATGACTTAACGAATGAATATAATGAACAAAAGATTGCTTTCTATAAAAGGGCAAAACTAGATGTTGATACAGAATAAGAAAAAGCCATCAGGAGTGATGGCTTTTTTTATAGAAATTCCAGGTTGTCGATAATCAATTCGATAAGTTTTGGTATGTTTTGTTAAGTAGTAAAACCTAATTGATTTTTGACCAGTATCGAGTATGATTATTTTTATTATAATTTAAAAATGGTTATTAGGTTTTATACATTTAGTATTGCATGTTTAATAAGGTTAGTTATTTTGCCCATATTACTTTAGTTTAGGGGATTATAAATACAGAAAGTTCATCTTTGTAAGCGCTTTTTCCACATTCTGTATTAGTATAAAAAAATATTAATGTATAACAGTTTGTCGTTAAAGAAAGTTTGTGAAAATGTTTACATACTCGAATCATATAAGTTGACGGCAATTATTTAAATCGTGTAAACTTTAACCATTGATACAGTTGTACTACTATTTATCAAGAGAAAACTAATACAGTTATCTAATGGTTTAGGTGTGGAAAACTGGCATTATGATAATTTGAAGATGGATATTTAACCATTTATAGAAAGGAAGATGTGAATCCTATGGCTTCTAAACAACAAAAAGTCCTTTTTGAGGCAGAGAAGCAGTTGGAAAGCGTAAGCGACCAGTTCAAGACGTTGCAAATTTTAAATGAAGAGGGAGAAGTCGTAAATAAATCAGCTATGCCTGATTTAAGCGATGAACAGCTTCAAGAATTAATGAGAAGAATGGTTTACACTCGTATTCTTGATCAACGTTCTATCTCTTTGAATAGACAAGGTCGTCTTGGTTTCTATGCTCCAACAGCTGGACAAGAAGCTTCACAATTGGCATCCCAATTTGCTTTGGAAAAAGAAGATTTCATTTTACCAGGTTACCGAGATGTACCACAAATGATTTGGCATGGTCTTCCGTTGACTCAAGCCTTCTTGTTCTCTCGTGGCCATTTTGCTGGAAATCAAATTCCTGCAGATGTTAATGTGATTTCTCCGCAAATCATCATTGGTGCACAATATATCCAATGTGCAGGTGTAGCTCTTGGTATGAAGAAAAATGGAGCGAAATCTGTTGCAATCACATATACAGGTGACGGCGGTGCTTCCCAAGGTGATTTCTACGAGGGAATCAACTTTGCCGGTGCATTTAAAGCTCCTGCAATCTTTATCGTTCAAAATAACCGTTTTGCGATTTCTACACCGGTTGAAAAACAATCCGCTGCTAAAACAATCGCTCAAAAAGCAGTGGCTGCCGGAATCCCAGGTATTCAGGTAGACGGTATGGATCCATTGGCTGTTTACGCTGCAGTTAAAGAGGCACGCGAAAGAGCAATCAATGGAGAAGGTCCTACTTTAATTGAAACTTTAACTTATCGTTATGGTCCACATACAATGGCTGGTGATGATCCAACACGTTACCGTACAGCTGACCTTGATAACGAGTGGGAGAAAAAAGATCCACTTGTTCGTTTCCGTAAATTCCTAGAAGGAAAAGGACTATGGAGCGAAGAGAAAGAAAATGAAGTAATTGAACAAGCAAAAGAAGATATCAAAGTTGCTATTAAAGAAGCGGATAATACTCCAAAACAAAAAGTAACTGATTTAATTATGAATATGTATGAAGAGCTTCCATACAACCTAGAAGAACAATATGAAATTTACAAAGAAAAGGAGTCGAAATAAGCCATGGCCCAAATGACGATGATTCAAGCCATCACTGATGCATTACGTACTGAAATGCGTAATGATCCTAAAGTTCTCGTATTTGGTGAGGACGTAGGAGTAAACGGTGGTGTCTTCCGTGCTACTGAAGGATTACAAAAGGAGTTTGGAGAAGACCGCATCTTTGATACCCCTTTAGCTGAATCTGGTATTAGTGGATTGGCAATTGGACTTGGATTGCAAGGATTCCGTCCTGTTCCTGAAATCCAATTCTTCGGCTTCGTATTCGAAGTTATGGACTCTATTGCTGGTCAAATGGCTCGTATGAGATATCGCTCCGGTGGTACTTATACTTCACCAATTACAATCCGTTCACCATTTGGCGGTGGTGTACATACACCTGAGATGCACGCAGACAGCCTTGAAGGTTTAATGGCTCAAACACCAGGTGTAAAAGTGGTTATTCCATCTACACCATATGATGCAAAAGGTTTGTTAATCTCTGCTATCCGTGATAACGATCCGGTAATCTTCTTAGAACACATGAAATTATACCGTTCTTTCCGTCAAGAAGTACCTGAAGGGGAATATACAATTCCATTAGGTAAAGCTGACGTGAAACGTGAAGGTACTGATCTTTCTATTATTACTTATGGCGCAATGGTTCAGGAATCACTTAAAGCTGCAGAGCAACTTGAAAAAGAAGGTGTATCTGCAGAAGTAATCGATTTAAGAACAATCAGCCCGCTTGATATGGATACAATTATTGCATCTGTTGAGAAAACTGGACGCGCAATTGTAGTACAAGAAGCACAAAAGCAAGCAGGTATTGCTGCTCAAGTTGTTGCTGAAATCAACGACCGTGCCATTTTAAGCCTGGAAGCACCAGTATTGCGTGTAACTGCACCTGATACAGTATTTGCATTCTCTCAAGCAGAGCCTATATGGTTGCCAAATCATAAAGATGTACTTGAAACTGCAAAAAAAGTTTTAGAATTTTAACATAACAGGAGATGCTTTCGTGGCATTTCCTGACTAACACAACCATAACTTTAAAAACTGAAAAGAAAGAGGAGGAAGAAAAGCCATGGCTTTTAAATTTAAACTCCCGGATATCGGCGAAGGTATACATGAAGGTGAAATAGTAAAATGGTTTATTAAACCAGGTGATAAAGTACAGGAAGATGACGTACTATGTGAAGTGCAAAATGACAAATCTGTTGTTGAAATTCCATCTCCAGTAGAAGGTACTGTTCAAGAAGTATTAGTTGAAGAAGGTACTGTAGCAGTAGTTGGTGATGTACTTGTAACTTTTGATGCACCAGGTTATGAAGATGTACAATTTAAAGGTGATGAGCACGGTGAAGAAAAAACTGAAGCTCAAGTTCAATCTACTTTAGAAAGCGGACAAGACCTTAAGAAAGAAGCAGCAGCTCCAGCAAACTCAGATACTCCAACTGGTGCAGGTTCACAGCCACAAGCAGAAGAAACTGCAAGTGATCGTGTAATCGCTATGCCATCTGTTAGAAAATTTGCTAGAGAAAACGGTGTGGATATTCACAAGGTTAAAGGCACAGGCAAAAATGGCCGTGTATTAAAAGAAGATATCCAAGCATTTATGAATGGTGGACAAGAAAGTGCGCCTGTACAAGAAGCTCCTGCTGCCAAAGAAGATTCTAAACCAGCTGCAGCGGCTATTCCTGCAGGAGAATATCCTGAAACTCGTGAAAAAATGAGTGGAATTCGTAAAGCTATTTCTAAAGCGATGGTTAACTCTAAACATACAGCTCCACACGTTACATTGATGGACGAAGTAGATGTGACTAAATTGGTTGCTCACAGAAAGAAATTCAAAGAAGTTGCAGCTGAAAAAGGAATTAAGCTAACATTCCTTCCTTACGTTGTTAAAGCTTTAACAAGTGCATTAAGAGAGTACCCAGCATTAAATACATCTCTTGATGATGCTACACAAGAAATTATCCATAAACACTATTACAATATCGGTATTGCAGCTGATACTGAAAAAGGACTTCTTGTACCTGTAGTTAAAGATGCAGATCGTAAATCTATGTTTGCTATCTCTAATGAAATCAACACACTTGCCGGAAAAGCTCGTGATGGTAAATTAGCTCCTAATGAAATGAAGGGTGCTTCTTGCACAATTTCAAATATCGGTTCTGCCGGTGGACAATGGTTCACACCAGTTATTAACCACCCAGAAGTTGCGATTCTTGGAATCGGACGTATTGCAGAAAAACCAATCGTTCGTGATGGTGAAATTGTAGCTGCTCCTGTATTATCATTATCTTTAAGCTTTGACCACCGTATGATTGATGGAGCTACTGGTCAAAATGCATTAAATCACATTAAACGTTTATTAAATGACCCAGAATTATTATTGATGGAGGGATAAGACATGGTAGTTGGAGATTTTCCAATTGAAACAGATACTATAGTAATCGGTTCTGGTCCAGGAGGTTACGTGGCTGCAATCCGTGCTGCGCAACTTGGACAAAAAGTAACAATCGTTGAAAAAGGAGACCTTGGTGGCGTATGTTTGAACGTTGGATGTATTCCATCCAAAGCCTTAATTACTGCAGGTCACCGTTATCATGATGCCAAACATTCTGAAGATCTTGGTATCACTGCTGAAAACGTAAAAGTGGACTTCTCTAAAGTTCAAGCCTGGAAAGGTACTGTAGTAGAAAAATTAACAAGTGGTGTTGGCGGATTACTTAAAGGTAACAAAGTAGACATCGTTAAAGGTGAAGCTTACTTTGTAGACGCTAATAACATCCGTGTTATGACTGAAAATAGCGCTCAAACATATACATTTAAAAACGCTATTATCGCAACAGGTTCTAGACCGATTGAATTACCGACATTTAAATATTCTGATCGTGTCATTCATTCCACTGGTGCTTTAAACCTTGATCATATCCCTGCAAGCATGGCTATTATCGGCGGTGGAGTAATTGGAGTTGAGCTTGGTTCTGTATATGCTAACTTTGGTACTAAAGTAACCATTCTAGAAGGTATGGACGAAATCTTGGCTGCTTTCGAAAAACCAATGTCTTCTATCGTTAAACGTAACTTGAAGAAGAAAGATGTAGATATCTTCACTAAAGTTAAAGCTAAAGGCGTGGAAGAAACTGAAAATGGTGTAATTGTTACTTACGAAGAAAAAGGCGAAGAGAAAAAAGTTGAAGCTGAATATCTATTGGTAACGGTTGGAAGAAAACCTAATACTGATGAAATTGGTTTAGAACAAGTCGGTATTGAACTAGATGAAAGAGGCTTCATTAAAACAGATAAGCAATGCCGTACATCTGTAAGTAATATTTTTGCGATTGGTGATATCATCTCTGGCCCTCAATTAGCTCATAAGGCTTCTTATGAAGGTAAAATCGCTGCTGAAGTTATTTCAGGACATGCAGCTGAGATTGATTATCTAGGTATTCCTGCAGTTGTATTCTCCGAACCGGAACTTGCAACAGTTGGTTATACTGAACAACAAGCAAAAGAAGAAGGTTTAGATATCGTTGCTGCTAAATTCCCATTTGCAGCAAACGGACGTGCTTTAGCATTAAATTCTGCAGAAGGATTTATGAAGTTAATTACACGTAAAGAAGACGGATTAGTAATCGGTTCTCAAATTGCTGGACCTGGTGCTTCTGATATGATTGCAGAGCTAGGCCTTGCAATTGAAGCAGGAATGACTGCTGAAGACATCGCTATGACTATTCATGCTCACCCTACATTGGGAGAAATCACAATGGAAGCAGCAGAAGTTGCGATGGGAAGCCCAATCCACATTATTAAATAATTAATTATTTTTTACACCCCTATCCTTTTTGGACAGGGGTGTTTTATTTTGTCGGTAAAGTGGTAAAATATAGGATAAGGTTGTCGAAAGGTGGAATTTCATGAGATATGCTATAGCTTTGCTTACATCTATGGTTCTGTTGCTATCTGGTTGCGGAGAAGAAGAGAAGGCGAAAGAAGATACACCTAATAAAAGTGTAGAACAGACACAATCAAATCAGGGAACAAAGCCTAATAAAGCTGAAATTAACAAAGAGGTACCTAAAGAAACAGCAGCGAAGCCGATAGAGGAGATTTCACAAAACTATCAGGTCAATCTAACAAATTGGAAAATTGAGCCTATAGAAGATGGTGAAAAGAAAGTAGCTCTATTAACCATCGATGATGCACCGGATCGATATAGTTTAGCAATGGCAAAAAAATTAAAAGAAATGAATGCCTCTGCTATATTTTTCGTTAACGGACATTTTTTGGAATCGGATGCGCAAAAAAAGATATTGAAACAAATCTATGATATGGGATTTGAAATCGGTAACCATACATATAGCCATGCCGTCCTGCCAGAATTGGATGAAGAGGCGCAAAAAGAAGAAATTATTAAAGTGAATGATATGGTGGAAACTATAACCGGTGAAAGGCCCAGATTTTTTAGAGCTCCATATGGGCAAAACACAGAGTTCTCAAAACAAATAGCCAAAGAAGAAAAAATGCAGTTAATGAATTGGACAATAGGATACGATTGGGAAAAACAGTACCAAGATAAGGACGCTTTAGTGAAAGTTATGCTTACTAGCAAAGAATTGTATCCGGGAGCAAACCTGCTTATGCATGACCGTAAATGGACTAATGATGCAATGCCAGAATTAGTTGAAGGATTACGTGCAAAGGGTTATAGGGTGATAAATCCTCGTGAAATAAAATCTTTTTAATGGAAGAGTTCTGGCAGCCTCAGTAATTAGGCTGCCTTTTTCAATACTATTTTTAAGTAACTAGTTGAAGAGTGGATGGGTGGGTAATATGTTTGTACAGAAATCCTTTGGTATGGTTAGCGCCTGCTTAAGGGGAAACCTCCGGATTGAGTTAATATGTGTTGGCAAAACTAGATCTGTCCTTGCTCGGTAGATGATTCATGATTTGACGACTTTCTAGATAGCTATTCAACCAGTAGCTTGATCATCACTATTAGGTACATATAGGTTATAAGCCCTCTAAATAAACCAATTTAAAGTATAAAGTATGGCTCTACTTTTTTAGATTAAAATGGATGATTCTCCCGTTAAATAAATGAAGTTCCCCTTTTAATTTCTTTGATAAAAATTTAGCAAACTCATTAGCCTTCGATTTATCACCAATTGTAGAGTGTTGAGATAGACTGATTTGGATATAAGGGACTCTTTGTTTATTTTCATCAGGGGTTTGTATATATTCATAATCCACTCCAATGGCTATCATGTGATAGTCCTTTTCCTCTGAGTATAAATAAAACCAATTATGTTTCCCTTCGTCTGTTACTTTCAAAACATAAGGAAATGCAGTTTTACTATAATCCCATGCTAATTGTTCGGAAGTATGCGAGATTGATTGTCTATACTGATTGATCAATTGTTTAATGTCCTCAATAGTTATGTCATCTTTTATGGATCCCTTCATTTTTATAAACGTTGATAAAGTCATAGGAACCTCCCTGAATTAATTTATTTTAATTAGTTTATCATTACCTGAAAATGGATAACAAGGGTGATAATGAAAACGCTTTTCTTGGTTAAGTGTATTTAATTTCATTAATGAAGGAATTCATGGATAAAATCATTAGAATAATAGCCAATTTAACTGTTTAAATATTGATATTACACTTACTGATACATTTGCAGGATAAGAGTGTCTAATTGTCATATTAATAATATATTATACACAATTTAACGAAAAATATTTTAATGTGTTATACAATTTGGGCTTGAAATATTCAATGAGTTATACTATTATTGATTTATGGAATTAAAACGCTTTCTTGGAAGGCGTTTACATTTAGAAAAGGAGATGAAATGAATGGGTACAATCGTATGTACAGGATGCAACAATACAATCGATCATTTTGAAGACGAAAAAGTAACAGTATTGTATGCAACATGCACTGATTGCCACAGTTGTGAACAAGAATAGTCACTAGACCAAAACCGGTTCATTTCAAAAACTATAATCATTTAATCTTGAAAACTATAAAAAGTTAACATTAGCGATGACAACCTTCAATTTTCCAGGGGTTGTCTTTTTTATTTACTCGCAAGAACACGGTGTATTCTTTACTTATTCTTTATATGATAAATTAATGATACACAAATGATTGGTTTCACTTTTCAATTAAGAAGCGAATCATATATTGCCATTGTGTAAAAGCAATCCTAACGACAAAGGAGGGTGTTTTATGTGGAAAACGCGTGTAACAGAGTTGCTTGGCATAGAGCTGCCAATAATTCAAGGGGGGCTGGCTTATCTAGCCTATGCTGAATTGGCTGCCGCCGTTTCAAACGCTGGTGGACTTGGTCAAATTACAGCTATGTCATTGAGCAGTCCTGAGGATTTAGCTAGTGAAATTGATAAGGTACGTTCTATGACTTCTTCCCCATTCGGAGTTAATTTTGCTATTGGTAACCACGGTAAACCTTATGAAGAATTTGTACAAGTGGTACTCTCCAAAGGAGTAGAAGTTGTTTCTGTTACAGGGGGAAACCCGAAAGAATTTTTAGAGATGTTTAAGGGTACTGGAGTAAAAACACTCGTATTGACTGCAGGGGTAAGGCATGCTATGAAAGCTGAAGAACTTGGAGCAGACGCAGTTATGGTGGTTGGCTATGAAGGTGGAGGCCATATAGGAAGAGATGAGTTGAGTACAATGGTCCTGGTGCCTCAGACAGTTGATCATGTCTCCATTCCTGTTATTGCTGCTGGAGGTATTGGAGATGGAAGAGGTTTAATGGCAGCGCTGGCCCTGGGTGCTGAAGGTATAGAAATGGGTACACGATTCATTACTACGAAAGAATGTATACATGCTCATGCCGCTTATAAGCAAGCAATCATAGATAGCTCTGAAAAGGATACGGTAGTGATTAAAAAGAGCTTAGGTGCTCCAGGACGTGCCATTCATAATCCGCTTACGGATATTATCCTTGGAATGGAGGATAATAATTGTACATATGAGGATTTAAAAGATTATATTAGTGGTGTAAGAAACAAAGCATTTATATATAATGGAGATTCAGAAGCTGGTTTTGGTTGGGCTGGTCAAGTTGTTGGTATAATTAAGGATGAGCCAACAGTAGAGCAATTGTTCAGTAGAATGCTAGCGGAAGCAGCAGCTATAAGAGAACGCTGGAAAGCAATTACAACATAAGAGGTGGTACATATGGATTATCAATATCCGATTGATTATGAATGGTCTACTGATGAGATCGTAAAGGTTATATCTTTTTTTCAAGGAATCGAGAAAGCTTATGAGAACGGGATAGAAAGGGAACAGTTAATGAACCTTTACAATGAGTTTAAGCGAATTGTTCCTTCTAAATCTGAGGAAAAGAAATTGTGCAATGAGTTTGAAGAAGTGAGTGGCTACTCTGCCTATCAAGCAATTAAGCGAGCAAAAAACAGTGCTAATGAAGGATTTATAAAATTAAGCCGATAAAAGACATTAACCCCCTTGGCATAGTGCTAATGGGGGTTAATGTCTTTTTCGAGTTTATTAGACATTGTACAGGGGTATTAAATGTACAAATACATCATGAATAATTTCAACTAATTGATCACCGGAAAGCTGAACAGCTTCCTCGCGTGGAATTTGATAGCCGCATAATAATTCAGCTTTTTTGACTGTTTGTAAACGATTAAACATATCGTTTAAGCCATCGGTTGATAATGTACTGTGAGGAATAACTTCCGGCTTCATGTGATCAATAGACCACACGTAATCAGATGGGATAAGATTTTTTATCGATTCAGTTTGGCTAGCCAAACGTTGTCCCTTTTGCGCTTTGTCTTTGGCTTCATAAATAATTGCATACCAAATAAATAAATGGGTTTCCCACAGACCGATTTGAAAATGTGGCTGCATTTTGTAACCGCGTGGATTGGATGAAAAAGATACCCATGTATCATTCGGCGGGTTAATCGTACGACGAGCATGCTTTGCAATATGGGGATACATTGGATCTTGTGTTAAAACAGATAATTCCTCTGTGAAAATCTGACTTAATGTTTCAAATTTGGGACGTATTAAGGTTTTGATTGCATCCATTCGTTGGTCGAGACCATCTATTGTAAATACATTAAAGTCTTCATTTGTGAAACCTTTTATAACCATATATATTACCTCCTATTCTCTCTTATTTTAGCATAAGAATAGAGAGGCCAAATAATATTATGCATATGTAACTAGGCGCTTGTCTATTTTGGTTGCAATAATCCAGAAAGAACATACTATAGTACAAAGTACAATTAAATTTCTGAATTTTCTTAAAATAAATGCAAGGAGAGGATTTTTATGAAACAGGTAGTTAATCACAAACTGAAAGCTCAAGAAGTCGAGAAACATAGAAAAGTAGTTCTCCGGATGGAACTGGATTATGAATTGGCTACCTTATATGAAGCTATTCAGCAGGATGATGAAAAACAAAAAAATTGTTCAAAACAAAAACTTGAAAGAATAAGAAAAGAACTTCTGCGCTTAAAAGCACTTTAATAGTGGATATTATTATATGATTTTTTGATTGATTAAGACGAACTGCATGTTCTCGTTCATGATGTTCGTCTTTTCTTGTTATTTAATGTCATTCGAATTAAACTGGAATTAATATACATACTATAGAAAAGATTTTAATTGAGGTGGGAAAAATGGCGGAATGGTCCAACATTCACGAGATGGCGGTTCAATGGATTAAAGAAGCAGGGGTAAAGATTATTAACTCATTTGAATCAATTTTAGATATTAACACAAAATCAAATGTAAATGATTTAGTCACTAATATGGATATGGAAATAGAGCAATTCTTTAAAGAAAAAATATCTGAACAATTTCCTACTCATCATATTCTCGGTGAAGAAGGTTCTGGCCATGATTTGCAGTCACTGGATGGAGTAGTTTGGATTATCGATCCTATAGACGGAACAATGAATTTTGTGCACCAGCAAAGAAATTTTGCGATATCAATAGGTATAATAGAAAATGGTATTGGAAAGATTGGGCTAATATATGATGTTGTCCATGATGAACTGTATCACTGTATAAAGGGAAAAGGAGCTTTTCTCAATGATAGCGAGATTCCTAAGATAAAGGAAGTTCCACTTCCCGAATCTATTATAGGTTTAAATCCAATTTGGCTGACGGACAATAAAAAAATTGATAAGAATCTGACGGGCAGACTTGTCAAAGATATAAGAGGGACCAGGTCCTATGGATCTGCTGCCCTTGAAATTGCCTATGTTGCTACTGGGAGAATGAACGCTTATATATCGATGAGATTGGCGCCATGGGATTTTGCGGGGGGAGCCGTGATTATTGAAGAATTGGGTGGAAAAGTGACTGATCTGCAAGGTAACCCGATTCATTATCTAAAGAAGAGCTCATTCCTAGTGTCATCGCCAGCTTTACATGGAGTGATTCTTGAGCAGTATTTATCATCCTGATGGCTATAAAAGAGAAAAAGCATCAGTACTGATGCTTTTTTATTGCTTAAAATATGATATTGCGGTAAAATTATTTAGTTAAAAGAATAGTCTAAAGTTTTTCTCTCCAACGCTTTTTTAGTGTAAAGCCGCTTCCCATAATGCCGATAAAAGCTAACAGGCATAGGACAATGGCCACTACACTTCCTTCAGCGATGGATATAGCAATTCCGCATAAGCTTGTCACAGCGAGAACTGCTAGCAGCATAAATATAAAGTTAATATTCATATGTAATCACCCCAATCTTCATATTCATTGTACACAATACGATAGCAGCTTTCTAGTTTCAGTATGTTATAATGACAAGGTTGGTTTCGATAAGCATAAAATCTGGGAGTTGAAATAGTTTGCAATACAGAAATGACGTCAAAAATATAGCGATTATCGCTCACGTTGACCATGGTAAAACAACTTTGGTCGACCAATTGTTAAAACAAGCAGGTACATTCCGTTCTAATGAACAAGTTGCTGAAAGAGCAATGGATTCCAATGATCTTGAAAGAGAGCGCGGTATTACAATTTTAGCGAAAAATACTGCCGTTAACTATAAAGATACACGTATTAACATATTGGATACACCGGGACACGCAGACTTCGGCGGAGAAGTAGAACGTATCATGAAAATGGTAGACGGTGTTCTCTTAATCGTTGATGCGTATGAGGGTTGTATGCCGCAAACCCGTTTTGTACTAAAAAAAGCATTAGAACAAAAACTTACGCCAATCGTTGTTGTTAACAAAATTGACCGTGACTTTGCTCGCCCTGAGGAAGTAATTGATGAAGTTATTGATTTGTTTATTGAATTGGGTGCTACTGAAGAACAATTGGAATTCCCAGTTGTTTATGCATCAGCAATTAACGGTACCGCTTCTTTAAGCCCTGATGTGGCTGATCAAGAAGAAAATATGGAGTGTTTATTTGAATCAATCGTAGAAAATATTCCATCACCTGTTGACAATCGTGAAGAACCGCTGCAATTCCAGGTTGCTTTGCTGGATTATAGTGATTATTTAGGAAGAATAGGAATTGGCCGTGTTTTCCGTGGCACAATGAAAGTTGGACAACAAGTATCCTTAATGAAACTTGATGGAACTGCGAAAAATTTCCGTGTAACTAAAATATTCGGCTTCCAAGGATTGAAACGTGTGGAAGTAGAAGAAGCCTTACCGGGTGATTTGATTGCTGTCAGCGGTATGGAAGACATTAACGTTGGGGAAACAGTTTGCCCAGTAGATGTTCAGGAGCCGCTTCCAGTTCTGCGTATAGACGAGCCTACATTACAAATGACATTTGTAGTAAACAACAGTCCATTCGCCGGCAGAGAAGGTAAATGGGTAACATCACGTAAAATCGAGGAGCGTTTAATGAGCCAGCTCCAAACAGATGTAAGTTTACGTGTGGATCCTACTGATTCTCCGGATGCCTGGATTGTTTCCGGACGCGGAGAGTTACACTTATCCATTCTTATCGAAAATATGCGCCGTGAAGGATATGAACTTCAAGTGTCTAAGCCTGAAGTAATCATCCGTGTTATTGATGGTGTTAAATGTGAACCTGTGGAACGCGTACAAGTTGATATTCCTGAGGAATACACAGGTGCAATCATGGAATCATTAGGGGAAAGAAAAGGCGAAATGCTGGATATGGTCAATAACGGAAGCGGACAAGTACGTTTAGTGTTTAACGTTCCTTCCCGTGGATTGATCGGGTATACAACTGAATTCTTAACATTAACTCGTGGTTATGGTATTTTGAACCATACATTCGATTCTTATCAACCTATGCAGGCAGGTCAGGTTGGAGGGAGAAGACAAGGTGTTCTTGTATCCATTGAGACAGGTAAAGCTACTCAATACGGTATCATTCAAATTGAAGACCGCGGCGTTATTTTTGTAGAGCCAGGTACTGAAATTTATGAAGGTATGATTGTTGGGGAACATAATCGTGAAAATGACTTAACTGTCAATATTGTTCGTGCTAAACAACAAACAAACGTTCGTTCCGCTACAAAAGATAATACAGTTACTATGAAAAAACCTAGAATCATGTCACTTGAAGAAGCATTGGAATATTTAAATGATGATGAATACTGCGAAGTAACACCAGAATCAATTCGTTTACGTAAGAAGATTTTGGATAAAAACGAACGTGAAAAAGCAGCTAAGAAAAAGAAATTCGCTGAATAACTTTTACCTTTGGGGAGAGGGAGCGTTTTAAAGTGGATATTACAAATAACCTGCCGTTCTTTGCAGACTTGTATCGAATAGGAGACCCACAATATTCACAAATAGGGGTGTGGGCTCTATATTTGACGATTATAGTACTTTGCGGAATAGTGTATAAACTGGGGTTTGCTAGAAAATTAAGTCTTGGAAAAAGCATAGTAGTCTATGCCATTATGGCCTTTGGATGCAGCTTTTTGACCTTTTTGGCACTATTCTTGCCTGTAGCAGAAGTACTGGTAGTGGCTGCTGCTTTTCTGGGAATTTATAAATATAGACTCCGTAAGGAAATGAAAAACGAGGTAAATGCGGAATAAGGAGTGAGCGAATGAACTCTGTTCAGGATACGATCTATAATTGGTTAACGATAAAAGTTGTCATTGATCATCGACCTGAAGATACCGCAGCAAATGAAACAGTCCTCTGGTTCGAAAATACCTTGCAGGAGAAGTTTGGTATATCAGACTATCACTATAAAAAAAGTGGCGGTTGGTATATCGTCACCTATAAAAATGAAGAGTCTGTAAATGAATTCAGGTTTCCGGAGGATATGATTGAGGTTATGCTCAATCAAATACTCCAGAATCCGGATCATTACCGTAATTATCCATCATAAAAAAACAGAGAAGATGAGTATCTCATTCTTCTCTGTTTTTTTGTTTTTATTTGAAGATTACAGGTAAAACAGCCCGATTTCTTTCAGGTATATGTAGTTTACCACGTGTCCTCTTCTTTAGCCGCCCGATATAATCTGAAATTTCCAGTGCTTTTTCGTGCAATTGTTCGTTCTTCGATACGTTTATTGCATTCCTGACACATATATGTATGAATTGGACGATTTCTAAGTCGTTTAGCCATTAACGTTTCATCATCAATTGATTCGATTTTATCACAGATTACACATTTAACTCGCATTACAGGACACCCCAATCTATTGCATGTAAAGTCATTATACCATATAAGGATTTTCCATACATGGTTATGGAATGGTCTGGTTATTTGAAACGGATAAGATGAATGATTAAAATTTTTTTCAAACTTTAAGAATAAAACAATTTAAAGGAAATGGGTTATTTTCTTCTATTTTTGTATGTAAATACATATATTTGAGCATCAGATTTGTCCAGCTATTAAAAACAAAATTCCATCCGGCTTATTTTGATTAAACGTGAAAAATGCAACTCTTGCTTATTAAATGTTGTATTTCAATAAGTCATCAGCGTGTTGTAAAGCTCTGGATAGGTAATGAAATTATGACACAGGAGGATATATTTTGAGCAAAATTTATGTTCTAGATACGAATGTATTATTGCAGGATCCAATGTCTATTTTTTCATTCCAGGATAACGAGGTCATCATCCCGGCAGTAGTATTGGAGGAACTGGATTCAAAAAAACGAAACTTGGACGAAGTAGGGAAAAACGCCCGCTATGTTTCAAGACTTATTGATCAGCTGCGTACAAAAGGTAAGCTTCATCATAAAATCCCATTGTCGAATGGTGGGGTGTTAAAAATAGAGATGAATCATCGCTCACCCCACAATGTCGCAGAATACTTTGCAGAAAAAACAAATGATAATCGTATATTGGCAATTGCCAAAAATTTATCGCTGGAAGAACAGGCAAAAGAAAATGGGCGGAGCGTAATATTAGTAAGTAAAGATATTCTAATGCGGGTAAAAGCGGATGTACTGGGACTTTTAGCAGAGGATTTTTTGAGTGATCGAGTTATACATGAGGATCAGATGTACGCCGGCTTTATCGAGATATTTGTTTCGCGAGCTGATATAAATGAATTCTATTCCAAGGGAGAGATAGCAGCTCCTGCTGATGTAGCAGAGGGGATTCATTTAAATCAATTTGTCATTATGAAATGCACAGAAATAACTTCGCTTTCTGCTTTAGGAATTATTAGCGGACATGAAAAAAGAATAAAAAAGCTTCGATATAATCAGGAGCATGTTTGGGGTATAAAGCCGCGAAATGTGCAGCAGCATATGGCAATCGAATTATTATTAAGAAGTGATATCCAGTTAGTCACATTAACTGGAAAAGCAGGTACAGGGAAAACACTTTTAGCACTCGCATCAGGTTTGCTTCAAACAGAGGATTTGGGGGAGTATAATAAATTACTGGTAGCAAGGCCAATTGTACCAATGGGGAAAGATTTGGGTTTCCTGCCTGGTGAAAAAGAAGAAAAACTGCGTCCATGGATGCAGCCAATCTATGATAATCTTGAATTTTTATTTAACACAAAAAAGCCAGGTGAATTGGACTCTATTTTAGCTGGTATAAATTCTATTGAGGTGGAGGCCTTAACATATATAAGAGGACGCAGCTTACCGGATAGCTTTATTATCATGGATGAAGCTCAGAACCTTACCAAACATGAAGTGAAAACCATACTGACACGTGTAGGTGAGCGCAGTAAGATTATTTTACTGGGGGATCCTGCTCAAATTGATCATCCTTATTTGGATGAATGGAACAATGGGCTGACATATGTTTTGGAAAAGTTTAAGAATGAAGCCATTGCAGGCCATGTGAATTTAGTGAAGGGGGAACGTTCCGGATTAGCTCAATTAGCGGCAGATTTATTATGAGTGAATCTTCTATCTAATTATCCTAACAGGAATGGGTCAGTGTACTTCCTGCTCCAAATCATTTAGAGTGTTTGTGTATTAGTAGCTTGTAGTTATCAGGGGCCATATAGCGTCTATACGGCTCCTGAACTCTTTATTGAATTGTAAAACCTGTTACGTTTTTAATGGGTGCTTGCCTGTTGGAGCCATTGCCGTGGTAAATATGAATGGGTCCACCCTCATCGGCTTTGATTGGTCGCCCTTTAATAGAAAAGCCAGCAACCAGTTGAAGCGCTTCCTCAAAAGAGAATGTGAAATTAGCATTTTCTGTATGTACAATAACAGCTGCAGAAGTACTTTCAGGTTCAGTGTTCAAGAAAAAAGGCTTTAATACAATCCCGAAACTGTTTTCAGTAAGCTGCTGTTTCTTTGTTTTTATTACAGGTTTACTTGGCGGTGGGGATGCCCCTTCAATGATCTCTTTATCCCATTGTGATGATACCTGTTTTAAATAGGTCTCCTGTTCAGGATTTTCTTTCTGATTGTTTTCTGGATGCCAAGCATCAAGATCGAATTTCCTGTCATCAAATATCCAAGTGCCAGGGTCGAGATATATCGGGAATTTTACATTCCCTTTTATTTGTAGAATATCTTTCATAATTGACTCTCCTTTCCAATTTTAATCTTATAGCTGCTGAATGAGTATGTACAGTAATTCGCTGCACGAAGGTTATCTTTTTTTAGAAAAAACTAAACTCCTTGACATTACCTTTTCTTGCAATTTTACGATTTTAAGGGTAGAATTTTATAATAGATTGGTTCATTGGGCCATAATGGGGGGTTGCACATTGACATCTGATATCCTTGTCAATCATCAAGAAAAGGCCTACGCATTGTTAAAGGCTGACGCTGATAAAATATTTAAACTAATAAAGGTGCAAATGGACAATTTGACTATGCCTCAGTGTCCGTTATATGAAGAAGTTTTAGATACCCAAATGTTTGGTCTCTCCAGAGAAATTGACTTTGCCGTTCGATTAGGATTAATAGAAGAGAAAGACGGTAAAGAGCTATTGGGATTCCTTGAACAAGAACTTTCTGCTCTTCATGATGCTTCCTTAAGAAAATAAGTAGCAGTCGAAACTCAAACGATGCCGATGTTGTTTGAGTTTTTTTGTTTTTCTTTATATAATTTTTAAACAAGCATATTTTTTAAAATGAAATTTATTCAAGGAGACCTATATGATAAAACGTATTTTAAAATCGTATGATTTTACCCTCATCGCTGTCATTATCGCTATAAGTATTTTTGGTCTTGTAATGGTCTATAGCGCCAGTATGGTAACGGCTGTGTCAAGATTTGGACTTCCGAGCGATTTTTTCTACATAAAACAATTTAGGCATTTAATCATCGGGTTTATCCTGTTTTTCATTGTAGCTGCTATACCTTATCCGGTTTTTAAAAATAAAAAGTTTTTGGTGATCATCGTACTAGGCTCGATTATCTCTCTCGTTGCTTTAAATTTTATTGGCCACACCGCCGGAAATGCGGAGAGCTGGTTTAAGCTTGGAGCGCTAGGGAGTTTGCAGCCATCAGAGTTTATTAAGTTAGGTATGATTATATACTTATCCGCAGTCTATTCGAATAAACAAAAATATATCAATGTCTTTAATAAGGGTGTAGTACCACCACTATTATTCTTGTTAGTTATCTGTTTATTGATCGTTTTGCAGCCGGATATCGGGACGGCATTCATTCTTTTTATGAGTTCTTGTACTATTATCTTATGCTCTGGTATGAATTTTAAGAGTTTAGGTAAACTGCTATCGATTTTGTTCGGAGCTATCCTTGTTGCGACACCAATCATTTTTCTTTTTAAAGACAAGATCTTTACTCCAAAAAGGCTTGAACGTTTCGTAGGATTTTTAGACCCGTTTTCCAGTGAGAAGTATGAAGGATATCAGTTGGTCAATTCTTATGTGGCAATTGGCAATGGTGGCATTACCGGTGTGGGATTTGGACAAAGCACGCAGAAATATGGTTATCTGCCTGAACCGCACACTGACTTTATAATGTCTGTGATTTCTGAAGAGTTAGGACTTATTGGGGTAGGATTTGTTATTATATGCTTGGCTACGATTGTATTAAAAGGGATTCATACCGCGATAAAATCGAATGATCCATTTGGGAGTATGCTGGCAGTAGGTATTTCCAGTATGATTGGAATTCAAGCTATGGTTAACTTAGGTGGAGTAGCTGGACTAATACCGATTACTGGGGTTACTTTACCATTTATCAGCTATGGTGGTTCTTCCTTAATTATTCTTTTGATATCTGTCGGATTACTGGTCAATGTCTCTATGATGACGAGATATGATGCAGCCTACAAAAAAGAACCAGTTGAAAAAGGGGAGACACTCCAGGGATAAGCTGGCTTAAAATAATGAGTAAGAATAATCTTCTTACTCATTATTTTTACTAAAAAATTACTATATTGTCATAATTTTCAGGAAGCTGTGAGGTGCTCAGGATGAGAAAAATTAAAAAAGTATTGGCTGCCAACCGTGGAGAAATTGCTATCCGTATTTTTCGAGCTTGCAATGAATTGGATATTAAAACTGTTGCTATTTATTCAAAAGAGGATTACAAATCCTATCATCGATATAAAGCAGACGAAGCCTATTTAGTTGGTGCCGGTAAAAAGCCGATTGATGCCTATCTTGATATTGAAGGAATTATTGAGATTGCTAAGATGAGTGATGTAGATGCTATACATCCTGGATATGGTTTGCTCTCTGAAAATATCGAATTTGCAAAACGATGTGAAGAAGAGGGACTTATTTTTATTGGTCCTAAAACAAATCATCTCGATATGTTTGGAGATAAAGTAAAGGCAAAAGAGCAAGCGAAAATGGCAGGTATTCCTATTATTCCAGGAAGTGAAGGACCAGTTTCTGGTTTGGAAGAAGTTACGAAGTTTGGAGAAATCAATGGTTACCCGATTATTATAAAAGCTTCTCTCGGCGGCGGCGGAAGGGGTATGCGCATTGTTCGTAACCCAGAGGAAGTAGAAGAAGCCTATAACCGGGCAAAATCAGAGGCAAAAGCTGCTTTTGGCAATGATGAAGTTTACGTAGAAAAATTTATTGAGAATCCCAAGCATATTGAAGTTCAAATACTGGGTGATCAAAGCGGAAATATTGTCCATTTGTATGAAAGGGACTGCTCTGTGCAACGCCGTCACCAAAAAGTAGTCGAGGTAGCTCCATGTGTGTCACTTACCGATTCCTTACGAGAAAGGATATGTGACGCTGCAGTTCAATTAATGAAGAATGTAGAATATGTAAATGCGGGTACGGTAGAATTCCTTGTTTCTGGAGATGAATTTTTCTTTATCGAGGTAAACCCTCGTGTCCAGGTTGAGCATACAATCACTGAGATGATTACGGGCATTGATATTGTTCAATCTCAAATCAAGATTGCTGAGGGACACAGTTTACACGGTACTTCATTAAACATACCTAAACAAGACAATATACATATCAATGGGTATGCCATTCAGGCAAGGGTGACGACGGAAGATCCCTTAAATAATTTTATGCCGGATACAGGCCGAATTGCAGCTTATCGTTCTAGCGGCGGTTTTGGTGTTCGTCTGGATGCTGGAAATGCTTTTCATGGATCGGTTATTACACCATATTATGATTCCTTGCTTGTTAAAGTATCCACTCATGCTACCAGATTCGATCAGGCAGCTATAAAAATGCTGCGTAATTTAAGAGAATTCCGTGTCAGAGGAATTAAAACAAATATTCCTTTCCTTGAAAATGTGGTAAAGCATAAAAAATTTATTGCAGGAGAATACGATACATCATTCATCGATACAACACCTGAGCTTTTTGTTTTCTCTAACCGACAAGATCGTGGAACCAAAATGCTGAATTATATCGCTAATGTGACTGTCAATGGTTTTCCGGGCATAGGTGTTAAGGAGAAACCGGTTTTCGAAAAACCAAAAGTTCCCCAAACTCACGATTACTTAGCATCTCAGACAGGTACCAAGCAATTATTAGATAAACTGGGACCAGAGGGGCTGGCTCAATGGGTTAAAGAACAAAAAAATGTGTTAATCACAGATACTACATTCAGGGATGCACACCAATCACTTTTAGCTACCAGAGTGAGAACGAAGGATTTACAAGAGATTGCTGCACCAACCTCAAAGCTTATGCCGAATCTGTTTTCACTTGAAATGTGGGGCGGGGCAACATTTGATGTAGCCTACCGGTTCTTAAAGGAAGATCCATGGGAAAGATTATTATTACTTAGACAGGAAATCCCTAATGTATTATTCCAGATGCTCCTGCGCTCATCTAATGCAGTTGGCTATAAGAATTATCCTGATAATGTTATCCGGGAATTTGTTGAAAAATCTGCCTATGCGGGAATAGACGTATTCCGAATTTTTGATAGCCTTAACTGGGTTAAGGGAATGGAGAAGACAATTGATTATGTTCGCCAATCAGGAAAAATTGCCGAGGCAGCGATTTGCTATACAGGTGATATACTCGACCTAAGCAGGCAAAAATATGATGTGCAATACTATAGAAATCTTGCTAAAGAGCTAGAGGCACAGGGAGCACATCTATTAGCTATTAAAGATATGGCAGGCTTATTGAAGCCGGAAGCAGCCTACCGCCTGATTTCAGAGTTAAAAGATGCAGTTGACATACCGATCCAGCTTCATACACATGATACGAGCGGGAATGGTATCTATCAGTACGCACGAGCGATTGATGCCGGTGTGGATATCGTTGATACGGCACTTGGATCAATGGCTGGACTTACCTCACAGCCAAGCTTAAATTCTCTTTATTATGCATTGGAGGGTCATGAGAGGCAGCCGCAATTCGATATTAAGCCAGTCGAAAAGTTATCAGAGTATTGGGAAGGGGTCAGAAGTTACTATGCTGATTTTGAAAGTGGAATGAAGTCCCCCCATACAGAAATCTATGTACATGAAATGCCAGGCGGTCAATACTCCAACCTTCAGCAGCAAGCGAAAGCAGTTGGTTTAGGTGAACGCTGGGATGAAGTAAAAGAAATGTATCATCGAGTAAGTATGATGTTTGGTGATATTATCAAAGTAACACCATCGTCCAAGGTAGTAGGCGATATGGCTTTGTTTATGGTACAAAATGATTTGACAGAAAGTAGTGTGTTGGAGAAAGGCCATTTGATCGATTTCCCTGATTCAGTTATTGAATTGTTCAGCGGATATTTAGGACAGCCATATGGCGGTTTCCCTGAAGAACTTCAAAAGGTAATTCTAAAAAATAGATCTCCTATTACAGTTCGCCCAGGTGAGTTGCTTGAGGACGTGGATTTTGTGAAGATAAAGGAAGAGTTGTTTGAGAAAATCAAACGTCCAGTTACGATGTTTGATGCACTCGCTTATGCACTATATCCAAAAGTCTTCCTTGATTATGTGAACTCGAATAGTGAGTATGGCAATATAACAGAGTTAGATACACCAACGTTCCACTATGGACTTTCCATTGGAGAGGAAATAGAAGTGGAAATCGAAAAGGGAAAAACCTTAATTATTAAACTAATTTCAATTAGTGAGCCACGTATAGATGGCACAAGAATGGTTTATTTTGAACTCAATGGACAGGCTCGAGAAGTGGTAGTTAAGGACGAAAGTGTTAAAACTCTTATTCAGTCGAAACCAAAGCAGGACGTTTCCAATCCAAACCATATTGGTGCAACAATGCCTGGAACCGTGATGAAGGTATTAGTGTCTCATGGACAAAAAGTCAAAAAAGGAGACCATTTAATCATAACGGAGGCAATGAAAATGGAAACAACAGTTCAGGCACCATTTGACGGAGTCATCAAAGAGATTTATGTTAATGATGGAGAAGCCATACAGACGGGCGATTTGTTGATTGTGCTTGATAAATAAAACTAAAACACAATAAAAAGGAGCGTGGGTTTTTAACTCACGTTCCTTTTTATGTATTGGATTATTTCCCTAGTTTGTATAATGTGATGCAAAAGGATGATTTTATACATTCTAATCAGCTTGTTTTCCTAACAGACGGATTCGAGGCTTCTGCAGCTTTGCTTTTCCGTGATCTCGTTACAAGAAGGATAAAATAGGAAAAAACTCCAAATAAACAAGAAATCAATATGGCGTGTAAGAGGGCTACATACAAGTTTAAACGGGTATAAATGATAAAAGCACCTGCTATAACCTGTAAACTGACAAGAATAAGGGAGAGCGTCCATCCCCAGTATAAAACTTTTATATGGCGATAATTGCGCCAAGTATAGACGAAAATATATAAAATCCAGATAAAGATGAGGCCTGCAGCAGCGCGATGCCCCATTTGAATAAACTGATACATATTATGAGGGACTATAGTACCATCATTAAAACAAAGGGGCCACTCAGGACAGACGAGACTTGCTTCTGCGTGACGTACCAGCGCACCGGTATAGATAACAATATAGGAATAAATAAATAGAGCGATAATGTGAATGGACATTTTCCTCGGGATTATCAGCTTTTCCGCATCGAACTTTTTATCAACTTCAAAAATCAGTAGAGTTAAAAGTAGAACGGCGGCAAAAGAGATGAGTGATATCCCAAAATGCAAAGCCAGCACGAAATCAGAATGACTCCAAACGACGGCGGCAGCTCCCAGCAATGCTTGAATGATTAGAAATGCAATAGATAGGAGAGCAAGAAATTTGGTTTCTCTAATATGTCCAATGGCTTTCCATGACCAGATCGCTAATCCAACTACCATGAAGGATCCAAGGCCGGTAAAAAGACGGTGTGCGAATTCAATTAGTAGTGCGGGCGTGATATCCGTGGGAATCAATTCTCCGTTGCAAAGCGGCCAGGAGCGTCCACATCCTAAACCAGAATCTGTTTTTGTGACGAGCGCACCGCCGATTAAGATTACAAGCATGACAAAGGATGTCATAACGGCAAACCATTTCAAAGATTTTTGCATGTAAATCTAACACCTGCTTTGTTTTTATAAAATAGTAAGCTTAAACATTTGTTTCCTAATAACTGGAACCGTATAATGAGGTAAATATTACAAAGTTTGATAATCATTACTAACATATCATAAATAATTTTTACAATAATTACAAAGAAAAGTTTCTAAATAGTCAAAGAAATTATTTATTTAGTGATAATTGAAAATTCATGTAATTGTTTATAGTTGAAACTTAAAGAAGAGTTTGTTAGAAATAGAGAGGGGATTTAATTGGTTAAATAAGGTTTTCATACTTTCAATGTTACAAAAATATATTTACAGGATAAAATTACCACTATATAATGATTAGGTCACACTTATGACAAAAAATGGACAAATTATTTTCACAATAGAAGTGTAATCTGTGTTTAAATATATATTAGGCAAATTTTTCTATATAAATATCACTGTTATAATTTGTGAATATATCGCTTGAAACTAAAAGTTTGGAAATCTACTATTCAGATAGGAGGTAACAGCATGAAACCTAAACCGGCATCGCAGACCTCGTATGAAAACCAGAAGGGACTAGACGTGGAGAAGGATATGAACAGTACAGCATTTAAGGACTTTTTGGTATTAGTAAAGGTAGGCATCGTCAATTCAAATTTAATCACTGTTTTTGCAGGTATTTGGCTCGGTCTTTATTTTACTGACCAGAGTTTCCTAGGGAATCTTGATCTCGTTCTATATGGTGTTATAGGGTCAGCACTGATCATAGCTGGCGCTGGCAGCTTAAACAATTACATAGACCGGGATATCGACGTGTTTATGTCTCGTACAAAGAAGCGTCCGACAGTTACTGGGAAGGTGAACCCTATAAAAGTGTTGTATATGGGCCTGGCACTGGTGGTAACTGGATTATTGATTCTATTAATGGCTACTCCAATGGCAGCTTTTATGGGGTTACTTGGGGTATTGGCCTATGTATTGCTGTATACAATGTGGTCAAAAAGACGGTTTGTCTCAAATACTGTTATCGGCAGTTTTTCTGGTGCTATACCGCCACTAATTGGGTGGGCCGCCGTTGACCCAGGATTACATCCGATTGCCTGGGGATTATTTCTATTAATGTTTGTGTGGCAGCCTCCACATTTCTACGCATTGGCTATGAAGCGGACGGAGGAATACAGAGCGGCTGGAATTCCTATGCTGCCTGTAGTAAAAGGATTTAAAGAAACTAAGATTCATATGCTTATATGGGTAGCTTTATTGTTTCCAATTCCATTTATACTGAAACCAATCGGGGTTTCTTTTGTAGTTTTGGCAACAATTTTAAATATAGGTTGGCTTATATTAACTTTAAAGGGATTCTCATTAAAAAAGGAGTTTTCCAAAGAAGAAGATTTAAAGTGGGCCAATAAGATGTTCATTTATTCATTAAACTATATGACTATTTCTTTTGTGGCAATGGTCATTGTTTCTTTAATTAATCGTTTTTAACATTGGGGGTTCTTTCTTAAAGAAATTCAATATATAAGATGTTCCTTTGGAAAGAAGAAATTTTTTACGAAAGAGGGGTAATTATTTGCTATGAAAAAATGGCGCATTGCATCCTTAATTGCTGTTTTGATGCTAATACTTTCGGGTTGTGGAAAGCCGTATCTATCAGCATTGGATCCAGCAGGTGAGGTAGCGAAGAAACAGTATGATTTAATGATACTCAGTACTGCCATTATGGTATTGGTAATCATTGTTGTTGTTATTCTTTTTGTACTTGCAATTTTAAAATTTCGTCGTAAAAAGGGAGATAATACAATCCCTAAGCAAATTGAGGGTAACCACAAATTAGAAATACTTTGGACGGTTATCCCGATTGTTTTATTAATCATCCTTGCAGTTCCAACGATTTATTATACATTTGATTTTGCAGATGTATCTGCCAAGGATGAAAAGGATAAGGATGGGAATCCTACAGCCTTAACTGTAAATGTAAGGGCTAATTATTACTGGTGGGAGTTTGAATATCCTGGCGAAGGTATCATGACAGGGCAAGAACTTGTTGTTCCAACTGATGAAAAGGTTTACTTTAATTTAACAGCGTCAGATGTAAAGCATTCCTTCTGGATTCCTTCAGCTGGGGGTAAGCTTGATACGAACACAGAGGGAGAAAATAGCTTCTGGCTTGAGTTTGATGATGGAAAAAGTGAAGAAGCCGGCAGGATTTTTTATGGAAAATGTGCTGAATTATGTGGGGCTTCCCATGCATTAATGGATTTCAAAGTGAAAGCTTTGCCAAGGGATGAATTTGACCAATGGGTAGCCAGCATGAAAGAAACAAAGCACACGGAAGTAAAACTTACTGATGCAACAGCAAGTGAAGGCCAGGAAATTTTCAATAAAAGCTGTATCGGATGTCATGCGATCGATTCCAATGATCAGCGACCGGAGCAGGCTCGATTAGCACCTAATCTATCAAATTTTGCTGATCGTGAAGTAGTAGCGGGTTATTTGGAAAATAATGAAGAAAATGTGAAGAAGTGGCTTAAGGATCCGGAGTCAGTTAAAGAAGGAAACAAAATGACTGACACTTACGGAGAGCTTTCTGATTCACAAATCGATGCGCTTACTAAGTACCTGGAAACCTTATCGCAAAAATAAGAGTTTGCTAGTTTTCAAAGGGGAGGTTAAAACGTGAGTACTATTGCTCAAAAAAAGGGGTTTCTTAGTGTCATTTGGGATTATTTAACGACTGTTGACCATAAGAAAATTGCCAAGCTCTATATCTTTGCAGGTGGATTTTTCTTCTTGCTGGGTGGGCTTGAGGCAATGTTTATAAGAATTCAGCTTGTAAAGCCAGAAAATGATTTTATCAGTGGTGGAATGTTTAACCAAATTATTACCATGCATGGAACAACCATGATTTTCCTTGCCGCCATGCCTTTATTGCTTGGATTTATGAATGCGATTATGCCGCTGCAAATCGGGGCTAGAGACGTAGCATTTCCATTTTTAAATTCATTAGGTTTTTGGTTGTTTTTCTTTGGAGGAGTCTTTTTAAACTTATCCTGGTTTATGGGCGGAGCGCCTGATGCCGGATGGACATCTTATGCAACTCTATCATTGGCTTCTGAAGGTCACGGTATAGATTTTTACATACTTGGACTTCAGATATCAGGTATGGGCTCGTTAATAGGGGGAATTAACTTCCTGGCCACAATTATTAATATGAGAGCACCTGGAATGACGTTTATGCGTATGCCGCTTTTCACGTGGACAACATTTGTGGCATCTGCCTTAATTCTATTTGCTTTCCCGCCGCTTACAGTTGGTTTGACACTAATGATGTTTGACCGTATGTTTGGTTCCAGTTTCTTTGTAACGGCTTTGGGTGGAAATACAATTATTTGGGAACATTTATTCTGGATCTTTGGACATCCGGAAGTATATATTTTGGTTCTTCCGGCATTCGGAATATTCTCTGAAATTATTCCAACATTCTCGAGAAAGAGATTATTTGGATACTCATCTATGGTCTTTGCAACCATTTTAATCGGTTTCCTAGGATTCATGGTATGGGCTCACCATATGTTTACGGTTGGTCTTGGGCCAGTCGCAAATGCGATATTCGCAGTAGCAACAATGGCGATAGCTGTTCCGACTGGTATAAAGATCTTCAACTGGATTTTCACGATGTGGGGTGGTCAGATTACGTTTACGACCCCTATGTTATACGCCGTTGCATTTATTCCATCTTTTGTAATGGGTGGAGTAACGGGAATTATGAATGCTGCAGCTCCGGCTGACTATCAGTATCATGATAGCTATTTCGTTGTTGCCCATTTCCACTATGTTATCGTCGGTGGAGTAGTTCTGGCCTTGTTGGCAGGTACACATTTTTACTGGCCAAAAATATTCGGTACAGTATTGAATGAATTCATGGGTAAAATCACATTCTGGTTATTCCTAATCGGATTCCATTTAACATTCTTTGTTCAACATTTCCTAGGATTAATGGGAATGCCTAGACGTGTTTTCACTTATTTGGACGGACAGGGATGGGATAATGGCAACTTAATATCTACTGTCGGTGCATTCATGATGGCTGTAGCAGTCATTATATTATTGGTTAATATCGTAGTTACTTCAGTTAAAAATGTTAAAGTCGGTAATGACCCATGGCAAGATGGACGTACACTTGAGTGGGCAATTTCTTCACCGGCTCCTGAATACAACTTTGAAAGATTACCATTAGTAAGAGGATATGATGCATGGTGGCTTGAAAAAATGGAAGGTAGAAATGCGATGACACCGGCTGAACCTCTTGGTGATATCCATATGCCTAACAATTCAATTCTTCCTGTTATTATTTCTTTTGGATTGTTTGTTGCTGCATTTGGAGCACTTTATAATGCAACGGATAAAGAATGGACAGTCCCGGTAATGGTGATTGGTTTGTTGATTACCTTTATAGCTATGCTCATCCGTTCCGTTAAAGATGATCATGGGTATCATATCCATAAAGAAGATTTGGTATCTTCTAATGCTAAAAGTGATAAGGGGGTTGAGGTGTAATGAATGCAGGGCAAAAATTCACACCAGAAACATGGCCATCTCACCCTGAGAAACATACAGATGACGGAAAGCATAAATTTTTAGGTTTTTGGCTTTTCCTCGCTGCAGAGACAGTGCTTTTTGCTTCATTATTTGCAACATACTTAGCTCTGAAAGATAGTGTACCGCCTAATAAGGAAATGACTCTAGCCAAAGATTTATTTGATATGCCGCTGGCGTTTATTGCTACTATGCTGCTGTTAACCAGCTCATTAACAAGTGTTTATGCGATGTATCATATGAGAAACTACGATTTTAAACAAATGCAGTTTTGGCTGTTAATCACTGTTTTATTAGGGGCTGCTTTCCTGGGCTTAGAAATCTATGAATTTAATCATTATGTGCATGAATATCATCACACATTTACAGGTTCTGCATTTGGATCCGCCTTCTACACATTAGTCGGCTTCCATGGTGCCCATGTAACCTTTGGACTA
This sequence comes from Bacillus sp. D386, assembly GCF_006346415.1. Taxonomy (NCBI): domain Bacteria; kingdom Bacillati; phylum Bacillota; class Bacilli; order Caryophanales; family Bacillaceae; genus Bacillus; species Bacillus sp. D386. The sequence goes on along the minus strand of NZ_VEMV01000002.1, from coordinate 532,661 downwards.
TTGTGGATTATTACGTTAATGCTCCGTAATTCGAAACGTGGCTTAAATCTGTATAATGCTCCGAAATTTTATGTTGCGAGCCTATACTGGCATTTTATCGACGTTGTATGGGTATTCATTTTTACAGTCGTTTACTTAATGGGAATGGTGGGGTGATGATAAATGGAAAATCAACCTAAAACACATCTTAGTAAAGAAGCTCTTAAATATAGACGTAAGAAAAATGCGGAAGATATGAAGATGCAGGTTATTACATTTATTATGATGATCTTTCTAACCTTAATTGCGTTCTTTGCAGTAGGTTATGATGGATTTTCCAAGTGGTTCGTTTTACCATTCATCTTGTTGCTTGCGGTAATCCAAGTCATTTTTCAGCTCTATTATTTCATGCATATGAATAAAGAAGGTCATGGAACGATGGCAGGATTTATGTATACCGGGTTACTGATCGGTGTGACTACTATCCTTGCATTTGTATTAATTGTGTGGATTTAAGATGGAATCGGCTTAACTTGTTAAGCCGATTTTTTTTAGAAACTAAAACTATATGATTTCTGGGTTATTTGATATTTTCTTGTGAATTTCTGGGCAGGAAAACTAATTATGAGGTGAGATAAATGGAATTAGATATATTTGGATTTAGGGCCCTATGGAGTCCTTACCTGTTCCTCGTGACACTATTGATCATAGCCTTCTATTTTTATATCACCTATTTTAAAGCAGGTGACCAATTTAAAAAGAAAGAAGCTGTATACTTCTCGATAGCTATGATTCTTTTATACATGATAAAGGGGTCGCCAATAGATTTATTGGGACATCTTTCTTTTACGGTTCATATGGTTCAAATGGCTTTTTTATTTTTAGTTATTCCACCATTTTTTCTATTGGGATTGCCGGATTGGTTACTAAAAAAGTTCGTATTTAAAAAATGGTTTTTAATGATTACACAACCATTAATAACATTGATTTTCTTTAATGGACTGTTTTCTTTTTACCATGTTCCGTCAATTTTTGATATCGTCAAAGTCAATATGTTGCTTCATGGGCTTTTCACAGTGGTATTGTTTATTTCCTCGCTGTTCATGTGGTGGCATCTAGTTAATAAAATCGAAGAAAGCCAGCGATTATCAGGATTAAAGAAAATTGGCTATATCTTTGCCAATGGTATATTAATTACACCGGCCTGTGCGCTTATCATCTTTTCTAAAGATCCCATGTATGCAACCTATGCAGATCCAGCTGTATGGATGGAGGCGATGAAATTGTGTGTTCCTGCCGGTACCTTATCCACTTTGGACTTAAGCAGTCCTCAAATGTTTATAAATATGCCGGCTGTTGAAGATCAGCAAACAGGCGGTGTAATTATGAAAATAATTCAAGAAATAGTATATGGAATTATCCTGGCTACAACTTTCTTCACTTGGTTTAAAGAAGATACCAAACATGCGGATGCAGAAACAAAACGTTTTATGGAGGCAAATCCGCATTTAGGGAACTAATTAATAATAGTGAAACTTTAGTGAATACTGTAAAATAATTTGAGTTTTCAAATTTAGTATTTTACAATTATAGAGTTAACAGAATAAGTAAAGTGAGGTTCCACCATTATGAGCAGTTCATTACCAGTCCTGCCTACGATCAGCACGGCTTGTATCGTAATCAGCGCAATCCTTGTAGGCTTTGGAGTATGGCAAGTAAAAAAAGGGAATATAAAGGTCCACGAAAAATTAATGTTTTGGGCAGCTGTTTTTGCAGTTGTGTTCTTCATTATTTATGCAAGCAGAACGTTATTTATAGGGAACACGGCATTTGGAGGACCTGAATCAATAAAAATTTACTATACAATCTTTTTAATCTCACATATTACATTGGCTACAATAGGAGCCGTAATGGGGATTATCAGTCTGTATTATGGTTTTAAAGGGAAGATTGAGAAACATCGAAAAATCGCTCCGCCTACAAGCGTCATTTGGATGGTGAACGCGGTTGCTGGTGTCACTGTATATTTATTGCTTTATGTAATATACGAAGGTGGTAAAACAACAAGTGTATTTAAAGCGATTATTGGTTCATAAAAAATAAAAGTTGCATAGGTAAAACGGGTCGTCTCATAGAATTAGAGATGACCTTTTTTCGTTTCTTTCTTTTACATGGCGGCTTAGGAATGGATTTTGTCAGGACTGGCTGATGTTTATCATAGGCTTTATTTAGAGGCAATTAATCGGAGGTGCGGTAATGAAACAAATTAGGACTAATCGCATTCTTATCTTTCCTTGTTCCATCTCATTGGCTAAGTCCCTTATTTTGTACCCGTATGATTTCAAAATGGTATCGCCGGTAATTGTTCCTGAATCTTTCCCATCTGATCGCGTAAAATGTATACTCCCTCTTTTAATAGAATTATATGAATTGGAAGGTGGGGATGTAGGTTGGTGGATCTGTTTTATTATTGATTTGCAAAGCCAAAAATTCATTGGAGAATTGGAGTTGGAGGGAGAAGGTGAAAAATTAACCTTTTCCTTAAGCTTTACAGATGCTCAGACAGAAAAAGAGTTTGTTTCTGAAGTTATGGAGGGTTTTTTCTATTATATTCATAAAATAGGGATTGCCCAAATGATCCAAACAGAAATAGCAGATAAACGTTTTTATTATAAGGAAACCTTAAAAAAGTATGGATTTAAAGCAGTGGGAGTGGAGGGGGATTATTGTTTAATGAGAAAAAAAATAAAATAAGCCTGCGGAGATCATACAATCTGCAGGCTTATTTAATAATCCTTTATTCCACTTCTACAAATATATCCAGTTCAGCTTTAACTGCCGCAAGAACTGTCTCGCATTGTTTTTGAAGAGATGTAGGAAAATGCTCTGTTTCACCATATTCAACACCATGTGGATAATAGTGTTTACCTAGGACTGGTGTCATGAGTTGGATAGTTGCCCGATGTGCACCTACGTCACCTTCAACCGCATAGCCAAAGACACGTAAATAAAAAGTGCCATCCCTTAATTCATATTTCTTATCGTAGGATACGCGTTCGTAATCCCATTGTTCGGCTCTGACTAAACCGTTTTCACTCATAACCTCATCTAGCCTGTTAAGGTTAACTTGGTATTTTTCAAGTCCTGTATTTTCAAATCTCATCTTATTTCCTCCTATCCCCTTTTAGAAAATGCTTTGTTCGGTATGAAACAAGTTTTGGAAATTCTCAATTTTAATTTTAGTATTATTTTACCTTATCTGCAATAAATTGTTCTTTTATAGAGGCAGAAAGGTAAATTCGTTCATTTTGCTATCCAATATGTTTATATTATACTTATTTTTCATTGTTTACATTTAAGTGATAGGTTTGTTTGAATTCTAATGGTATAATAAAAAAATATAAAGTAAGAATGACAGGAGGGACCACCTCTGAAATTGGTCTTTAGGGTTTTCTTTAGTTTAATTTTAATCACCATCTTCGGCATCTATGTAACGGTTAAAGATGATGTCAAAGAAAATACAGCTATCATTGATCAAAATTCCGTTAATGAAAATACAATGGAAACTTCGGATAAGATTAAAGAATTAACAGATAACGAATCCAGACCTGAACAGGGTGTATCTAAATGGATTGGTAAAACCAGTAATCAGTTACTGGATGAATATGGGGAGCCAGACCGTATTGATCCTTCAGCTTATGGATATAACTGGTGGATCTATAATGATACATTAAGTAAGTATATACAATTTGGCGTAAACGAAAAAGATAAAAAAATTGTAACCCTATACAGTTCAGCAGAAGATATTAATTTATATCCATTCTTTATTGATCAAACAGTGGAGTCCTTGTATAAGGAATTGAATATGAATAGTTATATAGAACTGAATTGGAAAGGCACTGAATATCGTTTCGAGTTGTCGGAAGAAGATCTTCATTATCGCCCTCTAATAAAGTTTGGCGATATGTATGCTCAGGTTTATTTGGATAAAATTCTCGGTCAGGTATCAGGTGTGAGGTTTATGGATGCAAAGACATTGATTATGCATAAGCCATATGAGCTGACATACCGTGGAGAATTGGATGAACCTGAAGAGTTAACGGATGAAGAATGGAAGCTGGTTGAAGAAGGAAGTCAGCAGCAAATTCTTGATTTGACAAATATCATACGAACACGTTTTGACTTAGGTACCCTTGAATTTGATGAAAAAATTTCAGCTGTGGCATTTAAACATAGCGAAGACATGATGGTGAATGAGTATTTCGATCATGTATCACCCGATGATAAAGATGTTGGTGATCGTTTGAAGGAAGGCGGTGTTTCTTACTACTCAGCTGGCGAAAACATAGCTGCTCAGTATACAGATGCAATTGCGGCTGTTGAAGGATGGTTAAATAGTAAAGGGCACAGAGATATAATGTTAAATGAAGATTTTACGCGCCTTGGTGTGGGAGTATATAAAAGATACTATACTCAAAACTTTGTTGCGTTATCTGATTAAATGATACAAAAAAGAGCACTGAAGGAAAGTATTTCTCCTCAGTGCTCTTTTTTGTGTGTAAATATTATTTGTATAAAGGAAATCTATGTGCGGAGTTCTTTGGAAATATGCATCACTTTTCTATATATCGAAACATATACTACCCTAGGCGTATGTCATGTGGTGAGGTGAAATTAAATGGATGATTCCAAATTGCATCCTTCTGTTCAGGATTTTAAGCTTTTTCTTAAGAGTAATCCGAAAATCGTAAAAGATGTAAGAATGGGTAAGAAAACATGGCAGGAAATTTATGAAGATTGGTCTTTGCTGGGTGATCAGGATGAAGTGTGGAATGAATATAAAGAGGAAAAAAAGGAAAAGGATGAGACTGAAAAAACAGATAAGGGCGAGTTTATTTCGCAGCTTTTAAATCAACTTAAAAAAATGGACCCTGATCAAATTCAAAAACAAATTGGGAATTTTAGTCAGGTTTTAGGAGTGGTTCAGGGAGTCATCTCTCAATTTCAATCTTCCGGACAATCAGAAAGTGCACCACCTTCCGTCCAGAATAATCATCCTTTCAAATTTCGGCAAGATTAGCTAGGTAGGAGTGAGAGCTTGAGACAAGATATCTATGAATTAATTGAGGCAGATGAAGATTTACTGAGTTTTTTGAGGCAACAACCAATCTGGTACAGACGTTTGTGCAGAAATCCACAGGATTTTTCGAAATTTGATACTGAAGCTAAGTACTTTTTTAAAAAAACGATTCCGGATCGTGTTCATCAGCTTTCAAACAGCGTTCAAATGGCTTCTATGATGGTTTCGATGTTTCAGTCAATGAATACTGGTGAATAACGGTTCCTAAAAAAATGAGGACGTTCTGTAAGAGTAGATGAAGTAAGGGGTGTTTGGCAGCGAATTACTTCTTCTACTTACCAAAGTAATAGGGGACAAGCCATATATCTTTTATAGGTGGATAATATTTCTAAGTTATAGCATCCTTGGATATTACATGGTATGATAAAGTTGGAGGTGAGTATTTTCATGCTTGCTACTATTGAAACGGTTGAAATCATTGACCATGCTGAACAATTGGCTAAAGATATAATGAACTCAGATATAGCTAAGCAATACTTTTTAAGTTTAACTCAGATGTATAAGGATAAAACGGCCCAGAAAAAAATTCAAGCGTTTAATTCTTTAAAGGACGCTTACGAAGAAGTACAGCGTTTCGGAAGATACCATCCGGATTATCGTACTGTCTCTAAAGCAATTCGTGAGGCTAAAAGAGAAATGGACCTTCATCCATCTGTTATTGAATATAAACAGGCTGAAACAAACTTACAGCAATTACTTGATGAAATTAGTATGCTGATTGGTCATTCAGTATCCCCTCATATAAAAGTCCCGACAGGAAATCCGTTTTTTGAATCATCCTGTAGCGGAGGCTGTGGCAGCGGAGGAAGCTGTGGATGTTCCTGATAGGAACGAGAAAAAAAGGCAATCCCAGAACAAATGGGGTTGCCTTTTGGTATATGCCGAAATTAGATTTTGTAGCAACTAATACAAACGTTGAGGTTGTATGATAAACCTATCCGATTCTCCATAGGAAAGTGGGATCGATATCTTTTCTATTATGCAGTTTCATTTAAAGTACTCCTATCATTTTTGATATAAACTCTGATAGTGCAGACCTATCCAAGGAGATAATCGAGTTAGTTGCAATCTCTAGATTTATTCACTAATTCTGCATAGCATTTCTAAATATTGATACATCTTTTAGTAATATGGTACACTAAATATAAATTGCATCCTAAAGGGGTATGTATATGTTTGTAGAAAGGCAAAGCCTGATTGTTTGGCTGCATAGTCTAAAACAAGTGAAAACTCTGCGTAAAACAGGCAATCTGCATTATGTTTCCCGCAAATTAAAATATGCCGTATTATATGTAAATATGGACGAAATAGAAGCAGTTTCAGAAAAATTATCTTCCTATGCTTTTGTCAAAAAAGTTGAATTTTCTCAAAAACCTTTTATTAAAACTGAATTTGAGAGTAAAAAGCATGAAAAAGAAAAGGAAGAATATAGAATAGGCATTTAAAGAAAACCGGATCCTAATGGGTCCGGTTTTTCTTTATTGCCATGGGGGTAAAAAACGGTTCATGCGCAGGATACCTATTAAATACTGATAATAAAGGTCAGGGTCAGCAAAAGTAGATGAATGCCTAACTTCCAACGATATAATTTCTTTACCTTGCTCCTTGGCTGCTTGGTCAAAAAGTTCATAACGCTTGCTTGGCTTATTAACTAAAACAGGTATTCCTTCTCTGCAAATATAAAGTGGGATGAAGTCGCCATAGCTTGATTTTTTCATAACCAATACAAACGACATGACTTTGCCGCTAGGTCCCTCTGACTGTAAGCATAAAAAATAATTGATTCGATATTGATTAGCCTTTGCTAATTCCAATAGCTCATAAAGGTCAGAATATCCGGGGCCTAGTTCTATAAAACGTTGATTCATTCTTGTTTTTCCTCCTGTAAATCGGATATTGATAAGTGTATCATAATCCGGTCTAGTTCATCAGGAATATAAATGTATCCCAATAAAGTGTTCGAATCAACTGTTCTATTAATCAAATTAGTTATTTTTGAAACTGTCCACCTTGTTCACTGTGGAAAAAATGGGTGTCGGTTGATCTGTAGTTAATTCACCTAAAAGAAAAGCCCTGGCACACATAGGCACCAGGGCTTCCTTCTACGCGCTTTTACAAACGCAGAAGGCAAAGGGAGAGGAGAAACCGGAGGAAGAACTTATGGGGAAACGTAAGTCTTCTCCGCGGTTGGCAACAACACCTCTGAAGATGTTGTTGTTAGTAGTATGACCAAATCAACCTGAACTATTCACTGATCGCAGAAATTTGATTTCTATTTGTGAAATCAAGATTTTGTGGTAGGATATTTTAGAAAGTTGAATACATATGAAATTTGGTGACAGATTATGCGAGTCATTTCAGGTACTTGTAAAGGAAGGCCATTAAAGGCTGTTCCAGGCATGACAACCCGGCCAACAACGGACAAAGTAAAAGAATCTTTATTTAATATTGTAGGACCATATTTTGAAGGTGGAGCGGTTCTGGATTTATTTTCAGGAAGCGGATCCCTTGGGCTTGAAGCCTTGAGCAGAGGAATGGAAAAAGGAGTTTTTGTTGATAAGGACTCAAAAGCTATTCAAATTATTAAAACGAATATCAGTTCATGTAAATTCGAAAGTCAATCCGAGGTACATAGGAGTGATGCTTTAAGATCATTAAAAGCTCTTGGAAAGAGAAAAGCTCAATTTGACCTCATTTTTATGGATCCTCCCTATAAAATAGCTAATATGATACCTGTTCTTATTGAAGAAATCGAAAGTGCTGAATTATTGGCAGAAGACGGTATGATAATATGCGAACATGGAGAAGAATTAACGTTGCCTGAAAAGATTGGTAATTTTACTAAGTTCCGTGTTGAAAAGTATGGCATTACGGCTGTGTCCTTTTTTGAGCGTTAAATATTTATAGAAATGGGGGGAGAATAGTGAAGAAAATAGCTGTATGTCCTGGAAGTTTTGATCCTATAACATATGGACATCTTGATATTATTCAAAGAGGAGCAAACATATTTGACGAAATATATGTCGGTGTCCTTCATAATTCTGCTAAAAAATCTCTATTTACTGTGGAGGAGAGAGTGCAAATCATTGAAGAAGCAACTGCCCATATACCAAATGTGAAAGTGGATAGCTTTCAGGGGTTGCTCGTGGATTATGCTAAGGCAAGAAATGCAAATGCAGTCATCCGAGGGTTGAGAGCCGTTTCTGACTTCGAGTATGAGATGCAAATCACCTCTATGAATCGCTTATTAAACGATCAAATTGAAACATTCTTTATCATGACAAATAATCAATATTCTTTTTTGAGCTCATCGATCGTAAAAGAAGTAGCGAAGTACGGTGGAGATGTTTCAGAGCTTGTTCCTGAATGTGTACAAAAACGGCTGAGAATAAAGATGTCTGAATAAAATGTACTCATTTATATTGCTGTTAAAAAGAAGCCAATCCTACTTAAATTAGGGATTGGCTTTTTATATGGATTTCCTATACTGTATGTATAATAAAAGGGTGTAGCCAGCCAAAGAAAGAATAGTAATCAATGCACCGTAATTAAGGAAGAAACTGAAGATAGTGCTGGATAATCCCTGCGTTTCCATTGAAAAAACAAATTCGGTGATTGATGTATTTTCAGAAGTAGATAATCGCAGATATACAGGTTTCCACAAAATCAATGTAAGTATCGCAGCAAAAAATGTATGGATGAGGCGTGCAAGAAAGAATGGTTTAAAGCGTATATCCGTTTCGGCTAAGATGCTGGCAACTTGAGCTTGTATACTGAATCCTCCAAATGCGAGTAAAGCACTGACTATGATTGCTTGTGTCAATAGTGTTGCACCGCCAGCTTGGCTTGTTAATTGCGATCCCAACGTGATTTCAAATAACCCCGAAATAAAAGGGATGCTTAAAGTAGATGGCAGATGAAGCGTGTGGAACAGGCTGCTGAAAATGGATGCAAAGAAGCTGGTAATATGTAAGTGAAACAATAGCTTGTTGATCACGGAAAAAATAATGATAAATCCTCCAATCATCAAAAGGGTTTGTATGGAGGAATTAACTGCGTCTCCTAATATTTTTCCAAATGGCCGCTGGTCATTTAGACGGGTACGGTGCATACTTTTTAAAGCTGTCATGATTGGGAAAATACTTGTATCTTTTTTACTGCGGTTAAGATTTTTTTTCTCTTCATTTCTCCCGTAAAACCTCATTACTAAACCGACGAAAATATTCGCTGCATAATGAGTTAATCCTAAAAGTATTCCAAGTTTAGCATTATTAAAAAAACCGATAGATACAGCACCGAAAATAAATAATGGATTCGATGAGCTGGTAAACGACACTAACCGTTCAGCTTCTATTCTGGATAGCTGACCTTCATCTCTCAGCCTAGCTGTTAGTTTTGCTCCAGAAGGATTACCGGATGCAAGTCCCATTGCCCATACAAATCCTCCTACTCCTGGTACCTTAAACAATGGACGCATTAGTGGCTCTAAAAAGACACCCAGTAGTTTTACGACACCAAATGCAATCAACATTTCTGCAATAATTAAAAAAGGCAATAAGGAAGGAAAGACAATTTCAAGCCATATATTCAACCCTCGAACAGAGGCTTCGAAGGCTTCCTGTGGCATCAAGATCAATGCAGCTGCCATAATAACTGCAATTAACGCAAAAAGCATTGATTTTAAGATTGATTTATCCAATTTATATCCCTTCCCTTATTAAATTTAAGCGTGGTAAATAATCTGGTGCTAAAATATATTTAGTAAAATCAAAAGAAGTTTTGTATATAGCTGGGTTGTCCCCAATAACAAAATATACTCAAAGTAAAATAATTTAGAACTAAGACTCCTATTAAGGGAACATGCCTTAAATCAGTACGGATAAAGGAGAGTCAAAAGAAATGGAACCTAAAATTGGATTAGCGCTTGGCTCTGGTGGTGCAAGGGGATTTGCACATATTGGTTTATTAAAAGTGCTAAATAGTGAAGGTATAAATATCGACTGCATAGCCGGGAGCAGTATGGGAGCTTTAATAGGCAGTTTTTATGCAAGTGGATCAGATTTAGAACTGCTGCAAAAAGTTTCGTTGCAATTTAAAAGAAAATACTTTATGGATCTGACTGTACCCAGATTAGGTTTTGTAGCCGGGAAAAAGATTGAGGAATACATTCGATTATTTACAAAAAATCAAAATATAGAGGATCTTTCAATTCCATTGGCTATAGTGGCAACGGATATAGAAAAAGGAGAGAGAGTTATTTTTACGGAAGGTCCTGTTTATGAAGCGGTAAGAGCAAGTATTTCTATACCAGGCATTTTTGTGCCCAAAAGGATTAATGGGAAATTACTTGTAGATGGAGGATTAATGGATCGGGTCCCTGTATCGGTTGTGAAAGAAATGGGAGCGGATATTGTGATTGCAAGCGATGTCTCTGCAACAAGAGGAGATACGGATATTGAATCTATATACGATGTTATTTTTAAAAGTTTAGATATACTGCAAATGGAAATTGTCAAAATGAAAGGGATTAACGCTGACGTAATGATTCAGCCTGCTGTAGAATCATTTAGTTCATTGGCATTTACAAACATTCTTGAAATTATTATGATTGGGGAGCAAGAAGCAAGAAAAAAACTGCCGGAGATTAAAGAGGCCATACAGCATTGGAAGGAGAAAAAAGATGAAGCATAAGCGTAAACTTAATATAGGCAAAATTGGGGTTGCAGTTCTATTGCTGGCATTTCTGGCTGCATTTTATAAATTGCCTTATTATGTTTCCACCCCTGGGTCGGCGGAGACATTGGAGCAATTTGTAGAGGTTGAAAATGGAAGTGAAGCAGATGGCTCTTTTATGCTGACAACGATCCGAATGGGCAGAGCGAATATTTATACATATGCATGGGCTAAAATAGCAGATTATCATAGGATTTATGAACTGGAACAAATTAGAAGTCAGGATGAAACCGATGAAGAATATACGGTTAGACAATTGAAATTGATGGATGATTCCCAAACATCCGCTATCCTGAACGGGTATAAAAAAGCAGGCTATGAAGCCAAAGTAAAAGTAGAAGGCATATATGTGCTGCAGATTGCCAAGGGTAAACCTGCAGACGGAGTATTGAAACCTGGAGATCGAATTATTAAAGTCGATGGAAGTGAAATTGAGTCAAGTGAATTTTTCATAGACTATATCTCCTCGAAAAAAGCTGGGGACCAAGTGAAATTAGAAATAAAGCGTGATAATAAAAATATTGTTAAGACACTTCAATTGGAGATGCTAGAGGAAACTGGACGAGTTGGCGTTGGCATTACCTTGGTTGAGGATCGAAGTGTTGAAACAGACCGAGATATCGAGATAAACGCAGATAGCATTGGGGGGCCTTCTGCTGGGTTAATGTTTACATTGGAGATCTTTAATCAATTAACGGAAGAGGATTACACGAAAGGGAAGAAAATAGCAGGAACAGGTACCATTTCTGATGATGGAACAGTCGGTCCTATCGGTGGTGTTGATCAGAAAATTGTAGCAGCTGATCGTGCAGATGCGGAAGTGTTTTTTGCACCCAATCAACAAGGTGCTGAGGAATCGGATTATAAAATTGCTGTAAAAACAGCAGAAGAGATTGGAACAGATATGATTATTGTTCCTGTGGACACAGTTGATGATGCACTGGATTATTTAAAAAGCATGAAATAAGAGCTGCTTGATTTAAAGCAGAAGCCATTGATTCGTACGGTGAATCAATGGCTTCGTTTTTTAATCAGTTAATACAATGGGTGACATATATTCACGTTTTTGAGCTTTCATAGAAATAGCTGAGGGAAGAGCGGCAGCATGAACAATGGCAGCCCTCTTATCAATATTTATTAAAGGATTTTTACAGGCTGCTAGGCGTGATACGATCTGATTTCCCTTTTCTTTTTTTATGCTTTTTAAATATTGCTGCCCGGCAGCTGTAAATCCCAATACGCGAATATATGGCGGAGTCAGGTCTTTTGGCATTTCATCTCTTGTGAAATTTAACAGCGTATAGGTTAGTATTCTTTGTAGCCGAGTCCAGGTATAACGCTTTGTTTTAATTAATGACATAAAATCCATGAAATTACTGGCGCGTTCAGCGGCTTCAATTAATCGATTCTCTAAGCCCTCTTTCATTTCGTAAATTTGGGCAAGAGATTCTGCGGGCGTCGTGATTAATTTAACTTTTAAAAATGGCCAATACAACTCCCAATTATGCAAAGTGCGCTGCTCTGTTAGATATGCTTTTAGATGGGCAAATGTTGTATCCGGAACAAAGGAAGAGATAGCATCCAGTTTACCGCTTTCCATTAATTCTTTCCGTATACCAGTTGCACTTGCTATTGTACCTGGCATGAGAGTTGGATCGTGATATCCGGAACCTGTTCGTTTAATGGTTACTGGCTCGATGGATAATTTATGTTTTAAAATCGCGGATACATAGTGATATCCAAGGATATTATTAGGCTGGTCTAAAGAAAGCATAGAAGGATGACGCGCTTGTAGTTCCGAAAAGGCCAGAGAGGCAGCCTTGGGGTAGCTGTATCCCTCCTTGCTATAGTGCTGTATCCATTGATCGATTTCCTTAGAATTTTCCTGAATAATTGAGTATGTATGTATAAAAGGTTCTATTTCTCCTTGCTCGCTGCCAAAACAAACAGACTGACAGCCAACTTCCTCTAATAATAGGATAGATGCTTCGGAGAAATATTCAGCCTTTTGAACAGCATGAACAAATGGAAGTTCGATGATTAGATCAATACCAGCCTTTAAGGCCATGGAAGTCCTTGTCCATTTATCCACCAGGGCTGGTTCCCCCCGCTGAAGGAAATTTCCGCTCATCACGCCTATGGTCACATCAGCATTTGTAATAGCTTTGGCTTGTTGTAAATGATATAAATGTCCATTATGAAAAGGATTATATTCTACTACAAGTCCCAGGGCATTCATATTGTACACCTCCTGATAAATGGTTGTTTTTTTTATAGTATATGATGGAGGAATCAGGAAGCAAGCATTCCCTAAACTTGCACTTGATTAATTCTGTTTTCAAAATGAAACATTTCGGGTAAAATAAATAGATAAGCGCTTAAAATTTGCATAAGGGTATCACATATGGCTGTAAAGAAAAAACATTGACAAATGAATTTACCAAAGCTATAATTACCTTTGTTGCCTTGAGGTGATATAATATGAAATGGACAATTCCACAACTGCAAAAATTTCGCGACAATGGTTTTAATGTAGATGAGACAGCAGATCTTTCTGAACTGAAAAAGGCAGATCCGCAAATTCGTGATATTTCACCAATTCGTGTATTTGGGAAAGCTGACTTGAGTTCCAATCGAGTTACTTTTCATTTGAAAATATCTGGTACATTGACATTACCATGTTCAAGAACCTTAGTTGATGTCCCATTCCCAATCGATGTTCAAACAACAGAGACATACCTTTTTAATCAATATGAAGGTATGGAGACTGAGGATGGAGAATATCATGTGGCTGAGGGTGATGTAGTGGATCTTACGCCGGTAATCAAAGAAATAATTCTCACGGAGATTCCATTGCAGGTATTCTGTGATACGGATCATCCTGTAGGTGCTGCTCCGCTAGCTGGAGATGACTGGGAATTAATCTTAGAGGACCAACAAGTTAAAAAAGTTGACCCAAGACTGGCAAAGTTGGCCCATTTTTTTGACAACAATGATGATAACAGTGAAAAATGAAAGACTACATAAGTCTTCCATAGAACCATCGTTTTTTAAGGAGGTGTAAAACATGGCTGTACCTTTCAGAAGAACTTCGAAAACTAGAAAGAGATTGCGTCGTACGCATTTCAAACTTCAAGTCCCTGGTATGGTTGAATGCCCAAACTGCGGTGAAATGAAATTATCTCACCGTATCTGTAAAGCATGTGGAACATACAAAGGAAAAGAAGTTGTAAATAAATAATCAACTCGAGAGAACACAGGGAAACCTGTGTTCTTTTTTGTTTTTAAGGGGGATTCACGGTGAAAGAAGTGATTGTGGAGAAAAAAGAAGGATATTTGCTTGTTACGCTAAACCGGCCGCATGTTAGGAACGCCATAAATTTTGAGGTTATGGATTTATTGGAAGAGTCCATCGAACAAGTGAAAACGGATGGAAATTGTAAGGCCATGGTGATCACAGGAACTGGTAATGTTTTTTGTTCGGGTGGTGATTTAAAAGTCTTTCATCTTCTTGATAATCAAAAAGATGCTTACCAAATGTTATCGCGTATGGGAGAAATTTTATATAAAATAGCTACTTTGCCGAAGCCTGTTTTTGCTTTTTTAAATGGACCGGCTGTCGGCGGTGGATTGGAACTGGCTACAGCATGTGATTTTCGATATGTAAAAAAAGGATCTTTTATGGGCTTTATTCAAATTCAGCAGGGAATTACCTCCGGTTGGGGCGGTGGAGCTCTTTTACTTGAGAGGGTGGCAGAATCCAAGGGACTGGAATGGCTGATGTCGGGGAGAAAATTTACTGAAGAAGAGGCAAGCTTGTATGGATTTGCAAATGGCGTTGTGTCAAATATAGATGAGAAAACCATAGTAGGGATTATTGAGCCTATTATTAAAAATGATATTAATGCGTTGATGGCGTATAAAAGTATGACTATCCGCAAAAAGAAAGCATCTGATTTGTATAAACGGATGCAAGAAGAGATTAAACGATGTTCAGAGTTATGGGTATTACCATTCCATATGGAGACTGTGGAACGATTTCAGAAAAAGTCTCAATAAGAAGCGATTATCATGTTAATAGAATCTTGTTTATTCTATCTTTCCTACTAGACGCATATGATTGAATATTATGAATGCTTATTGGGGGGAAGAGTGGATGACAGGTTCAAGGCAGGATGGATGGTCGCAGGATGAGGATGTATATTTGGCGGAGGTGGTATTACGTCATATCCGTGAGGGAAGCACACAATTAAAAGCATTTGAAGAGGTTGGTAAAGGGTTGTCGAGAACTCCGGCTGCATGTGGCTTTAGATGGAATTCTTATGTCCGTAAGCAATATTCGGAAGGGATAGAGCTGGCTAAAAAAGTACGTAAAGATCTTAAAAAATCGCTAGGGACTGCGGAATTGGAGGTGGAGCAGCCGCAGTGTGAGGAACAAAAAATCTCGGTCGGAATAGTCGGGGATGCTGAGCTCAATCTTTCTCTAGATACGGTTATTGCCTATTTAACCAACTTAAAGAGTAGGTTGGAAGAACGATCATTCCGCTCGCCTGAAGAATTACTGCTGGAATACTCAGAGTTAAAAAAGCACGCAGATTATTTAGTTCAAGAGAGAGATACAGTAGAAATACGATTTAAGCAGATGGAGAAGGATTACCGTGGATTGCTTGATTTACTGAATCGGGCACGTCAATTATCGGAGGAAAAATGATGATTGCTACAGGAGCATGCCTTTTTAAAAGGTGTGCTTCTATTAATGTTTGATGAAAAGAAAAAGCTTTCTCGCTGGAAAGCTTAAAGTCAATCTATTTATCATTATTAGGCTGCCAAATCAGTGGGTTCTCTCCTAAATCTCTTTCCATATCATACTCTACAGGTTCGAAGCCCTGTTTTTCCCAAAAAGTACGCGAATGGACTCTTGGGTTTGTTTTGATCGGCAGGCCAAGGTCTTTGGAGAATTGGACGAGCATGGAGCCGTATCCCTTTTTTTGATAATCCGGTAAAACTTCAAGCTTCCATATTTCGTAGTAATCCTGTGGAGGGTCAAAATATTTATCAAACCTGGCATCGATTTTATAAAGACTCATCCTGGCCACTAATTTATCCCCAAAATAGATGCCGTAAAAAGGTGATTCGCTATTATCTTCAATAAGATTTGCCTGCAGATCTTCTAGCATGGATAATTCCTGCAAACCATATTCCTTAAATTTCTTGAATTCTTCAAGCGTGCGGTAGTTAACGCGTAATTTTTCAACCTTTACACTCACTTCATAGCCCCCTTAAATGTATGTGAAAAGTTTATACTTATATTTCCATTATAGCTAAATATATAGAAAAATCATAATTTTTAGTCGTCAGGACGGCTACTGAAACACTTGTTGAATGAGGATCGGCCGAATAAGTGTGAATAAGTGTGAAATTCAGCCGAATAAGTAGGTAATCTGGCCAATCGACAAAGAAATAGAGCGGAGTTCATGATTAATCCAGCCACAAGAATGAAGTGGTTGATAAGCGATGGGTAATCCAGCCGTATAAGTTATGCTATTCCTCCAAACTACAAGGAAATAGAGCGGAAGCCATCGATAATTCAGCTAAATGACGATTGACTCAAAACAGGATGAGTTATCTTTTCATCATACATAGCAAATGTTACAATTATTGCAAAAGATCACTTGGAGGAGAACATGAGGATTGGGATAATAGGAGGAGGGGCAATTGGATTATTGGCAGCTTCCAAGCTGAGTGATAACCATCAAATTACGCTATTCACGCACACATCATTACAAGCGGACGAAATCAATAAAAAAGGAATCACCCTGATTGACATGCAGGGTGAGCATAATTATAAAAATATTAATGCGGTATGTATTAATGATTCGGAAGAATTAATTCAAAGACAAGAAATCATCATTCTAACCGTAAAGCAGACCGCTCTCATAAATCTATGGTCTCTACTAGAAGAGAATGCATCTGCAGTTGTCTTTTTACAAAACGGTATGAGCCATTTCGCTCATTTACCTGAATTGCTGGTTTCCACAATCTATACTGGGATTGTTGAGCATGGTGCCATTCGGGAAAATAATCATACGGTTCACCATACAGGAATTGGAATGATAAAAATGGGCTTATATAGAGGAAGGAAGCTGCCGGGTATGGAATATTTGGATACGGATGGTTTTCCGGTGCAATTGCTCCCTGATATCAAATCAATTCATACTGAAAAATTGATTATTAATTCTGTTATAAACCCGTTGACCAGTATATTAGGGGTTCGCAACGGTGAATTAATAAAAAATACATATTACATTAAGCTGTTGAAATCCATCTGTCAGGAGGTTTGTCATTCGTTATTAATTCCGGAAACTGAGCATCAGATTTATTTAGAGAGAGTTATTACAATATGTGGTCGAACAGCTAAGAATACCTCTTCTATGTTAAGGGATCTTCAGTTGGGTAAAAAAACTGAAATAGAGGCAATCCTTGGATATTGTATTCGCGAAGCAGATAAGAATGATATCCCAGCACCTCAATGTAAAATGCTGTTTAATATGGTGCGTGGTATGGAAGAAAGTGAGGAGATGTGAGTGGACAGCTTATTAGCAGGCCTTATCGCTATTTGCGTAATCATGCCAATTATTGTTTATTTGACCGTATATACAAT
This sequence comes from Bacillus sp. D386, assembly GCF_006346415.1. Classification (NCBI taxonomy): domain Bacteria; kingdom Bacillati; phylum Bacillota; class Bacilli; order Caryophanales; family Bacillaceae; genus Bacillus; species Bacillus sp. D386. The sequence continues at coordinate 515,148 of NZ_VEMV01000002.1, read as the reverse complement.
TTCCCGACAGATGCTTAAAAATAACAAAAAGGCAGTCAGGCTTTCTGCCGACGCTACGACGGTTTTTTTGATTATGGCAGTTCATTATGCAATCATCGCTCTTTTTGAACATTCATACTTATGGATTATTTTAATTGTCTTGATTATAATCGCTTCCGCTGTGTTGTTTATGCATTACAAAGTAAGGGAAGAGGTTGACTTGAAAAGAGTTTTCACTGGTTTTTGGAGAGCTTCATTCCTGTTATTCTCTGCCGCCTATTTTTTATTGGCCGCAATTGGGATTCTTGAGAGAATAGTAAAAGTATTTACATAGGCGAGTAGCAATACCTTTTAAAGCTTTCAAAGGGAATGATATACTGTTATATGAATTTGTTCAAAAGGAGACAACCATTGATGATGGAATACATAAAAATGAATCTTCCAGCTATGAATAGTTTTGCATCTGACTATATCAAGGGAAGTATAAATAAATCTTTTGCAGAGTATGATTGGAAGAATGAGAAGCATATTCAAGATCGGGCGGATTGGCTTGATGGTCGAACTTATCCACGAGATGAAATGGCAACCTATATTGAATCCTTCATGAGTAAATATGGAATATCAGAGCAAGTAAAGGAAAATATCGATGCCTTGCGTGAGGATGCTTTAGTAATCGTTGGGGGCCAGCAAGCAGGATTATTGACTGGACCGCTGTATTCTATTCATAAAGTTATCTCGATTATAAAATTGGCAAAGGAACAAAGTGAAAGATTAAATAAAAGGGTAGTCCCAATCTTCTGGATTGCTGGTGAGGATCATGATTACCAAGAGATTAATCATGTTTACGCTGAAGAGGGGCATGAAACTAAAAAAATCGTGTACCCGGAAAAACCTTTATCGAAAAAAATGATATCTGATATTAATATGAATCCGGATATAGCGAAAGATTGGCTGCAGGATGTATTTTCCTTATGGGGAGAGACAGAGCGTACGAACGAATTGCTGGATTGGGCGGAAAAAGCAATTGATCAATCCGAAACCATCACCGATTTTTTCGCTATTCTTATAAATGATCTCTTTAAAATGCATGGTCTCTTAATGGTGGATTCAGGTGACCCAGGCTTTAGGAAGCTGGCTGGGCCTGTCTATCAGCAAATTGCTTATGAAGCAGGAATTAGCAAAGCCGTAATTGAACAGCAAAATCTTTTGAAAAAAAACGGATATAATCCGATTATTGATCTTGATGAACAATGTACGAACTTATTTTACTACGAGCCTTCAACTCTTAACCGGCTGCTGTTGGAACGTGAAGAAGGTTCAAGTGACTTAATTGGGAAGGGAAGCGGAATTAAATTATCACAAATAGAGCTGGATCGTTTACTATCTAAACATCCAGAGTATTTCAGTACAAATGTTGTATCTCGTCCACTTTTACAGGAAAAACTGTTTCCTGTCTTAGGATTTATAGCTGGACCCGGCGAGATTGCCTATTGGAGTGAAATTAAACCTGCGTTTGCCATGACTGGAGAAAAGATGCCACCGATATGGCCTCGACTTTCCTTTACGTTATTGGAAGGAAATATTGAAAGATTATTAGAGGAACTTAATCTTCCCTTGGAAAAAGTTTTGAGAAAAGGTTGTTCAGAGGATAGGGAGTTCTATCTGGAAGAATTGCGTAAACAGGCTCCGGATACATATAGCAGTATAATTAAAAATCTGGAATCTGCTCATCTTACGTGGCAACAAAAAGCGGTTGAATTCGATAAAGGATTGGAACCTCTTTTCGAAAAAAATCGCCACTTGATTAAAGAACAGCTCCTTTTTATGCAGAAAAAGGTGGAGAGCCATTTAGAGAGAAAAAATGAAGAAACGATTGCAAAATACAATCGTGTCGAAAATAGTCTCCATCCGGCAGGCGGCCTGCAGGAAAGAATTCTCAATCCGTTTTACTTTTTCAATCAATATGGGACATTATGGGTCGATTGCCTCTTGGCGGAATCGCTCGAATTTGATGGGTCGCATTATGTCGTAACCATATAAAGATGCTGTAAGAACTTAAGTGGAGATTTGCTTCGTTTGACAATAAATAAAGAGTGAATTATGGAAGCTTTTGTCCAAATAGAACATAAAAAAACAGATAATAATATCTAGAAAAAACTGTCTTAGAAAGGCAGTTTTTTTTGTTTTTCTAGGCTTGGCTGAAATCAATGAATCATAGTCTGAAATTTTATTCAAATATTAAAGTTTTTTTATATAAATTGTGGAGAAAAGTGGGGCGATGTGGTACTCTAAGGTGGAGAAGTGGGGTGAAGGACATGTTCATGGGTGAATACCATCATTCAATTGATTCAAAAGGACGCATAATCATACCTTCTAAATTTCGGGAAAGTTTAGGCGATATGTTTGTAATTACACGCGGCCTTGATCAATGCCTGTTTGGATATCCACTGGATGAATGGTCTCAACTTGAAGAAAAACTAAAAGGCCTTCCACTTACGAAGAAGGATGCAAGAGCATTTACCCGTTTCTTTTTTTCAGGTGCGACTGAATGTGAACTGGATAAACAGGGACGTGTGAACATCCCGGGACCACTTTTAAACTATGGAAAATTGGAAAAAGAATGCGTAGTTTTAGGAGTATCTAACCGGATAGAAATATGGAGTAAATCAATATGGGAAGAATATTTCTCGGAATCAGAAGAATCTTTCTCAGAGATTGCTGAAAATATGATTGGTTTTGATATTTAATGCGCATACTTCCTTTCAGGAAGGTGAAGAAATGTTTAATCATACGACTGTACTATTAAAAGAAGCTGTGGATGGACTGAATATAAAACCTGACGGTATCTATGTTGATTGTACCCTTGGGGGCGCAGGACACAGTGAATTAATTGCGAAGTCTTTATCCGGACAAGGAAGATTAATATCGTTTGACCAGGATGAGACTGCATTAAAGCATGCAGAGAAGAAGCTAGAGCCTTATATGGACAAGGTAACATTAATTAATAGTAATTTTGTTTATTTTGATGAAAAACTCACTGAATTAGGTATTACAAAGATAGACGGTATTCTATACGATCTGGGTGTTTCATCTCCTCAATTTGATACCCCGGAAAGAGGATTCAGCTATAACCATGACGCATTACTTGATATGCGAATGGATCTATCATCTCCTTTAACAGCTTATGATGTAGTGAATAGCTGGACATACGAAGAGTTGGTCCGGATTTTCTTTAGGTACGGTGAGGAAAAGTTTTCGAAACAAATTGCCCGCAAAATCGAACAAGCCAGAGAGATTGGGCCAATTCGTACAACCTTTGATTTGGTAGATATTATTAAGGAAGCTATCCCTGCTCCAGCAAGGCGAAAAGGCGGACATCCCGCTAAGCGAATCTTTCAAGCCATACGAATAGCCGTGAATGATGAACTGAGAGTTTTTGAAGTATCTTTAGAAAAAGTGCTTCCTATGCTCAATAAAGGCGGCAGAATTTCAGTGATTACGTTCCATTCGTTGGAAGATCGGATTTGCAAAAGCTTCTTTAAAGAACATTCGGAATTACCGCCAATGCCACATGGATTGCCGATTATTCCAAAAGAATTCGAGCCGGATTTAAAGTTGATAACCAGAAAACCGATTTTACCGAGTGAAGAAGAAGTGGAAGCGAATAAAAGAGCGCGTTCAGCTAAATTAAGAATAGCAGAAAAGAAATGAATAGATTATGAAAAATTATTTAATGGGAGGGGATAAACTTGAGTAGTTTAGCAAGAAAACTTCAGCAAGAACAGCAACGTCATGTAGGAACAACAACAAAGAAGGTTAAAGTAAAAGGCGGCATTACGATTGGTGAGAAGATTCTATATTTAACGTTCTCATTGTTTATCGCTTTCTTTGCTGTAAAAATCATTTCCGCACAAGCGAATATATACTCAACGAATAATGAAATTATTGCTCTTGAAAGCAAGATAGAGAATCAGGAAAAGCTTAATAAAGATTATGCAGATCAAGTGGCGGAGTTAAGTACATATGACCGAATCTGGCAAAAAGCAAAAGAATTGGGATTAACACTAAAAGATAAAAATGTTAAGGTAGTGCAAGATTAATGAGTAATCGAAAAAGCCGCAATAGGGGAGCAGCACTCTTATTTGTAATATTTGGGCTGCTTTTTTGTGTAGTATTTTTTCGCTTTTTGTATATTCAGTATACTGGTGTTGCCGGTGGACAGGAGCTTGCTGCTAAAGCGCAGGATAAGTATGAAGTCACCCGTACCTTGTCGGCACAAAGAGGAACGATTGTTGACAAAAATGGTGAGGTGCTGGCAAGGGATACGTCAACCTATAAGCTAATTGCCCTCCTTAATTCATCTGTAACTGAAAATCCGAAAAAGCCAAAACATGTTGTAGATAAGGAAGAAACAGCAAGAGTATTGGCTGAGCACATTGATATGGATGAAAGCGAAATATTAAGTCGTTTGAACAAAAAGGGACTTTATCAAACTGAATTTGGTGCTGCTGGACGTGATTTAACCCATCAACAAAAAAATGATATCGAAGGATTAAATTTACCAGGTATTACGTTTGTAAAGGATACGAAGAGATTTTATCCGAATGGAATCTTCTCCTCACATGTAATAGGGTTTGTTGAGAATAATGAAGAAACAGGGAAAACAACTGGAGCGTTAGGGCTAGAAAAAGAATTGGATAAGTATTTACAGGAAGAGGATGGATCTATCAAGTTTGAGGGTGACCTATGGCGAAATATTCTTCCTAATAAAGAGACGGTAGTGAACGAACCTTCGAATGGAGCTTCTGTTCAGCTGACGCTCGATAAAAAAATTCAAATCTTTTTAGAAGACGCAATGTCGGAAGTCAATAAGAAATATAACCCAACTAAAATGATTGGTGTCGTAGCAGATCCAAAGACAGGGAAAATATTGGCTATGTCACAGCGCCCTACTTTTGATTTAAACACAAGGGATGGACTTGCAGATACCTGGCAGAATCTAGCGGTTGAAGAATCTTTTGAGCCAGGTTCTACCATGAAGATTTTTACGTTGGCTGCTGCTGTTGAAGAAGGAGTATTTAATCCTAATGAAAAATATAAATCAGGCATGTTTAAGATTAAAGGTTCTAGACCGATAAGAGACCATAATGGTGGAGCAGGGTGGGGGACGATTAGCTATCTAGAAGGGGTTCAACGTTCTTCAAATGTTGCTTTTGCTAAATTGGCTGATGAAAAAATCGGAACTGAAAAACTTTTAACATACTTTGAAAGCTTTGGTTTTGGTAAAAAAACAGGTATTGATCTCCCGAGTGAAACGACCGGTAAATTTGTTTATAAATATAAATCTGAACAAATCACGACTGCCTTTGGGCAGGGTTCAACTGTTACACCGATCCAAATGATTCAGGCAGCAACTGCCGTCGCAAATGACGGAAAAATGATGAAGCCCTATGTAGTTGAAAAAATTGTGGACTCCAACACGAAAAAAGTATTGAAGGAAACGAAACCTACTGTAGCAGGCAAACCGATTTCCAAGGAAACGGCAGCTGAGGTGCGTGATATATTGGAAACGGTCGTAACCTCTAAACATGGAACCGGTAAGCCATATAAATTGGATGGCTATGATGTTATAGGTAAAACGGGAACGGCTCAGATTCGCAGTCAAACTGGCGCGGGTTACGCTACTGGTCATGAAAATTATTTATTTTCTTTCTTAGGAATGGCACCGAAGGATAATCCTGAGGTTGTAGTATATGTGGCTATTCAACAGCCGAAAATCAGCGCTAGTGAGTCTGGTTCAGCCCCAGTTTCCCAAGTATTTAACTCAGTAATGGAAAATACATTAAAGTACCTAAATATTAAATCAGATAATACAAAGAAAAAATCCACTAGTGAAGTTCCTGAATTAAAAGAAACGAATGTTGAGACTGCTAAGGCGAAGGTTGAAGAGCTTGGCCTGACACCTATTGTTATAGGGAAAGGGATGAGTGTTTCTAAACAATCGCCGAGTGCAGGATCTCAGATTATTCAAGGAGAGAAGGTTCTTCTTCTGACCGATGGCGACTTAACAGTACCTAATTTTTCAGGATGGTCAATTAGGGATGTTATGAAGGCGGCTTCCTTAATGGAGGTGGAGTTAAATACTTCAGGCTCCGGGTATGCTGTTACTCAAAAACCAAAAGCAGGAACAAAATTGAAGGATGATACTTTCCTAGTTGTTCAATTTGAGAATCCTAAAACCATATATGAAAAATCAAAAGAGAATAGTTCAAAAACCAAGGAAGAGGATGTAGAATCCGATTAGATTTATTTCAGAGCCTGATAGCTTTTAAAGCTATCAGGCTCTTTTTTTCTTTTCATAATGTGCATACATAAACCAAAGGGTACAAGCATACAGTGAAAAAGAGTCGTGCATTGGAGGGATGGGCATGAGAGCATCAAATATTACTGTCAGAAAACGATTAATCGCAGCATTGTTGATCGGATTGTTCGTATTTCTGGTAATCATCATCAGACTAGGATATGTTCAGTTTTATTTAGGAGATTTTTTGACGGGCTTAGCTAAAGATTCGTGGAGCAGAAATGTTCCATTTGAGCCAAAACGGGGAGAGATCAAGGACCGTAATGGAGTGGTTTATGCTACTAATAAATCCGCCCCTACTGTTTATATTGTCCCTCGCCAGGTGGTGAATCCAGCGGATACAGCTAAACAAATAGCCTCAGTACTGAATATGAGGACGGATAAAGCTTTTAAACTCATAACCTCAAATACGTCTATCGTAAAGATACCTGAAGGCCGAAAAATCAGCCACAATAAAGCAAAAGAAATTAGAAACTTAGATTTAAAAGGAGTCTATATTGCTGAGGACTCAATTCGTTATTATCCTAAAGGATCTACACTGGCACATGTTCTTGGATTTGCGGGTATCGATAATCAAGGATTGATGGGCCTTGAATTGGCCTATGATGATGAGCTGAAGGGACAAAAAGGGTATGTTAAGTTTTATGCTGATGCAAAAGGAAAACGGATGGAGAATATGGCTGATGACTATAAAGCTCCAGCAAATGGGTATGATTTAAAGCTAACAGTTGACAGCAGAATTCAAACGATTATTGATAGAGAACTGGAAATTGCCGAAGAAACATATAACCCCGATGGTATTGTTGCTATTGCCGTTAATCCTAATACAGGAGAAATACTAGCAATGTCGAGCAGGCCTACATTTGATCCGTCGAATTTTAGAAATGTGGCACCTGAGGTTTATAATCGGAACTTACCTGTATGGAGTACCTATGAGCCAGGTTCTACATTTAAGATTATTACGTTGGCCGCAGCGCTTGAAGAAGGAAAAGTGGATTTGAAAAATGATCATTTTTATGATCCAGGCTATACAAAGGTAGGCGGAGCTAGTTTAAGATGCTGGAAACGGGGGGGACATGGATCTGAAACATTCCTTGAGGTAGTACAGAACTCCTGTAACCCTGGGTTCGTTGAGCTTGGTCAAAGACTCGGAAAAGAAAAATTATTTAATTATATTCATGACTTTGGATTTGGAGAAAAAACGGGTATTGATTTACAGGGAGAGGGGAAAGGGATTTTATTTAATATAAATCGAGTTGGCCCGGTTGAACAGGCAACAACTGCTTTTGGCCAAGGAGTCTCAGTTACACCAATCCAACAGGTGATGGCTGTGTCGGCGGCGATTAACGGCGGAACACTTTATACCCCCTATATCGCAAAAGAAATTGTAAATCCTGTCACAGGTGATACCATCATTAAGAAAACTCCAAAGGCGAAAAGGAATGTTATCTCAAAGGAAACTTCAAAGGAAATTCGTGAAGCTCTTGAAACAGTAGTGGCACAAGGTTCAGGGAAAGGTGCATTTGTTGATGGTTATCGAGTTGGCGGGAAAACCGGTACAGCTCAGAAGGCTCAAAACGGCAGATACCTAGAAAATAATTTCATTGTCTCATTTATCGGGTTTGCACCAGCTGATGATCCGCAATTGGTTGTCTATTTAGCGATTGATAATCCAAAAGGAACGGTTCAATTTGGAGGGGTCGTAGCAGCTCCTATTGTTGGAAGGATCATGAAGGATAGTTTGCCAGCACTTGGTATTGAGCAGCGTAAAAATCAAGTAGAGAAAGAAAAAAACTATTTAGATCCGAGAATGGAAGAAGTTCCTGATTTGATTGGAATGACACTAAAGGATTTGGGTGAGCAATATTCTACCTTCAAAGTAGAAAAGTCTGGGAGCGGAAATCGGATTGTGCAGCAATCACCGCAAGCAGGTGTCAAATTGAAAGAGGGTTCTTCCATCCGAATATATCTGGAAGAGGATGATACAGAGGAATAATAGGTTATAAAAGTGGTGCTGCTTTCAGGATATTTCTGCATAGAATAACAAATTGGCAGCTGATAAAAGTTCTTTTCAGCTGCCTCTTCGTAATCTAAAAAAAGTGTAAGCGGTTATTCTTTTACCTGACTAGAAGATTATATACTTTATTATTTCTAAACGGCTTAAATTACGATACAATAGTGAAGATTGCTTTAAAAAGAAAGGAACAGTTTTATGAAACTCGATGAATTAATCTCTAGAATACCGTTTAAACAGAAACAGGGAGATGGCAACCCTCTTATTTCATCCATTGAGAATGACCACCGCAAGGTAAAGGAAGGCAGCTTGTTTATCTGTATTAAGGGATATACTGTCGACGGCCATGATCTTGCAGAAGAGGCGGTTAGAAATGGAGCAGTCGCTATTGTTGCAGAGAAGCCTCTATCACTCTCTGTACCTGTCGTAATTGTTAAAAGCACACAAAAGTTAATGGCTTTACTGGCTGATTTCTTTTATGGCCACCCTACACAAAAGCTTAATCTAATCGGAATTACCGGAACAAATGGAAAAACAACAATTAGTCATCTGGTAGAAAGAATATTTCAGGATGCAAACTATACAACAGGTTTAATCGGAACCATGTATACGAAGATTGGATCTGAAAAGTTCGAAACAAAAAATACAACACCTGATAGCCTAACCTTACAAAAAACATTTGCAGATATGGTGAACAATCGTGTACATACTGCAGTTATGGAAGTATCTTCGCATGCACTCGATATGGGGCGTGTATTTGGCTGTGATTACGATATTGCTGTTTTTTCAAACTTAACACAGGACCATCTTGATTATCATGGAACAATGGATAATTACCGTTATGCAAAAAGCTTATTATTCTCACGTTTAGGAAATACTTATCAGGATAATAAGCCGAAGTATGCCATTTTAAACGCTGATGATTCAGCATCCATCATGTTTGAAAAATCAACTTCTGCTAGTGTGGTAACATATGGAATTATTCAAAAAGCAGATGTTAGGGCAACTGATATTATTATTACTTCAGAAGGAACAAAATTTACTTTGACAACGCCAGACCATAGCTGTCCAATAACAATCCCGATGATTGGAAAATTCAACGTATACAATTGTCTTGCTGCCATTGCTGTTGGACTTGTTTCAGGTCTTCATATCAAACAGATCTTATCGTCTTTACAGAATATTAAAGGAGTGACGGGGCGTTTTGAGCCGGTCTTCGGAGGACAGGAATTTACAGTTATAGTAGATTATGCACATACACCTGATAGCTTGGAAAATGTTCTGAAGACAATCAATGAGTTTGCTTCTAAAAAAGTATATACGATCGTTGGCTGCGGTGGTGATCGTGATCGTACAAAACGTCCAATTATGGCTCGGGTAGCATGTGAATATAGTTCAAATGCCATATTCACCTCTGATAATCCGAGGAGTGAAGATGCTTTATCCATTCTTTCTGATATGGAAAATGGTGTCGCCGGCTATGATTACAAAGTTATTGCTGATCGTAAGGAAGCAATTTATGATGCCGTGTTTAGTGCTGAACCTGGTGATGTAGTCCTGATTGCAGGAAAAGGTCATGAAAATTATCAAATCATTGGTAAGGAAGTTCTTCATTTTGACGATAAAGAAGTCGCATTAGAAGCAATTGAACAGAAATTAAATTTGAACCGAAGAGACGAAAGGGAGTAGAACCATGCTGGAGCAAGTTTTATTTTTTACTATACTCGTATCATTCTTAATTACGGTTCTTCTCTCCCCTATTTTTATACCGTTCCTAAGACGTTTGAAATTTGGTCAGAGTATTAGAGAAGAAGGACCGAAATCCCATCAGAAAAAAACAGGTACACCTACGATGGGAGGGGTTGTATTCTTACTGTCAATCCTTGTTACAACCCTTGTAATGACTGGTAAATTTAGAGATCCGGGTACTGAAACCTATTTACTGCTATTTGTAACCATCGGTTTTGGTTTACTTGGTTTCCTGGATGATTTTATTAAAATCGTCATGAAGAGAAATCTTGGATTAACATCTAGACAAAAATTGCTTGGGCAAATAGTTATATCTTGTATCTTTTATTTCATTATGAGACAGAGCAATATGTCTACTGAAATTAGTATTCCATTGACTGATTACAGCATTGATTTTGGATGGTTTTACATCTTTATTATTATTTTCTGGTTAGTCGGTTTTTCGAATGCTGTCAATTTAACTGATGGTCTTGATGGGTTGGTATCTGGGGCTTCTGCTATCGCGTTTGGAGCATTTGCTGTATTAGCCTGGGATTTAAAAGAATATGATATTGCTTTATTCTGTGTAGCTGTTGTCGGGGCTGTGTTGGGATTCCTAGTTTTTAACGCTCATCCTGCGAAGGTGTTTATGGGTGATACGGGATCACTTGCCTTAGGTGGAGCTATTGCGACAGTGGCGATATTGCTAAAATTAGAATTACTTCTTGTTATTATTGGCGGTGTTTTTGTTATTGAGACTTTATCCGTTATTATTCAGGTAGCTTCTTTTAAAACGACAGGTAAGCGTGTATTTAAAATGAGTCCATTACACCATCATTATGAATTAAGCGGATGGTCAGAGTGGCGTGTAGTTGTAACGTTTTGGACGGTTGGCTTACTTTTCGCTATTTTAGGAATCTACTTAGAGGTGTGGTTATAATATGAAGCAAATAAATGATTATTTAAGAAAAAAAGTGCTTGTCCTCGGGCTGGCAAAGAGCGGGGTAAGTGCGGCTTCACTTTTGCATAAACTTGGTGCTTTTGTAACTGTAAATGATTTTAAGCCTTTGAATGAAAACCCAGAAGCTCAAGGTTTACTGGAAGAAGGTATTAAGGTCGTTTGCGGTAGCCACCCGATTGAATTATTGGATGAAGGGTTCGAGTTAATCGTAAAAAACCCCGGGATTCCGTATACAAATCCGATGATACAGGAAGCGCTGAAAAAGAATATAGAAATTATTACTGAAGTAGAGCTTGCTTATCGAATATCTGAGGCTCCTTTTATTGGAATAACAGGTACGAATGGAAAAACAACTACGACTACATTGATCTATGAGATGCTTGAACGCGGAGGGAAAAAGCCGCTTATAGCCGGGAATATAGGAACGGTAGCAAGCGGAGTGGCTCAGGAAGCAACGGCGGAGAATGTTATAGTAATTGAATTGTCCTCGTTTCAGTTGATGGGTATTCAAACGTTCAGACCTTATATTTCAGTCTATTTAAATCTATTTGATGCCCATTTGGATTATCATGGGACGAAAGAAGAATATGCATTCGCTAAAGCACAAATAACCAAAAACCAAAAGGATACTGATTTCATAGTGTATAATGCCAGTCAGGCGCCTACCAAAGAGGCGGCAGAGCGTTCAGCTGCTATTTCAGTTCCGTTCAGCACTGAATCCGTGGATGAAACAGGTGCTTACACGAATGACGGATTTATTTGGTTCAGAGATGAAAAGATTATTGCTATAGATGAGGTAGTATTGCCTGGTAAGCATAATCTCGAAAATATTTTGTCCGCTGTTGCTGCTGTTAAATTATATGGTGTAGCAAATGAAGCGATTCAATATGTACTAAAAACATTCAGCGGTGTTAAACATCGTACTCAATTTGTTGCAGAAATAAATGGACGAAAATTTTATAACGATTCCAAAGCAACAAATATTTTGGCTGCGTCAGCCGCTATATCCTCGTTTAAAAGTCCATTAATCCTGTTAGCTGGAGGCTTGGATCGAGGAAATGAATTTGATGAATTAATTCCGCTTCTCACTCATGTTAAGGCAATGATTGTTTTTGGAGAAACAGCTGAAAAATTAACGAAAACTGCACAGGAAGCAGGGATATCTATAATCAAACATGTCGATAATGTAGCTATAGCCGCCAATGAAGCATATAAACTTTCAGAAAGTGGCGATACTATTTTACTTTCACCGGCATGTGCAAGTTGGGATCAATATAAAACTTTTGAAGCCCGGGGAGACATGTTTATGGATGCCGTGCATAAGTTAAAATAGGGAGCTTGTTCAAGAGTCAGTATTTCTCATGAAAGGCACTGCCTAAATGCAATAGAGACGATTTTGAAGTCGTCTCTTTTTGTTAGCATTTATCACGCCCAGGAATACTTCCCTAATTTAAAACAAAGAGGTGCATGGAAGTGCCTGCAAAAAAAACCACTCCTGACTTTATTTTGATCATCGCAATGTTTTCCTTGCTTTCAATAGGGCTAATCATGGTATACAGCGCCAGTGCAATATGGGCTACCTATAAATTTGATGACACCTTTTTCTTTGCAAAGAGACAATTATTATTTGCAGGTGTAGGAATTGTAGCTATGCTGGTTATTATGAATATTGATTATTGGAATTGGAGAAGATGGGCAAAACCTTTAATCATCATTTGTTTTATTTTATTGTTGGTGGTGCTCATCCCGGGAATAGGAACATTAAGAAATGGTTCGAGGAGTTGGATTGGAGTAGGAGCTTTTTCCATTCAGCCTTCTGAATTTATGAAGCTGGCAATGATCGTCTTCCTCGCTAAATTCTTATCTGAAAGACAAAAGTACATAACTTCTTTTAAGAAAGGTTTAGCACCCTCGTTAGGTCTTGTCTTTTTAGCATTTGGGTTAATTATGATGCAGCCTGATCTTGGAACAGGAACTGTAATGGTAGGAACATGTATAGCGATGATTTTTATTGCAGGTGCCAGGATAAGTCACTTCGTCGGTCTTGGAATGCTTGGGGTGGCAGGCTTTGTCGCACTTGTTATATCTGCACCTTACCGGATGAAGAGAATCACATCATTTCTTGACCCTTGGCAGGACCCTCTCGGGAGCGGATTTCAAATCATTCAGTCACTCTATGCTATTGGACCTGGCGGGTTGTTTGGGCTCGGACTGGGCCAAAGCAGACAAAAGTTCTTCTATTTGCCTGAACCGCAAACAGATTTCATCTTTGCGATTCTCTCCGAAGAACTGGGTTTTATAGGTGGTTCACTTGTAATACTTTTATTCTCTCTCCTGTTATGGAGAGGTATCAGAATCGCCCTTGGAGCACCTGATTTATTTGGAGCCTTTTTAGCAGTTGGAATCATCATTATGATTGCCATACAGGTGATGATTAATATTGGTGTTGTGACAGGACTTATGCCGGTTACTGGGATTACATTGCCGTTTTTAAGCTATGGAGGTTCTTCATTGACCTTGATGTTAATGGCGGTTGGTGTATTGCTCAATATAAGCAGGTATTCTAATTATTAGAGTGAAATGAAGCTGATCCATTTAGCTTCTTTTTTTTTACAGATTATCATTATTTAAGTATAATGGTATTTTTAAGTAATATATATAATGAAGAACCTATGTAAACCTGGTTTAGAGTGTAGTAGAATATGGGTAAATCATATAGTTAGTAACATGTATGTTAAGTGAAAGGTGAATCAATCATGAAAATAGTATTAAGTGGTGGAGGTACAGGAGGACATATATACCCTGCACTGGCCATGGCAAGAGAAATTAAGAAGTTAAATCCGGAGGCATCTTTTTTATATATAGGTACCGAAAAAGGATTAGAAAAAGACCTCGTTAGTCGAGAAGGTCTTGATTTTAAAGCTATTGAGATTACAGGATTTAAACGATCTTTAAGCTTAGAAAATGTTAAAACAATATGGCGCTTCTTAAAAGGTGTTTCAAACAGCAAAAAACTATTAAAAGAGTTTAAGCCGGATGTCGTCATCGGGACCGGTGGATATGTATGTGGACCGGTTGTTTATGCAGCGTCCAAAATGAAGATTCCAACGATTATACATGAACAAAATAGTGTGCCAGGTTTAACAAATAAATTTTTAAGTCGATATGTTAATAAAGTGGCTATAAGCTTTGAAGAGGCTCGGCAATATTTCCCGAAGGAAAAAGTGGTCTTTACTGGAAATCCGAGGGGCTCAGAGGTTGTATCACATATTGGCTCAAATGCAATTCAGCAATTGGGCATTAAGAAAGGCATTCCTTCTGTGCTCATATTCGGAGGAAGCCGCGGAGCAAAAGCAATTAATGAAGCTGTTTTAAAAAATGTTGAAGTATTAAAGGATAAACCATACCAAGTGATATATATAACTGGTGACGTTCATTATCAATCTGTAAAAGAAGAGCTTGATTTAGTTGGAACTCCAGATAATGTCATTGTAAAACCATTTATACACAATATGCCGGAAATATTGCCTTCGGTTGATTTGGTTGTATCGCGAGCGGGAGCGACCACTTTGGCTGAATTAACAGCATTGGGAATAGCCAGTATCTTGATTCCAAGTCCTTATGTAACGAATAATCATCAGGAAAAGAATGCACAGGCTTTAGTACAAAAAGGGGCAGCAACCATGATAAAAGAAAGTGAATTGAATGGTAGCACCTTAATTAAAGCGATTGATGAAATAATGCTCGATACAGACAGGATTGAATCTATGAAGAAGTCAGCGAAGCAAATGGGTATACCTGATTCGGCTGAGCGTTTATTAAAAATGATGCAGGATCTGCAGTAAATAAATAGGACTAAATGAAATCAAAGAGGAATAAAAATCTTGATTCTAAAGATATCAAGCAGGACTTACGGTTAATGACTTATACTTATGTTCTTTTCTATTGTGATTAAAGGACTCATTAGATATGTTGGTTTTACCTTCTGATGGCCTGCTATGAAAAATGAATACCTCGTCCCTTCCGATTCATGATAATCCAATCCTCCTGTTTTTTAACCGTTGGGATCGGAAGTGGATTTCTTGATTCATTCCTTTAAAAAAGCAGAAAAAAATAAGAGATTATATGTTATAATTTTCTCATAATTGATGCGTTATCTATCAATTTTTGGTAAATGAGTTCTTTGAAATTTAAAAATAAAATCTTCACCCATCGATATAATTTTGCAATAATACCTATATATCATGGTGAGAATATTTTATTATGTATATGTAAAACGACGAGGGTATGCAGATTCTTAGTTGTTGGTTAAATGAGGTGTTTGTATTGGATAAGAATTTGGTATCTCTTGAAGATCGAATTCCTAAATTGAAACAGATGAGAAAAAAGAAAGCAAATAGGCGCCTAATTGGGCTGTTGACGATTTTCTTTTTACTTATATTCAGTATTATCTATTTGCAATCTCCATTGAGTCGAATCCAATCTATACAGGTCGAAGGCAATGCGTATTTGACAGATAAAGAAATCATTGAGCAAAGCGGTTTGGAAGTAGAGGATAATATTTGGGAGATTAAAGGTGACAAAATTGAAACGATGATTAAAAAACATCCCGAGATTGAGGATGTTAAATTAAAAAAAGGATTTCCCAACCATATAACATTGGAAGTCAGTGAATATAAATACACCGCCTATGTACAAAAGGGAAAGGAATATTATCCAATATTATCGAATGGTAAGATATTGGACAAGAAGTTAAGCCATATTCCTGATTCAGGGCCTTTACTTGTTTCATTTAAAGAGGGGAAACCATTGTCAATCGTTATTGGTCAGCTTGAAGAAATGTCCGAGGATGTGATGAACTCAATATCTGAGATTCACCACAATCCATCTAAGACTGATAAAACGAAAGTCACTCTTTACATGAATGACGGTTTTGAAGTAACTGCGAGTGGAGAAACTCTTGCTGAGAAGCTGGTGCATTATGCTGCAATTGTGAGTCAATTGGAGGAAGGCAGCAAAGGGGTTATCGATCTCGAAGTTGGTTCATATTTTCATTCTTATTAGTCAGATTCAAGGAGTGAAAAATGAAGGTAATTCCAAAAATTGTATTTAGGAACATAAAAAGAATCTTTGAACGTAATTTTAAGTCAACTGATATAGAAAATGAATTTTTAGGACATAGCGTATTATTTTAGTAGCTTAATTTTCTGAAATAAAACAGAATGAATTGGTTAGATGTGAGAAAATTCTTTTTTTATATGATATATGCTACAAATTTGACTTTTCTAGGCGTTCATATTGGTGTAGACTTGTAGTTAATAAGGTAATATGAAATAACAAATTGTTTTTCTAAAATATTTCTTATCATTAAAAAACAGACATTCTTTATACATTCTGATATTTTACAGGAAATAACAGGATAATAAAGGGTTTTGGCGAATAGTTGTTTTGTAGGGTTTCAAAAAGCTCAAACATAATATAGATAGCTATTAAAGGAGGTGCCAAAGGGTGCACAACAATGAAATTTATGTTAGCCTTGACATCGGTACATCCACTGTGAAAGTGATAATAGGAGAAATGGAAAATGACTCCTTGAACATAATCGGTGTGGGGAATGCAGCATCTGAAGGCTTGAAAAAAGGTCAGATTGTTGATATAGATGAAACTGTCAAATCCATTCGAAAAGCAGTTGAACAAGCTGAAAGAATGGTAGGTATGGAGATTCGTAAAGTGATTGTCGGAATCAGCGCCAATCATATTATGCTTCAGCCATGCCATGGGGTAGTCGCTGTATCCAATGACAATCGAGAGATTACAGAAGAGGATAAAACTCGTGTTAGAGAACAGGCGGAATTAGTTACAATTCCTTCTGATCGAGAAATTATTGATGTTATTCCTGTTCATTACAAAGTGGATGAAATAGATGAAATCAGCGACCCAAAAGGTATGACTGGAGTTCGCCTTGAAATGAGGGGCGTATTAATTACCGGACTCAGAACCATTTTACATAATACCCTTCGCGCTGTAGAACGTGCAGGTTTAGAAATAACTGATATTGCATTGCAGCCTATGGCGGCCGGCTCACTTGTTTTATCCAAGGATGAGCGTAATCTTGGAATAGCCCTAGTTGATATAGGTGGCGGTTCTACACAAGTCGCTGTATTTGAAGATGGGGAGTTAAAAGGAGCTACAGTTATCCCGCTTGGCGGAAATAATATTACAAAAGATATCAGCATTGTGTTAAAAACACCAACTGATGTTTCCGAACAAATTAAAGTTAGACATGGTCATGCATTTATTGATGATGATGCGGAAGAAGAAACATTCACAGTACCGGTGATTGGCAGCGAAAAACAACAGACCTGCAATCAATTTATCGTATCTGATATTATGGAAGATAGATTAACAGAAATCTTTGAAATGGTAGAAGATGCTATAGTGAATATGGGTGTAACTGATTTGCTTGGGGGGTATGTTCTCACTGGTGGAGTAGTAAAAACCCCTGGTATACTGGATTTAGCACAGAATATCTTGCAAAATCGCGTTCGTGGAGCGGAACCAAATTACATAGGTGTCAGAGAACCTCAGTACACAACTTCTGTTGGTCTTATCACATATGCATGTAACAAAGCCAGATCGCAAGGCTTGAAGTTAGGAGCGCATACTGTTGCTGCTACCAGAGAAACAACAGAAAAGCGTCCGGCTCAAAAACCAGCTCCAAAAGAAAAAGCACCAAAAAATCCAGAAGATAAAGTGAGTACAAAAATGAAAAAATTCTTCGGAGTATTTTTCGAATAAGGGAAACACTTTACCGAAAATAATAGGAGGACTTTCCATGCTAGAATTTGATACAAATATTGATTCGTTAGCAACGATAAAAGTAATCGGAGTAGGGGGCGGCGGAAATAACGCCGTTAACCGAATGATTGAACATGGCTTACAAGGGGTAGAATTTATTGCGGTTAACACAGATGCCCAAGCTTTGAATCTATCAAAAGCTGAAATAAAAATGCAAATAGGCGGTAAATTGACACGAGGACTTGGTGCAGGCGCCAATCCGGATGTTGGAAAAAAAGCTGCTGAAGAAAGTAAAGAACAAATTGAGCAAGCCCTTCAAGGAGCAGATATGGTATTTGTTACAGCTGGTATGGGCGGTGGTACCGGAACAGGAGCTGCTCCAGTTGTAGCTCAGATTGCCCGTGAGTTGGGTGCCCTGACTGTTGGTGTAGTGACAAGACCATTTACATTCGAAGGCCGTAAGCGTTCCACGCAGGCTCAGGGTGGAATTGCGGCTATGAAAGAATCTGTTGATACATTAATTGTTATTCCAAATGATCGATTATTGGAAATCGTTGATAAAAGTACACCAATGCTTGAAGCTTTCCGTGAAGCAGATAATGTTTTAAGACAAGGTGTACAAGGTATTTCTGATTTAATCGCAGTGCCAGGATTAATTAACCTGGACTTTGCAGATGTGAAAACAATTATGTCCAATAAAGGATCCGCTTTAATGGGAATCGGGGTTGCATCAGGTGAAAGCCGTGCTGCTGAAGCGGCTAAAAAAGCTATCTCCAGTCCATTGCTTGAAACATCCATTGACGGTGCTCAAGGTGTGTTAATGAACATCACTGGAGGAACGAACTTAAGCTTATTCGAAGTTCAGGAAGCTGCCGATATTGTAGCATCAGCCTCCGATCAGGAAGTAAATATGATTTTTGGTTCTGTTATTAATGAGAATCTGAAAGATGAAATTGTAGTAACTGTGATTGCGACTGGCTTCAATGAAATTGAACAACAACGTCCGGCGGCAAGACCGAACTTTGGCCAATCACGCCCTGCTCCTCAAACGAATCCAATCAAGCGCGAAGTACCTAAGCGTGAGGAATCTTATACTTCAGAACCTAGCAGAAATAATCAAGTGAGCAGCAATACTGATGATACACTTGATATTCCAACATTCTTAAGAAATCGTAATCGTCGTAGATAATATATTTCATAGAGGAAGATGATGATGTAATAGTAAATTACATCATCATCTTTTTTTGTTTTTGTAGATTCCCGCTGCAGGGTTTATAGCTCATTCTATGGATTTAGTCCGATAGTTCTATTTCAAACATTTTAATTAAGAATCTGATTGATTATCTCAATTCCTTTTTTCACCCCGATAGTTCTAATAGTTCAAATTAAATATGATTGGGGAAATTTTGCAGTAAACCATCGACAAATACTGATGAAAATATAAATAAAAAACGGTTGCACTCTTTACATGAAGTGACAACCTTTTGGATTATGTCAGGTTATAATTTCTCATATGTTCTATTAAAAAAAGTATGGGGAAACAATATGACTATTTATATTGATGCCATTTGGTTTCTCAATTGGGTCTTTGATACAAGTATATTAGTGTGGACTGCGGTTTTACTAAAAAACCAAATAAAATGGATTAGAATGCTAGCTGGAGGATTAGTGGGATCTATGGTTGTTTGGCTATATATCACTCCCTTTTCCTATTTAGCTGATCAAATTTGGCTGAAAAGCATGGTTTCTATTTTGATGGTTTTAACCGCATTTGGTTTTAGAAGTATCCGAGCATTTTTTAAAAGAGTTGTAACTTTATATGCTGTAACCTTTACAATTGGTGGAATCCTCTTAGGCAGTCACTATTTTTTTAGCTTTGAAGTGACTGAATATTTCAACGGATTCACAAGTGGAGCAGGCAGCTTCGGTGACCCGGTCAGTTGGATTTTTGTCATGATTGGATTTCCATTGGCATGGCATTTTTCAAAAAAACACATTAACATCCTTGATCTAGCCAAGTGGAATAAAGAGCAGAGGGTTACCATGATTGTTGAAATTAATGGCGTTTCATTTGAATCAGAAGGGCTTGTTGACACAGGGAATCAATTACTCGATCCATTATCCGGTTCTCCTGTAGCAATTATTTCACTCTATGGAAGGGAAACAATGATACCTGCGTCTGTATCCAAGTTAATTGACAAAGGGATCCAGAATTTGCATGGCGATTTTGCTGATTTCCCTGATGAGTGGCAAGAAAAAATGAGAATTATTCCGTGTAAGGTTGTTGGGAATGACAGTCAATTGTTAATTGCATTTAAACCAGATGTCCTATTCATTAAAGTAGCCAATGAATGTCGTGAGGTTCAAAAATGTTTAATTTCTTTTACCATGCAGCAATTATCAGGAGAAGGGCTTTTCGATTCCATTGTTCATCCAAAAATGGTACCGGCCGGTGATTCAGCATCTGCCTCTTAATGTAATAATCACTATACTCATTTCAGGAAGAAAATAGACGTTGAGGATTAGGAAAGGGGTTAAACAATTGAGAAATTTCCGCTTTAGACTATCCTATTATTGGACAAAAGTTTTAGTTAAATTAAAGCTTAAGTCAGATGAAGTGTATTATATTGGCGGCAGTGAGGCTCTTCCACCGCCACTCAGTAAGGAAGAGGAAGAAATATTAATTCATAAACTGCCTGCTGGAGATGAAACAGCAAGATCTATGCTAATTGAACGAAATCTTCGTTTAGTTGTATACATAGCACGTAAATTTGAGAATACAGGTATTAACATTGAAGATTTAATCAGTATTGGCACAATCGGCCTTATTAAAGCAGTAAATACCTTTAATCCTGAAAAGAAAATAAAGCTGGCAACATATGCATCAAGATGTATAGAAAACGAAATTTTAATGTATTTACGACGGAATAGTAAAACACGTTCCGAAGTCTCATTCGATGAACCGCTGAATATTGATTGGGATGGGAATGAATTGCTTTTATCAGATGTATTGGGCACAGATGATGATATCATCACAAAAAACTTAGAGACAAGTATTGATAAAAAACTTTTGGCTAAAGCACTGGAACAATTGAATGATCGGGAAAAGCAGATTATGGAACTAAGATTTGGCTTGGTTGGAGGGGAGGAAAAAACACAAAAGGATGTTGCTGATTTACTGGGGATATCGCAATCCTATATCTCCCGTCTTGAGAAGCGAATTATAAAAAGGCTTAGAAAAGAATTTAATAAAATGGTTTAAGGAAGGTGTAAAAAATATTTAGTCGTATAAAAGCTTTATGAAATCAGGGATTTTTCATTTAGTCACTATACGGAAATAATTTTCATATGCATATAATTCCCTCCCGCGGAGATACTTTACTTTGTACAGCAGCTCCTGCTAGGAGGGAATGGATTGACACGAAACAAAGTAGAAATATGTGGTGTGGATACATCAAAATTACCTGTTTTAAAAAATGATGAAATGCGAGAGTTGTTTAAACAGATGCAATCTGGAGAATCATCATCAGCACGGGAGAAGTTGGTTAACGGTAATCTTAGACTTGTCCTAAGTGTCATTCAGCGCTTTAATAACAGAGGTGAGTATGTTGATGACCTCTTCCAGGTTGGATGCATTGGTTTAATGAAATCGATTGACAACTTTGACTTAAGTCAGAATGTAAAATTTTCTACGTATGCTGTTCCAATGATTATTGGGGAAATTCGCCGTTATTTACGGGATAATAACCCGATTAGGGTTTCCAGATCGTTGAGAGATATTGCATACAAGGCTTTACAGGTCAGAGAGAGACTGATGAGTGAAACATCGAGAGAACCGACATCTGAAGAAATTGCAAAAGCTCTTGATGTTACGTATGAAGAGGTAGTATTCGCACTAGATGCAATCCAGGACCCAGTGTCATTATTTGAACCTATCTACAATGATGGAGGCGATCCAATTTTTGTAATGGATCAGCTCAGTGATGAGAAGAGTAAAGATAGCACATGGATTAATGAGATTGCATTAAAAGATGGCATGCGCAGGTTAAATGAGCGTGAGAAAATGATCCTTAAGAAACGTTTCTTCCAAGGGAAAACGCAAATGGAAGTTGCTGAGGAAATCGGAATTTCACAGGCACAGGTATCCCGCTTGGAAAAAGCGGCTATTCGCCAAATGAATAAAAATATCTAGCTGCTGATTAATGAACTTATAATTAAATATGTATTGCCCTTAAGCTATCCTCATTTGCAGGATAGTTTTTATTTATATTAGGCCAATTTATTATAGCAGAGTCTTCATTCCTATTTAAAAGAGGGGAACTCAAAATTCTTGCATCACCAGCATCTGTTTTTTATGGTTTTGTAGATAGCCAGATATGAAAGAAACTAAATCCTTTTCTTATAACGTTCAAGATTTGATGGATAGGAGGGCGTTCCAGAGAGAAGTTCTTTATTGTTCTTTCCATTCATATAATGCCTGTAACTACAGATCCCGAGTGGAGGAGATAGAGTATGATTAAAATTTCTGAGTTACAAGTCAAAGATATCGTAAATACATTCGACGGAAAACGATTGGGAAATGTTGAAGATATTGAAATTAATCTAAGTACTGGGAAAATAGAAAGTATAACGGTAGCAAACAGTAAAATGCTTTCGTTTTTAAATAAAGAGGAAGACACTGTCATTCCGTGGTATAAAATTAAAATGATTGGAGAAGATGTGATTCTTGTGGAATACAAGGGATACGGAAGTTTTAATGATTAGAAGAAGAAAATTATGCGGGATTGTGATAAAATGAAAGAAAAATCGAGGGGTATT
This sequence comes from Bacillus sp. D386, assembly GCF_006346415.1. Lineage (NCBI taxonomy): Bacteria > Bacillati > Bacillota > Bacilli > Caryophanales > Bacillaceae > Bacillus > Bacillus sp. D386. Next base: position 492,489 of record NZ_VEMV01000002.1, on the reverse strand, counting down.
AGCTTGGAACCATTTGTTCAGTTTTCCGAATCATTTATGTCGATAAAAGGTTGGAAGGATTGGCATCCGAATTTATTGGCGGGATTTACTACGAAGAACGGAGGCATCAGCGATTTTCCGTTTCAGTCGATGAATACAGCTTTTCACGTCTTTGATTTAGATGGAAAAGTAATAGAAAACAGGCGTATTCTAGCTGACCAGCTCCATTTTCCTGTTGAAAGATGGGTTGGAGCTGAGCAGACGCATGAAGCGTCTATTTTGAAAATTGACAAAAGTCATGCCGGGCTTGGTGCTATAGATTATAAAACAGCATTAAAAGCAACGGATGGTTTATATACAAAAGAAAGCGGAATATTATTGACGCTTTGTTTTGCAGATTGTGTACCCGTATATTTTATGGCGCCTAACCATCATTTGATTGGGATTGTACATGCAGGCTGGAAGGGGACGGTTGCTGGCATAGGTTCATCTATGATTGATATCTGGAGACAGGATGAAGGTGTTCAGCCTGAAGAGATATATGCTGCAATAGGGCCATCTATTTGCCAAAACTGTTATACGGTCGACAAAAAAGTAATTAACTATTTAGAGGTTATACTAGAAGAACAGACAAAAACCGCTTATAATCAAATTACGGAGAATCAATATCAGCTTGATTTAAAGCTGGCGAATGCTTTAATTCTTCAGAAAGCCGGTATTTTACCAGAGAATATTATGACAACTGGTTTTTGTACAAGTTGTGATGATTCTTACTTTTTTTCTCACCGACGTGATGAGGGGAAAACTGGTCGAATGTTGGGGTTAATCGGCTGGAAGGAGGAGTAGGATATTGGAAGTGACGGAAAACCTGCAAATCATTCATGAAAAAATCGAGAGTGCTGCAAAACGTGCAGGTCGTAATCCACAAGATATACAAATAATTGCTGTTACAAAATATGTTTCAACAAAACGTGCTCTAGAAGCCTATAAAGCCGGAATTAAAAACTTTGGTGAAAACCGCTCGGAAGGATTAATAGCCAAGCAAGAGGGTATAAAAGAACGACCAGTTTGGCATTTTATCGGTTCGCTTCAAACGAGAAAGGTAAAAACGATCATAAATCGTGTGGACGTTCTACATTCTCTTGATCGCTTATCATTGGCTGAAGAAATAGAAAAGAGAGCCACGCGCCCGATTGACTGTTTTGTTCAGATAAATGTAAGCGGAGAAGATACTAAACATGGAATACAGCCTCAGATTGCAATTGAGTTTGTACAACAGCTTGCTGAATTTGAAAAAATTAGGGTAATGGGACTTATGACGATGGCTCCTTTCACAGATGATGAAGAAGAAATACGTACTTGTTTCCGTAAACTCAAAGAATTGCAAGTAGTGATACAAAATATGAAGTTGCCCAATGCCCCATGCACAGAACTCTCAATGGGCATGTCTAATGACTATGAAATCGCCATTGAAGAGGGTGCAACCATGGTTAGAATCGGAACTGCCTTGGTAGGGAATGAATAAAAGAGAGGTGTAAATGATGTCAATCGTATCAAAAATGAAAACGTTCTTTGCACTCGAGGATGAAGAATATGAGTATGAGGAACAATATGTTGAAGAAGAAAAAGTTCCGGCAAAAGTGAATAAACATGATCAGCAGCAAAAACAACAAAATATAGTGAGTCTTCAAAGCATACAGAAATCTTCTAAGTTAGTATTGCTGGAACCAAGAGCGTATGCAGATGCTCAGGAGATTGCCGACCATTTAAAAAATCGCCGTGGGGTTGTTGTGAATTTACAAAGGATTTCACCAGACCAGGCTAGAAGAATTGTTGACTTTTTAAGTGGGACAGTCTATGCAATCGGTGGGGATATTCAGCGTATCGGGTCAAATATATTCTTATGTACCCCTGATAATGTTGATGTTTCAGGTTCCATCTCTGGATATGCTCAAGAAGATGAACTGGAGGATATAAGGTGGTAAGTAAATAATGGATATATTTTTTTATATACTTTATAAAGCAGTAGATATATATTCCTGGGCCTTAATTATTTACATATTAATGTCGTGGTTTCCAAATGCAAGGGATACAGGAATTGGAATGTTTTTAGCACGCATATGTGAGCCGTTTTTGGAACCATTCAGGAGAATTGTACCTTCGCTCGGCATGATTGATATTTCTCCAATTATAGCGATTCTTGTGTTAAATATGGCACGAGTAGGAATCTCCGCGTTGGCAGGCATTTTTTAAGAAGAATGTTAGCTCCCTTTCAAAACAGGGAGCTTTTATATTTTAGCTGGAGGATGTAAATGGATATTTATCAGCATTTTCGTCAGGAAGAAAGAGAATTTATCGATCAGGTGCTTGGATGGATTGATCAAGTGCAGGAGCAATATGCCCCTAAACTGACAGATTTTCTTGACCCCAGAGAATCAGAGATTGTAAGGATGCTAATTGGTACAAATGGAGATGTACATGTTTCCTTTTTTGGAGGAAGCGAAGCGGCCGAGCGGCAAAGAGCGCTCCTCTATCCGGACTATTATGAACCGCAAATCGAGGATTACGAACTGACCATTTATGAATTATTTTATTCTGCAAAATTTACGACACTGAAACATAGGCAGATTCTTGGCACGTTAATGTCTGTTGGCTTAAAGAGAGAAAAATTTGGTGATATATGGATTGAAGGCGAGCGAGTACAATTCGTTGTTGCAAAAGATGTAGCATCCTATCTGGAGATGAATATATCTAAAATGGGCAATGCGGGTGTAAAGTTTCAGGAAATACCTGCTGATCAGGCTATGACTGTTACGGAACAATGGAAGGAATGCCAAGTGACAGTTTCCTCCATGAGAATTGATACGATATTGTCGGCTATCGCCAATATTTCGAGGCAAAAGAGCCAAACACTCGTACAGCAGGGGCGTGTTAAGGTAAACTGGAAACAAGTCGATAATCCATCATATGAAATCAGAGAAAGTGATGTGTTATCCACTCGTGGGATAGGAAGAATGAAGATATTTTCCATTGAAGGAAAAACAAAGAAAGATAAATGGAAAATAAAGTGTGGTATACAAAAATAATCAGGAATTTAGAAGGAATATCACCATTACTGTCGAAAGCATAGTATAATAATTAAGAGAAGAATCAGTATTCGGAGGTGCAGTCTATGCCATTATCACCGCTAGACATACATAACAAGGAATTCGGCAGAGGATTCCGCGGTTACGATGAAGATGAAGTAAATGAGTTTCTTGACCAAATAATTAAAGATTACGAGTTGGTCCTTCGAGATAAGAAAGATCTTGAAGCCAAAGTGGAAGAGTTGGAACAACGCCTTGAGCATTTCTCCAGCATTGAGGAAACGTTGAATAAATCAATCGTCATTGCTCAGGAAGCCGGAGAAGATGTCAAACGAAATTCTCAAAAAGAGGCTAAATTGATTATGAAGGAAGCAGAAAAAAATGCTGACCGAATTGTCAATGAGGCATTATCTAAAGCAAGAAAAATTGCTATTGAAATTGAAGACCTTAAAAAGCAATCTAAAGTATTCAGAATGCGTTTTAAAATGCTTGTTGAAGCCCAGCTTGATTTATTAAACAGTGAAGATTGGGATAAACTTCTTAAATATGACGTGGATGCCACTGAATTTGATATCGACCTGAATGAAGAAGAAATGTAAGGTCTTGACTTTATCGTAAGTTATTGAATATAATATTTTAACAAATCTATTCAAAAAATGTTAAAACGAAGACGGGAACAGTACATCAGATCATACTTTTTGTAGCGAGCCGGGGAAGGTGGGAGTCCGGTAAAAGAATCTGGATGGAAGATCATCCCTGAGTCTGCTTTTGAACCCAGCTTGGCTGGCAGTAAATAGCGGCGAGTCATTCACGTTACGAATACCAAGAGGAATATTGTCAGGCAATATTCTAAAAGGGTGGTACCGCGGAAATATAGCCTTTTCGTCCCTTTACCGGGATGAAAAGGCTTTTTTGTATTTATTTATGAGGAAGTTTAAGGAGTGAATGGAATGGAATTTAAAGACACATTATTGATGCCTAAAACAGAATTTCCAATGCGTGGGAATTTACCAAAAAGAGAACCGGAAGTTCAAGCAGGTTGGGAAGAAAAAAATATTTACAAATTAGTACAGGAGCGTACAAAGGACCTTCCTAAATTTGTGCTGCATGACGGACCTCCTTATGCGAATGGAAACATTCATATCGGGCATGCGATGAATAAAATCTTAAAGGATTTTATTGTTCGCTTTAAATCAATGAATGGTTATAATGCGCCATATGTACCAGGTTGGGATACTCATGGTTTACCAATTGAAACAGCGCTAACTAAAAACAAAAAAGTAAATCGTAAGGAAATGACAATCGCTGACTTCCGTAAACTTTGTGAGGAATATGCTTATACACAAATTGATCAGCAGCGCACTCAATTTAAACGTTTAGGTGTAAGAGGGGACTGGGAAAATCCTTACATCACACTGAAACCTGAATATGAAGCTGAGCAAATCAAAGTTTTCGGTGATATGGCGAAAAAAGGCTATATCTATAAAGGATTAAAACCGGTTTATTGGTCTCCTTCCAGTGAATCTGCACTAGCTGAAGCGGAAATCGAATACCACGACAAGAAATCAGCATCTATCTTTGTTGCATTTGATGTGAAGGACGGCAAAGGAGTAGTGGAAGAGGGAGCGAAGTTCATTATTTGGACAACGACACCTTGGACTATTCCAGCTAACCTTGGAATTGCTGTTCACCCACGCCTTGATTATGTACTTGTGAATGTTGATGGTACAAAATATATTGTGGCTGAAACACTATTGCCTTCCGTTAAAGAAACACTTGGATGGGAGAATGCTGAAGTTGAGAAGACTGTTAAAGGTGCTGAACTGGAATATGTAGTCACTAAACATCCATTGTATGACCGTGACTCACTTGTTATTTTAGGAGAGCATGTAACCACTGATGCAGGTACAGGCTGTGTTCATACTGCGCCAGGACATGGTGAAGATGACTTTATCGTAGGTCAGAAATATAATCTTGGAGTACTCTGCCCAGTGGATGGAAAAGGCCATATGACTTCTGATGCTCCTGGATTTGAAGGATTATTCTATGATAAAGCAAACAAAGAAATCACGGATAAACTCGAGGAAGTCGGTGCTCTGTTAAAACTTGATTTCATTACACACTCTTATCCGCATGATTGGAGAACGAAAAAGCCAACAATTTTCCGTGCAACCGATCAATGGTTTGCTTCTGTTGATGATATCCGTGAAGACCTATTGCAGCAGATCAAAGAAACTAAATGGGTACCTGCATGGGGTGAAACGAGATTATTTAACATGATTCGTGATCGTGGAGACTGGTGTATTTCCCGTCAGCGTGCATGGGGCGTACCGATTCCGGTGTTTTATGCAGAAAATGGTGAAGCAATCATTACAGATGAAACGATTAAGCATGTATCTGATTTATTCCGACAATACGGTTCCACTGTTTGGTTTGAGAAAGACGCAAAAGATCTTCTCCCAGAAGGCTTTACACATGAAGGCAGCCCGAATGGCTTATTTACGAAAGAAACAGATATTATGGACGTATGGTTTGATTCTGGTTCCTCCCATCAATCAGTTCTTGAAGCAAGAGAAGATTTGAGAAGACCAGCTGACCTTTACCTCGAGGGTTCAGACCAATATCGTGGATGGTTTAACTCCTCTTTGATCACGTCAGTTGCTGTTACTGGTAAAGCTCCTTACAAGGAAGTATTAAGCCACGGATTTACACTTGATGGAGAAGGCCGTAAAATGAGTAAATCCCTAGGAAACACAATTGACCCATTAAAAGTTATCAATCAAATGGGTGCAGATATTCTGCGTCTTTGGGTTGCGAGTGTCGATTACCAGGCTGATGTACGTGTTTCTGATAATATCCTGAAACAAGTATCCGAAGTATATCGTAAAATTCGTAACACATTCAGATTCCTGCTTGGAAACCTGAGCGGATTTAACGCAGAGCATGATGCTGTTTCTTACGAGAATCTTCGTGAAGTGGATCAATATATGCTCATTAAGTTAAATGATTTGGTTGATCAGGTAAAACAATCCTATGACAATTATGAATTTGCTGATATCTATAATGGTATCAATAATTTCTGTACACAGGATTTAAGTTCCTTCTATCTGGATTATGCAAAGGATATTCTATACTGCGATGCGGAAAACAGTGATGGCCGCCGTGCAATTCAAACTGTACTGCATGAATGCGTTATGAAGCTAGTTAAATTGATTGCTCCTATTCTGCCGCATACAGCTGATGAAGTTTGGACTTTTATCGATGATGCTGATGCAGAGAGCGTACAATTAACAGATATGCCGTCGGTTGAAAATTATCCAAATAGTACAGCTGTTAAAGCTAAATGGGATCTGTTCATGAATTTGCGTGATGATGTCCTTAAAGCGCTTGAAGAAGCAAGAAATGCAAAAGTAATTGGTAAATCATTAAATGCGAAAGTAGCATTGTATGTAAGTGAAGAAACAAAAGATTTGCTTGAAAGCATTGAAGAAAGCCTTGAACAATTATTTATCGTTTCTTCAGTGGAAGTTGCCGGATACATTTACGATGCACCGGAAGAAGCTATTAAGTTAGAGCATGCGGCAATTTTAGTCACAAAAGCAAATGGAGAAACTTGTGAACGTTGCTGGAATATTAGTGAAGAGGTTGGTACAATTGAGAAACATCCAACTTTATGTGAACGCTGCTCTACAGTGGTAGATAACGAATATCCAGAACTCGGATAAGGTTATTTAAAATGATAGAGAACCGATTTCCTGAGTGCTTAAGCAATCAGCGAAAAGTGAGGCATACTCTCATTTGAAGTGTTAGATAAGTTTTATGTGTGGGCAGTAGAGGTGATAGACCAACCTGTCCAAAATACTGGGATGCTATTCCTTCTATAGGCCCTTTCATTTATTCGAAAGGGCCTGTATTTTTGTTAAAGTTCTAAAACATTTGTTAGATAGATATGCTACAATTTGTTAAGCAGTGTGTACATTTTAAGCAGGCAGGGGGCAAGCTTATGTTATATATGTATTATTTGATTGCGTTGCTCATTATCATGATTGACCAATTTACAAAATGGTTGGTCGTTAAGTATATGACCTTAGGGGAGAGTATACCAATCATTGAAAACTTTCTATACATCACCTCGCACAGAAACCGAGGGGCGGCATGGGGAATTCTTCAGGGACAAATGTGGTTTTTTTACATCGTAACAACCGTGGTTATTATTGGAATTGTCTTTTACATAAGAAAATTCAGTACCGATAAGTTGACGGGGATATCCCTTGGACTTATTCTTGGGGGAGCGATTGGTAATTTTATTGATCGGATTTTCCGCAATGAAGTGGTTGATTTTGTGCATACGTATATATTCTCATACAGTTTTCCTGTCTTTAATGTGGCAGATTCTGCTCTTTGTATAGGAGTTGGATTATTGGTTATTGCTATGTTTATGGAGGAAAAAAGAGCTAAGGAGCTAAAGAATGGATAGTCAAAGACTGATAGTAACAGAAGAACAAAAAGGTGAAAGGCTTGATAAAGTCCTTTCCGTTTTAAATGAAGAATGGTCACGTTCTCAAGTCCAGCAGTGGATAAAAGAAGGGAATATTCTGGTGAATGACAAACAGATAAAGGCAAATTATAAATGTCAGCCTGGTGACTCTATTGAAATCACACCATCAGAGCCAGAGGAACTTGATGTTGTAGCTGAGAACATTCCTCTTGATATTTATTATGAGGATGCGGATGTCATTGTTGTCAATAAACCAAAAGGCATGGTTGTACATCCGGCAGCAGGACATGGATCAGGTACACTTGTAAATGCTTTAATGTACCATTGCAAGGATTTATCAGGGATCAATGGTGTGATGCGTCCAGGTATCGTCCATCGTATCGATAAGGATACTTCAGGATTGCTCATGGTCGCTAAAAATGATTATGCGCATGAGAGACTTGTAAAGCAATTAACTGAAAAAACAGTTACCCGGAAGTATAAGGCACTTGTCCACGGTATCATTCCACATGATGCAGGAACGGTAGATGCGCCGATAGGCCGTGATAAACGAGATCGTCAAAGCATGACAGTAACAGACGATAATTCTAGGCATGCAGTTACACATTTTCATGTACTGGAAAGATTTAAAGACTTTACTTTTATTGAATGTCAGCTTGAAACAGGACGCACTCATCAAATTCGTGTCCATATGAAATATATTGGTTATCCTCTTGCTGGTGACCCTAAGTATGGACCAAGAAAAACTCCTGATTTAAATGGACAGGCTTTACATGCAGCAGTTCTGGGATTTGTCCATCCTAGAACAGAGGAATATTTGGAATTTGAAGCTCCATTACCAGCATATTTTGTCGATTATTTGGAAACTTTAAGAATTGACTGTTGACAAGGATAACAATCCTAAAGTAATATAGATACAACTGAATAGGGTCCTTTAAATACAGTCCCGTGAGGCTGAAAAGGTACGTGAAAACTAATGGAAGATGTGTGTCTTTTTCTATGGTTTATTATATCCTTTTGCCTACACGGCAAAAGGATTTTTTACGTTTTTTAGGAAAGGGACGATGATATGTTAGAGAAAGCAATCTTGCTTGATGAAAAGGCAATCTCAAGAGCGTTAACAAGGATTTCTCATGAAATTATCGAGAAAAATAAGGGTGTGAGTGATTGTGTGTTGATCGGTATTCGTACCCGTGGTATTTTTCTTGCTAAACGTCTGGGAGAAAGAATTCACGAAATTGAAGGAGCGGAAATTCCTGTTGGTGAACTGGATATTACCTTGTACCGGGATGATTTAAGCACAAAGACAAAAAGCGGGGATCCACAGGTAAATGGATCAGATGTATCATTTAGCTTAAAAGATAAGAAAGTCATTCTGGTTGATGATGTTTTATATACTGGCAGAACGGCGAGAGCAGCTCTTGATGCTCTTATAGATATTGGCAGACCGGCTCAAATCCAATTAGCTGTCCTGATCGACAGAGGGCACAGAGAGCTTCCAATCCGAGCTGATTATGTAGGCAAGAATATACCTACTGCAAAAAATGAAAAGATTGTCGTCAAATTAAAAGAAATGGATGATGGTGAACAAGTCTCCATTTTTGAATAAAAAAACCTTTTTAATTCAGTCCTGTGAGGCTGAAAAGGGGAGCATGCGATATTTGCTTATGCAAATAATCATCTCCCTTCGAAACCTATTAATTTCATCAGGGAGGCAATAATTATGACTTCTATAGAAATAGCAAACAATCCTCAAATAAGGTACGATGTCAATGAAAAACCTACTCCGAAGCAATGGTTTATATTAAGCCTGCAGCATTTATTTGCGATGTTTGGTTCAACCATTCTTGTACCGATTCTAACAGGGCTGGATCCTGGAATTGCCCTATTGACAAGCGGTATAGGTACACTGGTTTACATTCTGATCACCAAAGGGCAAATACCTGCTTATCTTGGTTCATCCTTTGCCTTTATCTATCCGATTACTTTACTAAATGAAAGCAGCGGTGTTGGTTCTGCTTTAGTAGGCGGCTTTTTGATTGGACTTGTTTATGCACTCGTTGCTTTATTAGTTAAAAAACTAGGCACTAAAACCATCCTAAACTTTTTACCGCCTGTAGTCGTAGGTCCTATCATTATGGTAATTGGTCTTGGTCTTGCCTCAACAGCAGTCAATATGGCCATGTATGAAAATCCGAATGCAGAAGTGCTTGTTTACAGCACAAAACATATTACGGTTGCCTTAATTACACTTGCCATCACAATCACATGCAGTGTTGTCTTTAAAAACTTTTTTTCACTGATTCCAGTATTAATCGGTATTATTGGTGGTTATATTACCGCCTGCTTCTTTGGAATTGTAGATTTCACTCCGGTAAAAGAAGCAGCCTGGTTCCAGCTTCCAAATTTCACGGTGCCATTCGTAGATTATACACCGGCTTTAACATGGGAAATTATTCTGATCATGATTCCAATTGCCATCGTTCCAATATCAGAACATATTGGCGATCAATTAGTTCTTGGTAAACTTGCTGGACGCAATTTTGTTGAGAAACCGGGTCTACATCGTTCGTTATTTGGCGATGGAGTTTCCATTATGATTGCATCTTGCCTGGGTGGTCCTCCGAATACAACCTATGGAGAAAATATTGGTGTTATGGGTCTTACAAGAGTATTCAGTGTTTATGTAATAGGCGGAGCAGCGGTATTCGCAATCTTGTTCGGATTTATTGGAAAAATTTCAGCCCTTATTCAATCCATTCCATCAGCTGTGATGGGTGGGGTGTCCATTCTTCTGTTCGGCATCATAGCTTCAAGCGGTTTACGGATGTTGATCGACAGCAAAATCGATTTATCTAAAAATAGAAACTTAGTCATATCCTCTGTTATTTTAATCATTGGTGTTGGTGGTGCAATGCTCAAAATTACCGATCATGCCTCCATTTCTGGAATGGCATTGGCCGCCATTGTAGGTGTCATCTTAAATCTTGTACTTCCCGGTAAGGAAACCAGTGAAAGTCAGGGTTGAAAGTAGATCCAACAAGTAAAATACAGGGGTTAGATTAAGTGCGATAATTCCAGTATGCGATATTGGGATGAATCGACTAAATAAACTAAAACCCTGATTCGTAAAAAACGAATTAGGGTTTTTTTTAGAATATGGGAGGCTGATTGATCGTGAAACATTTGCTTACGATGACAGATTTATCGATTGAGGAAATTACAGGCTTGCTATCAGATGCTGAGGCATTTGCCAATGGGGAAACCTGGATGCCTGCAAAAAGACACTTTGTAGCAAATTTATTTTTTGAAGCGAGCACGCGTACTAAAATCAGCTTTGAAATGGCACAGCGAAAGCTTGGGTTGGATGTAATCCCTTTTGAAGTGCAAGCATCAAGTGTATTAAAAGGTGAAACCCTATCCGATACAGTGAAGACATTAGAAGCGATTGGAGTGGAAACCGTAGTAATTCGTCATACAGAAGATAATTATTTTGCAAATTTAATACAAAGTGGTGTATATTTATCCATAATGAATGCTGGTGATGGATGCGGGCATCATCCTACGCAATGTTTATTGGACTTGATGACCATTAAACAGGAATTTCAAACGTTTCGAGGTTTAAAAGTGGCAATCATAGGAGATATCAGGCATAGCCGCGTAGCGCGATCAAATGCGGAAACACTGACCAGATTAGGTGCAAAGGTTGTATTCTCTGGCCCACAAGCTTGGGCGAATCTCTCGGGAAGCAATGTGGCCTATGAACCAATTGATGACGCCATCGAAAACGCAGATGTAGTTATGTTGCTTCGAATCCAGCATGAACGTCATTCAGTGGAAATGCCAATGAGAAAAATGGAATATTTGAACAGTTATGGATTGACGATTGAAAGGGAGAGACGTCTTAGGAGTAATTGTATAATTATGCATCCTGCGCCAGTAAATAGAGGTGTGGAAATTGATGATTCATTAGTTGAATGCGCTCGTTCGCGAATATTTAAACAAATGGCCAACGGAGTATATGTGAGAATGGCTGCTTTAAAAAATAGTATCGAGCAAAGGGGAGGAGCGGCAAATCATGAATACAATTATAAAAAGTGCGCAATTTTTAACTGATGATGGAACACTGGCCACCAAAGATATCTTAATTCAGAGCGGAGTAATCTCCGATATCCAAGATGAATTGCCCAATCAGCAGGCAAACATCATTCATGCTAAAGGATTTTTGCTGGCGCCTGGTTTTATAGATTTGCATGTTCACTTAAGAGAGCCCGGCGGCGAGCATAAAGAAACGATTGAAACAGGGACACAGGCTGCTGCAAAAGGTGGATTTACTACTGTAGCTGCTATGCCGAATACACGACCTGTTCCGGATACTGCCGAACAATTACGTTCGTTAAATAATAGAATTAGAGAAAAGGCGAGCACAAGGGTATTGCCCTATGCCTCAATTACTATCAGGGAGCTTGGAAAGGAATTAACTGATTTTGAATCTCTGAAAAAATCCGGAGCATTTGCCTTTACAGATGACGGCGTCGGCATCCAGTCAGCTGGTATGATGCTTGAAGCTATGAAAAAAGCTGCAAAACTGAATATGGCCATTGTCGCTCACTGTGAGGATAATACATTAATTCAAAGTGGATGTGTGCATGAAGGAATCTATTCGAGAAAACATGAATTACCTGGTATCCCTTCAGTATGTGAAGCGGTCCATATTGCTAGGGATGTATTACTGGCTGAGACAGCAGGTTGCCATTATCATGTTTGTCATATCAGCACGAAGGAGTCTGTAAGAACGGTTCGTGATGCCAAGAAAGCAGGCATTCATGTAACAGCAGAGGTAACCCCCCATCATTTGTTACTGTCCGAAATGGACATTAAGGAGCTGGATACTAATTTTAAAATGAATCCGCCTTTAAGAGGTGAGGATGACAAAAAAGCATTGCTAGAAGGCCTGTTAGACGGGACGATTGATTTTATCGCTACAGATCATGCTCCCCATTCAGTAGAGGAAAAATCACAAAATATCAGACTTGCGCCGTTTGGCATAGTTGGATTAGAAACAGCCTTTCCGCTGTTGTATACATATTTGGTAAAAAAGGGAGCGATGACCCTGAAACAATTAATTGATTTCTTGACGATTAAACCAGCGCAAGCATTTGAACTTAACTACGGAAAAATAGAAATAGGGATGCCTGCGGATCTCGTCCTGCTTGATTTAGAAGAAGAACAAGTGATTAATCCTGATACCTTCCTTTCCAAAGGAAAAAACACGCCATTTGCTGGCCTGAGCTGTCAAGGATGGCCGGTCATGACGATTGTGGAAGGAAAAGTAGTTTGGCAGAAAGGAAGTCTAACTGAATGAAGAGACAATTGATTTTAGAAGATGGAACAATTTTTATTGGCGAAGCATTTGGAGGAGAAAGCGATAAAATTGGTGAGGTTGTATTTAATACGGGGATGACCGGTTATCAGGAGATTTTATCTGACCCTTCTTATTGCGGTCAAATTATTACGATGACTTATCCTTTAATCGGTAACTATGGAATCAATAGGGATGATTTTGAGTCAATCGCTCCGAGCCTAAGTGGCCTAATTGTAAAAGAAGTGGCTGATTTTCCTTCGAATTGGAGAAGTGATTTTTCTCTTGATGAATATATGAAAATAAAGAATATCCCTGGCATTGCAGGGATTGATACTCGGAAGTTGACAAGAATGATTCGTGAAAGAGGTACAGTAAAAGGTGTGATTTGTTCAATAACTAAAGATGCTGAAACGATGCTCCATCAAGTGAAAGCAACTGTGCTGCCTCGTAATCAGGTTCAAAAGGTATCTACAAAAAAAGCATATCCGAGTCCAGGACGCGGTTATCGGGTAGTTGTAGTAGATTTTGGAATGAAGCATGGAATATTAAGAGAATTAAACAATCGAGGCTGTGATGTAATCGTTGTGCCTTATAATACTACCTTTGAAGAAATTATGACACTTCGTCCAGATGGTATCATGCTGACAAATGGACCGGGAGACCCTGAAAATGTACCGGAAGCGATTGAAATGATAAGAAAAATTATCGGAAAAGTGCCAATGTTCGGCATTTGTCTTGGGCACCAGTTGTTTGCTCTAGCATGTAATGCAGAAACTGAAAAAATGAAATTTGGGCATCGCGGTTCCAATCACCCAGTTAAAGATTTAAAAACAGGCAAAATTGCACTGACCTCGCAAAACCATGGATACACAGTGAAATATGACTCTATTGAACAAACAGACTTGGAAGTTACGCATATTGCATTAAATGACGGAACGATTGAGGGATTAAGACATAAATACTACGATGCTTTCACCGTCCAATATCACCCGGAATCATCGCCTGGCCCGGAGGACGCAAATTATTTATTTGATCAATTCATTAGCATGATTGAGAGATCCAAACTGAAGGAGGCAGTAAAATGAGTAAACGTACAGATATTAAATCCATCCTGGTTATTGGATCCGGACCGATTGTAATCGGCCAGGCAGCAGAATTTGATTATGCGGGTACACAAGCTTGTCTGGCATTAAAAGAAGAAGGGTATCGTGTTGTCTTGGTTAATTCCAACCCGGCTACAATTATGACAGACACGGAAATTGCAGATGCGGTTTATATTGAGCCATTAACGTTAGAGTTTGTCAGTAAAATTATCCGTAAAGAACGCCCTGATGCTCTATTGCCGACTCTTGGAGGGCAGACTGGATTAAATCTGGCTGTAGAACTGTCCAAATCTGGAGTGCTCGAGGAATGCGGTGTTGAAATTCTGGGAACAAAGCTATCGGCAATTGAGCAGGCTGAGGACCGTGATCTATTCCGAAGCTTAATGAACGAATTGAGTGAACCGGTTCCTGACAGTGCGATCATTCATAATCTGGAAGAAGCCGAGGCTTTTATTCAGACTGTAGGATACCCTGTAATTGTACGACCGGCTTATACACTTGGAGGGACAGGCGGCGGAATCTGTTCAAACGAAGAGGAATTACGCGAGATTGTAGCCGGTGGTCTCAAGAGCAGTCCTGTCACCCAATGCTTGCTGGAAAAAAGCATTGCAGGGTTCAAGGAAATTGAATATGAGGTCATGAGAGATTCGAATGATAATGCAATCGTAGTTTGTAACATGGAAAATATCGATCCTGTCGGAATACATACGGGAGATTCGATTGTAGTGGCACCGAGCCAAACATTGAGTGACCGGGAATACCAATTATTGCGCAATGCGTCGTTGAAAATTATACGTTCTTTAAAAATAGAAGGAGGCTGCAATGTTCAGCTTGCTCTTGATCCAGATAGCTTCAATTACTACATTATCGAGGTTAACCCAAGGGTGAGCCGTTCGTCTGCCCTTGCTTCTAAAGCAACCGGTTATCCTATCGCAAAGCTTGCAGCTAAAATTGCAGTTGGTTTGACACTCGATGAGATGATCAATCCCGTAACTGGAAAAACTTATGCGAGCTTTGAACCGGCACTTGATTATGTCGTAACCAAAATACCACGCTGGCCTTTTGATAAATTTGAGGAAGGGAACAGAACCCTCGGAACGCAAATGAAAGCAACTGGTGAGGTTATGGCAATCGGCAGAACGTTCGAGGAATCTCTATTAAAAGCAATTCGCTCCCTAGAGGTTGGAATCTTGCACTTTGAACTGCCTAAGGCTGAGATGATCACAGATGAAGAGATAGAAAAACAAATTAAAATAGCAACAGACGAACGACTATTTTATATTGCTGAAGGGTTAAAGCGCGGATTAACGATTCAGTTAATCCATGAATGGTCTCGGATTGATTTATTCTTTCTGCATAAATTTGCAAAGATTGTTGAGATGGAAGCTAAACTGTTAGAAGCCCCCTTCCATCCGAGATATACATTAATAGCCAAAAAACTTGGTTTCTCTGATTATATCTTAGCAAAGCTTTGGAAAAGCTCTGAATTGGAAGTGTATCAGTGGCGCATGGACAATCAAATCAAACCGGTATTTAAAATGGTCGATACCTGTGCTGCGGAGTTTGAATCTGAAACACCATATTTTTACTCCACTTATGAGGATGAGAATGAATCAATCGTAACGCCAAAGAGGAGTGTCGTTGTACTTGGTTCCGGACCCATTCGAATCGGGCAGGGAGTTGAGTTTGATTACGCAACTGTTCATTCTGTCTGGGCGATTAAAGAAGCCGGCTATGAAGCGATTATTATAAACAGCAATCCGGAAACGGTCTCAACAGATTTTAGCATTTCAGACAAACTATATTTTGAGCCCTTAACGATTGAAGATGTGATGAATGTCATTGATTTAGAAAAACCAGAAGGGGTTATTGTACAATTTGGCGGTCAGACAGCCATTAATCTTGCCTCAGCCCTTGTAGAAAGAGGAGTTAAGATACTGGGTACGTCTTTAGAGGATGTGGATCGATCTGAAAATCGCGATATGTTTGAGCAAGCCTTAACAGAATTGAATATCCCGCAGCCTAAAGGGAAAACAGCCTTGTCAGTGGAGGAAGCAGTCGAAGTGGCTGATGAGATTGGATACCCTATTTTGGTAAGACCGTCCTATGTTCTTGGTGGAAGGGCAATGGAGATCGTGGATGATCAGGAGGATTTGCTTCATTATATGAAAAATGCCGTGAAGATAAATCCGAAGCATCCTGTATTAATCGATCGTTATTTAACAGGGAAAGAAATTGAAGTAGATGCAATTTCTGATGGTGAAACAGTTGTTATTCCGGGTATCATGGAGCATATTGAACGTGCTGGAGTCCATTCTGGTGATTCTATAGCAGTCTACCCTCCACAGAATCTGTCAGAAAATACGAAAGAAAAAATTATAGATTATACGATTAAACTAGCAAAGGGTTTGAATATAATTGGTCTGTTTAATATCCAATATGTAGTCTCTAATAATGAAGTGTTTGTAATTGAAGTTAATCCCCGTTCAAGCAGGACGGTACCGTTCTTAAGCAAAATCACTAATGTTCCAATGGCGAATTTGGCCACTAAGGTCATTTTGGGACAAAAGCTTAAGGATTATGGTCTTGAAAATGGCCTTGTCCCTGAAAAGGCGGGTGTGTTCGTAAAAGTACCAGTATTTTCATTTGCAAAGCTTCGCCAGGTTGAAATTACGCTCGGACCAGAAATGAAATCAACGGGTGAAGTACTGGGAAAAGACGATACATTGCAAAAGGCTTTGTATAAAGGGTTGATTGCTTCAGGAATTCAAATTAAGCAATATGGAACTGTCCTCTTGACTGTTGCGGATAAGGACAAAGAAGAAGCCGTTTTACTTGCAGAACGTTTCAATGAAATTGGTTATCAAATCATCGCTACCGAGGGTACGGCTCAAGCGTTAGATCAAGCGAATATTCCATGCCAAATTGTTGGCAAAATTGGCAGTGAAGAGCCGAATTTATTGGATATGATTCATAATGGAAAAGCACAGCTGGTGATTAATACGTTAACCAAAGGAAAACAGCCTGAACGTGATGGTTTTAGAATTCGCCGTGAATCGGTTGAAAATGGGATTCCTTGTATGACTTCCTTGGATACGGCCAATGCAATTTTAACAGTACTGGAATCGCTAACGTTTTCGACAACTAAAATGAACCATATGCAAACGGCCAAGGAGGCAATCAGTTTATGATTCAAAAAGAGATGATGACCGTCGTCAGCCATCGAATGATTGCACCGAATATATTTGAAATGACTATGGAGGGGACACTTGTCTCCTCCATGGCAATGCCTGGGCAATTTGTACATATCAAAGTATCGAACGGAATAGATCCTTTGCTGCGCAGGCCAATCAGTATATGTAAAATTGACCCTGAGCAATCTCGTTTTACAATCGTTTACAGAGCGGAAGGGAAAGGAACCAGGATTCTTTCTGAAAAAAAAACAGGGGAAAAAGTCGATGTGCTTGGGCCGCTTGGCAACGGGTTTACGGTTGAGGATGTGAACCCGGGAGGAAAAGCGCTTTTGATAGGCGGAGGAATTGGAATACCACCTTTATTGCAGCTATCAAGAGATTTAACGGCTAAAGGTGTATCTGTGATTCATATTTTGGGCCTCCGTACCGCAGCAGATATTTTTTATGAAAACGAATTTGCTGAGCTTGGGGAGACCATTATCACAACTGAAGACGGGACTTACGGAATAAAAGGCTATGTAACAAATGCTTCAGTTCCAATGGACATTGATGTGGTCTATACATGTGGGCCAACACCAATGCTAAAGGCCGTTAAGGATAAATATAAAGGGAAAAAGGTGTTTATTTCGCTTGAAGAGAGAATGGGCTGCGGAATAGGTGCGTGCTTTGCCTGTGTGTGCCGTACCCCGGGAAATGGATACCGGAAGATATGTATCGATGGCCCGGTATTTCGTTCAGAGGAGGTCGTCATATGAATAATCCATTAAGCATGCAGCTGCCTGGATTAGCGTTGAAAAATCCGATTATGCCGGCGTCTGGTTGTTTCGGCTTTGGCATGGAATACAGTCAGTTTTATGATCTCGATAAGCTGGGTGCCGTCATCATTAAATCAACGACACTTGAACCGCGTATTGGAAATCCGACCCCAAGGGTTGCGGAAACAAATGCAGGGATGCTAAATGCCATTGGACTTCAAAACCCTGGCTTGGAGCATGTGATGAATGAGGAGCTTCCATGGCTTGATACGTACGATGTACCGATTATTGCTAATGTGGCAGGAACCATGATGGAGGATTACGTGGAGACGGCGAAACGGATCAGTACAGCTCCGAATGTGCATGCTCTTGAACTGAATATTTCCTGTCCGAATGTAAAATGCGGAGGTATTCAATTTGGTACCGATCCGTCTGTGGCTAAAGAATTAACTAAAGCGGTAAAAGAAGTATCTTCAGTGCCAGTCTATGTTAAATTGTCTCCGAATGTCAGCGATATAGTATCCATTGCGAAGGCAGTTGAAGATGGTGGTGCTGATGGACTGACGATGATTAATACACTAATAGGAATGCGTATTGATCTCAAAACAGCCCAGCCGATTTTAGCTAATCGGACAGGCGGTTTATCAGGGCCGGCCATTAAACCGGTTGCGATTCGAATGATTCATGATGTTAGCTCGCAGGTTTCGATTCCTATCATTGGCATGGGCGGCATTGAAACAGCAGAGGATGTTATTGAATTCCTTTATGCAGGTGCGAGTGCGGTTGCGGTTGGAACAGCCAATTTTATTAATCCGTTTGTTATGCCTGAGATTATTGACGCTCTGCCAGACCTAATTTTATCACTCGGGTTTGATCATATATCAGAATGTGTTGGAAGGAGCTGGAATAGGAATGCGGAATACACCGGTCATCGCACTTGATTTTCCTAATAGAGAGCTAACCTTGCGATTTTTACATAAATTTAATGAGGAAAAATTGGCTGTTAAAGTAGGTATGGAGCTTTATTACGGAGAAGGTCCTTCTATCATCACTGCAATTAAAGGATTGGGACATGACATTTTTTTGGACTTGAAATTGCACGATATTCCTAATACGGTTGGAAAAGCAATGGAGACAGTGGCAAGACTGGGAGTCGATATGGTTAATGTTCATGCAGCAGGCGGAAGAAAGATGATGGAATATGCGCTTGATGGTCTTGAAAAGGGTACCCCTCCTGGAGAAAAAAGACCGCTATGTATAGCGGTTACGCAATTGACAAGCACAAGTGAAGAGCAGATGCAAAGAGAGCAATTCATTCAGACAACCCTGGCTGAAAGTGTCATTCATTATAGTCAATTAGCAAAAGAATCAGGTCTTGATGGAGTAGTTTGCTCCGTACATGAAGTACAGCAAATTAAAAATCAGGTTGGTCGAAATTTCGTAACAGTTACTCCGGGAATTCGTCTGGCCAGTGATGCAGCAGGAGACCAACAAAGGGTGGCTACACCGTTTATGGCTAGTAGGCAGGGCAGTGATTTTATCGTTGTGGGAAGAAGTATTACAACGGCAGAGAATCCAATAGAGGCCTATTATAAGATAGTTGAAGAATGGGAGAGACCGATATGAAAAGAAAAATAGCAGAGCATTTATTATCTATTCAAGCTGTAGCCTTACAGCCAAGCAATCCATTTACTTGGTCATCAGGTATCAAATCCCCGATTTATTGTGATAATCGATTAACGATGTCTTACCCGGAGGTACGGCGGGATGTAGCGAGAGGCCTAGCTCAATTAATAAAAGAAAAATTTCCTGAAGCTGAGATTATTGCAGGAACAGCTACAGCAGGCATTCCGCATGCTGCCTGGGTAAGTGAACAGCTAGATTTGCCGATGATTTATGTTCGTTCCAGTTCAAAAGGGCATGGAAAAGGAAATCAAATTGAAGGGAAAGCGGAAAAGAATGATAAAGTAGTCATCGTGGAGGATTTGATTTCAACAGGAGGAAGTTCGATCACATGTGCCAAGGCATTACGTGAAGTCGGTTGTGATGTACTAGGGGTTGTATCAATCTTTACATATGAAATGGATAAAGCAAGAATTGCATTTGCTGATAGCGAGGTTCCATACTACTCCTTAAGCGATTATTCAACTCTTATCGAAGTTGCGGAAGAACATCAGTACGTGACAAAGGAGGAGCTGAATAAGCTCCGCAAATGGAAGCAAAACCCTTATGATGAGAGCTGGGTTAACTAAAAACATAAAGAATCAGTGGGATAAAATCTGAAATAGTTGGATTTTATCTCTTTTTATTTGTGTCTGTTAAACTTAGATGTTGATAAATATATAATCTGATTGACCGATTGCTAGAATTAGAGAAAGAGTATGCAGCAAGCTGCCAACAAGAAATATCATAATGAAAAAGACTGAGTGGTTATATTCAGCCTTTTTGTTCGTTCGGTTCTTCGGAATAGTCTCCGATGAGGTAAATTTGCATAAAAGGGGGAATGGAGAATGGCAGAGTTACCCGAAATCTATCAATTAAGTACCCAGATGAATGACTCTCTCTCGGGCAAACAAATCGAACGGGTGGAAATAAAGCAGGAAAAGTGCTGCAATGTTTCGGGGTTGGTATTTTCATCACGAGTAATAGGATCAACGGTTAAAGCGGTTCAAAATAAAGGGAAATGGATCATCGTTTCCCTATCGAATGGAGAAAACATGTTAATTTCGCTCGGGATGGGAGGGGATTTGCTTTATTTTGAACCTATTTCATCCAATCCCGTTCAGGAAAAATATCAATTCCTCATCCAATTTCAAGATGGGACAGGGTTTTCCATCCGATTTTGGTGGTTTGGAAAAGTGTATATCGCCAATGATCAAGAAATCAAAGAAGAAAAAATAATCAAAGCTATTGCCTTCACCCCATTCGATAAGGAATTTACCTATGACTATTTCAGACAGTTGGTTAACGGGAAAAAAGCGGGAATTAAATCCTTCTTGTTGAATCAAAAAAACGTCGGCGGAATCGGCAATATGTATATTCACGATATCTTGTTTGAAAGCGGAATCCATCCTCAGAAGAAAGTATCCGACCTATCGGAAGAAGAGGTCAAAAACCTCTATAACAATATGCAGAAACAATTGCACCATTCTTTATCCAAGGGGAGTTTTTCTCTTGAAAAGGATTTTTACGGACATAACGGTGAGTACTTGACGAGTGATTTTCAAATTGCGTATAAAAAAGGGGAACCTTGCCCTAGATGCGGGGAGACCATTCAATCAATCAAAACAGGAAGCACCACTTCATACATTTGCCCTGCGTGTCAGCGGTTATCAAAGACGGAATGAAATATTCTGTCTTTTTCTTGATCGTATTCATCCAGGGAACATCCGTTTTAGTTAGACAATCCCACTTAAAAATGCTTGGAAATACCAAAAATTGGGTAAGGGTGTGAGTGTGAATGTGAATAAAAAGGAGGAAAGATTATGGGGAGACTGGATGGAAAAGTGGCAATTATCACGGGTGCATCACGAGGAATGGGTTCTGAACACGTTAGAGAGTTTGTCAAAGAAGGAGCTAAAGTAGTGATTACGGATATACTCGAAGCGGAAGGAAGGACGTTATCGAAAGAGCTCGGGGAGAACACACTATTTGTGAAACACGATGTTACCAATCCAGACGATTGGAAACATGTCATAAACCAAGCGGTTGAAGCCTTTGGCCCTGTTACGGTTTTGGTGAATAATGCTGGATATGCTGGTCCTGTGTCTTTGCTGACCGATTTGGCAGATGAAGACTACCTCAAAATCATAAGTATAGACCAACATGGAACATTCTATGGGATGAAAGCGTTAATTCCGCATATGATTGAGGCGGGGGGAGGCTCAATTGTGAATATTTCATCTACCGCAGGATTAAGACATGTCAATGGGACCCCCAATGTGGCGTATACGGCAGCCAAACATGCGGTTAACGGGTTGACGAAAGCAGCAGCCGTAGAATACGCCGACAAGAATATTCGAATCAATGTGATATGTCCAGGGGGTGTATTAACCCCACTGCTAAAAGAAACCTATACGCAAGAACAACTGGATATGTATGCTACATCTCCGATAGGACGATTATCAGACCCACAAGAAATCTCTAAACCAGTCTTGTTTTTAGCCTCTGACGACGCCTCCTATATAACGGGAGCGGAATATGTCGTGGATGGGGGACTATTAGCTAGATAGCTCAATCGGGGACAGGTGAAAATCAACCGACTGGCCGTCTTCAGAGGCTCAAAAAAATATCAGGGAAGATCCCTGATATTTTTTTATTGGCAGTCTTTTTCTCCCCCCACTTTAGCAAGTGTGTATAAGGAGGAAATTTAAGAAGATAACAAAACAGGTTAATATAACTGTGGATATACTTTGATACTGTTCGTAATATGCAGCGAGCGGGAACTGATTTTTTTGTTGGGATACGAACGCCCTGGACACTCAGCAATGATGAAGTATCTTATTTCCTATTTAGAGTAATAACAAAAGAATAATAATATAATAAAAACGCAGCGGAAAATTAAAACCGCTGCGTTTATCTATGCTTTTAAGGATAAAACCACTTCTTCATCCGGGGTAACATAGTAGGTTGTTTGATTATCATAGGTTACAAAGCCTGGTTTTGCTCCAGCTGGTTTTTTGACATGCCTGATTAGTGTAGAGTCTACCGGAACTTGGCTCGACTGCCTGGCTTTACTGAAATAGGCAGCCAGAATGGCGGCTTCTTTTATCGTTTGTTCGGTAGGGTTTGCATCGCGGATGACAACATGGGATCCCGGAATATCCTTCGTATGGAACCAAAGCTGATTTTTAGCCGCTAAGCGATTGGTTAAATATTCATTCTGCTTATTGTTTTTACCTACCAAAATTTCCATGCCATCACTGGACAAATAGGAATCAAGGACAGGTTTTAAATCTTTTTTCTTACCTTGCTTTTTGGTATATCTTTTTTTCACATATCCGCCTTCTTCAAGCTCTTCACGGATTTCCTGCAAATCTCTTGGTGAGGCAGTGTTCATTTGGTGGATTAAATTATCGAGATATTGAATTTCGTCATTTGTTTTTTCGATTTGATCGATTACAAAGGATTTGGCGTTCTTTGCCTTTTGGTATTTAGAAAAATACCATTGAGCATTTTCAGAAGGGGTTTTTCGGACATCGAGCTCAATCAAAAGAGTAGGTTGATTTTCATCATAATAATCAATTACTTCAGCACTCTTCATTCCTTTGTTCAAAGCGTAAATATGACCAGTTATCAGTTCCCCGTATTTCTTGAATATTTCTGCCTTCTCTGAATCCTGCAGAGTCTCTTCTAATTTTATTAGTTTCTTTTCATTTTTTTCTTTTTCATTTGAGAGAATTCTCTCCAGGTCATGCGCTTGCTGCTTGACACGATCCCGATCCGCTTTTTGATAATAAAAGCGATCTAACAATAAGCTTAGCGAAGGAAATTCCTTCTTATCACCTTTCAAATGCTGAAGTGGGATGAGGTAAAAAGCTTCCTTATCTCCTGTAACCAATGTTGGCTGATAATTATGTGATTTTAATTGCTCCATTATTGTATTGAAGCTCTCTGGAACGGTCTCCCTGTTTACAAGTCCAGCCCTGTAGGTTATTTCTTTCGCAAGAAGAGGAGAGATACCAGCAAACTGTGTGACCAATTGTTTATCAATTTTGCCAGCAAAATAATCAATATGTGTCAAGCCTTTATCTATATCTGATAGCGGATTGATTTTATTCTGAGCTGGCGGCAAAACGTAGGAATGACCTGGCAATAATGTCCTGTAGCTGTTTAAAGCAGACGGTACATGCTTGATACAGTCTATAATCATATTTCTTTCTTTATCAACAAGAATAATATTGCTGTGTTTGCCCATTATCTCTATGATTAATAATTTTTGAGTTATGTCGCCGATTTCATTGCGCCCTCTAATCTCAAATTTAATGATTCTTTCCAATTCAGGCTGTTCGATTTTCTCTATAAAATAGCCTTCCAAATGTTTACGAAGCAGCATGCAAAACATGGGTGCTTCTGAAGGGTTATCCGTGTTTTCTTCTGTTAGTTGTACACGAGCATAGCTGGGATGTGCAGACAACAGAAGCTTATGATTGGTTCTGCCTGCGCGAATGACTAGCAGTAATTCATTTCTATAGGGCTGATGAATTTTTGTTATTCGTCCACCAGTTAACGTCTCTGATAATTCTTCGGTCATTGCTCTTGTAAAAAAACCGTCAAAGGACATATATGTGACACCTTCTTTAGTAAGTATTCGAATTATAAATCTCCATTCAAACAAGTATAGCATTTTTTAGGACAACTCTGAATAAACATGTATCAAAGAAAGTTATTCGGATTGTTAAGGAGGTTGTATCCGTCACATGAAACTTGCAGAAATGGACAAAGAAAAGCTACAATCCGCTTTTGGAGTACATACAAAAAAAGGGTTAAGTCATCAGGAAGCAAAAAAAAGGTTAAACCAATACGGAGAAAATGAATTAGCAGAAGGAGAAAAGCAATCTGCTTTAATTCTGTTTTTTCAGCAGTTTAAAGATTTTATGGTCCTTATCCTGCTTGCGGCTACTCTCGTTTCAGGTTTGCTGGGAGAGTATATTGATGCAATTGCCATTATCATGATCGTATTGATTAATGGTTTATTAGGGTTCTTTCAGGAAAGGAAAGCAGAAAAATCGCTGTCGGCTTTAAAGGAAATGGCTGCACCTCAAATGATTGTATTACGTGATGGGTTATGGTCGAAAATTCCGGCTAAAGAATGTGTTCCGGGAGATATAGTAAAGTTTTCAAGTGGCGACCGTATTGGTGCAGATGTGAGGATTTTCCAGCAGTATAATCTTGAAATAGAAGAATCTGCATTGACAGGTGAATCGCTCCCTGTTGCTAAAACGGAAGAACCAAAAAGAGATGGGCAAGACGGAATCGGCGATCAGGTTAATATGGCATTTATGGGAACGATGGTAACACGTGGGTCAGGTGAGGGTATAGTTGTTGCGACAGGAATGAAAACGGCAATGGGCCAAATTGCAGATCTGCTGCAAAATGCCAATACGCAACAGACGCCTTTGCAGCTTCGCCTGGAACAACTGGGAAAGATACTCATTGTTGTTGCATTACTGCTGACTTTATTGGTTGTAGGAATTGGTGTTTTACAAGGAAATAACTTATACACCATGGTTCTTGCGGGAGTATCTTTAGCCGTGGCTGCTATTCCGGAAGGTTTACCGGCTATTGTTACGGTAGCCTTATCCCTGGGAGTCCAGCGAATGATTCGACAGAAAGCAATCGTAAGGAAACTGCCTGCTGTAGAAACATTGGGCTGTGCATCAGTCATTTGTTCTGATAAAACAGGGACGATGACTGAGAATAAGATGATGGTGACTAAGGTTTGGGTTTCAGGGCAGCAGTGGTCAGTGTCTGGGAAGGGGTTTGATCCAACCGGTAAGTTTGAATGTGTGAGCGGTCATCAGGATGATACAGAGCTGAAGCAATTGCTAACCTATGGTATCCTCTGTAACAACTCTGAGCTTAAGCTTAAAAAGAAAAAGTATTATATAGATGGGGATCCGACTGAAGGAGCTATGCTTGTTGCCGCTATGAAGAAGGGAATTGACCGCCAGCTTTTATTCGAAAAGTATAAGATTTTAAAGGAGTTTCCTTTTGAATCAGAACGTAAATTAATGAGTGTATTGGTAAAGGATCATAACGGAAGGCAATTTGTCATTACTAAAGGGGCACCTGATGTTTTACTTGGGAAATGTACAACGGTTATGTCCAATGGAAGAGTGAAGCATATGGATGAGCAACTTCGTGAGTCCATAGGGAATACAACTGAACATATGGCTGAACAAGCATTAAGGACAATTGCGGTTGCCTACAAAAGTGTACCAGCCAATCAAGCAATTCTTGACCAAACGGATGCTGAAAATGAATTGATATTCCTTGGCCTTGAAGGAATGATGGATCCACCGCGTCCAGAAGTAAGGAAAGCGGTGCTGGAATGTCGCGATGCCGGTATTAAAACGGTGATGATAACCGGCGATCACTTAATAACAGCAAAGGCTATCGGTAAACAATTGGAGATATTCTGCGAAGGAGACCGTGTGCTGACCGGTAAAGATTTAGATGCGATGTCTGTGGATGATTTGGAAAATATCGTTGATGAGACGACTGTTTTTGCCCGTGTTTCACCAGAGCATAAATTAAAAATAGTCAGTGCCTTTCAACGAGTAGGACATATAGTGGCTATGACAGGAGACGGAGTGAATGATGCACCTGCTATAAAGGCTGCAGATATTGGAATAGCGATGGGTATATCCGGTACAGATGTGGCCAAAGAAACATCTTCTTTAATTTTATTGGACGATAATTTTGCAACCATAAAATCGGCCATAAGAGAAGGCAGAAATATTTACGAAAATATTCGTAAATTCGTACGCTATTTATTAGCATCAAATGTAGGAGAGATTTTAGTTATGCTATTTGCGATGGTCATGGGATTGCCCTTGCCTTTATTGCCAATCCAGATTTTATGGGTAAACCTGGTTACCGATGGATTGCCGGCTATGGCACTGGGACTCGATCAACCTGAAGAAAATGTGATGAAGCGGGGTCCGCGTCATCCAAAAGAAGGCGTATTCGCTAGGGGATTGGGGTGGAAAATCATATCAAGAGGATTCTTGATTGGTATCGCCACATTGCTTGCGTTTATAACTGTATATAAATCAAACCCTGATAATTTACAATATGCTCAGACCGTAGCCTTTGTAACTTTGGTTCTTGCACAATTAATCCATGTATTTGACTGCAGAAGTGAAAAATCAATCTTTTCAAGAAACCCATTTGGCAATATGTATCTTGTATGGGCAGTCGTATCTTCTTTAATTCTTATGCTGATTGCCTTGTACTATCCACCTTTACAAACCGTTTTCCATACGGTGCCGATTGCCCCTCGTGATTGGCTATTAATTGTCGGAATGGCGTCTATTCCAACTTTTTTATTGGCGGGTACATTTTATGTAAGTAAATCTAAATAAATTGTGATATAATTTTTAAGGTAGTAGAGTGAGCTCTATTACCTTTTTATTTTATATTAGCGTGTATAATGTTACTGATTGGAGCTGGGGCCGGATGATTTTAAGCATGACAGGGTATGGAAGAGCGAAGACAGAAAACGATTCTTTATCCATAACCATTGAGATGAAAAGTGTGAATCATCGTTTTTTTGAATGCAGTATCCGATCACCTCGTCAACTGCTCATGTATGAAGACAGGATTAAAAAGATTATTCAGCAAAAGCTGCATAGAGGTAGAATAGAAGTATTTATCAGCCTTCAGGGTGAAGGAACCGTTAAAAGAACGATGACACCTAATTGGGATTTAATTGACCAATTCATGAATATATCTACTGAATTCAATAATAAGTACAGTGCGTTTGCAGAACCGGAGATGACTGATTTGCTTCATCTCGAACATATTATCTCTATTGATGAGAAGGAAGAAGTTAATGCCGATCTTGAGAAAATGCTGCTTGGTACGGTAGAAAAAGCTGCTTCTCGCTTGTCAAATATGCGGGAAACAGAAGGTGAGTTCCTAAAGAGCGATTTAACTGAGCATATTAAAAAATTTGATGCAGAGGTTGAGGATGTCAGGGAGCGTGCACCGGAAGTTGTTAAGCAATATAGCAGCCGGCTCAAACAAAAGCTTGAAGAAGCAGTTGGAGATATCTTTGATCCAAACAGGCTGTTAACAGAAATAGCTTTATTTACAGATAAAGCAGATATACATGAAGAAGTTTCAAGGTTGAAAAGCCATATTGCACAATTTCTAGAATCATTGGAGGCAAGCGGTCCGATTGGCAGAAAGCTTGATTTTCTCATCCAGGAGATGAATCGGGAAACAAATACAATCGGCTCTAAAGCAAACGATGCAATAATTGCAAGAAAAGTTGTCGAGATGAAAACAATTCTTGAGAAAATGAAGGAACAGGTTCAAAATGTAGAATAATACAGTTTATGACAGTACATACAAGCATACACTAGGTAAGAGGGATGGAGGCTGCTTCAATGTCCATAAAGTTGATTAATATTGGATTTGGGAATATAGTTTCTGCTAATCGCATTGTTACCATTGTAAGTCCTGAATCTGCACCTATTAAAAGGATTATTCAGGATGCCAGGGACAAGGGTTCGCTTATAGATGCTACATATGGAAGAAGAACACGCGCAGTGATTATAACCGATAGTGACCATGTGGTTCTTTCAGCGGTACAGCCGGAGACCGTGGCTGCGAGGTTACATGACCGTGATGAGAGCGTGTTGGAAGGATAGGTGATTGTTTTGGAGGAAAAAGGGTTATTAATAGTTTTATCAGGTCCATCTGGAGTGGGGAAAGGTACAGTCAGAAAGGCGATTTTTTCTCAGCCGGATGTTGATTTTCAATATTCAATTTCAGCAACTTCCAGAAAACCTCGTGAGGGAGAAGTTGATGGGGTGGATTATTTCTTTAAATCAAAGGAACAATTTGAAGATATGATTGCCAATGATGAACTTTTGGAGCATGCTGAATATGTGGGAAATTATTATGGAACACCAATTGAATACGTTCGCCAAACGTTAAATGAGGGCAAGGATGTATTTCTTGAAATAGAAGTACAAGGAGCGCGTCAGGTTCGTGAGAAGTTTCCTGACGGTTTATTTATTTTCCTTGCTCCGCCAAGCCTTAAGGAGCTTGAAAATCGAATCGTAACAAGAGGCACGGAAACAGATGAGTTAATCCGTAACCGAATGAAAGCGGCTCGGGAAGAAATCGAAATGATGAATCTTTACGATTATGTAGTTGAAAATGATCGTGTAGAGCATGCGTGCGAGCGCATCAATGCAATCGTGGTGGCTGAACATCTACGCCGTGAACGAGTAGAAAAAAGATACAAAAAATTATTGGAGGATGATAAATAATATGTTATACCCATCTATTGACTCACTATTAACAAAAATTGATTCTAAATATTCTTTGGTATCCGTTGCAGCTAAACGTGCACGTTATATGCAGGAATCTGGAGAAAGCACAAAAATTGCAAAGCCGGTATCTCATAAATATGTTGGAAAAGCGCTTGAGGAAATCCATTCTGGTGACTTAACGTATCGAGTGGTAACTGAAGGTCGTCAAGACTTTTAATAGGCAATGCTTTCGAAAAAACAACCTTACGATTGATAATAAGGTTGTTTTTTTTTGCTGGCTGATGATATGTTTTCGAATTATAGTAAAACATATTAGTGCAAATTTAATAGATAATATATGATATAAAAGATGTATATAAAGGAATTCTCAAGAATACCAGTTATGGAGTGATTAGATGCTTGATAATAAGAAGATACTTGTTTGTGTAACAGGAGGTATTGCTGTATACAAATCGGCCGCCTTAACAAGCAAACTTGTTCAGGCGGGTGCACAAGTAAAGGTAATAATGAGTGAATCAGCAACTAAATTCGTGATGCCGCTAACTTTTCAGGCTTTATCCAAAAACGATGTTTATATAGATACATTCGACGAGAAAATCCCTGGTAAAATCGCACATATTGAGCTTGCTGACTGGGCGGATGTCATTCTGGTTGCACCTGCTACAGCCAATATTATAGGGAAATTGGCAAATGGAATTGCCGATGATATGATTTCAACTACCTTGCTGGCAGCAACGGCGCCTGTTATGATTGCTCCGGCTATGAATGTCCATATGTATCACCATAAAGCTGTGCAGCGAAATATGGCGCAGCTACGAGAAGATGGCTATTTATTTATGGAGCCTTCAGAAGGCTATTTAGCCTGTGGGTATGTTGGAAAGGGAAGGCTGGAGGAACCCGAAACAATTGTTGATAATTTAGAAGATTATTTTGCTGAAGAAAAGAAATCATTAAGTGGCAGAAAAGTCCTGATTACAGCTGGTCCAACCCGTGAACGAATCGACCCGGTACGTTATATATCCAATTTTTCGAGCGGTAAAATGGGATATGCTTTAGCGGAGGTGGCAAGAAGCATGGGAGCTGAGGTTACATTGGTGTCAGGCCCGGTGTCATTGGACGCTCCTGCAGGTGTCAAAGTAATTAAAGTAGAAAGTGCTTCCGAAATGTATGAAGCGGTAATGGATGTAATGGATGAGCAGCATATTATTATTGGTACAGCTGCTGTAGCTGATTATAAACCAGCTGTTTATGAGAATCAAAAGGTGAAGAAACAAGCAGGCGACAGTACGCTTGAACTGACTCGTACAAAGGATATTCTCCGAGAGGTTGGTAAGAGAAAAACAAACCAAATCTTGATAGGCTTTGCAGCTGAAACGAATGATTTGGATGAGTATGCAAAGAAAAAGCTGGTTAAGAAAAATGCTGATATGATTGTCGCTAATAATGTGACCCATGAAGGTGCCGGGTTCGGAACGGATACCAATATTGTTACCTTATATAAAAAGGATGGCAGTTTCAGAGAACTTCCTTTACTAAGTAAAGCTGAAGTTGCCAAAGAAATATTGAAAGAAATAGAATCCCTTCAAGTAAATGAGGATCACTCTTTATGATAGCAGAAGTAATCGTAGATGTACCGGCCCAGCAAACGGACCGTCCATTCGATTATAAAATCCCGGAAAAATGGGCCGGCATTATTCGTGAGGGAATGCGAGTGACAGTTCCTTTTGGCCCAAGGAAATTGCTTGGCTTCGTCGTAAGACTAAAGGAGCATACAGAAGTAAAGGGCTTAAAATCAATCAGCAGTTTATTGGATATTGAACCAGCGCTAAATAACGAATTGTTGGATGTAGGACATTGGCTCGCGGATGAGACGATGTGTTTTAAAATATCAGCATTCCAGGCAATGCTTCCGGCAGCATTGAAAGCAAAGTATGAAAAACAAATCCGGCTTGCTCCAGGTAAGCAGACAAATGATCTCCCAAAACAAATCCAGTATTTGTTCAGTAAAGCGGAAGCCGTCAGCTGGATTAAGATTCAAAATGACGAGCTTTTGTCCTGTATAAAGACTGAAATTGACAATGGAAATCTTGAAATTACTGTTCAGGTATCTGATAAAACAAAAATAAAAAAGCAAAAATATATAGCGTCATTGCTAACAAGGAACGAGTTGCTTGAACAATTAGACCACTTAAATGCGAATGCCAGCAATCAGAAAAAACTAGTATCCTATCTGGTAGAACATCCTGGGGAGCAATTGCTGGCAAAAGTGCTGGAAGAAACAAATATTAACAGTTCCTCTGCCATCAAACCTCTTGTTTCAAAAGGAATCGTTCAGATTACTGAGAAAGAGGAATATCGTAATCCTTATGCGGAAGGCCAATTTACAAAGGATCAATGCCTGAAGTTAACAGATAACCAACAGGCAGCTATTAATCCGATTAAGTTAGCTATAAAGGAAAATCGGAATGAAAATTTCCTATTATATGGTGTAACGGGAAGCGGCAAAACAGAAATCTATTTACAATCCATCAAGCAAATCGTAGATAAAGGGAAGGAAGCCATTGTTTTGGTGCCTGAAATTTCTTTAACACCCATGATGGTGACTAGATTTAAGCGACGATTTGGAGATTTGGTAGCCGTATTACATAGCGGCCTGTCTCATGGTGAAAAATATGATGAATGGCGCAAAATACAACGCGGAGAAGTTAAGGTTGTAGTTGGTGCCCGTTCCGCTGTATTTGCACCGTTTACTAATTTAGGTCTGATTATTATTGATGAGGAGCATGAGGGTAGTTATAAACAGGAAGAAACACCTCGTTATCATGCACGCGATGTAGCACTTAAACGGGCGGCCTATCACAATTGTCCGGTTGTCCTCGGCAGTGCTACACCGTCTCTGGAGAGTTTTGCAAGAGCGAAAAAAGGTGTATATACGTTGTTAACATTAAATAGCAGAGTAAACGATCAGGCTTTACCAGCTGTTTCAGTCGTTGATATGAGGGATGAAATGAGAGGGGGAAACCGCTCGATGTTCTCCGGCCTATTATTTGAAAAGCTGAAGGATCGTGTAGACAAAGGGGAACAGACTGTTCTCTTGTTAAATAAAAGAGGACATTCATCCTTTGTGATGTGCCGAAACTGCGGACTAGTAGTTACATGTCCAAATTGTGATATATCAATGACATATCATCGTGTTCAAGCGCTTATGAAATGCCATTATTGCGGTCTTGAAGAACGGGTTCCAGAGGTTTGTCCTGACTGCGGCAGTGACCATATCCGTTTTTTTGGTACAGGAACTCAAAAGGTTGAGGAAGAGCTGGGGAAATTGCTGCCGCATGCCAGAGTCATTCGAATGGATGTGGATACAACCAGACGCAAAGGAGCACATGAAGCGTTGCTGAAAAAATTCGAAGATGGACAAGCAGATATTCTTCTTGGTACGCAGATGATTGCCAAAGGCCTCGACTTTCCAAGAGTGACTTTGGTAGGGGTTCTTACTGCAGATACAATGCTGCACTTACCTGACTTCCGCTCATCAGAACGTACCTTTCAGCTACTAACGCAGGTCAGTGGGCGTGCCGGAAGACATGAATTGCCAGGCGAAGTGGTAATTCAAACCTATACTCCTGAACATTACAGCATTCAACTGGCATCAGAGCAGGATTATGACGGTTTCTTTATGAGAGAGATGTTCTTACGGAAACAAAATGACTATCCTCCCTATTATTATATCGCGCTTTTAACAATTTCTCATGAAGATGTGATGAAAACGGTGGAAGCAGCCGAGAAAATAGCAGCATTTATTAAGCGGCAGGTAGGGCCGGAAACGGTTGTATTTGGACCATCTGCTTCCCCAATGTCTCGAATCAACAATAGATATAGGTACCAATGTCTGATAAAATACAAGCGGGAACCTAATCTAAGTACAATTTTAAAAAAATTGAATGAAACATATGGACGTAATGCCACCCAATCAGGGTTACAATTATCGATTGATGTCAATCCGTTCATTATGATGTAAATAGAAAGGCGGAAAAGAATAAGTGGCAGTATTACCTATAGTAAAACATCCGGATAAAATTCTTGAAACTCCCTGTAAAAAGGTTGAAGTTTTTGATCGTAAATTAGCGAAGTTACTTGATGATATGTACGACACAATGATAGACGCGGATGGCGTGGGATTGGCTGCGCCGCAAATCGGCAAAAATATTAGAGTAGCGATTGTTGATGTAGATGATGAGTCTGGAACATTTGAATTAATTAATCCGACAATTCTTTCCACGAAGGGTAAGGATCGTGATGTGGAGGGCTGTTTAAGTTTTCCCAATCTGTATGGAGAGGTTGAACGACCTGCATATGTTAAGATACAAGCACAGGATCGTCAGGGACGAACGTATATTTTAGAAGCTGAGGATTACTTGGCCAGAGCTATTCAACATGAAATGGATCATTTGGAAGGAATCTTATTTACTTCAAAAGTTGTGCGTTATATAAGTGAAGAAGAGTTAGAAGGGTATGAAGTAGAATGACTAGAATAATATTTATGGGAACACCTGATTTTTCTGTCGGTGTATTAGAACGTTTAATAAATGATGGATATGAAATCGTTGGTGTCGTAACCCAGCCTGACCGTCCGGTTGGACGGAAACGCATTTTGACACCACCTCCTGTAAAGGTGACAGCCGAGAAACATGGTATTCCAGTTCTCCAGCCAGAAAAAATTCGTGTGGATTCAGAAGTTGACAAGGTACTTGCTTTAAATCCAGACTTAATTGTTACCGCGGCATTTGGACAAATCCTGCCGAATCGTTTATTAGAGGCTCCAAA
The DNA here is from genome assembly GCF_006346415.1 of Bacillus sp. D386. Lineage (NCBI taxonomy): Bacteria > Bacillati > Bacillota > Bacilli > Caryophanales > Bacillaceae > Bacillus > Bacillus sp. D386. The sequence continues at coordinate 458,670 of NZ_VEMV01000002.1, read as the reverse complement.
GTATGGTTGTATAAACGTTCATGCCTCCTTACTGCCTGAATTACGTGGTGGTGCACCTATTCACTATGCAATCATGCAAGGGAAAGAAAAAACAGGTGTAACCATTATGTACATGGTAGAAAAGCTGGATGCAGGTGACATGCTGTCAAAAGTAGAAGTTCCAATTGAGGAAACTGACCATACAGGCAGTTTACATGATAAATTGAGTAAAGCTGGTGCACAACTGGTTTCTGAGACCATTCCAAAATTATTGAATGGAGAAATCACTCCAATTAAACAAAATGAGGAAGATGCTACCTTCGCTTTCAATATTAAAAGAGAACAGGAATTAATCGATTGGGCACAAGGCGGAGAAGAGGTTTATAACCATATCCGCGGTTTACATCCATGGCCTGTAGCCTATACTTTGTTAAATGGAACAGTTTTAAAGGTTTGGTGGGGCGAAAAAGTGAAGACCGCCAAGCAAGGTAGTGCCGGTGAAGTGCTTGATATCGAAAAAGATGGTTTCGTTGTGAAGACAGGAAATGATACAGCAATCAAAATTACTGATTTACAACTAGCTGGTAAAAAGAGAATGACTGCTGAACAGATGCTCCGAGGTACTGCAATCATATCAACAGGAATGAAATTGGGAGAATAAAGAATGCCACAAAAAAAGAATGTAAGAGAAGTTGCGCTTGATATTCTGGTGTCTGTCGAAAAAAGCCAGGCATACAGTAATCTATCATTAAACCATGCCATAAAAGAAAATGAACTCTCCCCACAGGATGTAGGGTTGTTGACCGAGCTGACGTATGGAACGATACAACGGAAAATGACATTGGAATACTATGTTAAACCGTTTATCAAAAACCCTAAAAAGCTTCAATCCTGGGTGTTATTGCTCATTGAAATGACAGTTTTTCAAATGTTTTATCTTGATCGGGTTCCTGATCGGGCTGCTATCCATGAAGCAGTGGAAATTGCAAAAAAACGCGGCCATCGCGGAATTGCCTCATTGGTTAATGGTGTACTGAGGTCTATCCAACGTGAAGGAGTTCCATCATTGGATGACATAAAAGATCCCCTGGAAAAAATCTCAGTCTCAACAAGCCATCCATTATGGCTTGTAAGAAAGTGGGCAGAGGGATTTGGAGTGGCTAAAACCAAGGAAATGTGTGAGGAGAACTTGCACGCTCCTGTTCAAACCGGCAGAGTAAACCTGACGAAAATCAGCAGGGAAGAATTGATGGAAAAGCTGAAAAGCGAAGGATACATGGTTGAACCAAGTCTTTTAATAGAAGAAGGAATTCGCTGCCTCAAAGGTAATATGGCTTTGTCAGCAAGCTTTAAAGAAGGGCTTTTTAGTATTCAGGATGAGAGCTCCATGCTTGTGGCTTATGCTTTAGCACCGAAAGAAAATGATACGATTCTTGATAGCTGTGCGGCTCCAGGCGGGAAAACCATGCATATGGCAGAAAAGATGAACGATACCGGGCAAATTTACGCACTTGACCTTCATGCACATAAAACTAAATTAATTGATATGCAGGCAAAACGTCTTGGTTTATCGAATATTGTAACCAAACAAATGGATGCCAGAAAAACTCAAGAATTTTTTGAAACAGAGATGTTTGATAAAGTCCTTGTGGATGCTCCTTGTTCAGGACTAGGAGTGTTAAAGCGTAAACCGGATGCCAAGTATACAAAAAGCGAGAACGATTTGAGCGCGCTTGCGAAAATTCAATTTGATATTTTACATCAAGTATCCCAATTGGTAAAAAAAGGCGGTACAATAGTTTATAGTACTTGTACTGTTGGCAATGATGAAAATAATGATGTGATTGATGCGTTTATACAGGCGCATCCTGAGTTTGAAAAGGATCTTACCCTAAAGGAAAGAATGCCGGAACCGGTAAGACCTTATATAATGGATAATAGTTTGCAAGTACTACCTCAATATTTTGGAAGCGACGGATTTTTTATTGCTTCTATTCGAAAGAAGGCATAAGGAATGGAACAAACAACAGCTAAGGAAGTAAAGAAACAGGAGCAACTCCCATCTATATATTCCTTACAATTAGATCAACTGAAAGAATGGCTTGAAGAAAACGGAGAAAAAGCATTCCGGGCAACACAAATTTTTGAATGGTTATATGAAAAAAGGGTTTCTACTTATGAAGATATGACGAACCTTTCCAAAAATTTACGTACAAAATTGGAAGAATCATTTACATTAACCACTTTAAATACACTAATCAAGCAAACATCAAAAGACGGCACGATTAAATTCTTATTTGAATTGAAGGATGGTTATTCAATCGAGACCGTATTAATGCGCCATGATTATGGAAACTCAGTCTGTGTAACCACACAGGTTGGCTGCAGAATAGGCTGTACATTCTGTGCATCCACTCTGGGCGGGTTAAAGCGAAATCTTGAAGCAGGTGAAATTGTTGCACAGGTTGTAAAAGTGCAGCAGGCCCTTGATGAAACTAATGAGCGTGTTAGTTCCGTAGTAATCATGGGTATCGGGGAACCATTCGATAACTATGATAATATGATGGGATTCTTACGAATCATTAACCATGATAAAGGGTTAAATATCGGAGCGCGTCATATAACGGTTTCAACTAGCGGAATCATTCCTAAAATATATAAATTTGCAGATGAAAAATTACAAATTAATTTTGCGATTTCCCTGCATGCGCCAAACACTGAGCTTCGCAGTAAGCTTATGCCTATTAACAGAGCCTACAAGCTTCCGCAGTTAATGGAAGCTGTTAAGTATTATGTTGAAAAAACGGGCAGAAGGATTACATTTGAATATGGTCTCTTTGGTGGTGAAAATGACCAAGTAGAGCATGCGCTTGAACTTGCGGCACTTATCAAGGATATAAAATGCCATGTGAATTTAATACCGGTCAACTATGTTCCAGAACGGGATTATGTCCGGACACCAAGAGAGCAAATCGATCTGTTTGAAAAAACATTGAAGGATCAAGGCGTTAATGTTACTACGAGAAGAGAGCAAGGGCATGATATTGATGCGGCTTGCGGACAACTAAGAGCAAAAGAGAGGAAAGAAGAGACGAGGTGATGGGATGAAGGCAGTTTTTAGGACAGACCGGGGCAAGGTGAGAATCCATAATGAGGATCAGGGCGGTATATTTTACAAGGAAAATTCTCAAATGGTTTTTGCTGTCATTGCCGATGGAATGGGTGGTCACAAAGCTGGTGATGTAGCAAGTGAAATGGCTGTTTCCAAACTAAAAGAAGCATGGGAAACCGAGTTGCAGTCTGATTCACCAAGTTCAATCGAATTGTTTTTGGAGGAGCAGGTTAAAAGGGTTAACCATGAAATTTTTGAGCACTCCATGGCACACGAGGAATGTGAAGGAATGGGGACAACAATAGTTGGCGTAGTTTGTACAGACAAATCAGCCACCATTGTGAATGTTGGAGATTCGAGATGTTATCTGCTGAATGATAGTGGGTTTAAACAAGTAACTGAAGACCATTCCCTGGTTAATGAGCTTGTCCGTTCCGGTCAAATATCTAAAGAAGACGCCGCACATCATCCTAGAAAAAATGTCATCCTTCGCGCTCTTGGAACAGAAAATAGTGTGGATGTAGATATTAAAACAATCAGTTTTGAGGAAGGGGACCGTCTGTTATTATGCTCAGACGGCCTCTCTGATAAACTATCTGAAACTGAAATAGAAACCATTATTACAGGCAATGATTCTTTAGACCATATTGCAGATACATTTATTCAAAAAGCTAATGAAAACGGAGGAGAAGATAATATAACTCTAGTAATCCTTCTGCACAGCTTTGAAAGTGAAAGAGGGTGAGTTATATGTTGACCGGCAAACGAATTAGCGATAGATATAAAATCCTCCGTATGATTGGCGGAGGCGGTATGGCTAATGTTTATCTGGCAAGAGATATGATTCTTGATCGTGATGTAGCATTAAAAATTCTTCGTATGGACTTTTCCAACGATGAGGAATTTATCAGGCGCTTTCATAGGGAGGCACAATCAGCCACAAGCCTGACTCACCCAAACATTGTTAGTATTTATGATGTTGGAGAAGAAGGCGATATATATTATATTGTGATGGAATTTGTCGATGGTATGACCTTAAAGCAATATATCCAAGCCTATTCGCCAATTCCGGTTGAGAAAGCCTTGGATATTATGAAACAAATTACATCAGCGGTCACACATGCCCATCAGAACCATATTGTACATAGAGACATTAAGCCGCATAATGTATTAATTGATCATGACGGCAATGTGAAAATCACTGACTTTGGGATTGCAATGGCTCTTAGTGCAACGTCCATAACTCAAACGAACTCTGTTCTTGGGTCGGTTCATTATTTGTCTCCTGAACAAGCAAGAGGCGGTATGGCGAATAAAAAGTCCGATATCTATTCTTTGGGGATAGTGATGTTTGAATTACTTACAGGCCGATTGCCTTTTTCCGGTGAGTCTGCTGTTTCGATTGCCCTGAAGCATCTGCAATCAGAGACACCGTCTCCAAGACGATGGAATCCAGCTATACCTCAAAGTGTGGAAAATATTATCCTAAAGGCAACCGCAAAGGATTCATTTCACCGATATTCGAGTGTGGAGGAAATGGAACAAGACATAGAAACGGCCTTGAATCCAGACAGATTAAATGAAAGCAAATTTATCATCCCAAGTGATGATGACGCGACAAAAGCGATTCCGATTATTACAAACGATGAAATGTTTGGAAATCATGATGAGACGAAAATCCTGACTCTGGACGAAGATACCGTGATGATGGAACCAGCGGAACAATCAAGCGGTAAAAAGGGATTGTTAAAAAACAAAAAGCAAAAACAAAAGCAAAAGAAAGATAAAACAAAAAAGCAAAAGCAACAGCCTAAGAAAAAGAAAAAATGGCCTAAAATAATTGGGGTTATTTTAGCCAGTCTAATTTTGATTGCTGTTCTGGCTGTCTTGTTTTTGCCGGGAATGCTCGCAGCAAAGGATGTTAAAGTACCTGATGTAAGGGATGAACAATTGGAAAACGCTCTGTCGACTCTAATTGAGCAAGGTTTTGAAATCGGTGAGACGGTTGAAAAGCCTGATGAAGAAATCGCCGCGGGAAATGTTATAAACACTGATCCTGAAGCAGGTGATACCGTTAAGGAAGGTTCAGTTATTAATGTATTTTTCAGCAGTGGCAAAGAGCAGGTAGAAGTTCTCGATTATGAGGATCGGAATTATGAAGATATTAAATCACTCATTGAGGGTTTCGGATTCAAAGATATTGAGATAGAGCGGGTAAATGATGATTCAGAAGTAGGGACTGTACTTGAACAGGATCCTAGGCAAGGGGATGAGGTCATCCCATCGGAAACCATTTTGAAATTAACGCTAAGCAGCGGCCCAGCCAAAATCACCCTGAAAGATTTAACGGATTACAACCAGAGAGCACTGGATGATTATGAGGCTGATACCGGGTTAAAGATTACAATCGCAAAAGAGGAGTACAGTTCGAAAATTAAAGAGGGACAAGTCATTTCCCAGGAACCGGCTGCCGGCACTGCTGTTGAGATTGGGTCGGAAGTCAAAGTAACAGTTTCAAAAGGAGAAGAAGAAATTCCTCCTAAGGTTATGAGTAAAGAGGTTACCATAACGTATGATGAAGAATTAGCCGGTGTGCCACAAACCGTGACCATCCTAATTGAGGACTTAAATAACAATATGACAGAACCTGTTGAAACGTTTGAAATGACTTCAACTGTCAAAAAAACGTTGCAATTTACTATCCCGCATGATGGAAAAGCAGGGTATAAGATTATAAAGGATAACAGTGTTTATGATGAGGGCGTTATTAGTTATTCGGATAGTTAACTTTGAAGGAGGGAATATATGCCTGAAGGAAAAATTATTAAAGCACTGAGCGGCTTTTATTATGTAGCGGATGAAGGTCAAATCATTCAATGCAGAGGCCGAGGTGTTTTCAGAAAACAAAAGGTAACTCCGCTTGTTGGAGATACAGTTATTTATCAAGCGGAAAATCCAACAGATGGATATATAATGGAAATTAAAGAACGCCAAAATGAATTGGTACGTCCTCCTATTTCAAATGTGGATCAAGCGATTCTCGTATTTTCCGCTGCAGAACCGGATTTCAGTACGAGTTTATTGGATCGATTTTTAGTTTTGGTTGAATCGAAGAATATTGCTCCAATTATTTGTATCAGTAAAATGGATTTACTGGAACCTGAAGATGAAAAAAGGATTCATGAATATGCCGATCAGTACAGGGCAATTGGCTATGATGTTATATTAACGTCTTCCTTGGAAGAAGCAGGAGTATCAGAGTTAATGCCTTTCTTGAGGGGGAAAATCTCAGTATTTGCAGGACAATCCGGAGTAGGCAAGTCTTCTTTGTTGAATGTGCTTGATCCTTCTCTTAATTTGAAAACTAATATCATTTCCTCCCATTTGGGCAGGGGGAAGCATACAACAAGACATGTGGAGCTTATTGACCTTGGTGATGGGTTATTAGCTGACACACCTGGTTTTAGTTCGCTTGAATTTACTGAAATTGAAGCAGAGGAGCTGCCAGGCTGTTTCCCTGAAATCAGGGAAAGAAGCTCAGAATGCAAATTTAGAGGCTGCTTGCATGTAAAAGAGCCAAAATGTGCTGTAAAGCATGGTGTTGAAATTGGGGAAATCCAGAAATATAGATACGAGCATTATTTGCAGTTTCTGGAGGAAATAAAAGATAGAAAGCCGAGGTATTAACGATGGTTAAAATTGCTCCATCCATATTATCAGCTGATTTTTCGAAATTGGGAGAGGAAATACGGGATGTAGAAAGAGGGGGAGCAGATTGGATTCATATCGATGTTATGGATGGTCATTTTGTTCCTAATATAACGATTGGTCCACTTATTGTTGATTCTGTACGCCCCATCACTAAATTAACGCTTGATGTTCATCTCATGATTGAAAATCCTGACCAATATATTGAAGCATTTGCAAAGGCCGGTGCTGACTATATAACAGTTCATGCGGAAGCCTGTACACACTTGCATCGTACGATCCAATTAATTAAATCCTATGGGGTTAAGGCAGGGGTAGTATTAAATCCAGGGACGTCACCTGCCGTTTTGGAATATATTTTGGATGATCTTGATATGGTCCTCTTAATGTCGGTCAATCCTGGCTTTGGTGGACAAGCCTTTATTCCAAGTGTCCTTGATAAAATCGAGCAGGTGGATAAAATGATCAAAGAAAAAGGCTTGTCTATCGAAATTGAGATTGATGGCGGTGTAAATGAGGAAACTGCCAAGTTGTGCATTGAAAAAGGTGCAACAGTTCTTGTGGCAGGTTCGGCTATATATAATAAGGATGATAGAAAGAAAGCAATCGCTGCCATTCGTGGGGAATAATTTTGTGTGAGTTTTTTCCTTGTTATAAATTCAGTTAGAAGAGCAGTTTATGTGGTCTATAAATGATTCTAAGTCTATTAGCCAGATCATTGTAAGTATAAAAGAAGTGAGCAGGATTTGTATACCAGGGGGAAACCGATCTGGTATCTGAATTAGTAAAGAATCATATAATAAAAAAGTAAAGGGTTGTCCATTCGCTAAAAGAGGATAACCCTTTTTTTGTGAAAATAAGTAAAGGAGCTGACTTTATGGAAATAAATATCGTCGCAGGCGGTCCTGATATATATATTCCGGATTTAAGGAAGTTAAATAGCAAAGAGATGATTTGGGTTGGTGTTGATCGGGGCTCGCTACAAATTTTAGAGGCGGGTATTCATCTACATAGTGTGTTTGGTGATTTCGATTCAATCTCTAAGGATGAGCTCAACCGTGTACGAGAGCACAGTGAACACTTTTATGAGTATCCTCCTGAAAAAGATGCTACCGACCTGGAATTAGCTCTTGAATGGGCTTATAAGCAAGTGCCGGACAGAATCACGATTTATGGGGCAACGGGCGGCAGAATGGACCATACATTGGCCAATATCATGATGCTTGCAGATGAGAAGCATATGAAAGAAGGAATTCCTACAAGAATAGTGGATCGTAACAATGAGATCAGACTTTTTAAACCTGGTTCCTATGTATTGGATGAGACTGAGTTTAAATACATATCGTTTATACCAATAACAGAAGAAATAGAGGGAATCACCCTTGTAAACTTTAAATATCCATTATCAAATGTCACTCTTTACCGTGGCCGGACATTATCGGTTAGCAATGAATTAAATTTTAAAACTGGTACTTTTTCGTTTTTGAAAGGCATATTATTGGTGGTAAGAAGCAGAGATTGATTTATGTGTTGGAATTTTTACTATATAAATGAAAATGTATAATGAGAACCGGGCAGAGCTAAGGAGGGACACAATGAAATTTTATACAATTAAATTGCCCCGCTTTTTGGGAGGAATCGTCAAGGCGATGTTGGGAGCTTTTAAGAAAGGATAATTAAATATATGGCACCCTGTAAAAGGGTGTTTTTCTTATGTTTAATTTAATTCTTTATAAAATTTCTTGTCTTAGGCTAAGTCCTGGAAATTATAAAAATTTTCCTTCGGTGGTTTTATTTTCATAAAAATATTCAAGAACACAAGACTAAACAGGGGTTATGATGGGAAAAATAAACAAGCATCCTTTAAAAGGATGCTTGTTTTCGTTTATTATACGCGTTCAACTTTACCAGATTTTAACGCTCTTGTAGAAACGTATACTCTTTTCGGTTTTCCGTTAACAAGAATACGAACTTTTTGAACGTTAGCTTTCCATGTACGTTTGTTAGCGTTCATGGCATGAGAACGATGGTTTCCGGAAGTTGTTTTTCTGCCGGTAATAACACATTTGCGTGACATAGCCCAATTCCCTCCTTACTGCCTATATTAATCATTTCTTTTTTAGTCGGTCTCTTCAAAAGATACTTTAATAATTTAACATACCTATCGCTATAATGCAATACAATTGAAAGGGTCTTTCAAGAAAAAAACCTTGACATACTATTTTATCTTTGATTAATTGGAAAAGGATAAAGGCTTTCCATTCAAAAGTGATTATAGTAAAATGGATTCTAGCTATGGTTACTATAAAGGGGGAACAAACATGTCCATTGAAATGAGTACAAAATACGGACAAATAGATATTTCTAATGATGTATTAGCAATCATTGCTGGTGGAGCAGCCGTAGATTGTTACGGGATCGTCGGTATGGCTTCAAAACATCAGATTAAAGACGGAATCAGTGAGATACTGCGTAAAGAGAACTTTTCCAAAGGAGTCGTAGTCAGACAGGTTGAAGATGAATTACATATTGATATGTATATCATTGTAAGCTACGGAACAAAAATTTCCGAAATAGCTCATAATGTTCAATCTAAGGTTAAATATACATTAAGCCAAACTGTTGGACTTTCGGTAGAATCCGTTAATATCTTTGTTCAAGGGGTTCGTGTTACGAATCCGTAATTTAAGGAGGAAATTTGAGTGGCTATAACATCTATTGACGGCAAAAGATTCGCCGAAATGGTCATACAGGGTGCGAACAGGCTGTCTGCCAACGCTAAATTAGTTGATTCATTAAACGTATTTCCTGTGCCTGATGGTGATACAGGAACAAATATGAATCTTTCCATGACATCAGGTGCTAAAGAAGTGAAAAATAATGTACAGGACCATATTGGTAAGGTTGGTTCTTCTTTAGCTAAAGGATTGTTGATGGGAGCGCGTGGAAACTCAGGCGTTATTTTATCCCAATTATTCAGGGGATTTGCAAAAAATATTGAGCCAAAAGCGACCATTGATGGTAAAGAATTTGCTTTGGCATTTGAAGCTGGTGTAGAAACTGCCTACAAAGCGGTTATGAAACCTGTTGAAGGAACGATCCTGACGGTTGCTAGAGAAGCATCAAAAGCAGGCCTTGCAGCTTCTGAAACGGAAACAAATATCATTGCAATTATGGAAGCTATTTTGAAAGAAGCTAAAGCTTCATTAAAACGTACTCCAGATTTATTGCCAGTGCTTAAAGAAGTAGGCGTAGTAGATAGTGGTGGTCAGGGATTAGTTTTCGTTTATGAAGGATTTCTGGCTGAATTAAAAGGTGAAAAGCTTGCTGAAACACCTGAATCCATGCCTAAGATGGATGAGCTTGTAAAAGCAGAGCATCATATCAATGTTCAGGGACATATGAAAACAGAAGATATCGAATTTGGATATTGCACAGAGTTCATGGTCCGTTTTGAACCTGAAAAGATTGCTGAGAATCCTTTCAATGAAGAGCAGTTCAGAAATGACTTGAGCCAGTACGGTGATTCCCTGCTTGTCATTGCAGATGATGATATCGTAAAAGTCCATGTTCATGCAGAAAATCCTGGGAACTGTTTAAATTACGCTCAACAATACGGCAGCTTGATTAAAATCAAAATCGAGAATATGCGTGAACAGCATTCAACGATTTTAAATGAAACTGCGAATGACTTACGAGAAACTGCACCTGTAAAAACAGAGAAGAAAGATTTTGGTGTAGTAGCGATTGCTATGGGCGAAGGAATTGCTGATTTGTTCAGAAGCATCGGTGCAGATGTGGTGATTGAAGGCGGACAAACTATGAACCCTTCAACTGAAGATATCGTAAAAGCAATTGAATCTGTTAATGCAGATCATGTATACATCCTTCCAAATAATAAAAATATTATTATGGCAGCTGAACAGGCTTCCGATGTAATGGAAAAGGCTGTTACAGTGATTCCAAGTAAGACGATACCTCAAGGGTTAACTGCCTTGTTGTCCTTTAATCCTGCTGCTTCAGCAAGCGAGAATGAAGGTATAATGAAAGACGCGCTGGAGAGTGTTATAACAGGACAAGTTACGTTTGCGGTACGTGACACAAACATTGAAGGTCTTGAAATCGAGAAAAACGACTATATGGGCCTAATTGATGGTAAGATAAAAGTGAAAAACAAGGATAGAGTGGAAGCGGCTAAACAGGTGCTTGAAAACATTCTGGATGATGCTGAAATCTTAACGATTCTTTATGGTGAAGAGAGCTCACAGGATGAAGTGGACCGTCTAGTTCAATACTGTGCGGATAGCTACCCAGAAGTAGAAGTTGAAGTGCATAACGGAAAACAGCCGTTGTACTCCTATATTTTTGCTGCTGAATAAAAAGCATATATAAATCATCACATTAATAGAAGGGGGATACCCCTTCTATTTCAGTATGTAAAGATTTTTTTGATTTTACTGGGAGAGGATAAGAAATGAAATATAAAAGTGGATTTGATATAATCGGCCCAATAATGGTTGGTCCTTCCAGTTCTCATACGGCTGGGGCTGCACGAATAGGACGGGTGGCGAGAAGCCTGTTTAATAGAAAGCCTAAATGGGCGATTATTTCATTTTATGGTTCATTTGCCAAAACGTACAAGGGACATGGAACCGATGTCGCCATTGTGGCTGGGTTATTAGATTTCGATACTTCGGATACACGTCTTATTCAATCTCTTGACATAGCAAAAGAGCAGAACATAGAAATCACATTTGTAGAAGAAGATGCTGTAACTGATCATCCAAATACAGCCAGAATTAGAATGGGCGATGATACCGGAGAAATGGAATTAGTCGGCATTTCGATAGGCGGTGGAAAAATAGAAATACTTGAACTGAATGGGTTTGAATTACGTTTATCAGGCCATCACCCGGCCATTTTAGTTGTACACGACGATCGTTTCGGAGCTATAGCAAGTGTTTCTAATGTCCTAGCCAAGCATGAAATTAATATTGGTCATATGGAAGTATCGCGAAAAGATGTAGGAAAAATGGCTCTAATGACAATTGAGGTCGATCAAAATATCGGTGATGATATAGTAGAGGAAATTTCATTGCTGAATCATGTGACACAAGTTACAAAAGTTTCAGATTAAAAGCAGACTACCCTTTATTAGGAGGTTACTGTATGTTTCGCCATGTTGCCGAATTAGTTAAACTTGCTGAAAATAAAGGTGAGAAGATATTTGACATGATTCAGCAGGGAATGAAGTGCATCGTCATATCAAAGGAAACACTTATCAGGCAGATGAATCAAATTCTAGCCGTTTTGGAACAAGCTATCGAAAGAGGATGGGATGACATTCGTTCTCATATACGGTTTAGCATCCTCTGTGATGAAAGAATTAAAGCAATGGTTAACATCATACAAATGTTGCCGATATCATTGCATGAAACAGCTCAAGGTGGATTAGCTGCTACACCAACGGGCAAAGAAATAAATGAAAAATACTTAGGATTTCAAAGGATATAAAATGAGTAGACTAAATGATTTATCAGTAGATACAGTAAAGGGGATAGGACCTGAATCCGCTCTGCAGCTTAATAATCTTGGCATTTATACAGTTGCGGATTTGCTTGAATATTTTCCGTATCGCTATGAAGATTTTCGAATTAAAGATATCGTGGAAGCAGCCCATGATGAACGTCTAACGATTGAGGGTGTTATTCAATCAGCCCCAAATTTAACCTATTTCGGACGAAAAAAATCCCGCTTAAATGTTAAACTTTTAACGGGACGCCACATTATTACTGTTACATTCTTCAATCAACCCTATATGAAAAACAAATTAAAACTGAATGAAACGATAACGGTAACAGGGAAATGGGATAAAAACCGTTTAACCCTGACGGCATCTGAATATAAACTGGGTTCAGAGGCGAGGGAACAGGAATTTGAACCAGTTTATCATACAAAAGGTGATATCTCTGTCAAATCACTGCGCAAATGGATTAAAAATGCGTATCTTGCTCATAGAGAAGATCTTGTAGAAATTTTACCTGAACATTATCTTACCCAATATAAATTACCGGAAAGAGGTCTTGCTTTACGTTACTTGCATTTTCCTCAGAACGCCGCTGAAGTAAAGCATGCACACAGGAGATTTGTCTACGAGGAATTTTTATTGTTTCAAATTAAAATGCAGGCCCTTAGGAAAGTTAAAAGGGAAAATTCAAATGGACAGTCTCATATGTACGATAATACGAAATTGAAGAAGTTTATCGCTTCTTTACCATTTGAGCTGACAGATGCTCAAAAAAAGGTCGTAAATGAAATTGCGCAGGATTTACGGTCTCCTTATCGTATGAATCGACTGCTCCAGGGGGATGTTGGTTCTGGAAAAACGGTAGTGGCAGCAATCCTTCTTTATGCTGTAGTGACTGCCGGGTATCAAGGCGCCTTAATGGTACCGACTGAAATTTTGGCAGAGCAGCATGCCAATTCCCTGTTTGAACTTCTGCAGCCCTTTGGTGTAAATGTAGCTCTGCTAACATCGAGTGTGAAGGGAAAACGCCGGAGAGAAATGATGGAGATGCTTGAACAAGGTGAAATCGATATATTAATAGGAACACATGCTTTAATACAAAAGGATGTTAATTTCAAAAACCTCGGCCTTGTCATTACAGATGAACAACATCGGTTTGGTGTGGAGCAACGTCGTATATTGAGGGAAAAAGGGGAGAGTCCCGATGTATTATTCATGACCGCTACGCCTATTCCCAGAACTCTTGCGATAACGGTGTTTGGTGAAATGGATGTATCAATCATTGATCAAATGCCATCTGGAAGGAAAAAGATAGAAACGTATTGGGCCAAGCATAATATGTTAGACAGAATTCTGGCATTTATGAGCAAGGAATTGGACAATGGACGGCAGGCATATGTGATTTGTCCACTGATTGAGGAATCAGAAAAGCTGGATTTGCAAAATGTATTGGATGTTCATACGGCTATGACACAGTATTTTAGCCCGAAATATTCTGTTGGGCTTATGCATGGTAAGCTCCATTCAGATGAAAAGGATGAAATCATGCGCGGTTTCGGAAATAATGATATTCAAGTCCTCGTATCAACGACCGTCGTGGAAGTGGGGGTGAATGTGCCTAATGCGACTGTGATGGTGATTTATGATGCCGAAAGATTTGGTTTGTCGCAGCTTCATCAATTAAGAGGCCGTGTAGGACGGGGTGCAGAACAATCCTATTGTATCTTAATAGCAGACCCAAAAACAGAGGTGGGAATTGAACGGTTGAATGCAATGTGCGATACAACTGATGGTTTCGCATTGAGTGAGAAGGATTTAGAGTTAAGAGGACCAGGGGACTTTTTTGGCAGAAAGCAGAGTGGGGTACCTGAATTTAAGATAGCAGACATGGTGCATGACTACCGCGCGCTTGAAACGGCCAGGAAGGATGCTGAAGAATTAATTTCCGGAAATGAATTCTGGACTGACGAAAAGTATAAATATCTAAGAGATTATCTGGCTGGCTCTGGGGTTCTAGAGGGAGAGAAATTAGATTGATTAACAGATTGCATGATAACCCGAAAAATTCTTGCAATCTGGTTTTTTAAATTATATACTACTATTAGTACCTAGTCATAATACTTCGGAAGGTGAAGGTTTTTGAAAAGAAACAAGAAGGATAGACAAGCTATATTAAAGGATATGATACAGGATAATCCTTTTATTACCGATGAGGAATTGGCTGAACAATTAAAGGTTAGTATCCAAACGATTCGTCTGGATCGCCTCGAACTATCCATCCCGGAATTGAGAGAAAGAATAAAGTCTGTCGCCGAGAAAAGAATGACAGACGAGATTAAATCTTTACCTGTTGATGAAATAATCGGGGATATTATTGATCTTGATTTAGATAACAGTGCTATTTCCTTGTTGGATATAAAACCTGAACATGTATTTAAGAGAAATAAAATAGCCAGAGGGCATCATTTATTCGCACAAGCCAATTCATTGGCCGTTGCGGTAACTAATGAGGAACTGGCGTTAACAGCAAAAGCTGCCATCCACTTCACAAAATCTGTGTATGAAGGCGATCGTGTGATTGCCAAAGCCAAGGTTATTGAAGTGGATAACGATAAAGGAAGATCCCTGATTACTGTGCATAGCTATGTAGGTAAGGAGCTTGTATTTAAAGGGGAGTTTTCCATGTACCGAACGACTACAGAGAAAAAGGATGAACAAGAATGAAAATTGCATTAGATGCTATGGGTGGAGACCACGGACCAAAAGAGTCTGTGAAAGGCGCAGAAAAAGCGATTAAATCTTTCCCGGAACTAGAAATTATGCTTATTGGCGATGAAGCTGAAATTAAAAAGCATTTAACTTCAGATGAACGGATAACCATTATCCATACGAATGAGGTTATAACTGGTGATGATGAACCGGTAAGAGCCGTGCGAAGAAAGAAAAATGCCTCTATGGTACTTGCTGCTCAGTATGTAAAAGATGGACAGGCCGATGCGTGCATCTCAGCAGGAAATACGGGAGCTCTAATGGCCGCAGGTCTCTTTGTGGTTGGAAGAATTGATGGAATTGATCGACCTGCACTAAGCCCAACATTACCGACAATTGATGGAAAAGGATTTGTTCTGTTGGATGTGGGAGCCAATGCTGATGCGAAGCCGGAGCATCTTTACCAATATGGCTTGATGGGGTCTGTTTATGCTGAGAAGGTCCGCAATATTGAAAAACCGCGAGTTGGTTTATTGAATATTGGTACCGAGGATAAAAAAGGAAATGAGCTTACCAAGCAGGCATTTGCTTTATTGAAGGATGCTGACTTTAATTTTATCGGTAATGTGGAAGCTCGGGATTTGTTAAATGGAGTAGCTGATGTTGTCGTAACCGACGGGTTTACCGGAAACATGGTTTTAAAAACAACTGAAGGTACGGCTTCTGCTTTATTTAAAATGTTAAAAGAAGCGATGATGGTCGATCTAAAGAGCAAACTGGCCGCAGCTGTTTTAAAGCCAGGGTTTAAAGAACTGAAAAATAAGCTGGATTACTCTGAATACGGTGGTGCAGGTCTATTTGGATTAAAAGCTCCTGTCATAAAAGCACATGGTTCCTCAGATGCAAATGCATTCTATAATGCCATTCGTCAGGCGAAAATTATGGTAGAACATCATGTTGCAGAAACGATTCATGAGGCAATAAAATAAACGAAGAAAAGGGAACGAATGTAAGGGGACGAATAGTAAGGGGGATATGATGACTAAATTTGCTTTTATTTTTCCGGGTCAGGGCTCACAAACTGTAGGTATGGGAAAAGATGCTTACGACAATTATCAAAATGTGAAAAATCTCTTTTTAAAAGCAGATGAATGCTTGGCTGAAGAGTTCAGTAAGCTTATTTTCGAAGGACCGCAAGAGAAATTGACACGTACATACAATGCTCAGCCGAGTCTGTTAATTACAAGTTTAGCGCTTCTTAGCGTATTTCGTGAAATGTCTGATTTAAAACCTGATTATATGGCAGGTCACAGCCTGGGTGAATATACGGCTTATGCTGCAGCTGGGTCCATTCAATACGAGGATGCGGTAAAACTCGTACGAAATCGAGGCTTATATATGGAGCAGGCTGTTCCATCTGGGATAGGCACGATGAGTGCTATTCTTGGTATGGATGAGTCAAGTCTAGAAGAAGTAACGAAAACGATAACGAATCAAGGTGAACCTGTACAATTAGCAAACTTAAATTCCCCTGGCCAAATTATTATCTCTGGAACAATGGATGGGGTAAGATTGGCAGGAGAGCTTGCAAAGGAAAAAGGAGCAAAGAGAGTGCTTCCCCTGGAAGTCAGCGGTCCTTTTCACTCTTCGTTGATGAAACCCGCAGCGAGTAAGCTTGCGGATACACTCAATACAATAGAAATTAGGACTCCTGATTATCCAATCATATCGAACTATACGGGAACCCTAGCTGGAACAGGTGATGAAATAAAAGACAGTCTGGTCAAACAGCTGTATTCTCCAGTGAAATGGCAGCAATCTGTTGAGTATATGATTCATGAAGGTGTGACAACCTTTATCGAATTTGGTCCTGGAACTGTTCTTTCAGGCCTAGTTAAGAAAATCAACCGCGGTGTTAAAGTATACTCAGTCAAAGATATTGAATCATGTAAAAATGTGGTCAGTTCACTTGATGCGGAGGTTAAAGCAAATGGGTAAATTGGATGGGAAAATTGCGCTTGTGACGGGCGCATCTAGAGGAATCGGTCGTGCCATTGCTATTGCTCTGGCAAAAGAAGGGGCTTCAGTTGCTGTTAATTATGCCGGGAACAGCGAAAAAGCTGAAAATGTTGTTAAAGAAATAACGGAGATTGGCAGAGAAGCAATATCCATCCAGGGGGATGTGACAAATGCTGAGTCTGTTACTGATATGGTGAAAATTGTAACTGAAAAATTTGGCAAGATTGATATTTTGATAAATAATGCAGGAATCACACGTGACAATTTGTTGATCCGTATGAAGGAAGATGATTGGGATTCTGTCATCAATACAAACTTAAAAGGTGTTTTCCTTTGTACAAAAGCTGTATCCAGGCAAATGATGAAGCAAAGGCAGGGACGGATTATTAATATTTCGTCTGTGGTGGGTGTGAGCGGAAATGCCGGTCAGGCCAATTATGTAGCTGCTAAATCAGGAGTCATAGGGTTAACCAAAACATCGGCTAAAGAATTGGCAACACGTGGGATTACTGTAAATGCGATTGCCCCTGGATTTATTGAAACAGATATGACCAATGCATTAACGGAGAATGTTGGAGAGCAAATGTTGAAGCAAATACCATTGGGCCGATTTGGTAAGCCGGAGGACGTGGCTAAAACAGCTGTTTTCCTGGCTGCGGAAGATTCCGGATATATTACTGGCCAAACGATTCATGTCGATGGCGGAATGGTTATGTAATAACTCAAAGATTGAATATGTCGATTAACCCTTGTACAATATACTAGATGCAATCTTGAAGGGAGGTGAAGTTGTGTCAGACGTATTAGAGAAAGTATCTAAAATAATCGTAGATCGCCTTGGTGTAGATGAATCCGAAGTAACACTTGAAGCTTCTTTTAAAGATGATCTTGGTGCTGATTCCCTTGATGTTGTGGAATTGGTTATGGAACTTGAAGATGAATTCGGTATGGAAATTTCAGATGATGATGCTGAAAAAATTTCAACAGTTGGCGATGCTGTGAACTACATAAAAAGCCAAAACTAATTAGTTCTTATGAAAAGCTCCGTATAAATACGGGGCTTTTCATGCTATTATAATAAAAGTCTGTATATATCAAAGAATTTCGTTATCAATTTGTACCTTTTCCAATTCTTTGGATTTATATATACTAAAATGTGAGAAACTTTTTAGTCAGATTTAGCAGGGGGTCAATATGCAGAAGAGTAAAAGAAAGATAAACAATGATGCAGATTTTATCGCATTTCAGGATCGGCTTGGTGTTTCATTTGAAAACATCAATTTATTAAAACAAGCATTTACACATTCATCCTATGTGAATGAGCATCGTCGCAAGCCATATGAAGATAACGAACGATTGGAATTTTTGGGGGATGCGGTATTGGAATTGACTGTATCACAATTTTTATACAAAAAATTCAATACGATGAGTGAAGGAGAATTAACAAAGCTTAGAGCTGCTATCGTTTGTGAGCCTTCACTTGTTAAGTTTGCCACTGAATATTCCTTTGGTCCTTTAATATTACTTGGAAAAGGGGAAGAAATGACTGGAGGAAGGGAACGTCCGGCTCTTCTGGCAGATGTCTTTGAGGCTTTTATCGGGGCATTATATTTAGACCAGGGGTTAGATGTCGTAATTGAGTTCCTCAAAAAATCAGTCTATCCAAAAATAGATAACGGTGCTTTTTCTCATGTGATGGATTTTAAGAGCCAGTTACAGGAATTGGTTCAGAAAGACGGAATTGGTACATTGGAATACAAAATTCTTAATGAAAAAGGTCCTGCACACAACAGAGAATTTATCGCCAGAGTATCCTTGAATGGGAAGGAATTTGGAGCAGGTAAGGGCAAATCGAAAAAAGAAGCAGAACAACATGCTGCGCAGCAAGCATTGATGCACTTGCAGAAAAGCAGTAAATAAATGATTAAAAGGCAGTTGGGTACCATGTCAGAAGATAAACAATTGTTTTTGAAACGATTGGATATAGTAGGTTTCAAATCTTTTGCTGAACGCATTTCCGTTGAATTTGTTTCGGGTGTAACTGCTGTAGTAGGTCCGAATGGAAGCGGGAAAAGCAATATCACAGATTCAATCCGTTGGGTGTTGGGTGAACAATCTGCAAAATCGTTGAGGGGCTCCAAAATGGAGGATATTATTTTTGCTGGAAGTGACTCCAGAAAGGCTCTTAACTTTGCAGAGGTTACACTTACATTAAATAATGAAAGTCAGTTCCTTCCGATTGATTTCCATGAAGTTAGTGTCACAAGAAGGGTGACCCGTTCTGGTGACAGTGACTTTTTCATTAATAAAAAACCATGTCGTTTGAAAGACATCGTTGATTTATTCATGGATTCAGGACTTGGGAAGGAAGCTTTTTCAATTATAAGCCAAGGGAAAGTAGAAGAGATTTTAAGCAGTAAAGCGGAGGAACGCCGCACTATATTTGAAGAAGCAGCTGGTGTATTAAAATATAAAACAAGGAAGAAGAAAGCGGAGGTTAAGCTTGAGGAAACAAGGGCTAACCTGAACCGTGTTCATGATATTTTACATGAACTGGAGGGACAGGTGGAGCCACTCAAGATACAGGCATCCATTGCCCGCGATTATCTTCAGCAAAAAGAGGAACTTGAGGAATTTGAAGCTGCCTTGCTTGTATATGAAATTGAAGTCCTTCACGAAAAATGGACTTCATTATCAAAGCAGCTTGAAGAGCATCAAATAAAGGATTCTGAATTCAGTTTATTAATTCAGAAAAAGGAATCCGCAGTAGAAGCGACTCGCTTGCAGTTGACTGAGCTAGATAATCGTATTCAGTCTTTACAGTCTACTTTGTTATCTGTCAGTGAAGAACTTGAAAAGGTAGAAGGCCGTAAACAAGTTTTAATTGAAAGAATGAAGAATGCAAGCCAAAACAAGCAGCATCTTGAAAAAAGTCTGCAAAACTGGCGAGATAAATTGATTCAGGTCTCACGTATCCGAGATGAAAAAGTGGGTACATTGCATCTTCTTCAGGCAGAAACGAAAAACTTTAAACAAAAATTACAGGAAAAACAAAATTTGCTTAGTAACTTTGCGGGAGACCTGGAAGCTAAAATTGATGCTCTGAAAAGTGAGTATATTGAACAGTTAAACCAACAGGCTGCGGCGAAACATGAGCTGACCTATTTAGAACAGCAATTAAGCCAACAGCAAAGTAAGCATGCAAAATTAAATCTTGATAATGGGAAATTATTGTCTTCTAGGGAACAGGTGACGGCTCGCTTGAAAGAAACGGAAATCCGACTCCATGCCGTTCAGCAGGATCTAGAGAATCAAATTTATCGTTATCGTGAATTACAGCATTCGCATGAAAATTTAAAAACCCAATATGAAAAACAGGAAAAAACTCTTTATCAGGCATATCAATATTTGCAAAAAGCAAAATCAAGAAAAGAAATGCTTGAAGAAATGGAAGAGGATTACTCCGGATTTTTCCAGGGTGTAAAAGAAATTCTTAAAGAAAAGAATAAAAACTTACATGGAATTGAAGGCGCTATTGCTGAATTACTTAATGTGCCGAAGGATTATGCGGTTGCCATTGAGACTGCTCTGGGTGGAGCCCTGCAAAATATTGTGGTGGAAGAAGAACATCATGCACGTACAGCGATTGCTTTCTTAAAACGCAATCGACTTGGAAGAGCTACGTTCTTGCCTTTATCCACAATAAAAGGTAAGTCTGTCCTATCTCAGGTTTTACAGACTGCTGGGTCTCATCAGGCTTTTATTGGGCTTGCTTCTAATCTTGTTCAGTATGATGAGAAGTATAAAGAAGTCATGACAAGTCTTTTGGGAAATGTTTTTATTGTTCAGGATTTGGTCGGAGCTAATGAAATCGCAAAGCTTACAGGATATCGATATAGAATTGTTACCCTGGAAGGGGATATTGTCAGTCCAGGTGGAGCAATGACAGGTGGAGCGAACAGACAGTCGGGTTCATCTATTCTTTCACGTAAGGGAGAAAAAGAGGAGCTTGTTGAAAAAATCGCCCAAATGGACGAGCAGACAGCCAAGCTGGAAGCTCATGTAAAGAAAATAAAAGCAGATTTGGCTGATTCTGAGAAACAAGTCACCCGTCTTCGTGAAGCTGGTGAAACGCTTCGTTTGAATGAAGAATCTATTAAAGGGCAAATAAGAGAGCTGCAGCTTGAAGAACGCAATGTCAATGAACGATTAACGATTTATGATATGGAAAAATCGTCACTTGATGAAGAACGCCATATGAAAGAAAGTCGTATAAAGGAATTGGTAAACAGTCTCTCCTCCTATGAACAATCCATTAAACAAATGGATGCTGATATTAGCAGGTATACCGAGCAAAAGCAGATGGATCAATCGAGCAAGGATTCCCTCGTAGAGGAATTGAATGAATTAAAGATTCAATTAGCATCAAAAACCGAACAGCTTCAGCATCAGCAAAATGAAGTAGAGCGGTTGACATCAGAATTAAATGAGGTAAAACAAAACATTCGTGATAATGAAGAAGACCTTTCCCTGTTAAATGGTGAAATGTCATCAAGCTCCACAGGTGAAACTAATCTGGAACAAACTGCAGCAGAGAAGCTGGAACAAAAGGAACAAGCGGTTCGTGAAATTGAAGCTTCACGAGCAAAGCGACAGGAACTATTAGAGCTTGTTGAAGAAAATGAAATGGAACTAAAAGAGTGGAAACGCCAGCATAGAGGACTATCAGAAACATTAAAAGATGAAGAGATTAAACTCAATCGTTTAGATGTGGAAATGGACACCCGTTTGGATACGCTTCGGGAGGAATATGCACTTACCTTTGAGGCAGCTAAAGAACAATATCCACTTACGGTTGAACCTGAAGAAGCAAAACGGAAAGTGAAATTAATTAAGCTTTCTATCGAAGAGCTTGGTACAGTGAATATTGGAGCGATTGAAGAATATGATCGCGTTTCAGAGCGATATGAATTTTTAACAGCTCAAAGAGATGATTTGCAGGAAGCAAAAGATACATTGTTTGATGTGATTGATGAAATGGATGAAGAAATGAAGCGCCGTTTCGAGATTACCTTCAATGCAATTAAGAAAGAATTCAATTTGGTGTTCCCTTCACTGTTTGGCGGAGGTCGAGCAGAGCTCAAGTTGACAGATCCAGAGGACATACTAAATACCGGTGTGGATATCATTGCGCAGCCTCCTGGTAAAAAGCTGCAAAATCTCAGTTTATTATCAGGTGGGGAACGTGCGCTAACAGCCATCGCTCTTTTGTTCGCTATTTTACGCGTAAGACCGGTTCCGTTTTGTATATTGGATGAAGTGGAAGCGGCGCTTGATGAAGCGAACGTGTACCGTTTCAGCCAATACTTAAAGCAATTTAGTAAAGAAACGCAATTTATCGTAATCACGCACCGCAAGGGAACAATGGAAGAAGCGGACGTCCTGTATGGTGTTACCATGCAGGAATCAGGAGTTTCGAAGCTTGTTTCTGTCCGGTTAGAGGAATCAAAGGAATTAATTGAATCAACTTAAAGGTGGTAAATACATGAGTTTTTTTAAGAAGCTAAAAGAAAAATTTAGTGAACAAACAACTAGTACATCTGAAAAGTTTAAACAGGGATTGACTAAAACAAGAAATTCATTTTCCGAAAAGGTCAATGATTTAGTTGCCCGCTACAGAGAAGTGGATGAAGACTTTTTTGAAGAGCTTGAAGATGTCATGATTCAGGCGGATATCGGTGTTGAAACCGTAATGGAATTGATTGATAAGCTGAAATTTGAAGTGAAACGCCGCAATATAAAAGATACAAAAGATGTACGAAGCGTTATTTCTGAGAAGCTTGTTGAAATTTATCAGGCTGGTGAGGAGAAATCCAATGCTGTAAACATCCAGAACGATCAACTGACAGTTATCTTGTTTGTTGGTGTGAATGGTGTCGGTAAAACGACAACGATTGGAAAACTTGCTCATAAATATAAGAGTGAGGGTAAAAAGGTCCTTTTGGCAGCAGGAGATACTTTCCGTGCCGGTGCGATTGAACAATTAGAAGTATGGGGCCACCGGGTTGGTGTAGAGGTCATTAAGCAGGGAGCAGGTTCAGATCCGGCTGCTGTTATGTTTGATGCTGTACAGGCTGCTAAATCACGTAAAGCGGATATCCTTCTATGTGACACAGCGGGAAGACTTCAAAATAAGGTTAACCTTATGAAAGAGCTTGAAAAGGTTAAGAAGGTTATTGAACGGGAAGTACCGGGTGCACCGCATGAAGTGTTGTTGGTTCTCGATGCCACCACTGGACAGAATGCGTTAATTCAAACCAAAACATTTAAGGAAGCAACTGATGTTTCCGGGATTGTATTAACAAAGCTAGATGGAACAGCGAAAGGCGGAATTGTCATCGCCATTCGAAATGAGCTCGGCATTCCAGTTAAATTCGCTGGCCTGGGTGAGCAAATGGATGATTTACAGGAATTCGATGCAGAACAATTTGTATATGGATTATTTGCCGAGTTAGTAGATGAAGCAGAAGAGTAAACAATTATTTTGAAGGGAAGAGCCAGTGTTTATACGGGCTCTTTTCTCTTTTACGGAGCCTATGTCGTAATTTTAGAGGATTTTTAGACAGGGATAATCATTCGGGAAAAGGCAGTTGGTTCGAAAGGAGCAAGGATAGAAGAGATTTGACCATTGGTGTCACCTTGGATTAATCTATCTTTTTAAATAAAAACTGCGCTCTTTTGCATGTGTTTTTAAAACTGAAATATGACAGTAAAGCATTGGTAATACAAGCCTTGCCTCTTCAGGAAAGGGTTCTTGACATTCTTTGATTTTCCGATTAAACTTGTATATTGTAAAGGTATTTCACTTAACAGAGTTGGAGGGTCAGTAATGCTCGAGAAAACAATGCGGATGAATTACCTATATGACTTCTATCAATCATTGCTGACACCAAAGCAAAAAAGTTATATGTCTCTTTATTATCTGGACGATTATTCCCTGGGTGAAATTGCCGATGAATATGAGGTGAGCCGCCAGGCCGTTTATGATAATATTAAGCGAACAGAAGCGATGCTTGAAGAATACGAGGCTAAGCTTTTACTGTTTTATAAATCACAGGAACGCAGCCTTTTGCTCAATAAGTTAGGAAGTTTAACAGAACAGATGAATGAAAATGATGTTAAAGAACAACTGATTGAGATTATAGCATCTCTTGAAAAGTTAGATTAGGAGGCGGCATAATGGCATTTGAAGGTTTAGCCGACCGACTGCAGGGCACTTTGCAAAGAATCCGAGGCAAGGGTAAAGTGACGGAAGCTGATGTAAAAGAAATGATGAGAGAAGTAAAGCTCGCACTTCTTGAAGCAGACGTTAACTTTAAAGTAGTTAAGGATTTTATCAAACGTGTCAATGAAAGGGCTATTGGTCAAGAAGTTTTAAAGAGCTTGACACCTGGTCAACAGGTAATCAAGGTCGTTAAGGAAGAATTGACGGAATTAATGGGTGGCGAACAAAGCAAGATTGCTGTTTCAAATCGTCCTCCAACTGTTATCCTTATGGTTGGTTTACAGGGTGCCGGTAAAACAACAACCACAGGTAAACTGGCTAATCTGCTCCGCAAGAAATATAATCGTAAACCAATGCTAGTTGCAGCCGATATTTATCGTCCCGCAGCAATTAAGCAGCTTGAAACTTTAGGCGGTCAGCTCTCTATGCCTGTCTTTTCTTTGGGAGATCAAGTGAGTCCTGTAGAAATTGCCAAGCAAGGGGTTGCCAAAGCTAAAGAAGAGCATTGCGATTATGTTTTAGTCGATACAGCAGGGCGTTTGCATATTGATGAAAATCTGATGGGCGAATTGGCTGAAATTAAAGAAGCTGTAAAACCAGATGAGATTTTCTTAGTTGTAGATGCCATGACAGGACAGGATGCGGTCACTGTAGCTAAAAGCTTTAACGACCAACTCGAAATCACCGGTGTTATTTTAACCAAATTGGATGGAGATACACGTGGTGGTGCAGCATTATCAATTCGTTCAGTAGCTGAAAAACCGATTAAGTTTGTCGGTATGGGTGAAAAGATGGATGCATTAGAGCCATTCCACCCGGAACGAATGGCTTCAAGGATTCTAGGGATGGGCGATGTTCTCACGCTGATTGAGAAGGCCCAAACTGATGTTGATGAGGAGAAAGCACGCGAACTCGAGAAGAAGATGCGTACAAACTCTTTCACATTTGATGATTTCCTCGAACAGCTAGCACAGGTCAAAAAAATGGGACCGCTGGATGACATTTTAAAAATGCTTCCAGGTGCAAACAAAATTAAAGGGATGAACAATCTTTCCATTGATGATAAGCAAATTGCTCATGTTGAGGCAATCATTCAATCAATGACGAAGAAAGAGAAGGATCAGCCTGAAATTATTAATGCCAGCAGACGTAAACGGATTGCTAAAGGAAGCGGAAGACCGATTCAGGAAGTAAACCGACTTCTAAAGCAATTTGAAGACATGAAGAAGTTGATGAAGCAAATGACTGGCATGCAGCAAAAAGGTAAGAAAAAAGGCGGCTTTAAGCTACCTTTTATGTAAAAAAATATGGGTGTTAAGAAAAAACACTTTACAAGGGTATATTGATTTGGTAATATACTATCTTGTGTGATACTATTCGGAGGTGCAAGTATAAAATGGCAGTAAAAATTCGTTTAAAACGTATGGGAGCTAAAAAGACTCCTTTCTATCGTATTGTAGTAGCAGATTCTCGTTCTCCTCGTGACGGTCGTTTCATTGAGACAGTTGGAACTTACAACCCAGTTGCAAACCCAGCTGAAGTGAAAATTGACGAGGAACTTACTTTACAATGGCTTCAAAATGGTGCTAAACCATCTGACACAGTTCGTAACTTGTTGTCAAAAGAAGGCATCATGGAAAAATTCCACAACGCGAAGCAAAGCAAGTAATATAAAGGTCCGTTATGATAGAATTGATTGAAACAATCGTAAAGCCTCTTGTCGATCATCCGGATGACGTGACCGTAGCAATGGATGAACAAGCCAATAAGATTGTCTTTACCCTGTCGGTCAATAAGAAAGACATGGGGAAGGTAATCGGCAAACAGGGGCGTGTAGCTAAAGCTATTCGAACAGTAGTGTATACTGCTGCATCCAAGAATGACAAAAAAGTCTATCTGGAAATACGCGATTGAAAAAAGGAGGGAGCAATCCCTCCTTTTTCTTATATATTCATGCATACTCACTAAGGGCTGAGCAAGAGGGCAAGGAGATGAGGTAACGAAGATGTTGCCACAGGATGTGGCGTTTTTAGTCTTCGTTCCTTGAATTAGGCCCTTCAGCTTTTGGTTGTCATCCAGCTTCATGAGCTAGGAGTTCGGGACATAAGCATAGCCTCTACAGGAGGGCAACAGGATGTTGGACACAAAGACGTTGCGACACGATGTGGCGTTCTTAGTCTTTGTACCTTATCCCCCCTTCTGAGCCTCTGTCTTATGCTCCTCACTCCTGGGTGAGCTCTTTCAGCTTTTGGTTGTCATCTAGCTTCGACGGCTAGAAGCTCAGGACATAAGCATGGTCTCTTCGGGAGGGGAGAGCGCCTCCCTCCGAACCCCTGTCTTATGCTCCTCGCTTCTGGACGAGCCGTCTCAGCTTTTGGTTGTCATCTAGCTTCGGCTCCTAGACCCTCGAGACATAAGTGTAGCCACTGCGGGAGGAAAGGACGCCTCCCTACGTGCCTCCTCTTATGCTTGTCGGGTCTGAACAGTCGCATCAGCTTTTGGTTGTCATTTATTGTGGTTCGGGATAGTATTAAGTTATGAATTATGAGGGTTTTGGGTTGGTTAAAGTGTGAAGTGTATAATCCATACATAGTACCGTTATTTGAAAGTAGCTATAATGATGATGAGTTGATAAGTTTCAGGATTTCTTCAGTACCGTAATACAATTGGTGGATTGGTATGTATGAAAGAGGTGCCATAATGAAAATACTTCAAAATGTTATAGTGAAACAGGTATTAACTGAGAAGAGTAAAATACAGCTGTTGGAGCAGTTTGAATATAAAAAAAGCGTTTTGAATAAAGAATGTGATCAATTGCGCTTTGAATTAAAGAAGCTGGAAAAAACAAAGAAATTCCAACCCGCAAGCTTAAAAACGCATTTTGAGAAAGAAATCGATATGCGTAAGGAAAAAGTGAAGCTGCTGGACTTTCAAATTCAACAGCTTGATATTCTCCCCTATGGGAGTGAATTAAAGGAACGAGAAGTTCAGGCAATAATTGATGTTGAAGTCGGGCAAAATTGGGAAGAAGTTGTACAAACTAAAACCATCATTATTAAAGATGGAATCATTGATGAATTTAAATAGAGGTGAACAGAAAGAAATGCAAAAATGGTTTAAAGTTGGCAAAATTGTTAATACCCACGGAATAAAAGGCGAGGTCAGGGTTATTTCAAGCACTGATTTCCCGGAAGAACGATATAAAAATGGGAGCACTTTATATATCTTTAAAAAGAGCTCAAATGAGCCTGTTGAAGTCACTGTTCAATCTTCAAGACAACACAAAAACTTTTATTTATTGACGTTTGAAGGGCATGGCACGATAGAATCAGTGGAGTCTTATAAAGAAGGCGTATTAAAGATATCAGAGGAACAAATGGGCAGCCTTGATGAAGGGGAATATTATTACCATGAAATCATCGGATGCACAGTACGTACAGCAGATGGTGCCGAATTGGGTGTGGTAAAAGAAATCCTTTCACCTGGAGCAAATGATGTATGGGTCATCAGCGGGAAAAACGGTAAAGAAGTATTGATTCCTTATATTGATGATGTTGTTAAAGAAATTGATGTAGATGCAAAAATGATCTCGATTGATCCGATGGAAGGACTGCTTGATTAATGAGAATCGATATCCTAACCTTATTTCCTGAAATGTTCAGCGGAGTGTTTGGATCCTCCATCCTTAAGAAGGCTGCTGAAAAACAGGCAGTTGAATACCATACCCATAATTTCCGGGAGTATTCAGATAACAAGCATCAATCTGTCGATGATTACCCATATGGCGGTGGGGCAGGAATGGTACTGAAACCTCAGCCGATTTTTGATTGCTTGGAGCAAATCACTCCAAAAGAGCAGAAGAAAAAGCCTCGGGTCATCCTTTTATGTCCACAGGGGGAACGCTATAACCAAGCTAAAGCAGAGGAACTGGCAAAGGAAGATCAGCTTATTTTCGTGTGCGGGCATTACGAAGGGTATGACGAAAGGATACGCGAACATGCGGTAACAGACGAAATATCAATTGGTGATTTCGTATTAACGGGTGGAGAGCTTGGAGCAATGGTGATCATCGATAGTGTAGTGCGGCTATTGCCAGGGGTGCTGGGGAATGAGGATTCACCTGTACTGGATTCATTTAGTTCAGGTCTTTTGGAACACCCTCATTATACGCGTCCGGCTGATTTTCGCGGGATGAAGGTCCCGGATGTTCTCATTTCGGGAAACCATAAATATATTGAGGAATGGAGAAAGAAAGAATCTTTGCGCAGAACCTGGCAAAGGCGTCCGGATTTATTGAATCATTATGATCTGACCAAAGAAGAAAAAAAATGGCTCGAAGAAATAAAAAATGAAGATAGATAGTTGCGCTTTAGGTGTTTTATATGATAAGATACATTTTGTGAGTTAGGCTGTAAAGCCTTGCTTTTATAACAATGTTCCGCTGTCATTATCTCGAGAAGGGGTGGCAAGAGCATTGGGTGGAAGGAGTTGAATACGATGCATAAATTAATCGAAGAAATCACGAAGGATCAATTAAGAACTGATCTTCCTACTTTCCGTTCCGGTGATACTGTAAGAGTACACGTTAAGGTTGTTGAGGGAACTCGTGAACGTATTCAGGTATACGAAGGCGTAGTAATCAAGCGTCGTGGAGGCGGAATCAGTGAAACTTTCACAGTCCGCAAAATTTCCTATGGTGTAGGTGTTGAACGTGCATTCCCATTGCACACACCACGTATCGCTAAATTGGAAGTTATCCGTCGCGGTAAAGTACGTCGTGCTAAGCTTTATTACTTGCGTAACCTACGCGGTAAAGCAGCACGTATTAAAGAAATCCGATAATTACGTGTTTAACGTGAGTGGATACAAGGAGCTTGTGCTGACACAAGCTCCTTTTTCACATTAAACATCAAATTATTGCCTTTTTATGTGAAAAGTATATATTTATACATATATAGAGAAGATATAGGCGGTGTACGAATATGGCTAAGTCTAAAGGGAAAAGTGAAATCCTCGAGTGGGTTAAAGCTTTAGTTATTGCAATAGTATTGGCAGCAATCATCCGATATTTCCTATTTGCACCTATATTGGTTGATGGTTTATCGATGATGCCAACCCTTCATAATGAAAATAGAATGGTAGTCAATAAAATGTCCTATAAAATCGGTGAACCTGAGCGATTTGATATAGTGGTATTTCACGCTACAGAAGAAAAAGATTACATTAAAAGAGTAATTGGCTTACCTGGAGATAAAATAGAATATAAAGATGATACTTTATATATTAATGGCAAGGCATATGAAGAGCCTTACCTGGATGAAGCCAAGGAACAAATGATTGAAGGACCTTTGACAGAACCATTTACACTGGAAGAAATTATTGGCCAGGAAACGGTTCCCGAGGGTGAAGTGTTTGTGATGGGGGATAATCGAAGATACTCGAAAGATAGCCGCCATATTGGAACGATCAAGCAAAGTGAGATTTTGGGCAAAACCAGTCTAGTGTACTGGCCGTTAAAAGAATTTAGAATTGTTGACTAATGACTGAAAAGGTGAAAGTATGACGATACAATGGTTTCCCGGGCATATGGCTAAAGCTCGGCGTGAAGTAACAGAAAAATTAAAGCTGGTAGACATAATATTTGAGCTAGTAGATGCTCGGCTTCCCCAATCATCTAGAAATCCTATGATTGATGAAATTATTCAGCATAAACCGCGGCTGGTGATTTTAAATAAGGCAGATATGGCAGATCAAAGTAAAACAAATCAATGGTTAGCCTATTTCGAAGCTAAGGGAATTAAAGCCGTAGCCGTAAATGCACATCAAGGGACAGGCTTGAAAAGTATTATGGCGGGAGCTCAAGAAGTTCTTAAAGAAAAAATAGAAAAGATGAAATCTAGAGGAATAAAACCACGTGCAATCCGTGCCATGATTGTCGGAATTCCCAATGTTGGGAAGTCTACATTAATAAATAGGCTTGCTGGAAAAAATATTGCCAAAACCGGTAATATGCCAGGTGTGACAAAAGCGCAGCAATGGATTAAAGTTGGTAAGGAGCTTGAACTATTGGACACTCCTGGTATCCTATGGCCGAAGTTTGAGGATCAGGAAGTCGGCTGTAAACTAGCTGTAACAGGAGCTATTAAGGATACCATTTTAAATCTTCATGATATTGCAATCTATGGATTGAAATTTTTGGAGAGGGAATATCCAGCGCGTTTGCTCGATGGGTATAAGCTTGAGGAAATTCCAGAAGAAATTGTGGAAGCCTTTGACCAAGTAGGGAAATTGCGAGGATGTTTAGCTAGCGGTGGCATAGTGGATTATGATAAAACTGCTGAATTGATTATAAGAGATATCCGTACACAAAAATTTGGAAGATTAACGTTTGAATCTCCATTTGAATTGGAATCTGATATATAATAAAAAACTAGAAGGCCCCCTTGTTTGGGGGTCTTTACATTTGTGTGCCAAAACCGATATTAATTAGGAAGGATAGCAGAAATGACGAATTCACTTACCATTTCAGAAATAAAAAATAAGCTTAAAGAGCTAGAAACCATCGAGGATCCGTTTGTTCAGGAATGCCGCAAGGATCAGCGTAAAGGCGTCCAGGTTGCCCTCTCAGGCTTTGAAAGAGCAATTGCCAGGAAAGTAGAGGAAAGACGCCATTTCGACTCCATATCGGTTTTTGAGAACCAACTAAGGGATGAAGGATATCAATATATAGTGGGCATAGACGAAGCAGGCAGAGGGCCGCTTGCTGGTCCTGTAGTAGCAGGGGCTGTGATTTTGCCTGAAAACTTTTATTTAGCCGGCCTTACTGACTCAAAGAAACTCTCTGCTGCAAAAAGAGAGCAATACTACGAGTACATACTGGAAAATGCGCTTGCGGTTGGGGTTGGCATTATACACAGTGAGGAAATCGACAAAATAAATATTTATGAAGCTGCCAAAAAGGCGATGCTTTCAGCAGTGAATCAGTTAAAAGTATTCCCGGAATATGCATTGATAGATGCTATGAAGTTAGATTTGCCTATACCACAGATGTCGCTGATTAAAGGGGATGCCAAGTCTATCTCTATTGCAGCTGCTTCAGTCATTGCCAAAGAAACGAGAGACAGACTTATGAAGGAATATGCAGAAATCTATCCACAATATGGATTTGATAAGCATATGGGGTATGGAACGAGCAGTCATTTAGAAGCTATCGAAAAGTATGGTCCGGTTGATTGGCACAGGATGACATTTGCTCCTTTAAAGAATAATTACTGATAAGAGAGGTGTGATTTTTTGCAGCCTGTCATAAATATAGATTCATGGATCAATAAACTGGCTTATAGCAAGGTATCAACAGGCTTCAGAGATGGCCAAATATTTGCTGGAAAAATCACGAAATTTTATCCTCATAATATGGCGGAAGTTCTCGTAAATGGAACAAAAATGATAGCGAAATTGGATGTATCAGTGGAAGCGCATGTGCGCCAATTATTTCAGGTCAGGCAAACAGAAAATGGTTTGATGCAATTAAAGGTATTGCCTTTTGGCAGTGGAATATCAAAGCCCGATTTGCCCGCTCAACTATTAAGTGCATTCCAGATAAAGGCATCAAGGGCGGGGGGAAATCTGGCTGAAATGGTGATTGCCAACCAGCTGGCTGTGACGAAAGATAGCTTTACCAGGGCTTTAAACTGGCTGAATTCAACAGGCGATCCATCGATAGGAATGCCAACCATTAAATTAGCGTACATGAACCAGCTTCCGATACATAAAACTGTGTTGGATGCTCTTTTATCACTGAAAACTGGAGAATCATTAACTAGTATGCTTGATTCCCTGACAAAATATCTTAAGACTTCCGACAATCTAGGTAAATATGCTCATATAATAAATAGATTAGAGGAATTTCTTCAGACAGGTAAGAGGGAAGCCTTTCAAGGGATAGCTATGTCTCTTATGGACGAGAATATGGAAATTTTTCAAAAGGCTGGGCTGATCCTTAAGGAAGGAGAGGTAATTTTATCGAATTCTAGTCATAATAGATTACAGGAATGGATAGAAAGGGTATTTAGTGGAAATAGCACACGTCCCCCTGAACTAACAGCAGAAGAATGGCAAAAGGTTCAGGAAAAAATTTTGAAAAGTGATCTGTTTAGTCATCTTGATAAGAATAACACCTTATATAAAGCGATAAACTCCATCATGCAATCACTAGGAATTAAGGATCAATCAAAACAGCCTGAGACAAGTATAGTAAAGGATACATTGATACAATTGACGGCCGAAAAAACACCCATCCAACTAAAAAAACAGGCTGAAGCCATTCTGACAAGGTTAGCCGCGTTTCAATTATTATCCCAGGAAACCGGACCACTGCAGAATGTATTTATGCAGATTCCAGTTCCCTTAACTTCGGTTAAAGGTGATTTGACATTGCAATGGACTGGTCGAAAACGAGAAGATGGGACAATTGATCCAGCATATTGCCGAATTGTATTTTATTTAGAGCTAGCCCACTTAAAAGAAACCGTTATTGATATGAATATCCAAAACCGGATCATTAGTTTAAAGATATGGACTGGGGAGAAAAAGGAGGCAAATATTGCTGCCAGTTCCCTGGTGACCATACTGAAGGAAAATTTAGAGGAGAAGGGGTATATTCTATCAACTGTAAAAATTGCTGATTTTTCGCAGGAGAAGTCTGTAAATTCTGAAATAAGTAAATCATATTATCCCTCTTTTGGGTATACCGGGGTTGATTATAAAATATGAAAAAAAGCAGAAAATCTGCCTCTGTTTTAAAATATGAGGAAAATCAGGATGTCTCCCCAAAATTAATAGCTAAGGGAAAAGGTATTGTAGCTGATCATATCTTAAAGGAAGCTGTAAAACATGAGATTCCTGTCCGAAAGGATCCTAGTCTTACAGAATTACTATCACAGCTTGAGATTAATCAATCGATTCCTGAGGAACTTTATCAGGCAGTTGCAGAGGTTTTTGCCTTTATATATAAGGTTGACCATAAAACTAGTAAATAATTTATAGAAAGGGTTTCCTAAGAGATAGAGAATTTCGCCATAGAATACCTGTGTATTGTGGACAGGTCTTTTAGTTTGAAAAATATGGGTAAATAAGGAGTGGGCGTGATCGATTTTTTTCTGTTTCTAATGATTATTTTCATTCTGGCAGCGAATTTAATTGCGTTCTTTGTTTTTAATAAAAAGCGCAATTTGTATCTAGCTGCATTAGTCACTTTATTATTGGCCGGTGTGTTTGGTTTAGTCGCTGGAATGTTAGCCGTCTGGCTGATAGAAGATGGATTTGCGTTCTTTTACGGATTTAACATAGCAGCTATTTTGCTGTGGAATAGTATCGCCGTCTTTTTGATTGCCATCATCGTTTCGCTTGTTAAATTGTATCGAAAACAAACCTAATGGATATAGCTCCTGAAGTTGGGATGAAGCGAAAAGCTAAAAAGAAAAGTTGTGAGATTTTGAGGGAGTAGTGGATAGAATTATCTTCTATTACTATAGTAACTTATCCGAAGAAGTTTTCTACGGAATGCCAAAATATATATCTTTTTTGAAGGCTGAAAATGATGATTTCAGCCTTTCTTTTAGTATGCTTTCTTTATCATTTTATGTAATAAGTGTAAAAAAATTACTGATATTTGGTGAAATCGCTTTAAATTATTGGACTTTGAATACTAGTTTTAATACAATGAAAACGCAATATATTTTTTATAGTCTGAAAGTTTTGATGGGAGGATAAGAAATGAATATCCATGAGTATCAAGGTAAAGAGATCCTCAGACAATACGGGGTAAATGTTCCAAATGGAAAAGTCGCTTTTTCTGTTGAGGAAGCAGTTAACGCAGCAAGTGAACTTGGAACTGCGGTTACTGTTGTGAAAGCTCAAATCCATGCGGGTGGAAGAGGGAAAGCTGGCGGTGTCAAGGTTGCCAAATCGCTGGATGAGGTTCGTACATATGCTGGTGAAATACTCGGCAAAGTATTGGTAACGCATCAAACGGGTCCGGATGGTAAAGAAGTAAAACGCTTACTTATTGAAGAAGGCTGTGACATCAAGAAAGAATATTATGTTGGGCTTGTTCTTGATAGAGCAACTTCAAGAGTTGTGTTAATGGCTTCTGAAGAGGGCGGAACAGAAATAGAAGAAGTTGCTGAAAAGACACCGGAAAAAATCTTCAAGGAAGTTATTGATCCTGTAATCGGATTAACACCATTCCAAGCTAGAAGAATAGCTTTTAATATTAATATACCAAATGAATTAATCAACAAAGCAGCTAAATTTATGACTAGTCTTTACACGGCATTTATTGAAAAAGACTGTTCTATTGCTGAAATCAATCCTTTGGTCGTTACAGGCGACGGAGAAGTGATGGCTTTGGATGCTAAGTTGAATTTTGACGAAAATGCGCTTTATCGCCACAAGGATATTGTCGCTTATCGAGATCTTGAGGAAGAAGACCCAAAAGAAATCGAAGCTTCCAAATACGACCTAAGCTATATATCTCTTGATGGCAATATCGGCTGTATGGTTAATGGAGCAGGACTTGCGATGTCAACAATGGATATTATTAATCACTATGGTGGCACTCCTGCCAACTTCCTGGATGTTGGGGGCAGTGCAACGGCTGAAAAAGTTACGGAAGCATTTAAGATTATCCTTTCAGACAGCCATGTTAAGGGGATTTTTGTAAATATATTTGGCGGCATAATGAAATGTGATGTTATTGCTGAGGGTGTTGTTGAAGCAGCTAAACAGGTTAGCTTACAGGTACCGCTGGTCGTACGCCTAGAAGGTACGAATGTAGACCTTGGTAAAAAGATATTAGAGGAATCCGGTATTAATGTCACAGCTGCAGAATCAATGGCTGATGGTGCACAAAAAATCGTTTCGTTAATAGGCTAAGACTGGAGGATATATGAAATGAGCGTATTTGTTAATAAAGATTCAAAAGTGATTGTACAAGGTATTACAGGATCTACAGCCCGTTTTCATACGAAGCAAATGTTAGAATACGGCACGAATATTGTGGGCGGTGTAACACCTGGTAAAGGCGGCGCTGAGGCTGAAGGTGTTCCTGTCTTCAATACCGTAATTGAAGCAAAAGAAGCAACAGGTGCCAATGTATCAGTTATCTATGTACCAGCTCCTTTTGCTGCAGATTCCATTCTTGAAGCAGTTGATGCAGAGCTTGATCTCGTCATCTGTATTACAGAGCATATCCCTGTATTGGACATGGTAAAAGTAAAACGTTATATGGAAGGGAAGAAAACACGTCTAATCGGGCCGAACTGTCCGGGCGTTATTACTCCTGAAGAATGTAAGGTAGGGATCATGCCTGGTTATATCCACAGAAAAGGGCATATTGGCGTTGTTTCTCGCTCGGGTACATTAACCTATGAAGCGGTGCATCAATTAACTCAGGCGGGCTTTGGACAGTCATCAGCAGTTGGTATTGGTGGCGACCCTGTCAATGGAACTGATTTCATCGACGTTTTAAAAGCTTTTAATGAAGATCCTGAAACGTATGCGGTGATTATGATCGGTGAAATAGGTGGTACAGCGGAAGAAGAAGCAGCCCAATGGGTGAAAGAAAATATGACAAAACCGGTTACCGGATTTATCGGAGGCCGTACTGCTCCTCCAGGGAAACGAATGGGCCATGCAGGCGCCATTATTTCCGGTGGAAAAGGAACAGCCGATGAGAAAATTCGTGTGTTGAATGAATGCGGTATAAAAGTGGCGGAAACTCCGGCTATAATGGGTGAAACGATGCTAAGCGTATTAAAAGAAAAAGGGCTATACGATAAATGTAAAACGCATTAATAATAAGACAAGCCTCCCCTTATCCTTTTTAAGGGGAGCGTCTTTATATATTAAATATTAAGAGGTGAAGCTGTTATGGATGAATGGAAGAATAGGCTTGTGCACCTGGATCATTGTCGGGGTATGAGTTGGAAAGCTAAATTTCGCATATTGAAAGATGATCCGAACCTTCAGAAGATGTATGATCAGCCCTACCGTTATTGGGTGGAAACATTGGAGTTACCCTCGTCAAAAATCTCCTTATTCATGAAAGACCTCCACAATGAAGATCTTCAAAAAATGCCTTCTATATATGAGAAAAACCACATCCGTTGTATAACATTCCTCGATGACCTATATCCCGGACAACTTTCTGTTATTTATCAACAACCATGGATTTTATATTGCAAAGGAAATCTTGAACTCTTGCATAATTCAAGGATATTAGCCATAATAGGTAGCCGTGCCCCTACTGAATACGGAAAAAAGATGGTTAACTATCTAATTCCCGATTTAGTTAAGGCGGATGTATGTATTGCAAGTGGATTAGCAAGAGGGATCGATTCACATGCACAAATTAAAGCTCTCCAAAGCGGTGGAAAGGTTATAGCTGTTATTGGTGGTGGGCTTTTTAATATTTACCCAAAGGAAAATACAGCACTTGCTGAATTAATTATGAAAAATGGTGTAGTATTGTCTGAATATCCACCCATCATGAAACCGGAACCCTGGCATTTTCCTATGAGAAACAGAATTATTAGTGGTTTATCACGGGCGATACTAGTGGTAGAGGGAAAACAAAGAAGTGGGACATTTATCACAATCCAGCATGGATTAGAACAGGGTAAAGATATCTATGCGGTACCGGGAAGTGTGTTTTCTGAACTGTCTGCAGGTCCGCATGAACTGATTAAAGAGGGTGCCAAATTAATCAATCATGCGAATGACATTCTCTATGAGTGGTGACATTAAACAGAGCTTCGGGACATGATGGATGAAGATTACCATTTTGTTAGTTAGGCTATTTTAAAACTCTTTAAGTTGCAAAATTATAATTTCTGTTATACATTGTGCTTCAGACAAGGTTTTTTGGTCAGGGTAATTATTCAGATTATATTGATTGTTGTTAATAGTAAAAAAATCATTAGAACATACCATTGACAGAAGTAAATCTAAACCTTCATAATCATACATGCATGAATATAGAGAATGATACCCTCTTAAGGAGGAAAGAAATGGCGGATTATTTAGTTATAGTGGAATCGCCTGCTAAAGCGAAAACCATTGAAAAATATTTAGGAAAAAAATATAAAGTGAAAGCATCCATGGGCCATGTACGTGATTTACCGAAGAGCCAGATGGGTGTAGATTTTGAACACAATTATCAATTGAAATATATCACCATTCGCGGTAAAGGTGATGTACTAAAAGATTTAAAGACAGCCGCAAAAAAAGCTAAGAAAGTCTATCTCGCGGCTGACCCCGACAGAGAAGGGGAAGCAATCGCGTGGCATTTAGCTCATAGTCTCGGTGTGGATGTAAGCTCTGATTGCCGTGTCGTATTTAATGAAATAACAAAAGACGCAATTAAAGAGTCATTTAAACATCCAAGGCCTATTAAAATGAATCTGGTAGATGCACAGCAAGCGAGAAGAGTATTAGACCGTATTGTGGGATACAGCATAAGCCCAATTCTATGGAAAAAAATAAAAAAAGGCCTAAGTGCCGGACGTGTTCAATCCGTTGCTGTACGTCTAATTATCGATCGTGAAAAAGAAATAGCGGCATTTGAACCGGAAGAGTATTGGTCCATTAATGGATCGTTTCTGAAAGGCAAGAAGGATTTTGAAGCTAACTTTCAATCTTTGAATGGCAAGAAAGTTCCGTTGCAATCCAAAGACGATGTAAATAATATACTTTCAAAATTAAATGGAAACGAATTCTTAGTACAATCGGTAACGAAGAAGGAGCGAAAACGTAATCCAGCTCCTCCGTTTACAACATCATCCCTGCAACAGGAAGCAGCTCGTAAACTTAATTTCAGAGCAAAGAAAACCATGATGATTGCTCAGCAACTGTATGAAGGTATTGAGATTGGCAAAGAAGGAACTGTGGGTCTGATTACGTATATGAGAACGGACTCTACCAGGATTTCAGAAACTGCTCAAAAAGAAGCAAGCGGATGGATTACATCTCAGTTTGGGGAAGAGTACTTACCAAAGACCCAAAGGAAGGATAAGCAAACATCTGGAGCACAGGATGCCCATGAGGCAGTAAGGCCGACCGGGGTGATCAGGGAACCTTCTATGATGAAGCAATATCTCTCCAGGGACCAATACCGCTTATATAAATTAATATGGGAACGATTTGTTGCCAGCCAGATGGCGCCTGCCATTATGGACACGATGGCCGTAGATTTAAAAAACGGTGATGTCGTATTCAGAGCAAATGGGTCAAAAGTAAAATTTGCCGGTTTTATGAAAGTATATATTGAAGGCAATGATGATAATAATGAAGAAAAGGAAAATTTACTGCCAGATCTGAAAGAAGGGGATGTTGTATTTTCGAAGGACATCGAGTCAAATCAACATTTTACTCAGCCGCCTCCTCGTTATACAGAAGCAAGGCTGGTTAAAACCCTTGAGGAATTAGGCATTGGCAGACCATCAACCTATGCGCCAACACTTGACACTATCCAAAAGAGAGGCTATGTAGCTCTAGATAATAAGCGCTTTGTTCCGACAGAGCTTGGCGAGATTATTATTGAAGTTATGAGTGAATTCTTCCCTGACATCCTGGACGTAGAATTCACAGCTAAAATGGAAAACGAACTGGATAATGTAGAAGATGGTGAAGTTGAATGGGTTAATATTATCGATCATTTCTACAAAGAGTTCGAAAAGGATTTAGCCAAGGCTGAAGAAGAGATGAAAGAAATCGAAATAAAGGATGAACCAACAGGCGAATCATGTGAGGAATGTGGATCGGCGATGGTGTATAAAATGGGACGTTACGGAAAATTTGCTGCATGCAGTAATTTCCCGGATTGCCGGAATACCAAGCCGATTGTCAAAGAAATCGGTGTGAAATGTCCTAAATGTCATGAAGGCAATATCGTTGAACGAAAAAGCAAAAAACGCCGCATCTTTTATGGCTGTGATCGTTACCCGGCCTGTGAATTCATTTCTTGGGATAAGCCAATACAGCGACCTTGTCCAAAATGTCAAGGACCGTTAGTTGAGAAAAAACTTAAAAAAGGCATTCAAGTTACATGTCTTGATTGCAATTATAAGGAAGAACCACAAAGTTAAAGGAAGGAAGAGCTGAGGCTCTTCCTTCTTAAATCTCAATAAAATACGTGAAATATCCTGAAACTTTTTAATAACAGATACGTATGACTTATAAAACATATTGTTTTTAAATGTGTTACATGATATAACGATTTACGTAATAAATATAGCTGGAGGGTATACATAATGCAAAGAGTAATAGTAGTAGGTGCCGGATTAGCTGGCAGCGAAGCGGCCTGGCAATTGGCCGAGAGAGGCATACAGGTTGATTTATATGAGATGAGACCTGTGAAACAAACTCCGGCACATCATACAGATAAGTTCGCTGAATTGGTTTGCAGCAATTCTTTGCGAGCAAATACTTTAACCAATGCGGTTGGAGTATTGAAAGAGGAAATGCGTCAATTAAACTCACTTATTATTGATTCTGCAGATCACTGTTCTGTACCGGCTGGAGGAGCACTGGCTGTTGACCGCCATGAGTTTGCAGGCAGAGTAACAGAAACATTAAGAAATCATCCAAATGTAACGATTCATAATGAGGAATTAACGGAAATACCAAAAGATGAGATAACGATTATTGCGACGGGGCCTCTTACCAGTGAATTATTATCACGTGAAATCAGCCAATTAACAGGAGAGGACTATTTTTATTTTTATGATGCGGCTGCACCGATTATTGAAAAAGACAGTATTGATTTAGACAAAGTTTATTTGAAATCACGCTATGATAAAGGGGAAGCAGCTTATTTAAATTGCCCAATGACTGAAGAGGAATTTAATACTTTTTATGACGCGCTAATTGAAGCAGAAACTGTTCCGTTAAAAGAGTTTGAAAAGGAAATTTTCTTTGAAGGATGCATGCCTATTGAAGTGATGGCAAAGCGAGGAAAGAAAACCATGCTGTTTGGCCCGATGAAGCCGGTTGGCCTAGAAGATCCTAAAACGGGAAAACGACCGTATGCAGTTGTGCAGCTTCGTCAGGATGATGCAGCTGGAACATTGTATAATATTGTTGGCTTCCAAACTCATTTAAAATGGGGCCCGCAAAAAGAAGTGATTAGATTAATTCCAGGTCTGGAAAATGCTGAAATTGTAAGATATGGTGTTATGCACAGAAATACCTTTATCAATTCGCCTAAAGTGCTGGAAGCTACATATCAGCTAAAAGAAAAGCCTAATTTATTCTTCGCAGGTCAAATGACAGGTGTAGAGGGATATGTAGAATCGGCAGCGTCAGGCTTAATTGCAGGTATTAATGCAGCTCGGATGGCTTCAGGACAGGAACCATTAACCTTCCCTCAGGAAACAGCAATGGGAAGCATGGCTCACTATATCACCTCAACTAATTCCAAAAACTTCCAACCTATGAATGCTAATTTTGGCTTATTCCCGGATTTAGGAAGGAAAATTAAATCCAAACAAGAACGAGCTGAAGCTCACGCTGAACGTGCTTTACAAACAATTCGGAACTTTTTGAATAGTTTGTAAAATAATTGCAAGGGTTACTATTATATGTTAGTATTTAGTAGCCCTTGATAAGGAGTGACTTTTTTGAATAATGGAACTTCTTTAGAA
The DNA here is from genome assembly GCF_006346415.1 of Bacillus sp. D386. Classification (NCBI taxonomy): domain Bacteria; kingdom Bacillati; phylum Bacillota; class Bacilli; order Caryophanales; family Bacillaceae; genus Bacillus; species Bacillus sp. D386. The sequence continues at coordinate 417,628 of NZ_VEMV01000002.1, read as the reverse complement.
TTTTATATAAAGTATTTACAAATCGAAAAAAACTATTCAAAATATACTATTGCATATTACAAACAGGATATAGAGGAATTTTTCTTGTTCATGAGTGAACAAGTTATTTCCAGTTTGAAAACAGTCACATATCCCGATGCTCGATTATATGTTACGAATCTCACTGAACGTAATTTGTCTAAAAGAAGTATCAGCAGGAAAATATCTTGCTTACGATCGTTTTATAAGTTTCTCATGAGGGAAAATATGGTGGATGAAAATCCATTTGCAATGCTTTCATTGCCAAAAAAGGAACAGAGGCTGCCTAGGTTTATGTATGAAGAAGAGATGGAAGCGATATTTTCAGCTATCGATCATACTTCGACCATAGGAAAGCGGGACTTGGCTATATTAGAACTTTTGTATGCCACAGGTATGAGGGTAAGTGAATGTTGCAGTGTGGAACTGGGGGATTTGGATTTTTCTCTTATGACTGTTCTTGCTCATGGGAAGGGGAAGAAGGATCGTTATATTCCTTTTGGTGAACATGCTAAAAAAGCATTGCAGGAATATATTGAAGGACCCAGAAATGAATTGATACAAAAATCTTCACAACAGCACACGTTTCTGTTTGTTAACCAAAGAGGTAACCCTTTAACTCCAAGGGGTGTTCGGTATATTTTAACGAATATTATAGATAAAGCTTCCGTTAATAAACATCTATATCCACATATGCTGCGGCATAGTTTTGCGACACACCTATTAAATAGCGGTGCGGATATACGCTCTGTACAGGAACTTCTCGGTCATTCCTCCATACAGGCGACGCAGGTTTATACGCATGTCAGTAAGGAAAGACTAAGAGAAGTTTATAGAAACAGCCATCCGAGAGCTTAAAGATATTTGCCTTAATTTTAGTAAGGGAGAGTTGTATTATGGAACAATTTCATGCTACTACCATTTTTGCAGTGCAACATAATGGGGAATGTGCTATGGCTGGTGATGGTCAGGTAACAATGGGAAATGCCGTTGTAATGAAACACACTGCAAAAAAAGTGAGAAAATTATTTAATGGAAAAGTGTTAGCCGGTTTTGCAGGCTCAGTTGCGGATGCTTTTTCATTATTTGAAATGTTCGAGAATAAGTTACATGAATATAATGGAAACTTACAGCGTGCAGCGGTTGAACTTGCTAAATCCTGGAGAAGCGATAAAGTTTTACGTAAGCTTGAAGCTATGTTAATCGTAATGGATACCAATCATATGCTGCTGATTTCAGGTACCGGAGAAGTGATTGAGCCTGATGATGGTATATTGGCGATTGGTTCCGGTGGGAATTATGCGCTGGCCGCTGGACGTGCCCTGAAACGTTTTTCCGGTGAAAATATGACAGCCCGAGAAATTGCTCATGCTTCGTTAACAATTGCATCTGAAATTTGTGTATATACGAATTCTAATATTATTTTGGAAGAGCTATGAACAAAGGAGGGTCATAATGAAACAGGACATCAAAAATCTAACACCGAGACAAATAGTTGAGAAATTGGATCAATACATAATTGGGCAAGCGGATGCTAAAAGAGCAGTCGCTATAGCATTAAGAAATAGGTATCGACGCGGTCTCTTAAAAGAAAACATGCGTGATGAGGTTGTACCGAAAAATATCCTTATGATTGGACCGACTGGTGTTGGGAAAACTGAGATAGCTCGTCGAATTGCTAAAATTGTTAAAGCCCCTTTTATTAAAGTGGAAGCAACAAAATTCACAGAAGTTGGCTATGTCGGACGTGATGTAGAAAGCATGGTGCGTGATTTAGCTGAAACTTCTGTTAGACTTGTAAAAGAAGAAAGAATGCTGGAAGTGAAGGATAAAGCATTAGAAAATGCTAACAATCGAATTGTAGAATTGTTAGTACCTTCAGGCAAAAAGTCGTCTTCCTTTAAAAATCCTTTCGAGATGATATTCGGCGGTTCAGGTGATACTTCCAATCCATCTGATCAAGATAATCAGGAAGATGAAAGAAATATATATGAAAAACGCAGATTAATCAAAGAGCGTTTATTAAAAGGTGAGTTAGAAGAAGAAGTAATTACTGTAGAGGTAGAAGAACAGCCCCCATCTATGTTTGATATGCTTCAGGGATCCGGTATGGAACAAATGGGTATGAATATGCAGGATGCATTCAGTAATCTAATGCCTAAAAAGCAGAAAAAACGAAAACTAGCTATTAAAGATGCACGTAAGGTATTGGCAAATGAAGAAGCGCAAAAATTGATTGATATGGATGAGGTAACACAGGTAGCTATTGAACGAGCTGAACAGACTGGTATCATCTTTATTGATGAAATCGATAAAATAGCGAGTAAGAGCGGCGGTGCCTCTTCAGCAGACGTATCGAGAGAGGGAGTCCAAAGAGATATTCTTCCTGTTGTTGAAGGTTCGACAGTCGTAACGAAATACGGTACTGTTAAAACGGATCACGTGTTATTTATTGCTGCAGGTGCTTTCCATATTGCAAAGCCTTCTGACCTTATTCCTGAACTGCAAGGTCGTTTTCCAATCAGAGTAGAACTTAAAAAATTATCTGTGGATGATTTTTATAAAGTGTTAATAGAACCTGACAATGCTTTGATTAAACAATATATAGCATTATTAGAAACAGAAGGTATAGAAATTGAATTTTCAGACGAAGCTATTCGTAGGATAGCCGAGGTTGCCTTTGAAGTGAACCAAAACACGGATAACATTGGAGCAAGAAGATTACATACTATTATGGAAAAGCTTTTAGAGGACTTATCATTTGAAGCTCCTGAAATTTCTATGGGGCATATTATGATTACCCCTAAGTATGTGGATGAAAAACTGGGCGCAATATCTAAAAATAAAGACTTAAGTGAGTTTATATTATAAGTAGTTTGATGTTTCAGATTATTGCTCAAGGGTACAACTAATTAGTTACATTTTACTCTTTTCCATTATCCTGTTCACTCAATAAACTTGATAAATATCCATAAAAGAAGACATTATAGGAGGAAGTAAACAATGGATTTACTGAATAAAACAAGAAAAATAAACTCGATGCTGCAACAAACAGGCGGAAAGCAAGTTAATTTTAAAGAAATGGCTGAAAGCTTAAGCGAAGTAATTCAGGCGAATATCTTCGTAGTTAGCCGCAGAGGAAAATTACTTGGTTTTCAAATAAACCAACAAATTGAAAATGAGCGTATGAAAAAAATGCTCGAAGATCGTCAATTTCCTGAAGAGTATACAAATAATCTTTTCAATATTAAAGAAACATCTTCCAATCTTGATGTTGAAAGCGAATATACAGCTTTCCCTGTAGAAAACAAAGAATTATTCAAATCAGGCTGGACTACAATTATTCCTATCGTAGGCGGCGGTGAGCGCCTTGGTACATTAATTCTTTCCCGTGTAGAACAAAAATTCGCTGACGATGATTTGATTCTAGGTGAATACGGTGCTACTGTTGTTGGAATGGAAATTTTGCGTGAAAAGGCAGAAGAGATTGAAGAGGAAGCTAGAAGCAAGGCTGTTGTTCAAATGGCTATCAGTTCATTATCTTACAGTGAATTAGAAGCTATTGAGCATATCTTTGAAGAATTAAAAGGTAATGAAGGTTTATTGGTTGCTTCCAAAATAGCTGACCGAGTAGGAATTACGCGTTCTGTTATTGTTAACGCATTAAGAAAGTTAGAAAGTGCCGGTGTTATCGAATCTCGCTCTTTAGGTATGAAAGGTACTTATATCAAAGTATTGAATGCTAAATTCTTAAACGAGCTTGAAGGATTAAAACGCTAATACAGCAAATAGATAGACCGAAGTCAAAAAGTGACTTCGGTTTTTTTGTTACTGGATAAAAGAAGTCGGTTGGACGTAATTAACATCACTACAATTAACGTAAGATGTTGATAGTAATGTTATTGCACTCTTATTACTTAATAATGGGAAATCAATGAAGGGTTTTCAAACTAACTTTATTTACTTCTATAAGTAATGAAAAAAAACGAACTCCTAAAAATGGGTTCGTTTTTTTGTTAGTTGAAATTTGAACAAAATGAGAAAATAGCCAGATAAATTCAAAAATAAACCATAAAAAATAAAAAAAGTTAATTTTTCTTGGTCAAAATAGGACTATTGTACTTATCATTTTATGTTAATTTTCTTTAATATAAATTATGACAAATAATTTATAAATGTGACTATTTTGTCTTATTTATACTTAAAATAAAGAAATATGTAATATTACTCTGTAAAATAATAGTGAATATAGTAGTATATTGGATAGATGTTCAATATATAGAAGGATTTGTCGTAGTAAATGAATAACTAATAGAGTAGGGAAAACTCTCTTTAAGTATGAAAGGGTGATAAAATGAAGCTTTTTTCCAACACAGTCAGCTTGCTTGAACAAGGGTTGAATTACTCGTCATTAAAATCAAAAGCTATCTCCCAAAATATTGCAAATGTCGACACGCCTAACTATAAAGCAAAAAATGTGAGTTTTAAATCTGAATTAGATCAAGCAGCACAAATAAATAATCAATCCTTTAAAACCGATAGCAGGCACTTTGAATTTGAGAAAACAGGAAGCAGTGCCATTCAAGTAACCAGTAACAGTCGGAATTATAATAGTACAGGAAATAGTGTGGATATGGATAGTGAAATGAGCGATTTGGCTACTAACCAAATCTATTACAATGCATTGATTGAACGGCTGAATGGCAATTTTCAAACATTAAAAAGTGTTATACAGGGAGGTAAGTAGGTATGGGTTTGTTCACTGGCATGAACATTACATCCAGTGCGTTAACAGCACAGCGACTGCGTATGGATGTGATTTCATCCAATATGGCCAACGCTGAAACAACAAGAGGCAAGTATGTTGATGGTGAATGGCAACCTTATCAAAGGAAATCAATTGAATTGCAAACAAAGGATAATGGGTTTTCTAATTTTTTGAATACAGCTATGAATAAAACAAATAATTCTTCTGTTGGTAATGGTGTTAGAGTTGCTGCGATTAAGGAAGATGTCAATATGGTTTACGACCCTGGCAATCAGGCAGCCAATGAAGCTGGTTATATCGAGGAGCCCGATTATAAACTGGTCTATGATCCAGCCCATGCAGATGCTGATCCAGAAATGGGGTACGTTAAAATGCCCAATGTTGATCCATTGCGTGAGACAGTTGATTTAATCAGTGCAACAAGGTCATATGAAGCGAATATTACAGTATTCAATGCATCCAAAGGGATGATGATGAAAGCACTTGAAATAGGAAAATAAAATTAGGGGGCTATAAGGGATGGAACCAATTCAATTAAACAACTCTGTTTCTTCAATTTTTACTCAAAAACTACCTAACTCACCCAATACTACACCATACGAATCTCAAAACTCTTTTGCGTCCGTCCTAAAGAAATCTATTGAAGAAATTAATACGACTCAGCAAGAATCAGCTACGATGACACAAAAATTAGCACTTGGTGAAAATGTTGATTTGCATAATGTAATGATTACATCCCAAAAAGCGAGTATAACGCTGCAGGCGGCTATGGAAGTCCGCAATAAAGCAGTCGAAGCTTATCAGGAAATAATGAGAATGAGCATGTAGAAAAATAATATATGCATTGTCCCAACGAAATTAATATTCCCTACATATGACAGGGAAGTCTCTGTGGACGTTAATATTGATGCAAAAGCTAAGTTCGGGGGATCACGATGAAGGAAACGTTCATAAAAATTGGAAATCAAATAAAAGATTTTTGGAAGAGCCGTTCAAGTAAACAGAAAACACTCTATATCAGTATGATGGCTGCAGTAATACTAATTGCTGCTGCGGTTGTTTTTCTTACTTCAAGAACAACGCTCGTTCCTCTATATAGTGATCTTTCACCAACAGAAACTGGATCTATAAAAGAGAATCTGGATGGCAGAGGAATCACGTCGGAAATCGCTGATAATGGCAGTACGATACTAGTTCCAAGTGAAATGGCAGATACGTTGCTAGTTGAGCTTGCTGCAGAGGGTATTCCGAAGTCAGGAAGCATAGATTATTCATATTTCAGTGAAAATGCAAGCTTTGGTATGACTGATAATGAATTTAATGTCATTAAACAGGATGCTATGCAGAATGAAATAGCAGGCCTTATTAAAGGGATAGAAGGAGTTCAAGGTGCTGAGGTTATTCTCACCCTCCCTGATAAAGGGGTATTCGTTAGTGATACAAAAGAGGAGGCCTCGGCTTCCATAGTATTAAATACAAAGCCTGGACAGGAATTTGAAGAGAAGCAAATACAAGCCTTATATCATTTAGTATCAAAAAGCGTCCCAAATCTTCCTACAGATAATATCGTCATTATGAATCAATACTTTGAGTACTTTGATTTAAATAATAGTGGCAGCAATAGTACGGATAGTTTTGCATCCCAAAATGAAATAAAGAAAGAGATTGAGAAGGATATACAACGCAGAGTTCAAAGTATGCTTGGAACGATCATGGGTAACGATAAAGTTGTTGTTTCTGTAACAGCTGATGTGGATTTTACCCAAGAAAATAGAGAAGAAAATCTTGTGGAACCCGTGGATGAAGAGAATATGGAAGGCCTGACGATCAGTGCCCAAAAACTATCAGAGACCTATACAGGCGAAACAGGAGCAGAAGGCGGTACACCTGTTACTGAAGATCCTTCAGACTCACTGGGATCGCAGTATCTTGAAGGATCAAATGGAAATGGTGATTATGAGAAGACTGAGGAAACAGTAAACACAGAGGTTAACCGAATACGTAAAGAGATTAGTGAATCTCCATACAAAGTAAGAGATTTGGGGATTCAGGTTATGGTTGAACCACCTGATGCTAATGACACCAACTCTCTCCCAGAAGAAAGAATAACTGATATAAGAGATATTTTGGGGACGATTGTGCGAACAAGTATCGATAAATCAGAAAATGAAAATCCTCTAACAGATGATCAATTAGAGGAAAAAATTGCGATTTCCATCCAGCCATTTAATGGGAAAGTTACATTTGACGAACAGCAGGAAAACAGTACTCCGTGGTGGATTTATGTAATTGGCGGTGTATTATGTTTAGCGATTATTCTGCTTTTGATTTTTATTATCAAATCCAGAAAAAATAAAGAAATTGAGATAGAACAATATGAAGAACCGATCCCTCCTGTTTTGGTAGCCGATATTGTAGACGAAGCAGAATCAGAAGCCACTGTTAAAAGAAAGCAACTAGAAAAATTGGCGAAAGAAAAGCCTGATGAATTTGCGAAACTCTTAAGATCATGGATTACGGAAGACTAGGGGGTAAGAAGACATGTCTATCAGAGATAAAAAAAGTGGTCTAACGGGAAAACAAAAGGCTGCAGTCCTGCTCATTTCAATGGGGCCGGATGTATCTGCAAATGTTTATAAGCATTTATCGGAAGAGGAAATTGAAAAGCTGACCTTAGAAATTTCAGGCGTACGAAAGGTAGGCCCAAAAGAGAAGGAAGACATCGTAGATGAATTCCATACGATTGCGCTGGCACAGGATTACATTTCTCAGGGTGGAATTGGTTATGCCAAAACTGTATTAGAAAAAGCATTGGGCAGTGACCAGGCACAGGCCATTATCAATCGCTTAACATCATCTCTGCAGGTGAAGCCCTTTGATTTTGTCAGAAAAGCAGATCCGGGCCAAATTCTGAATTTTATACAGAATGAGCATCCTCAAACGATTGCTTTAATACTATCTTATTTGGAAGCGGGACAGGCAGGACAGATTTTATCAGAGCTTCCTCAGGATATGCAGGCAGATGTAGCGAAACGGATTGCCTTAATGGACAGCACCTCGCCTGAAATCATCAATGAGGTAGAACAAATTCTAGAACGAAAGCTATCTGCCACTGTTACGCAAGACTATACGCAAACCGGTGGAATTGAAGCCGTTGTAGAAGTGTTAAATGGTGTTGATCGTTCAACAGAAAGAACCATTTTGGATGCTTTAGAAATACAGGATCCTGAATTGGCTGAAGAAATTAAGAAACGAATGTTTGTATTCGAAGACATTGTCACCTTGGATAATAGAGCCATCCAAAGGGTGATTAAAGATGTAGAAAACGAAGATTTAATGCTATCTCTTAAAGTCGCCAGTGAAGAGGTTAAGGAAATTGTTTATAAAAACATGTCCAAACGGATGGTCGATACATTTACAGAAGAGATGGAATTTATGGGACCGGTTCGTTTACGGGATGTAGAAGAAGCGCAGTCAAGAATTGTTGCGATTATTCGACGCCTTGAGGATGCCGGTGAAATCGTCCTAGCCCGTGGTGGGGGAGATGACATTATTGTCTAGAATTATAAAGTCCCATTATACAGAAACACATGCGCAAGAGAAGAAAATAATCCGGATTAAAAAAATAATGAATGAACAGAATGAGTCCCTTTTTCAAGAAGAGTCAGTAGCTTCTAATCTAAATCGGCTCTTGATGGAAGCCAATCAAAAAGCTGAGGCAATTGTTTTAGAAGCTCAGAAACAGGCTGATCAAGTTTATCTAAAGATACAGGAAGAAGTAAAGCAATGGGATAAGGAAAAACAAATTCTCATTGAAGAGGCCAGACAGGAAGGGTATCTCATTGGTAAGGAACAGGGTGCTTCGGACTCAAAAAGAGAATATCAGCACATGCTGAACCTTGCACAAGAGACAATGAACCAAGCTAAAAAAGAATACCAATCTGTTGTGGAAAAGTCTGAGTTTACCATCCTCAACCTCGGAATAAAGGTAGCTGAAAAAATTATGAATCAGCACTTAGACGAAAATGAGGAAGATTATTTATTTATTGTGAAAAAAGCAATTAAGGAAGCGCGAGAATATAAAAATATTGAACTACATATTCCTCCGCTTCATTACTCTTTTGTCTTAACACATAAAAAAGAATTAATGTCCTTATTTCCAAGAGAAACAGAGTTTTATATCTATCCGAATGATGAGTTAGAAGGAAATGGATGTGTAATTGAATCATCCAATGGACGTTTGGTAGCAAGTGTGGATGAACAGCTGGAACAAATCAGAATTAAGCTTCAGGAAATCCTTGAGGAGGACCTCTCATGAAAGTCTCTCAATTAATAGATCAAATTGATACTCTCGATACGTTTAAGAGATATGGGCGAATTAAAAGAGTGGTAGGTCTTATGATTGAGTCTCAGGGGCCGGCCAGCTCAATTGGAGATGTATGCTTGATCCATACCGGCAAAAAGAACAAGGTAAAGGCTGAAGTAGTAGGATTCCGGGATGAGATTGTCATTTTAATGCCCTATAGTGTTGTAAGTGAGATAGCACCCGGCTCTATTGTCGAGGCGACTCGTAAACCGCTCGAGATCAAAGTAGGAACAGGTTTAATAGGCAAGGCACTTGATGCTATCGGAAACCCACTTGATGGAGGGTCACTTCCATACGGTTTATCCTCTACAGCAACGGAGCAGGATCCTCCAAATCCAATGTCACGTCCGCCTATTAATGAGGGAATTGAAACAGGTGTCCGCATGATTGATAGTTTACTCACGGTTGGAAAAGGTCAGAGGGTTGGAATTTTCGCGGGAAGCGGAGTAGGAAAGAGCACATTATTAGGAATGATTGCCAGGAATACGACAGCTGATTTAAATGTGATAGCTCTTGTTGGTGAACGTGGGAGAGAAGTCCGAGAATTTATCGAAAGAGATTTAGGTCCTCTTGGATTAAAAAGATCTATAGTAGTTGTGGCCACATCAGATCAGCCGCCCTTAATGAGAATAAAGGCTGCTTATACGGCAACAGCCATAGCTGAGTTTTTTCGCGATCGGGGGATGAATGTCATGCTGATGATGGACTCGGTTACAAGGATTGCTATGGCACAGAGAGAATTGGGTCTGGCTGTTGGGGAACCGCCGACAACTAAAGGGTATACTCCATCTGTCTTCAGTATTCTGCCAAGATTGCTAGAGAGAACTGGAACGAACAGTAAGGGAACGATTACAGCCTTTTATACGGTATTGGTAGATGGTGATGATATGAATGAACCTATTGCTGATACAGTACGTGGGATATTAGATGGACATTTTGTTTTAGACAGAGACCTTGCTAATAAGGGACAGTTTCCAGCAATCAATATTTTAAAAAGTATCAGCAGAATAATGGCTCATATTATAGAACCGGCTCATGCTAAAGCAGCTGAAAAGGTACGACAATCCTTAGCTGCTTATCTGGAAGCAGAAGATTTAATTAATATTGGTGCCTATAAAAAGGGCTCCAACCCAATCATTGATGAAGCTATTACTAAATATCCTGCAATCATTGAGTATTTAAAACAGGATGTAAATGAAAAAGTGACGAAACAGCAAAGTATCGAACAACTGCACTTATTAGTAGAGATGGGTGGATGATTCAATGCACTATCAGTATAAATTCGAAAAAATATTAACGATAAAAGAAAAAGAAAAGAATGATTCAGAGTCAAAATATACAGAAGCTGTAAAAGAGTTTGAATCAGAGGCCGAAAATCTCTATCAAGTGCTGAAAAAGAAAGAAGAGTTATTGGATTCACAATCTGAACAATTAAAACAGGGATTGTCCGTACAGCAGGTCAGATATAATCAGCATTTTTTGGATAATCATGAAAAGATGATTGCCCATTATCAAAAGCGTGTGATGGATACACGATCTAAAATGCACTTTTATCACCAGCTTCTGATAGAAAGCAATGTAGAGGTTAAAAAATACGAGAAAATCAAAGAGAAAGATTTTCAAAGATATTTTAATACAATGAAATACGAAGAAAATCGGCAAATGGATGAAATATCTATTCAACAATACATGAGCCGTTCATGATGGAGGCGTAGTAGTTGGATCGTATGGAAGAAAAGGAAAACAAAGGATTTAGTAAACTGAATTTGTTCCTTACTATATTGATTGTTCTGATATTCATAGCTGGAATTCTGGTAATCACCGTAACTTTCTCAGGTAAAAGTATAGGGGAACAAGCTGGAAAACTTGCTGAAAATATTCCCTTTTTAGGTGAGAGTGAGGAAAAGGCAGAAAAACAGACAAATCAAACAAATCAAGCGGATTATGTGAAAGAAATTGCTAGTCTTAAGTCAGAGCTTAAGGATAAAGAGAAAGAAACGGAAAGTCTTGAAAAATTGCTGGATAACAAGGAGATTGAACTCAAGCGCAGTCAGTTATCCGTAGAGCAACTGGAACAGATGATTTCAGAATTAGATCAAAAAAAAGAACAAAACTCAAGATCCTCAAAAGATATCATTGATACCTATGAGAAAATGGCTCCCAAACAGGCGGCCTTAATAGTAGCAGAAATGAATGAGAAAGAAGCGGTGAAAGTCCTATCCTCTATTACTACAGAAGCCTTGGCTGACATTATGGAAAAGATGGAAGCTAAAAAAGCTGCCGTATTAATGGAAAAAATCTCGGCCGAGAAAAGTAATGGTGCTGAGGATTCTTAAGGGGAAAGCAGAAAGATTGAAAGGAGGTGAATAAATGAATCAGATGGGTGTATTGCCTAACAACCAATTTGTAAAAACAACTGCTTTACCTAATGACCAAGTGCAAATAAATAAAAAATCTCAGGATAAATCTTTTCATAAAATGCTCCAAGATGAAAAGAGCTTGGACAAAGCAGAGAAAACAGAGGATCCAGTATATGAAATAATGCATGATGGAGTTGAAGTAGATGATACTTTGAGTTTCCTGGAAAAAGAGGGACTTGAAGAGTTGGAAGGAGCATTTGAGCTGTTAAATATGCTGCTAACCAATAACCAGGAAGCTCTTCCAGAATCAGAGTTTATTCAACAGCTTCTGGGTGAAAATCCTTCTGAAGCAATTAAAGAGGCATTAAGGAATTTATTGGATTCATACGATACATTTAAGGAGATCGATTTTACTCAATTGCCTCCTGTTGAAGATGATATTGAAACACTTAATGGCATATTAACTAATGGGTTAGCAAAACCATTTGAAGGTTTAACAAATGATCAAAGAAATGCATTTCTTACTCTGTTGAATTTCGGAAAATTGGTTGTGATGAGCCATAAGCATACGTTCAATCAAAAAGGAGCAGAAAATGTTGGTCAATTAGATGCTCTTTTAATGAACTGGAAATACAAATTGACAGCCTTGGATGAAACAAAAAAACCAATTCTGTCTGATGTAAAAAACAATCCTGCTTCATTAAGAGATATAGGCATGAACACATACAATCTGCAATCTAAAACCTATTCATTAAACTTCAAAAATGGTGGTTCCATTGTCGGATTCAATCCTATGTCTGCTAAAAGTGCAGATATTCCGTTAAACCAAACAGTGATGATTGGAGACCTTCAGTTACAAACACAGCAGCAGAGTCCTGTCTTGACCCTTGAAAAAGGTGGACAAGCAGTAGGTGCAGATGAATTCATTAAATCATTTGAATCTCTCTTATCTAAATCGAATTTTACTAACCAAAATGGTGTTCAAAGATTATTTGTTCGATTGACACCGGAGAACCTGGGTACCTTGCAAATTGAATTAATACAAAAAGACGGCCAGCTGGTAGCCAAAATTATTGCCAATACACAAAAAGGAAAAGAGCTATTAGAATCTCAGATTCAAGGACTAAGAGTTTCATTGGCTGCACAGGGAATTGATTTCGACGAAATAGACCTAGAACAATCACAGGATACGCACTTCCAGGAAGAATCTCCTTCGGAAGAGAGAAGAAATCAGCATGAACATCAAGAAGATCAAAATGTTAGGGATCATGATGAAGAATTATTTTCAGGATTTTCAAGTGTTCTGGAAGAATCAATCATTAATCAGGAAATATAGGAGGAGTCATTTTGACAACGATTGATACAAGTCTTTTATATAGTTCCTTACAGAATCAAACGAGGGAAGTAAAAAATAACCTGGATAAGGATGATTTTCTGAAATTATTGCTGACACAGCTACAAAATCAGGATCCAACCAGTCCAATGGACGATACGGACTTTATAGCGCAAATGGCAACCTTCTCAAGTCTTGAGCAAATGACGAATATGAATACGACGTTAGAGAGCTTTGTGAACTCACAAAATCAAAATCTATTAATCACCTATTCGCAGTTTGTGGGGCAGGAAGTGACCTATCATAAACTGGCCAACCCAGATAACGAAGGTGGGGACACGGAGGTTGTGGAAGGAAAGGGTGTTGTGAAATCCATCCAATTTGTTGATGAGAGTGTGAAATTTATTCTAGAAGACGGGACTGTATTAGAGCCTGCAAATATTTCTTCCATAAATCAGCTATCAGAGGGCAATAATCTTGCCGAAGCGAGTCGTCTAATAGGGAAACAAGTGACTTGGCTGGATGATAAAGGGGAAGAACACACGGCAGAAGTATCTTCGGTCTTTCAAAGAGACGGAAAAGTTAAACTAGAGGTGAATGATGAAGCGAAAACCTCTCTGCTTCTCAATCAGTTGATTAAAGTAGGATAAAGATAAGAGGCGAAGTCAATGGATCAAAAAATTATATTCAGGCCACAAGTGCCAATTGCCAATCCACTTAAAGGTGCGCAAAAAAACCAAATGAAAAGTGGAAATGATTCTTTTGAAAGCTTTCTTAGGCCTGAACTGGACGCTGCAAATAAAGGTATTACAATCAGCAAGCATGCCCAACAGCGCATCCAACAACGAAATTTACAGATAGATGAACATCAATGGGGCCAGCTGGAAGTAAAATTGGCTGAAGCAAGGCGCAAGGGTTTAAATGATTCATTGGTGTTGATGGATCATGCAGCCCTCATTGTAAATGCAAAAAATAATACGGTCATTACTGCAATGGATAGAGACGAAGCGGGAGCCCAAATTTTCACAAATATTAATGGGGCAATCATTTTAAAATAAAAACTGGATGGCTGGACCTCATGAGAGGAAGCCAGGCTGTTGATCGACTGATACAGCCAAGCTGAAAGGGGAAAAATAATAATATGTTACGTTCCATGTATTCTGGCATTAGCGGATTAAAAAACTTCCAAACAAAATTGGATGTAATCGGTAATAACATCGCAAATGTGAACACATATGGCTTTAAAAAAGGCAGGGTTACATTTAAAGATACTATGAGCCAAACTGTTTCGGGTGCCAGCGGAGCCACTGCTGATAAGGGCGGTACGAATGCTATTCAGGTAGGCCTCGGAAGCTCACTGGCTTCGATTGATAATATTGATACACAGGGAAGTGCCCAAACGACGAATCGAACACTGGATTTTTCTATTGAAGGTGATGGATATTTCGTAGTTAAAAATGGAAATCAACAATCATATACACGTGCAGGGAATTTTTATTTAGATCAGGATGGGGCACTTGTGACAAGTGAAGGATTTAAGGTTCTAGATATAGACGAACAGGAGATCACTATCCCGCAAAATATAGTCAGCTTCAGTATTGGACAGGGCGGCGAAATAACGGGTGTCGATGCAAATAGAGCTAGTGACACTATAGCAACAATTGGAGTAGCTAAATTCACTAACCCGGCCGGATTAACGAAGGCGGGTAATAATACATTTCAAGCATCTGCAAATTCTGGGGTACTCGACATAGGAACAGCAGACACCGAAGGTAGAGGGAAACTGACATCAGGTCGACTTGAAATGTCAAATGTGGATTTATCTGAAGAATTTACAGATATGATTGTGGCACAGCGTGGTTTTCAGGCTAATACCCGCATTATCACAACATCTGATGAAATCCTTCAGGAATTAGTTAATTTGAAAAGGTAATGGTAAAGGAGGCAGGGGCTAAAGAAATCCTTTAGCCCTCCCAATTATGATACAGGTAACCAAATTGAACGGAAAAAAATACTTTTTAAATGCATTATTCATAGAGTCTGTAGAAGCAAATCCAGATACGACTATAACACTTACCAATGGAAAAAAGTTAATCGTCGCAACTGAGGAAAGAGAACTTATACAGATGATTAATCATTTTTATCGCAGCATAAACGTTTTAGGACATCAGCAGAACCGGGAGGATACCGATGAAGAATAAATTAATACTTTTATTTTTGTCAGCTATTTCTTTGCTGGGGATCATCGCGGTTGTTGTGTTAATGAATTACACAGGCGACTCTGCAGATAAAGAACCGAGTATTGATGAGGTTATTAAATATTCTGTTGAAATACCGGAAATTACGACTAACTTAACGGATAATACGTTAATTCGAGTAACGTATATGATGGAAACAGACGGTAAAAAGGCAAAAGAGGAATTAGAAAAAAGAATTTTCCAAGTAAATGACATTGTCATTAAAGAATTATCTGAGATGAAAGCTGAACAACTGAATGATAAAAAGGGCAAACTGGAATTTGAAAATAAACTTAAGGAACAAGTGAATGAGTTGATGCAGGAAGGTAAGGTTATTCAAGTTTATACTACCTCGTCTATTCTCCAATAAAAAGCGACGGACATAAAAGTATCTGAAACTACGGAGGTGATTCGATTGTCTGGCGAGGTTTTATCACAGAATGAAATTGATGCATTATTATCTGCCCTCTCAACAGGTGAAATGGATGCAGATGAATTGAAAAAGGAAGAGAATGAAAGAAAAGTAAGAGTTTATGATTTTAAAAGAGCTTTACGGTTTTCGAAAGACCAAATTCGAAATTTAACAAGAATACATGAGAATTTTGCTCGTTTACTGACCACTTATTTTTCAGCGCAGTTACGCACGTATGTCAATATCAATGTTGCGACAGCTGATCAGCTTCCGTATGAAGAATTTATACGTTCAATTCCTAAAATGACGATTATGAATGTTTTTGAGGTTCCTCCTTTAGATGGACGAATCTTGATGGAAGTTAATCCGATTATCGCTTATACCATGCTCGATCGTGTATTAGGCGGCAGAGGTTCAAGTCTTAATAAAGTTGAGAGCCTCACAGAGATAGAAACCAAAATTATGTCCAATCTATTTGAACGTGCATTTGAGAATCTAAAGGAAGCGTGGGCTAACATAGCCGATATAAACCCGGAGCTATCAGAGTTTGAGGTTAATCCACAATTCTTACAGATGGTTTCCCCAAATGATACGGTGGTTGTAATTTCATTAAATATTACAATCGGTGAAGTTAGCGGGATGATAAATATATGTATACCGCATGTAGTATTAGAGCCTATTATTCCCAATTTATCTGTACATTATTGGATGCATACAAACAAAAAGAAAAGAGAACCAAATGAAGTACAAGCGATAGAACAACAAGTTCGAACAGCAGAGTTACCCCTGATTGCTCAATTGGGAACTGCTGATATTTTAATCCAAGACTTCTTAAATCTAACTGTGGGGGATGTTATTGAATTAGGTCAGCCAATAGACAGCCCAATCGTGTTGTCCATAGGAGATGTTCCTAAATTCCTTGGACAGGCAGGAAAGGTAAATAAGAAGATAGGCATTCAAATATTGGAGAACTTGAAAGGGGGAAGCTTAGAATGATGAACAATGAAAGACTTACTCAGGAAGAAATTGATGCATTATTAGATAGTTCTAATCAGGAAGTGTTTCCTGCTTCACCAGCGATAGGTGATTATTTTTCATCAATGGAACAGGATGCTCTTGGTGAAATTGGCAATATATCATTTGGAAGCTCAGCAACTGCTTTATCTATACTATTAAATCACAAAGTGGATATTACGACACCTTGCGTTTCTATAGTTGCCAGTGAAAAATTAGTGGAAGAATTTCCACAGCCATATGTAGCCATTCAGGTGGAATATACAGATGGTTTTATTGGTTCTAATTTGTTGGTCATAAAGCAAACAGATGCTGCTATTATTGCTGACCTCATGCTGGGTGGAGATGGGCATTCTCCAGCTGAGGATTTATCTGAGATTCATCTAAGCGCTGTACAGGAAGCGATGAATCAAATGATGGGTTCTGCTGCAACCTCCATGTCGACTGTTTTTAATAAGCGTGTAGATATCTCGCCTCCATCCATAGAGCTTATAGATTTAATGGAAGGCTCTGGACATGATGTTTTTCCAAAAGCTGATTTGCTTGTGAAAGTGTCTTTTAGATTAACGATAGGGAACTTAATAGATTCCTATATCATGCAATTATTGCCTGCGCATTTTGCCAGAAGTTTAGTAGATGAATTGATGAAGAAAACTTCTCCTGAGATGGGAGAGACAATTAAACAGAATCAACCAGCTGCCTATTCTATGAGTGGAGTGGAACCAACTGTGAGAACCAGTAATGAGAGAGTAGCTAAAACGGCATCTGATCAATCGTATCAAGCGGAGCACATCAACGACGCACTGTTGGGAGGTAAAACAGAGATAAATATGCAAAGCAATCAATATCTAGGAACGAATTCTGCTCCCTATAGCCAGCCGGTTCAGGTACAGCCTGCCACGTTTTCTGAATTTGAGCACACGCAGCGGTTAGATGAAAAAGAGGTTAATAACCTCAATATGTTATTGGATATTCCTTTGCAGGTAACCGTAGAACTGGGAAGAACAAATCGGTCCGTCAAAGAAATTCTTGAGCTATCATCAGGATCTATTATTGAATTGGATAAATTAGCCGGTGAACCGGTCGATATTTTGGTGAATAAGCGTTTGATTGCCAAAGGAGAAGTCGTTGTAATTGATGAAAATTTTGGTGTTCGGGTTACAGATATTATTAGCCGAACTGACCGTCTGAAAAAATTAAAGTAAGCTGGGGGAAGAAAGAATGTCACACAAAATTTTAGTAGTCGATGATGCTGCATTTATGAGAATGATGATTAAAGATATCCTGGTTAAGAATGGATATGATGTTGTGGGAGAAGGAGCGGATGGTCATCAGGCTATTGAGCTATATAAAGAAACAAATCCTGATTTGGTCACAATGGATATTACGATGCCAGATATGGACGGAATTACAGCATTAAAAGAAATACGCAAAATCAATCCAAATGCCAAGGTTATTATGTGTTCGGCAATGGGTCAGCAGGCAATGGTTATTGATGCTATTCAGGCAGGTGCAAAGGATTTTATTGTAAAACCTTTTGCAGCTGACCGAGTTTTGGAGGCAATCAGCAAAGCTTTATCGTAAAGAGGGGAAGTAAACGTGCAACGGATGCCAAGCTATATAAAGGTTATTCTTTTCTTCATTTTGTGTTTTGCCATTACTGCACCATTCAAAGAAATTGCAGTAAATGCAGCGCCAGACAATGGCAGCCAAAGTGTGGACAGTTATTACAATACTAAAGATCGTAAGACAGAGACAGGGGATATCGACCAGACCAATAATAACAGTATCTCTGATTCAGCTGAAAATGAGACAAATGACATTGGAATTACAATTGGAGATATCTTTAGAATGGTATTCGCCCTACTATTTGTTGCTGGATTAATGTACATTCTTCTGCGCGTCATTAATAAAAAGAATCGTGGATATCAGCACGGCCAAACTATTGAAAACCTGGGAGGGACTCCGTTAGGTGGAAATCGCTCTGTCCAGATGGTAAGGGTTGGGGAGAAAATCTACATTGTAGGTGTTGGAGACTCGGTTCAATTACTCAATGTGATTGATGATAAGGAAGAATACAGCAAGCTAATTGAAGAACATAATCAGAAATTAGAAACTCAGATTGCCCCAATGGACCTTGCAGGCAAGCTCATTGATAAATGGAAAATAAAAACTTCCAGGCAAACGGAGAAGTCGTTCAAAAGTCAATTTAATGAACAGTTGAAACAACTAAAGGAAGACCGCAAACAGATTACAAAAGAAATAAGCAAGAAAGGAACACACCGAGATGAATGACTTAATGACTCTCTTTAGCAGTGGGGATGCCGATACCGTTTCTACATCAGTTAAGCTGCTCCTGTTATTAACGGTTCTTTCTCTTGCACCAAGCATTTTAATTTTAATGACCTGTTTTACAAGAATTGTTATTGTTCTGGGCTTTGTAAGGACAGCTTTATCGACACAGCAAATGCCCCCTACACAAGTGTTGATCGGATTATCGCTCTTCATTACATTTTTTGTAATGGCACCGGTTTTATCTGAAGTGAATGATGAGGCGCTTCAACCGCTTTTTAAGGATGAAATAAAGCTGGAAGAAGCATATGAAAAGGCAGCAGGGCCCTTTAAGGAGTTTATGAGTAAACATACAAGGCAAAAGGATTTACAGCTATTCCTGGAATATTCTAAGGCGGATACACCTGAATCAATTGAAGATATTTCTTTAACTACGCTGGTACCTGCATTCGCGATCAGTGAAATGAAAACAGCCTTTCAAATTGGCTTCATGATTTTTATCCCATTTCTGGTGATAGACATGATTGTGGCGAGTGTTCTAATGTCCATGGGTATGATGATGCTACCGCCGGTCATGATCTCATTACCCTTTAAAATCTTACTGTTTGTGATGGTCGATGGATGGTATTTAGTTGTTAAATCTTTATTACAAAGTTTTTAGGCAGGTGAGAGAAAGATGACATCAGAAGCAGTAATTTCGTTGGCTGAAAAGGGGATTTATACTGTATTAATCATAAGTGCTCCCTTACTGATCCTAGCTCTTGGGATTGGTTTAATTGTCAGTATTTTTCAGGCGACCACACAAATCCAGGAGCAAACGTTAGCTTTTATTCCGAAAATCGTCGCTGTTTTGTTGGGCATTGTATTTTTTGGGCCATGGATGCTGAGTAAAATGCTCTCTTACACGGCTGACATTTTTAATAATCTAACGAAGTTTGTAGGATAGGCTATGGAAGAGATTGTCCCCAAATTTAGTGTATACTTATTGATTTTTGTACGTCTTGCATCCTTTTTTATGACAATGCCTATCTTTTCATATAGAACGATTCCTGCACAGCATCGCTTAGGAATCAGTGCTCTGCTCGCCTGGATTATGTATTATACGGTATCTTCTCCAGTCTTTGAAATTGACGGTTTATATCTTTTATTGGTGTTAAAAGAAGCCTTAGTCGGATTAATGATTGGCTTTTTTGCGTATATGATGTTCTCAGCTGTTCAAACAGCCGGAGGATTCATTGATTTTCAGATGGGCTTTTCAATGGCTAATGTCATTGATCCGCAGACAGGGGTTCAAAGTCCCTTAATGGGTCAATATCTTTATACATTTGCACTCCTTTTTTTGCTGGCGATTGACGGACATCATTTGTTATTGGACGGAATTTTTTACAGCTATGAATTCATCCCTTTGTCAACAGATTTTCTTCCGTTTGGAAATGAGCAAATCCTCACATTGATGATTCAATTCTTTACACAGTCATTTATCATTGCTTTTCAAATGTCTATCCCAATTGTTGGAAGTTTGTTTTTGGTAGATATAGCACTAGGTATTGTAGCAAGAACGGTGCCGCAAATGAATATATTTGTTATTGGTTTTCCAATCAAAATATTTGTCAGTTTAATTTTGTTAACTATTACGATGGGAACCATCTTACTTCTGGTAAAAGGGCTTTTGAATACAACATTGGAAGGAATGCGTTCGCTTATGCATCTGCTTGGAGGAAGTTAGAATGAGCCTACTAAAACTGGATTTGCAATTTTTTTCAGGGGAGAAAACAGAGAAGGCTACTCCTAAAAAAAGACAGGATGCAAGGAAAAAAGGGCAGGTTGCCAAAAGTCAGGATATCAATACAGCAGTTGTTTTGTTAGGGGTATTTCTCATTTTATATATAGCAGGTGGTTTTTTAAAAGATAGATTACTAGTTATTTTTAAGTATCCAATCAATCTATCTGCTACCTTCTCATATTCAGAAGCGGATTTATATTTAATGTTTATTGAACTTCTTAAACAAATGGCTATTATCTTGGGACCTATTATGTTAGCGGCTTTTATAGCCGGAATTATCGCTAATTTTGCGCAGGTAGGAGCCATGTTTTCAACCGAAACTATACAATTTAAGCTTGAAAAAATTGACCCAATAAAAGGGTTTAAACGGATTTTTTCAATGAGAGCGCTCGTCGAAATGCTCAAATCTATATTAAAGATTACGGTCATTGGAGTTATAACCTTTTATTCTATTTGGTCGCGGTTGGATGAAATTATGATGCTTTCAACTAAAACGATGGGGGCATCCTTAATTACACTTGCAGATATTACAGTCAAAACCGGTTTGTTTGCTTCGGGAGCTTTATTGTTTTTAGCCCTGTTGGACTATCTTTATCAACGTTTCGATTTTGAAAAGAGCATTCGAATGTCCAAACAGGAAATTAAACAAGAGTATAAAACAATCGAAGGAGATCCGATAATAAAGTCTCGAATCAAGCAAAAACAAAGAGAAATGGCCATGTCGAGAATGATGCAGGAGATACCAAAAGCTGATGTAGTAATTACGAATCCGACCCACTATGCGATTGCTTTAAAATATGACGAAAATCAGCTGGATGCACCATATGTAGTAGGAAAAGGGCTGGATTTTGTTGCCCAGAAAATAAAGCTTGTCGCTAAAGAAAATGATATTCCGATGATGGAAAACAGACCATTAGCAAGAGCATTGTACAATCAGGCAGATATCGGTCAGGCAATCCCTGAAGAGTTTTACAAAGGAGTGGCTGAGATTCTTGCGTACGTCTATAAACTGAAAGGCAAGTCGTAGGAAATATGATTAGCCTGATATCATTTTTGCCGTTTGATTATAGTTAGCATAATTAATCTAAGATATTGATAGATTCACGTTCTATTAATTACCCGTTAGGAGAGAAGTAGCATGCGAGCAAGAGATTTATCAGTTTTAATAGCCGTCATAATGATTGTAGCCATGTTAATTATCCCTTTACCAACATGGTTGATAAGTTTTTTAATCATGGTCAATATTTCTCTTGCCTTATTAGTATTATTGACTTCAATGAATACACAGGAACCTTTGCAATTTTCTATTTTCCCTTCCTTACTGTTGCTCCTCACGTTATTTAGACTCGGCCTTAATATTTCTACGACTAGAGCAATCCTGACACACGGGGATGCCGGTGGAGTCGTTCATGTATTCGGTGACTTTGTAGTTGGCGGTCAAGTGATCGTTGGATTGGTCGTTTTCCTAATCTTAATCATTATTCAATTCATTGTCATTACAAAAGGGGCTGAACGTGTAGCAGAGGTGGCAGCCCGATTTACGCTTGATGCAATGCCAGGTAAACAAATGAGTATTGATGCCGATTTAAATGCCGGAATGATTTCTGAACAAGAGGCGAGAACCAGACGTGATAAGGTGTCGAGAGAAGCTGATTTTTTTGGTTCGATGGATGGTGCCAGCAAGTTTGTTAAAGGTGACGCCATAGCCAGTATTATTATTGTCTTAATCAACCTGATATTCGGAATGATTATCGGTGTTATGCAAATGGATTTATCATTTGGTGAGGCGGCTGTGAAATTTTCACTTTTATCTGTAGGGGACGGGATTGTCAGTCAGGTGCCAGCCTTACTGATTTCAACTGCGACAGGTATTATCGTGACGAGAGCAGCATCAGATGGCAATCTTGCTTCAGATATTACATCTCAGCTTTTTGCTTATCCACAAATGCTGTATATTGCTGCCGGAACTATTCTGTTATTAGGGCTTTTTACACCGATTAATAATTTTCTAACATTATTTATTTCTGGTCTATTGGCTTTGGGGGCTTATAAAGCTACATCTATTCAACAAAAAGAAAGCACTGTTTCTGAACTGGAACCAGATGATACCGCAGAAGCGGAAGAAATGAAAAGTCCGGAAAGCGTCATTAGTCTTCTCAGTATTGATCCGATTGAGTTTGAATTCGGTTATGGGTTAATTCCATTAGCGGATGCCAATCAGGGCGGAGACCTTTTGGACAGGGTGGTTATGATTCGCAGGCAGCTTGCTATTGAATTGGGTCTTGTTATACCCGTTGTAAGAATCAGAGATAATATTCAGCTTAAGCCTAATGAATATAGGCTGAAAATTAAAGGTGCTGAAATGGCCAGGGGTGAGCTTTTGTTAGATCACTATTTAGCGATGGCTCCAGGAATGGATGATGATTCTATTGAAGGAATTGATACGATAGAACCTTCCTTTGGGCTGCCGGCCAAGTGGATTACGGAAGAGACCAAGGAATATGCTGAAATGCTAGGCTATACCGTTGTGGATCCACCATCAGTTGTTTCCACACATATTACTGAAGTAATTAAAACAAATGCAGCTGATTTGATTGGGCGTCAGGAAACAAAACAATTAATTGAGCATCTCAGAGAGTCTGCACCAATTTTAATAGAAGAAGTTACGCCTAATCCTTTATCTGTAGGTGATATACAAAAAGTTCTGGCTAAATTATTGAGAGAAAAGGTCTCAATTAGGAACCTACCAGTTATTTTTGAAACCTTAGCTGATTTTGGAAGGATGACAAATGATACTGACATTTTAGCGGAATATGTTAGACAGGCACTTGCCCGTCAAATCACAAACCAATATGTAACGGGTGATAATTTAAAAGTGTTAACTCTTTCTGGAAGAGTTGAAAAAATCGTTGCCGACAGTGTTCAACAGACAGAACAAGGTAATTATCTATCGCTAGATCCGACTAACTCACAGAAAATCCTTGAATCAGTAGCAGGAAAGCTGGAGGAGCATGCCTTACTTGATCAGGCACCTGTATTGTTATGTTCACCAGCTGTAAGGATGTATGTGCGCCAGCTGACAGAGAGATATTTCCCGCAGCTTCCGGTGCTATCATATAACGAATTGGAAGCAAATATAGAGGTACAAAGTGTAGGGGTGGTGAATGCTGAATGAATGTGAAGAAGTTTACAGGGATATCCATGCAAGAAGTGATGAGTAAAATACGGGCGGAATTTGGAAATGATGCCGTCATATTAAATTCAAAAGTAGTCAATAGCAATGGTATTCTTGGTCTATTTAAAAAGAAATCATTTGAAGTGATTGCCGCATTGGATACCGATTCAGTGGAAAGTAAAAAAACAACATTCACGAAGGTAAATAAAGATACGATTCCATCCATAAAAAAGGAATCAATTGAACAACCTGTTCAATTTTCCAATTCAACAAAAAAAGATATCGATAACCCATCTAATGAAATACTTAAAAAATTGCACGATATGAAACAAATGTTATCACTAGAATCCAAATACAATCACTTTCCAGATCCATTAAGAGAATTACACCATCAGCTTGTTGTAATGGAGTTGGATAAGCATATAATCGACAAACTGTTGGAGTATCTATTGGGAAAATGGAGGAATAATCAAAGGTCTGCTGAAATAACTAAGGCGGACCTATCAGAGCTGGTCCATATCTACTTACTTGAACAATTAAAGAATTTTGCCGTTAATGGTGAGCAATTATTTAAGAGAAAATATATAAATATTGTAGGTCCGACTGGTGTTGGGAAAACCACTACAATTGCAAAAATTGCAGCTGAATATGTGATTAAGCATAATAAAAAAATTGCGTTCATCACTACGGACACCTATCGAATCGCAGCTATTGAACAATTGAAAACATATGCAGAGATATTGAGAGTACCAGTCGAAGTGGCGTATAACAGTGATGATTTTAAACAAGCTGCTGAGCGTTTTGCCCATTACGATCATGTATTTATAGATACAGCAGGCAGAAATTTTCGAAATCAGGAATTTGTTGAGGAACTTAAAGGGCTGATTGATTTTAATATCGATATGCTGACATATCTTGTCCTTTCCGCTACTTCCAAAGAGATTGATATGACAGCGATCTATAACCAGTTTTCCATAATACCCATTCACGGAGCTATTTTTACCAAATTAGATGAAACTGCCTATCATGGTTCCGTGGTGAATTTTATTCTTAAACATCATGTTCCAGTTATTTATATGACAAATGGACAAGATGTTCCCGATGATATTATTGCTGCCACCCCGGACAAAATTGTCAAAATGGTATGTGGAGGTCATTTATATGTATGACCAAGCGGAACTGCTTCGACAAAAGATACAATATAAAAAAGAAGAGCCATCTGCCAAAGTAATTGCAGTTGTAAGTGGAAAAGGCGGAGTCGGTAAATCCAATTTTTCATTAAATTTTTCAATTGGACTCGCTAAGCAAAATAAAAAAGTATTGATTATAGATATTGATGTAGGAATGGGAAATATCAATATCTTAATAGGCCAAACGGGCAGATATACAATAGCAAATCATTTTAATGAGGGGATCCCTCTAAGGATGGCTATTTCTGCTGGGCCTGAAGGAATCCATTATATTCCTGGGGGTACAGGTTTAACAAATTTTTTTAAAATGGATCAAAAACAATTTGCTCACTTTAGCCATCAATTTCAAAGCATTCTGGAAGAATATGATTTTATTATTTTGGATATGGGTGCGGGAATATCAGAACAATCCTTGCAATTTATCGTTTCTGCGAATGAATTGATTTATATTACAACACCAGAGCCAACGGCAATAACGGATGCTTATTCCATGATGAAATATCTTGTTAGCAGAACGGATGCACCGTTCTATCTTCTCTGTAACCGGGCTTCAAGCCGGAAAGAAGGCAATGAGGTCATTTTACGTTTAACGAGAGCTGCGCAACAGTTTTTACATAAAGAAATCGTGGCACTTGGGATTTTGCCAGATGATAAAACGGTACAAAAAGCAGTCATAAGACAAATTCCATTTATCCTCTTGAATTCTCGGGCTCCATCTAGTGAAGCACTAAACAAAATCATTGCTCAGTATATGGGAAGCGTGGATAAAGAGGGCAATTCACCTGCTTCGTTTATGAAAAAGATGAAGAATTTTCTTTTCGAAAGGCAGGCTTAAGATTTGGCTGCTATTAAAGTTCTAATCATTGAAGATTCACCTTTTATGAGAAAGTTGATAACTGAATTTTTACAAGAAGATGAACAAATTGAAGTGGTGGGCATTGCTAGAAATGGAGCAGATGGGCTTTTGAAAATGGAAAAGCTGAAACCTGATGTCATTACACTGGATATAGAAATGCCTGTAATGGACGGTATAACGACATTGCAGGTAATCATGGAAAAAAATCCAATGCCTGTGGTTATACTTTCCGGTACTAACAGATCGGGTGTAGATATGATTATGGAGAGCATGAAGCTTGGTGCAGTCAATTTTATCGAAAAGCCCTCTGGTTCATTTTCACAGGATTTACACAGAATTAAGAGTCTAATGATTCAGAAAGTGAAAGAGGCTGCCAAAGTAAATATGAGCGTGTTTGACCAAAATAATCGCCTGATGAATGTGCCGCCAATCGCTGAAATTTCACAGGAACTGAATCTGACTGAAAATGTCAAAGAAAAAAATACGGATGTTCCCTTGCAAAAAATTATTTGTATCGGAACCTCGACGGGAGGACCGCGAGCACTGTATACCGTATTGCCATTACTTAAAAAGATTACGGTACCTATTCTCATTGTACAGCATATGCCGGAAGGGTTTACAAAACACTTGGCTGAGAGACTAAATGAGTTGTCAGAAATAACTGTGAAGGAAGCTGAAGAGGGAGAAATTTTATGTAATGGAACAGCCTATATTGCACCTGGTGGATTTCATTTAAAAGCTTCAGTTCAAGCTGGTGTGCTGATTGCCAAATTGGATAAAACTAATTCCGTTAATGGCCACCGTCCATCGGTGGATGTCTTGTTTGATTCAGTTTCCGAACTGCCCCCTGTATACGAATGTGTAGCCGTTATTATGACAGGTATGGGATCAGATGGTACGAAGGGAATTATGAATTTAAGAAAGTTTAAAAAGTCCAGAATTATTGCTGAATCTGAAGAAACTTGTGTGGTCTATGGTATGCCAAAAGCGGCAATCGCTACGGGATTGGTGGATGAAATAATTCCTCTGGGTCATATAGCTGGAGTATTGAATGAAATTTGTAAGGGTGAGAGGTGAAGGTAAATGAGCTTGGATTTAGATCAATATTTAGAGGTTTTTATAGAAGAAAGCAAGGAACACTTACAAACTTGTAATGAACTATTATTGGAGCTCGAAAAAAATCCTGATGATGTCATGATTGTGCATGAAATTTTTAGGTCAGCCCATACATTAAAAGGAATGTCTGCGACAATGGGTTTTGATGATTTAGCACGATTAACTCATCAAATGGAAAATGTGTTGGATGAGATCCGAAATCAGCGAATAAAAGTTAATACCGACATTTTAGACATTGTATTTTTAGCTGTTGATGATTTGGAAGCAATGGTTTTATCGGTTGCAGATGGTGGAAACGGAAAAAGAGATGTCTCTTTAACAATAGAAAAATTAGAAAACATAGTAGCAGGTCAAATCGTTATGATAGGTTCTGCAGATAGAGAACATCCTGGTGCTCCGGTAGAAATGGAATCCCGTGCGGATATTTATGACGAATACGAATGGGCGGTCATGGAACAATCAATCGACCAAGGCTTTAAAGCTTACTCTGTTAAGGTGATTTTAAATGATGATTGTATCTTAAAAGCAGTCCGTGTTTTTATGGTTTATGAAATTTTTGCTGAACTGGGAGAAGTAATTAAGTCGGTTCCTCCCGTCGATGTTCTTGAGGAAGAAGATTTTGGGCAGGAGTTTACGGCAACGATCCTATCAAAACAATCTGCAATAGATATCGAACAGAGAATCTTAAAAGTATCAGAGCTTGAGTCTGTACGAGTTTCGCTGGTGCCGAATAAGACATCTAAGGATCAGGAATATAAAGCCACAAAGGATCTGGAAAATGCGAATCAGCTGCAGGTGCATTCAACAAAGCAGGTAAAGGGTAAGGAAGATGAAAAAGCTTCCTCTGTTAATACTGCAGTGGCTCATAGTAAGACGATACGGGTCAATATTGAGCGCCTTGACATATTAATGAATCTATTTGAAGAGTTAGTGATTGATCGCGGAAGACTCGAACAAATTTCGAAGGATTTAAAAGATGCAGAGCTGTTTGAAACAGTTGAACATATGACAAGAATTTCTGGTGATATGCAAACAATAATCCTAAATATGAGGATGGTACCAGTAGAAACAGTTTTTAATCGGTTTCCGCGTATGGTCAGGCAGCTTGCGCGTAATCTGAATAAACACATCCGTCTTGAAATTATTGGTGCGGAAACGGAGTTAGACCGGACTGTTATTGACGAAATTGGTGATCCTCTGCTGCATCTTTTACGAAACGCTTTGGATCATGGTATTGAAACACCGGAAGCTAGACGGGACAAGGGCAAGCCTGAAGAGGGTACAGTCATCCTGAAGGCTTATCATAGTGGCAACCACGTTTTTATAGAAATAGAAGATGATGGCGCTGGTATTAATACAGATGTGGTTGTAACAAAAGCAGTGGATAAAGGAATTATTACAGAAGAACAAGCTGAAATCATGACAGAACGTCAAAAAAACGAACTTCTTTTCGCTTCGGGTTTTTCCACAGCTAAGGAGATTTCTGATATATCAGGCCGGGGGGTTGGCTTAGATGTTGTGAAAAATACCATCGAATCTCTTGGTGGAAGTGTGTCTATTAATTCACGCCTAGGATATGGATCTATTTTTTCTGTGAAATTGCCACTTACCTTATCAATCATATCAGTCATGCTAGTTGAAGTTCAGGATGAAAAGTACGCAATTCCCTTATCTTCCATAATTGAAACGTATATCGTCCAAAGAGAAGAAGTATTAAGATCACATAATCAAGATGTCATTGACTTTAGAGGTAAGATTATCCCGCTCGTGTATCTGCATTCAATTCTTTCTATCCCTGTTTGTC
This sequence comes from Bacillus sp. D386, assembly GCF_006346415.1. NCBI lineage: Bacteria > Bacillati > Bacillota > Bacilli > Caryophanales > Bacillaceae > Bacillus > Bacillus sp. D386. The sequence continues at coordinate 388,904 of NZ_VEMV01000002.1, read as the reverse complement.
GGGAGGAGGAAGACTTTTTGTCATTAGTAATTGTGCGTAATGGAGACAAGATGGCCGGGTTAGTTGTCAATTCATTCATTGGTCAGCAAGAAATCGTTTTAAAATCATTGGGTAATTACTTAAATTCTGTCTTCGCTGTTTCAGGAGCTACGATTCTCGGGGATGGTCAAGTTGCATTGATTATAGATTGCAATTCTCTTGTTAAGTAAGCAGGGCTGTAAGATAAGGAGGAGTTTATATGGCTGACAATGATAATAGACAGATGCAGAAAGTTATAGTCTTTGAGTTAGTGAATAAAGAATATGCAATACCTGTCGAGTATGTGCTGTCTATCGAAAAAGTATCAACTATTACAAGAGTTCCGGGTGTAGAACCCTTTGTGATGGGAGTAATTAATCTTAAAGGGACGATTACACCGATTATTGACCTTCGAATGCGGTTTGGCCTAGAGCAAAAAGAATATGATGAGTCTTCAAGGATTATCATTATTTCCTTTAATGAATTTGAAGTGGGATTGATTGTTGATTCAGCCAGGGATGTTTTAGAGTTTCCGGCTGATTTAATTGAACCGCAGCCTAAAGTTATCGGTATGCAGGAGATTGATTTTATAAATGGCGTTGTGAAGGTTGATAAACGTTTGTTGATATTAATCAAACTCGAACGAATTTTACAAGTACTTGGAACAACACAATCTATATAGGAAGAAGGCGGGCAGGACATGTCATATCTGGATTCCATAACACATCTCCAACTGGATACCTTAAAGGAAATTGGTAATATCGGTGCAGGTAATGCTGCGACTGCTTTATCTCTATTAGTGAACAAACCGGTTATGATGAGTGTCCCTTCCGTGAAAATTGCAACATTTGACGAAACAATGGAGCTTGCAGGAGGAGCGGATAATGTTGTAGCCAGTGTTTACATGAGAATAGAAGGTGACATCACCGGCAATATGTATTTTATCCTTTCTTTATCGCAGGCAACCAGATTTATTAACCAAATGACCGGTTCCAATCAATTTTCCTTTGATCATTCATTGGATGATGAAATTTCTTTATCTGCCCTGACAGAAATGGGCAATATTCTATCTGGCTCGTATTTATCTTCCTTGTCTGATTTTACTGGTATGAAAATATATCCTTCTGTTCCTGTGCTGGGGATTGATATGGTGGGAGCCTTGCTCGGGTATGGATTACTAGAATTTTCCCAAGTTGGCGATTATGCGATTATCATTGATACGGATTTTACCGAGTCTGATAGTAAGGAAGAAAAAGATGTAAATGGGCACTTTTTCTTACTGCCTGATCCTGAATCATTTGATACACTCTTTTCCACATTGGGAGTGAATATGGAATGAATCCTCGTCACGAACAGGAAATTATCCGCGTTGGAATTGCAGATATGAATTTTGCTTATAAGGGTTCCATTATTAGAACAGCCGGTCTTGGATCTTGTGTTGGTGTTGTCCTTTACTGCCCATCTCAACAGATAGCAGGAATGGTTCATGTTATGCTGCCGGATTCCTCACTTGCCAGAGGTAAAACATTTAATAAAGCAAAATATGCAGATACTGCAATACCAGAGCTTATTAAACAATTCAAGAATAAGGGAATAAAAAGTCAATTGCTCAAGGCAAAACTTGCAGGTGGAGCGCAAATGTTTCAATTCAGTTCAGGAAGTGATCTGATGAGAATCGGACCGCGAAATGTAGATGCTGTGAAAATTCAGCTTATGGAAAATCATATCCAGATAATTGCTGAAGATGTTGGCGGAAACAGTGGAAGAACAATTGAATTTAATCCGATTACAAGTATATTGCACATTCGTACGGTTAATCAGGGTTCCTGCTCTATTTAAGTTTTCATTCGGTAAAGAGCGAAATTAAGGGAAATTTGTCGGATGTATATCTGTTGTTTTTTGTTATAATTTAATTACCATAATAAACCAACTAAGGGGAGGGTCAAAATGTCTCAAGTGAATACCGGTGAAGAACAGACGTATTGGCATAAATGGCTTGAAGGCCGGGACGCGCAGGCTGGAGACATATTGGCAAAAAAATACTTGCCATTGGTCAGTTATCATGTACAACGAATTTCAGTGAATCTGCCTAAAAATGTGAATAGAGATGATATAAGAAGTTTAGCGAATATGGGTCTATTTGATGCTTTAGAAAAATTCGACCCATCCCGTGATTTAAAATTTGAGACCTATGCTTCCTTTCGAATTAGGGGAGCCATTATAGATGGATTGCGTAAAGAAGATTGGTTGCCAAGAAGTACGAGAGAAAAAGCAAAATTAATAGATTCGACTATAGAAGCGTTAGAGCAGAAGAATATGCGTAATATCACACCTGTTGAAATTGCCGAAGAATTAGGGATTACAGAGGATGAGGTTGTCAAAATCACGAATGAGAATTTCTTTTCCAATATTTTATCAATGGATGAACAGCCGCATGATACTCACTCGGAACAGGAAGCGCAATCGTATACAGTGAAAGACGAGCGCATGCTATCTCCTGAAGAAGCCCTTGTTAAAAAAGAATTGCTCAAAGAGATGGGAGACCTCATTCATAGGCTAAGTGAAAAAGAACAATTAGTGTTGGACTTATTTTATCGGCAGGAGCTGACTCTTACAGAGATCGGCTACATTTTGAAGCTATCGACTTCGAGAATTTCACAAATACATTCACGTGCACTATTTAAATTAAAAGAGTTATTAGCAAAAACAATCTACCGCTAAAGCTATTGGTTTGGGAGTGGAATAATGGATTTTCCATATAAACTAGAGGTTTCCCAAGATAAAATGAAGGCCTGGATTATACCTATAGGGAATCAGGCACAATCGGTTTCTGATAGACAAATAGATGAATGGCTTGTTTCTTTGCCGATTATCTTTGGCATAAAAAAGGAAACAAAAGTACATTTACTGAATACGGAGCAGGTTGTTTTTCCTTTATTGATTGCTGAAGGGAAATTACCGGAAAACGGACAGGATGGAGAATTAAAACTCGAATATACAAAGGGAATAGACACAGGGGAGCAACCGTTTAACTTCCGAAATGTAATGGATATCCCATCCATCTCTACAGGAGATAAAATTGCGGCTGCATCTCAACCAACTTATGGTCTATTTGGAATGGATATTTTCGGAAATGAAATCAAACCGAAACTAGGCAAAAGAGCCGTCTATAAATTGGGACCCAATGTCATTGAACATGAATCAAGCCTCTATTCAACGATTAACGGACAAATCAGTATAGTAGGTCATACTATACAGGTTAATCCTGTTTTTTATGTAAAAGGAGATTTGAGCCTGGAGGTAGGCAATATTGATTTTGTTGGAAATGTGTATATTGAGGGCAATATACCCGTCGGTTATACGATTTCGTGCGGTGGCGATTTAAAAGTTTTCGGTATGATTGAGGGATCAGACATTAATGTTGGCGGCTCGGTTATTGTCAAGGGCGGAATTACTGGGGAAAAGAATTGCAGTATTCGAACAGGCGGAGATCTATACGCCTTATACATAAACTATGCAAATGTAATATCAAGCGGTAATATCATTATTCAACATGCTATTCTCCATAGTTTTGTAACTTCCATGAAATCTGTAACCTGTAAAAAAGGACATCTAATAGGCGGAGTTTTAAGGGCTGGCAAGAGAGTGGAACTGATGGATGCAGGGAATTTACACTATACACGTACTGAAATACATATCGGAAATAATGATGCAATTGAAATGATTAAGCAGGATTTGGATTCTCGTTATCAAAAAATGCAAAAAACACTCTCGAAACTCTCGTATATAGCTGTGAAGCTTGAAGAAAAAACAAGGTTATCGAATGACAAAAAGGATGCTCTTTTGCTGGAAAAACAAAGGAAAACAAAAGATTTTTTAGTGGATGAAATGAAAAAACTTAAGCAAGAGAGATTAATGTTAGATTATGAGCTGCAAATCGATGAGGAATTAATTATTAACGGTGCATGCTACCCTAATCTTTATATAAAAATGGGTAAGTATAGCATGCCTCTGAATCAAAATTACCAGTCAGTGAGATTTACTGATAAGGGAAACGAGATATCTGTTTATCCGCTCTAAAAGGGGGCAATGAATCATGAGTTTAAAAGCGATTGAATTGCAAGTTGCAATACCCAGAACGCAGGATGCAGGTAAAATCCAGGAGCTGTTGCAGAATCGTAGTCAACAACTGATTGAGCATGCTTCCGAACAGGAAAAAAAGAGTACAAGAGCAAAAAATGAAACAGTACTTAGGCAAGAAAAGAATAGCTCGGTTGATTGGAATAATCATTCCAAGGGCCGGCAGCAGGAAAAACGGCGGCAGAATGATGAATCTACTAAAAATCATTCTGCCTTTTCGCAAGCAGAAACCCAACCTTATAAGGGAAAGAGAATAGATTTTTCGGGATAAGAGGAGACAAAATGACATTTATACTCATAGTAAGCATCATGGTCAATATGGTGGCTGTTTTAGCAATTGTTATCCTTTATTTGAGGCAGAATCGTCTTATTCAATTCGAGAAGGAATGTAAAGAATATCAAAAAGAAGTTGAGGAACTAATCCATACGTTTATAATCGAAATGAAGGAAGAAAACGATGAAATTAAACAGTTGTTTGTGGGTGATACTGGTAAGATATCACGCACTGAAGGACCTCGAAAGCTATCTGATCAAGAAGAGAAAATAGATCACACTATGACAGGGTTACCAAATGGATATAGACAGCAGAGTGCACGGAATGCCTACGAAAATACGAGCCGGCAATCCGTTACGAATCATCTTAAGGAAGAAAAAACGGAATCAGATGTTATCGACCAAGATTTAGAACGAGTCCCTATATTGGCTGAGGCCCAGAATATGAAGAATCAAGGGAAAACAATTGAGGAAATTGCAAAAAAAATGGGCCGTGGCAAAACAGAAATTGACCTTTTATTTAAATTAAATCAAAAGTAAAGTAAAAAGACTTGATTGTATGCTGAGATTATGCTATATTATGACATGGTGTTAATACACACGCTTGAGGATTTGGACTGATCGTGCTGTAAACCTACAGTTTCAGCCTGAAAATGATTTGAGCGGAGGAAAAACAAAATATAGGAGGAACAAACATGTCTGTAATTTCAATGAAACAACTGCTTGAAGCAGGTGTACACTTCGGGCACCAAACTCGTCGTTGGAACCCAAAAATGAAAAAATATATTTTCACGGAGCGTAATGGTATCTACATTATTGACCTTCAAAAAACGGTTAAAAAAGTAGAAGAAGCTTATAACTTCGTAAGAGACTTGGCTGCTGATGGCGGTACTATGCTTTTCGTTGGTACTAAAAAGCAAGCTCAAGATTCTGTAAAAGAAGAAGCTGGCCGTGCTGGTATGTACTATGTTAACCAACGTTGGTTAGGTGGTACATTAACAAACTTCGTAACAATTCAAAAACGTATTGCACGTCTTAAAGAAATCGAAAAAATGGAAGAAAACGGAACATTTGAAGTTCTTCCTAAAAAAGAAGTTATTCAATTGAAAAAAGAACAAGAGCGTCTTGAAAAATTCTTAGGCGGTATCAAGGATATGAAACAAATCCCTGATGCATTGTTCATCATTGACCCACGTAAAGAGCGTATCGCTGTTGCGGAAGCTCATAAATTGAATATTCCAATCGTAGGTATCGTTGATACAAACTGTGATCCGGATGAAATCGATTATGTAATCCCTGCAAACGATGATGCAATCCGTGCTGTTAAATTGCTTACTGGTAAAATGGCTGATGCTATCCTTGAAGGTAAACAAGGTGAAGAAACAGCTCCAGTTGCAGAAGAAACAGTAGTTGAAGAAACTGTTGAAGCAGAAGAAGCAACTACAGTTGAAAATGCTTAATTGATTTTTTAAAGGTGATAAGAGGACAGTGCCTTTTATCACCTTTTTTTGAAATAAAATAGAGTGGTGTATACGGATTCGCACACTGCTACATACTGATTTTATCGGATGATATAAAGGAGGAAGACCAAATGGCTATTACTGCTCAAATGGTTAAAGAATTACGTGAAAAAACTGGTGCAGGTATGATGGACTGCAAAAAAGCACTACAAGAAACAAGCGGTGACATGGATAAAGCAATCGATTACCTTCGTGAAAAAGGTATTGCGAAAGCGGCTAAAAAAGGCGATCGTATTGCTGCTGAAGGTTTAACTTCTATCGTTGTTGAAGGCGATAAAGCAGTTATCCTTGAAGTAAATGCTGAAACAGATTTCGTTGCTAAAAATGAAGCATTCCAAACTCTTGTAAAAGAATTGGCTGCACATCTTTTAACAAATGAACCTGCAAATGTTGAGGAAGCTTTAACTCAAACAATGACTAACGGTGCAACTGTTGCTGACCACATCAATGCTGCTATTGCAAAAATTGGTGAGCGCATCACTCTTCGTCGTTTTGAAATCAAAACAAAACCTGAAAACGGAGCTTTCGGAGCTTACATCCACCAAGGCGGACGTATCAGCGTATTAACTATCGTTGAAGGTACAACTGAAGAAGCGGTTGCGAAAGATGTTTCTATGCACATCGCTGCTTTAAACCCTAAATACGTATCACGTGACCAAGTTACTGCTGAAGAAGTTGAACATGAGCGTCAAGTTCTAACACAACAAGCATTAAACGAAGGAAAACCTGAAAAAATCGTTGCGAAAATGGTTGAAGGCCGTCTAGGTAAATATTTTGAAGAAATTTGTGTACTGGATCAAACATTCGTTAAAAATCCAGATCAAAAAGTTGGTCAATTTGTACAAGCAAATGGCGCTACAATCGTTGAGTTCGTACGTTACGAAGTAGGAGAAGGTATCGAGAAGAAACAAGATAACTTCGCTGAAGAAGTAATGAGCCAAATTAAAAAAGACTAATCTAATTACATGTGTATAGCATAAAAATAGGGGACACGTTGTGTTCCCTATTTTTCAAGAATACATTTCCTTAAAATAAACAGAGTATTAGATGAGGATATCGACTATTAAAGCTTGTGATAGATCGATAACTAATGACGGTGGAGGTTACTATGAGCAGCGTAAAGTATAAAAGAGTTGTATTAAAGTTAAGTGGAGAGGCACTTGCCGGTGCTCAAGGATTTGGGATTGACCCAACCATAATTTTTTCAGTTGCTAAACAAGTGAAAGAAGTTGCGGAGCTTGGTGTAGAAGTCGCAGTAGTGGTTGGTGGCGGAAATATTTGGCGCGGTAAAACAGGCAGTGAACTTGGAATGGACCGTGCAACTGCCGATTATATGGGAATGCTTGCAACAGTCATGAATTCACTTGCGCTTCAGGATAGTTTGGAACAACAAGGGATTGAGACACGTGTCCAAACATCTATTGAAATGAGACAAGTAGCTGAGCCTTATATCCGTCGCAGAGCAATCCGCCATTTAGAGAAAACACGTGTGGTTATCTTTGCTGCAGGTACTGGAAATCCGTATTTCTCTACAGATACGACAGCAGCTTTACGGGCTGCCGAAATAGAAGCAGATGTCATTCTCATGGGTAAAAATAATGTTGATGGTGTATATAGTGCAGACCCTGTATTAGATAGCAGTGCCGTAAAATATGATGAACTTTCTTATCTTGATTTAATTAAGGATGGTTTATCTGTAATGGACTCCACAGCATCATCTTTATGTATGGATAATGACATTCCACTAATTGTCTTCTCAATAATGGAAGAAGGAAATATTAAACGTGCCGTTATGGGTGAAACTATAGGTACTATTGTTAGGGGGAAAGAATAATGGCAAAACAAGTTATAGACAATACGAAGGAAAAGATGAATAAAGGAATTCAGGCATTCTCCAGAGAATTAGCCTCTATCCGTGCAGGTCGTGCTAGTGCATCCCTTTTAGACAGATTGACTGTAAATTATTATGGAGCACCTACACCTGTAAATCAGCTTGGGTCAATCAGCGTTCCGGAAGCTCGTATGCTGGTTATTACACCTTATGACAAAACCATTCTTGGTGATATTGAAAAGGCAATTCTGAAATCTGATCTTGGACTTAACCCAGTGAACGATGGTAATATTATTCGTTTAAGTGTTCCTGCACTAACTGAAGAACGTCGTCGTGACCTTGTTAAACAAGTGAAGAAGGAAGCTGAAGAAGCGAAAGTTGCGATTCGTAATGTACGCCGTGATGGTAATGATGACCTTAAAAAGCTTGAGAAAAACGGGGAAATTACAGAAGATGCACTTCGTGGATATTCTGATGACGTTCAAAAAATGACGGATGATCATATCGCAAAAATCGATGCTCTTGCTAAAGATAAAGAAAAGGAAATCATGGAAGTTTGATTTTTATATCATAAAGCCCCTTTTATCTAAAGGGGCTTTTTTGTTACACCTAGTATGTATTAGGTGACGAAATTATATAATAACAGAATCATACAGTGTGTCCAAAAAGGTTAACTGTTAGAAATCCATAAAACTGCCAGGAAACAAACATACAAACAGAAATGTTTGTGACAATTAAATGTGGTATGATAGGTTATGGAATTTGTACTAAGGCTAAATGATCAAATATACATAAGCAGGGAAGATTAATTCCTTTTGGAGGAAATAACATGTTTGGATGGAAGATAGTTAAGAAAAAAGGGAAACAGTATTCTATACCAGAAAGAATAGAAAAGGTAAAACAAAATAAAATACCAGACCATATTGCCATTATTATGGATGGGAATGGCCGGTGGGCAAGAAAAAGAGCACTGCCAAGAGTAGCTGGACATCATGAGGGTATGAAGGTCGTGCGTAAAACGACTAAATTAGCTAATGAATTGGGAGTTAAGGTTTTAACGGTTTATGCCTTTTCAACTGAGAATTGGAAACGTCCAAAAGATGAAGTGGATTATTTGTTAAAATTACCCGAAGAATTTCTAGGAACGTTTTTGCCGGAATTAATGAAAGAAAACGTTAGGGTTCAAATTATGGGTGATCAAAAGAGACTGCCTTTGCATACTGTCAATGCAGTCACTACAGCATTAGATCAAACTAAAGATAATGATGGTCTAATTTTAAATTTCGCTCTTAATTATGGAAGCCGTGCAGAAATCCTCGAAGGTGTAAAAAAAGCCGCAGCTGATATGAAAGATGGTCGTTTGGAAGAAAGCGATTTGACAGAAGAACGATTCTCTGAGTATTTGATGACCAATCAGCTGATGGATCCGGATTTATTAATCAGAACGAGCGGCGAAATTCGACTGAGCAACTTTATGTTATGGCAATTAGCCTATACGGAGTTTTATTTTACAGATGTATTGTGGCCGGACTTCAATGACCATGAATTGCTCAATGCAATTGAAGAATTCCAGGGCAGATCGAGAAGATACGGCGGCGTATAATGAGGAAGGCAGGGGTTTTAGGATGAAACAAAGAATCATTACTGCGATAGTCGCGATTGCATTATTTTTACCGATATTAATTTATGGAAATATTCCGTTTCTTATTTTAATCTATGCGATGGCGACAATTGGATTATATGAACTACTTAAGATGAAGAAAATGCCGCTAATGACGATATCATCGTTACTATCGTTTTTATTAGTATGGGTTTTATTGATACCTGATCGTTACAGTAGTTTCTTTGATATGATTCAATACGATAAAATGGATATAGTTATTATCATTGCATTTTTGTTATTAGTGATTACGGTAATTTCTAAAAATGCTTTTACGTTTGATGATGCGGCTTTTCTATTGTTGTCTTCTCTATACATAGGTGTAGCTTTTTATTACTTTTTTGGGACAAGAGATGTTGAGAATGGCCTCTTAACGATACTTTTTGTATTAATTACGATTTGGGTTACTGATTCAGGTGCCTATTTTGTAGGGCGATCTTTAGGAAAACGAAAGCTTTGGCCGGAAATCAGCCCAAATAAAACAGTAGAAGGATTCCTTGGTGGAGTTGGAAGTGCATTAGTTGTTGCAATTCTGTTCTATTTTTTCTCTAATTTGGACTACAATATAAGTAAGCTGATTATAATGGCATTATTAATTTCGATTTTTGGGCAGTTGGGTGATCTTGTACAATCTGCATATAAAAGGCATTATGGTGTTAAGGATTCCGGTAATATCTTACCGGGACATGGAGGAATTTTGGACAGATTTGATAGTTTGATTTTTATTCTTCCCATATTGCACTTCTTCATTTTTTAAACGTAACTATACAATTGCTGGGGGAGGAGCTTTAGTTTGAAAAGGATCAATTTATTAGGGGCTACAGGGTCTATCGGTATGCAAACGATAGATATTGTACGCAATCATCCAGAGGAATTTAACTTAACAGCTGTTTCAGGCGGAAGAAATGTGGACGGAATTCGGAAAATCATTCAGGAATTCCAGCCCGAACTGATTTGTGTACAGCTAAAAGAAGATGCGGAAAGACTGAAGACGGAATATCCGGGCAGGAAAATTATATACGGACATGAAGGCTTAATAGAGGCAGCTACTTATGTAAACGGAGATATTGTAGTGAATGCCGTAATGGGAAGCATTGGTTTAATTCCTACCATGCAGGCGATGGAAGCTGGTAAACAAATTGCCCTTGCTAATAAGGAAACATTGGTGACAGCCGGACATTTAGTTATGGAGGCTGCCAAGAGGTTTCAAACGCCTATACTGCCGGTTGACAGTGAGCATTCTGCTATATTCCAGGCATTACAGGGTGAAAAGGCTAAAAATATTGAACGCTTGATTATCACAGCATCTGGAGGAAGCTTCAGAGACCGAACAAGAGATGAGTTAAAGAATGTTACAGTTAAAGATGCACTCAATCATCCAAATTGGTCTATGGGCGCAAAAATAACAATAGATTCTGCCACAATGATGAATAAGGGACTTGAAGTGATTGAAGCCCATTGGCTGTTTAATTTGCCATATGAACAGATTGATGTCCTATTGCACCAGGAAAGCATTATCCATTCTATGGTGGAATTTCACGATTCAAGTGTGATGGCGCAGCTGGGGACCCCAGATATGCGTGTGCCTATCCAATATGCTCTTTCATATCCGGATCGGTTACCGCTTTTCTCTTCAAAGAGACTTAATTTAGCAGAAGCGGCAACTTTACATTTTAAAAAGATGGACTTTGACCGCTATCCATGTTTACAATACGCTTATAATGCCGGAAGAATTGGCGGATCAATGCCGACTGTTTTAAATGCTGCCAATGAGGTGGCGGTCGAATTGTTCTTACAGGGCAAGATTCCATTCTTGGAAATTGAGGCACTGGTGGAAAAAGCTATGGAGCGTCATCAGCTAATCAAAAAACCTGAACTCGAGACTATTCAGGAAGTCGATCAGGAGACAAGAAGGTATATCGAGTCACTATATTAAAAGGGATGGTCGATTAAGTGGAAACAATATTAGCGTTTATACTTATTTTTGGAGGATTAGTGTTTTTTCATGAATTAGGCCACTTAATCTTTGCAAAAAGAGCAGGTATACTCTGTCGAGAGTTTGCCATCGGTTTTGGGCCGAAAATCTTTACAATAAAAAAGAATGAAACTGTCTATACCATTCGTTTACTTCCGCTTGGAGGCTTTGTACGGATGGCTGGTGAAGACGCAGAAACAGTTGAGTTGAAACCAGGCTATCGAATTGGGGTACTGTTTAACGAAAATCAGGAAATTAACAAAATCATTGTCACTAACAAGGATAAATATCCTGAAGCAAGAATTATTGAGGTGGAACAAGCAGATCTGGATCATCAGTTAATCATTCGTGGATATGAAGATGGAAATGATGAAGCTATGCAAACCTTTAAGGTTCATTCAAAAGCGGTAATGGTAGAAGATGGCCTTGAGCTTCAAATAGCACCATATGACCGCCAGTTTAATTCAAAAACATTACCGCAAAGAGCGATGGCAATCTTTGCCGGACCGATGATGAATTTTGTTTTAGCAGCTGTGTTATTCATGATTATTGGGATTGCCCAAGGTGTTGTGGTCGATGAGCCGAAGCTTGGCAAACTGACAGAAGATGGACCTGCTATTAGCTCTGGACTTAAGGCAGGAGACATCGTACACTCCATTAATGGTGAAAAAGTTGATTCATGGAGTGATATTCAATCAACTATTCAAAAGAATGCCAATAATGAACTGACTTTTGAGGTTGAACGTGATGGCCAAAATAAGGAGATAAATGTCACACCTAAATTAGTGGATGATTCAGCCGGCAAACGGGGAATCATAGGGGTCTATGCTCCGACGGAAAAATCCTTTATCAAAGCGATCGGTTATGGATTTACGGAAACGTATTTATGGACTAAACAAATTTTCATTGTACTTGGTGATTTAATCACAGGAGGATTCTCCATAGATGCATTATCAGGTCCTGTGGGTATATATGTTTCCACAGAAGAGGTGGCAAAATCAGGTATTTTTTACTTGATAAAATGGGCAGGGGTCTTAAGTATTAACCTTGGGATTATGAATCTCTTGCCGTTGCCCGCGTTGGATGGAGGAAGGCTGTTATTCTTTGCAATTGAAGCAATTAGAGGGAAACCGGTTGATAAGCAAAAGGAAGGTATGTTCCATTTTATTGGATTTGCCTTATTGATGCTATTAATGATCGTCGTCACCTGGAATGATATACAGCGATTTTTCTTTTAAAATAGTCAGTAGCGGGGGCTAAACACGTGTTAAGCTCCTGCTATACATAAAGTAAAGTGATTAGGATAGAAAGGTGAATAGATATGAGACAAAGTATGACGATGATTCCAACATTAAGAGAGGTGCCATCAGACGCTGAAGTAAAAAGTCATCAATTATTGCTTCGTGCCGGATTTATGCGCCAAAATGCAAGTGGAATATATAGTTATCTTCCACTTGGTTTAAAAGTAATCCAAAATGTTGAAAAAATTATTCGAGAAGAGATGGAGCGCGCAGGAGCGGTAGAATTACTAATGCCGACACTGCAGCAGGCAGAGCTATGGCAGGAATCCGGCAGATGGTATTCCTATGGTCCTGAGTTAATGAGAATGCATGACCGCCATAATCGTGAATTTGCAATGGGACCAACCCATGAAGAAGTTATTACAAGCTTACTTCGTGATGAGGTGAAATCATACAAACGTTTACCTCTAACTCTTTATCAAATTCAAACAAAATTCCGCGATGAAAAGCGTCCTCGTTTCGGCTTGCTTCGCGGCCGTGAATTTATTATGAAGGATGCGTATTCTTTCCATTCCAGCCAGGAAAGCCTGGATGAAGTGTATGATCGTATCTTTACAGCCTATTCCAATATTTTCAGCCGTTGTGGTCTTGATTTCAGAGCGGTTATAGCAGATTCTGGAGCTATGGGCGGAAAAGATACACATGAATTTATGGTGCTTTCTGAAATAGGTGAGGACACAATCGCTTATTCGGATACATCTGACTTTGCAGCTAATATTGAAATGGCACCTGTTGTTAACACGGCTGTAAAAACAGGTGAAGAGCTTAAAGAACTGACTAAAGTATCAACACCTGATCAAAAAACAATCGAAGAAGTATCAAGATATTTAAATACAACTAATGATAAGTGTATTAAATCACTTCTTTGGAAAGTGGACGATCAGTTTGTGCTTGTATTGATCAGAGGAGATCATGAATTAAATGATATTAAACTAAAAAATATCTTTAATGCTACAATCGTTGAACCTGCAAGTCCGGAGGAGACACAGGATATACTGAATTGCAGCGTTGGTTCTATTGGACCAATTGGAGTGGACCTAAACCGCGTGACAATTATTGCTGATTTCGCTGTTGAAGTTTTGGAAAATGCGGTTTGTGGAGCCAATGAAGAAGGGATACATTACATTAATGTAAATCCTGACCGTGATTTTACTAATGTGAAATATGAAGATCTTCGTTTTATACAGGCTGGTGATGCTTCTCCAGATGGAAAAGGCACCATTCAGTTTGCTAAAGGAATAGAAGTGGGTCATGTATTTAAGTTAGGAACACGATACAGTGAAGCAATGAACGGTACGTACTTGGATGAAAATGGTCGCAGTCAGCCGATGATTATGGGTTGCTATGGAATTGGAGTATCCAGAACCGTTGCGGCGATTGCTGAGCAATTTAATGATGAAAAAGGTTTAATGTGGCCTGCTAATATAGCTCCATATCAAGTGCATCTTATTCCAGTTAATATGAAGGATGAAAATCAACGGAATCTAGGTGAGAAATTATATGACGAGCTTATGCAAGCTGGATATGATGTATTAATGGATGACCGTAATGAACGTGCAGGTGTTAAATTTGCTGATTCTGATTTAATTGGACTACCTGTTCGAGTCACAGTTGGTAAAAAAGCTGCCGAAGGAATCGTAGAAGTTAAAGTGAGACGAACAGGGGAAAGTTTTGAAGTGCCTGTTACTGATCTTGCTGGTCGATTAAACGAAATCCTGTAAAATATTAAAGTACAAGCTCTCCCTTTTGCAATGGGGAGAGCTTGTTTTTACGTGCCGATTTTTTTTGATAAGTTGTTTTAAGGTTTGGATAATGCTTTTTACTCCCAACACCGGTCTTTAATAAGTATGGCTAAAGGTGTTTTCTGAATTGATAAAAGCATTAATCTTTGCAAGAAGGGATTTGAATAAAAAAGAGTTGTGTTATAATTACAAGACGGAAAAGGAGAATGACGTTTGGGAGAGATAGAAATGGAAGAGAATTCTCGTATTAAACAAGATAAATTCAGAACGTTGCTCCAGCAACTTCAGCTGACGGAAGATGCGGTTGTTGTGCATTTTTCCAATGCGGAAATCGATAAAGTAATCATTGAAAAAGTTGCCCGCAAATGGCATTTCTTTTTCAGATTTGAACATATAATTCCTTGCAGTATTTGGACCAGATTTACGACACAATTAATGCAGGTCTTTTCTCCAATAGCCACTGTCGGGTATTCGGTTGAGGTTAGGAATCCACTCATCACGAATGAATTGATTACGGATTATTGGAAAAACTGTATTAGCGAAATCGATGGAATTTCTCCGGCAATTCTGGAATTATTGCATGGACAAGCTCCAAAGGTTGAAGGGAATAAGCTGATTGTAACTGCTCGTAACGATGCAGAGGCTGGCCAGCTTAAACGGAAATATACCGGCTTAATTTCAGAAGTTTATCAGCGTTTTGGTTTTCCGCCATTGCAGCTCGATGCCATTGTAGATAAAGATGCATACAGTGAGGCAATGGAGACATTCAAAAAGCAAAAGCAAATAGAAGATGAAGAAAAAGCTCTGCAGGCAGTTCAGGATATGAAGAAGGCCGCAGAGGCTAAGGATGATGGCGGAATACCAGAAGGCCCACTAGTTATCGGGTACAAAATCAAGCCGGATGCTGACTTTAAGACACTTGATGAGATTGTTGAAGAAGAACGTCGTATTGCGGTTGAAGGGTATGTTTTTGATGCTGAAACAAGAGAGTTAAAGAGCGGACGCACCTTATTAACCTTTAAAATTACGGATTATACAAATAGCATTCTTGTTAAAATGTTCTCACGTGACAGAGAAGACGCAAGCCAATTGGCACGTGTGAAAAAAGGTATGTGGGTACGTGTACAGGGAAGTGTACAAAATGATACATTCGTCCGTGACTTAGTAATGATTGCAAATGATATTAATGAAATAGCAGGTAAAAATCGTAAGGATACAGCACCCGAAGATGAAAAGCGTGTTGAATTACATTTGCATACACCAATGAGCCAAATGGACGCTGTTACACCTGTCTCTACACTAGTGTCCCAGGCAGCTAAGTGGGGACATAAAGCGATTGCTATAACAGATCATGCGGTCGCACAGTCATTCCCTGAGGCTTACGCTGCCGGAAAGAAAAATAATATTAAAATCTTATATGGCGTAGAAGTAAATTTAGTGGATGATGGTGTGCCGATTGCTTACAATACGTCAGATTTAAATTTGGAAGAAAGCACATATGTTGTATTTGACGTGGAAACAACAGGACTTTCTGCCATATATGACACCATTATCGAGCTTGCGGCAGTTAAGATGAAAAATGGTGAGATTATTGATCGCTTTGAGTCTTTTGCCAATCCACATCATAAATTATCATCTACAACCATTAATTTAACAGGGATTACCGATGACCTTGTAGAGAATGCTCCTGAAGTCGATGAAGTTTTGACGAAGTTCAGGGATTGGTCTGAGGATGCAATTTTTGTTGCGCATAACGCGAGCTTTGATATGGGCTTCTTGAATATGGGTTATAAAAAGCTTGGGTTTGGTAAAGCCACCAACCCGGTCATAGATACATTGGAGCTGGCTCGTTTCCTCTATCCGGATTTGAAAAATCACCGCCTGAATAATTTGGCGAAAAAATTTGATGTTGAGCTTGTTCAGCATCACCGTGCGATTTATGATGCTGAAACAACCGGTCATTTGTTAATGAAAATGTTAAAGGATGCCAATGAAAAAGGCATTACGAATCATAATCAATTAAATGACAATATGGGAAAAGGAAAGGCATTCCAGAGAGCGCGTCCGTATCATTGCACATTACTCGCGCAAACACAGGAAGGTTTAAAGAATTTATTTAAGCTTGTTTCCATTGCTCATATTGATTATTTTTACCGTGTCCCAAGGATTCCAAGATCCGTCCTTATGCAATATCGAGAAGGGATTTTGGTTGGATCCGGCTGTGATCGCGGCGAAGTATTTGAAAATATGATGCAAAAATCATTTGAAGAGGCAGAGGATGTCGCTGAATTCTATGATTATCTTGAGGTGCATCCAAAAGAAGTTTACGCTCCTCTTATCGAAATGGAACTGGTTCAAAGCGATAAGGCTCTTGAATCTATAATCGCCAATATTGTAAAGCTGGGAGAGAAATTAAACAAACCAGTTGTGGCGACAGGCAATGTTCATTACCTGAATCCAAATGATAAAATCTATCGAAAAATATTAATCAATTCACAAGGGGGAGCAAACCCTCTAAATCGCCACAGCTTGCCTGATGTACATTTCCGTACAACAGATGAGATGATGAATTGCTTCTCGTTCCTTGGGCAAGAAAAAGCAAAAGAAATTGTTGTAACAAACACCAATAAAATTGCCGATTTAATTGATGAAATCAAACCGATTAAAGATGATTTATATACACCGAAAATCGAGGGTGCTGAAGAGGATATTCGGGAAATGAGTTATACAAGAGCACGGATGATCTACGGTGAAAATTTGCCAGAGATCGTGGAAGCTCGTCTTGAAAAAGAATTGAAGAGTATCATTGGTCATGGATTTGCGGTTATTTACTTAATTTCGCATAAGCTGGTTAAGAAATCACTTGATGATGGATACTTGGTTGGATCCCGTGGTTCCGTAGGTTCATCCTTTGTGGCAACGATGACTGAAATAACGGAAGTAAATCCATTGCCTCCCCATTATGTATGTCCGAAGTGCAAGAAGTCTGAATTCTTTAATGATGGATCGGTCGGGTCAGGTTTTGACCTCCCAGATAAGGATTGTCCGGACTGCGCTGTAAGCTATGTGAAAGATGGACATGATATTCCGTTTGAAACATTCCTTGGCTTCAAGGGAGACAAAGTTCCAGATATCGACTTAAACTTCTCAGGTGAATATCAGCCGCAGGCTCATAATTACACAAAAGTCCTGTTTGGTGAAGATTATGTATATCGAGCAGGAACGATTGGTACGGTAGCTGAAAAAACGGCATATGGATATGTTAGAGGATATGCCCAGGAAAATAATCTTCATTTCCGTTCAGCAGAAACAGATCGTTTAGTAAGTGGATGTACAGGTGTTAAGCGTACAACCGGGCAGCATCCGGGCGGAATTATTGTAGTTCCTGATTATATGGATATTTATGATTTCTCGCCTATCCAGTTCCCGGCTGATGCGAGTGACTCTGAATGGAAAACGACTCACTTCGACTTCCATTCCATCCATGATAATATTTTGAAGCTTGATATTCTGGGTCATGATGATCCAACTGTAATCCGGATGCTACAGGATTTAAGCGGAATAGATCCAAAAACGATTCCTACAGACGATCCTGAAGTCATGAAGATTTTCAGTACACCGGAAGTACTTGGTGTTACTGCAGAACAAATCAATTGCAAAACAGGTACACTGGGTGTACCGGAATTTGGTACTCGTTTTGTAAGGCAAATGCTTGAGGATACTAAGCCAACCACTTTTGCAGAGCTTGTTCAAATATCCGGGCTCTCACACGGTACAGATGTGTGGCTGGGCAATGCACAGGAATTGATTCAGGATAATATTTGTAATCTAAGCCAGGTAATTGGCTGTCGTGATGATATTATGGTGTATTTAATTTATCAGGGTCTTGATCCATCACTTGCCTTCAAAATTATGGAGTCTGTCCGTAAGGGGAAAGGGCTCTCCGAGGAAATGGAAGAAGAAATGCTGAAGAACAATGTACCAGGATGGTATATTGGCTCATGTAAAAAGATTAAATATATGTTCCCGAAAGCCCATGCGGCAGCATATGTATTAATGGCTGTCCGAATTGCTTATTTTAAAGTGCACCATGCACTCCTGTACTACGCAGCTTATTTCACGGTTCGTGCAGATGATTTTGACCTTGATGCGATGGTGAAAGGATCAGAAATGATTCGTTCCCGCATTGATGAAATCAATCAAAAAGGTCTCGAAGCCTCTACTAAAGAGAAAAACTTGATGACTGTTCTTGAAATAGCACTTGAAATGTGTGAGCGAGGATATAGCTTCCAAAAAGTTGATTTATATCGATCCAGTGCAAATGAATTTATTATTGACGGAAATACTTTAATTCCACCGTTCAATTCAATCCCAGGACTTGGAACGAATGCGGCTTTCAATATTGTGAAAGCTAGAGAAAACGGCGAATTTTTATCTAAAGAAGATTTGCAGCAAAGAGGCAAAGTTTCCAAAACTATATTAGAATACTTGGATAATCACGGTTGCTTGGGCGATATGCCTGATCAAAACCAACTTTCTTTATTCTGATACAGAATCGCTAATTTGCAAAAACCAACTCTTTATGTTATATTCAAGTAAGAATTACTGCTGATACGTATGTGCTAAAGAGTGGGGAAACCCACTCTTTCGTTTGTATTAGGATGATATTCAGTCGTTTACATAGACGTAAAGGAGTGAAAGCATGAGCAAGAAAGTCACTGAGATTGTCGAGGAAATGGCTGCCCCGATCCTCGAAGAATTAAACCTCGAGCTCGTTGAAGTAGAGTATGTAAAAGAGGGCAGAAACTGGTTCCTTAGAGTGTATATCGATAAGGAAAACGGTGTGGACATTGAAGAATGCGGTATTGTTTCTGAAAGGTTGAGCGAGAAGCTCGATGAAAAAGATCCAATTTCCAATAACTATTTCCTGGAGGTTTCTTCTCCAGGTGCTGAACGCCCATTAAAAAAAGATAGCGATTTTATGAAGGCAGTCGGTAAAAATGTACATATTAAAACATATGAACCGATTGATAATGAAAAAGAGTTTGAAGGTATCTTAAAAGATTTTGATGGTGACACCGTTATAATCGAAATTAAAATTAAAACACGTAAAAAGGAAATAACTATTCCTTATGATAAGATTGCCAAGGCAAGATTAGCGATTAGTTTTTCATAAGGGTTTAAGATTGTAAGGAGGGGATTAGTAAAATGAGTAATGAATTACTCGATGCACTGACCATTTTAGAAAAGGAAAAAGGAATTTCAAGGGATGTGCTCGTAGAGGCGATTGAAGCCGCTCTTGTATCAGCCTATAAGAGAAATTTTAATCAGGCTCAAAATGTCCGTGTGGATTTTAATTTGGTGAATGGATCCATGCGTGTATTTGCTCGTAAAGAAATTGTTGATGAAGTTTTTGATTCCCGCCTTGAGATCTCTTTGGAAGAAGCAAAAAGCATCAATCCAAACTATGAAGTAGAAGATGTTCTGGAGCTTGAAGTTACACCAAAAAACTTTGGTCGTATCGCAGCTCAAACAGCTAAGCAAGTTGTAACTCAACGTGTACGTGAAGCTGAAAGAGGCATTGTATACAATGAATTTATTGACCGTGAAGAAGACATTATGACTGGAATTGTCCAACGCCGTGATTCTAAATATATATATGTAGCTCTCGGTAAAACAGAAGCATTGCTTCCAGCCAATGAGCAGATGCCGAATGAATCCTATCAACCGCATGAACGTTATAAAGTATTTCTAACAAAAGTAGAAAAAACTTCAAAAGGGCCGCAAATTTTCGTTTCACGTACACATCCGGGCCTTTTAAAGAGATTATTTGAACTTGAGGTGCCTGAGATTTTTGACGGCACAGTTGAAATTAAATCTGTTGCCCGTGAAGCAGGAGACCGCTCAAAAATATCAGTTCATACTGATAATCATGAGGTGGATCCGGTAGGTGCTTGTGTAGGTCCTAAAGGCCAACGTGTTCAAGCGATTGTAAACGAACTAAAAGGCGAAAAAATTGATATCGTAAAATGGTCAGATGACCCTGTTGTTTTCGTAGCTAATGCTTTAAGTCCTTCAAAAGTACTTGAAGTCATTGTGAATGAAGAAGAGAAGGCAACAACAGTTATTGTACCTGACTATCAGCTTTCCCTGGCAATTGGTAAACGTGGGCAAAATGCTCGCCTTGCTGCAAAGCTTACTGGGTGGAAGATAGATATTAAGAGTGAAACAGATGCGCGTGAAGCGGGAATCTATCCTGTTAATCGCCTGACTGAAGAAAGTGATGAAGACGAGCTCGAATTTAAAGGCTTTACTTTCGGACTCGATGATGAAACAGAAGAATGATCCTATTGGTGAGGTGAAAATGGTGAACAACCGAAAGAAAGTACCGCTGAGAAAATGTATCGGCACCGGTGAAATGAAACCAAAAAAAGAAATGATCCGGATTGTTCGCTCCAAGGAAGGAGAGGTTTCAATAGATCCGACCGGCAAGAAATCAGGCCGCGGGGCCTATTTGAGCCTATCTGAGGAAGCCATTAACGCTGCCAAAAAGAAGAATAGCCTATCTAATCATCTGGAGGCAGATGTAGATTCTTCTATATACGAAGAACTTTTAAAGCTGGCTGCTAAGGAGAACAAATCACGACCATGATGCAAAAACAATGGATGTCCCTTTTGGGACTCGCATATCGAGCGAGAAAAGTTATTTCCGGGGAAGAATTGGTTATAAAAGAAATACGCTCTCGTCGAGCGAAAATAGTTTTATTATCAAAAGATGCTTCTTTAAATACGGAAAAGAAAATCACCGACAAATGTCATTTTTACAAAGTACCGATATGCCGAGTTGAAAACCGAACCGTGCTTGGTCAAGCAATAGGCAAGGATTCAAGAGTGGTAGTCGCTGTACTTGATGATGGATTTGCAAAGAAATTAATCTCCTTGCTCGATTAACTAATTCGGGGGTGAAGGAATGGGTAAAGTACGTGTATATGAATATGCGAAGAAGAACAATGTTTCTAGTAAAGTGGTAATTAATAAACTTAAAGATATGGGGATTGACGTCAATAATCATATGACGGCTCTAGAGGATCAGGCAGTAGAAAAATTAGAGAAACTGTTTAATCCTAAATCGGAAAAGATAAATACCGAGAAACCTCAAAATACTAACCAAACTAGAACTAGTCAAAATCAGAACCAGAACCAAAACCGAGGAAATATAAACGGGCAACAACAAAAACAGCAAACAAATAGTAACCAGCAAAGAGGTGGCCAGCAAGCTTCAAGGCAATCTCAAAGTTCCGCAAGACCTAATCCTGGTGTAACAGCAACTAGGAATAACCAGGGAACTAATCAAAATACAAAGAATAAACCGGCATCTAAGGGTAATGAAGGGAAAAAAAGCGTGCAAGATAATCAAAAAAGAGGTAACTTCAGAAATAATCGAAATAAAAAAAATAACCAACGTCATCAAAGTAAGTCAACTTATCAACCAACACCTAGAAAAGAAAGAGAATTACCGGAGAAAATCACATTCACCGAATCTCTGTCTGTGCAGGAGTTAAGTAAAAAGATTTATCGTGAACCAAGTGAAATTATTAAAAAACTATTTATGCTTGGAGTCATGGCAACGATTAATGCAGAATTAGATAAAGATGCAATTGAACTTATTTGTGCTGATTATGGCGTAGAAGTAGAAGAAATCATTAAAATTGATGTAACAGATCTTGAAGCTGTCATTGCGGATGATGAAAATCCAGATGAAAATACAGTGGAAAGACCGGCAGTAGTTACGATTATGGGTCACGTTGACCATGGTAAAACAACATTGCTGGATGCAATCAGAAATACAAAAGTTACTGAAGGCGAAGCAGGCGGAATTACGCAGCATATCGGTGCTTATCAAGTTGAGGTAGATGGTAAGAAAATCACGTTCCTTGATACACCGGGACATGCTGCCTTCACTACAATGCGTGCGCGTGGTGCTCAAGTAACGGATATTACAATTATCGTTGTAGCTGCTGACGATGGAGTAATGCCACAAACAGTTGAAGCGATTAACCATGCTAAAGCAGCAGAGGTTCCAATTATTGTGGCAGTTAACAAGATGGATAAAGAAGGAGCTAATCCTGATCGCGTAAAACAGGAATTGGTTGAAAATGGCCTGGTACCAGAAGAGTGGGGCGGGGATACTATTTTTGTACCAATGTCTGCGAAAAAAGGTGAAGGTATCGAGACATTGCTTGAAATGATTTTACTTGTAAGTGAAGTAAATGAATATAAGGCAAATCCTAAACGTAAAGCCATTGGTACGGTTATTGAAGCGGAATTGGATAAAGGACGTGGATCTGTCGCTACTTTACTTGTTCAAAATGGAACACTGCGTATAGGAGATCCAATTGTTGTTGGAGATACTTTTGGTAAAGTACGTGCGATGGTAAATGATTTAGGCCGCCGTGTTAAAGAAGCGGGTCCATCCACTCCGATTGAAATTACCGGATTAAACGAGGTGCCTCAGGCAGGCGATCGCTTCGTTGTATTTGAAGATGAAAAAACAGCACGCCAGGTTGGGGAAGCTCGTGCTCAAAGACATATCTTAGCTTCACGTAATGAAAGCTCCCGTGTAACACTTGAAAACTTGTTTGATCAATTAAAACAAGGGGAAGTAAAAGAAATTAATATCATTGTAAAAGGTGATGTTCAAGGTTCTGTTGAAGCGGTAGCTGCTTCCTTGCAAAAAATTGAGGTTGAAGGCGTAAAAGTTAAAATTATTCATGCGGGTGTTGGTGCAATTACTGAATCCGATATTATTTTAGCGACTGCCTCTAATGCAATTGTAATTGGTTTCAACGTGCGTCCGGATGTTAATGCTAAGCGTGCTGCTGAAGCTGAAAAAGTAGATGTACGTCTGCACAGAATTATCTATAAAGCAATCGAAGAAATCGAAGCAGCGATGAAAGGGATGCTTGATCCTGAGTATGAGGAGAAAGTAATCGGTCAGGCTGAAGTTCGTCAAACCATCAAAATTTCCAAAGTAGGAACAATTGCAGGAAGCTATGTAACAGATGGTAAGATTACACGTAACAGTGGAATCCGTCTAATCCGTGAAGGCATCGTAATCTTTGAAGGTGAACTGGATACACTTAAACGCTTCAAAGATGACGTGAAAGAAGTAGCTCAAGGCTACGAATGCGGAATAACGATCAAAAACTTTAATGATATTAAAGAAGGCGATGTTATCGAAGCATATGTAATGGAAGAAATTAAAAGAGCATGATTGCTGCGGCAGAATGTGAATGTTTGATTCCTAATGCTCAATCCTTAAAGGAAAAAAGAGCGGTTCTGCAGCGCGTTATGACGCGATTAAAACAAAAATTTAATGTTTCTGTCGCAGAGGTTGACTATCAGGACATGTGGCAACGCACGGTTATCGCAATCGTGGTTGTCTCGTCGTCCAGAACCAGTTCTGAAAGGGAATTGCAAAAAGCATTATCCTACCTCGATTCTTTTCCTGAATTGGAGAGTATTGCGACAAATATAGAATGGCTTTAAAAGAGGTGAAAAATATGAGCCTTAGAGCTACCCGTGTGGGAGAGCAAATGAAAAAAGAACTCAGTGATATACTTGGCAGAAAAATCAAAGATCCACGAGTTGGATTTGTGACTGTCACAGATGTTGAAGTTTCTGGAGACCTTCAGCAAGCCAAAGTCTATATATCGGTTCTCGGTGATGCCGAAAAAAGAGAAGATACACTTAAAGGTCTTGCTAAAGCTACTGGATTTATTCGTTCTGAGCTGGGCCAGCGTATTCGATTACGAAAAACTCCGGAAATTATTTTTGAATTTGATGAGTCGATTGACTATGGAAACAGAATTGAAAATCTATTGCATCAAATTCATCAGGAAAATAAAGAACCCAATGAATAAGGACTAGGATAGACGTTATGTCTATCCCCTTTTTATATAAAAAATTAGGAGAACAGGGTGATAGTGATGGAAGAGTTAAATGGAATCCTGATTCTCAATAAACCGGCAGGATTTACTTCTCATGACTGTATTATGAAAGTCAGAAAAATACTGAGGATGAAAAAAGTCGGACATACAGGAACGTTGGATCCGGATGTCACAGGTGTACTGCCTATATGTCTTGGAAAAGCAACCAGAGTTGCGGAGTACATAACGGATGCTGGTAAAGAATACATAGGTGAAGTGACTATTGGCTGGTCCACAACCACAGAAGATGCTTCGGGCGACATGGTGGATAAGAAGGTAATTGAGAAGCCGATAAAACGTACTAAGATTATCGAGATTTTGAACTCGCTCACAGGAACGATTGTTCAAACACCTCCAATCTACTCAGCTGTTAAAGTAAATGGAAAGCGCTTGTATGAGTACGCATTAAAGGGAGAAAAGGTAGACATCCCCTCGCGTAAGGTGAATATTTATGAAATTGAACTTTTGGACGATAGAGAACTATTTGAAGGTGAATCCATTTCGTTTTCTTTTCGTGTCTCATGTGGGAAAGGAACGTATATCAGAACGCTCTCCTGCATGATAGGTGACCAATTAGGTTATCCAGCCCATATGTCTAAGCTCATCAGGTCACGCTCAGCGGCTTTCACCCTTGAGGAGGCAATTACACTTGAACAGCTGGCTTTACATGCGGAGAAGGGCACTGTAAGCGACGTACTGAAGCCTATAGAAGAAGGTGTTCCCAATCTGCCGATTATTAAGGTTTCCAGTGAAATTGCAGAAAAAGTCCGTAATGGTGCTGTACTGACCTCTGACAACCTATCTGCTGAAAATACGGAGAGTCCTTTTGCTATTTTTAATGAACAAGAAGAACTAATGGCAATTTATCAGCATCATCCAGAGAAAAAAGGATTGTGTAAACCGGTTAAAGTTATTCCATTTATATAGTATGATATGGATGGAGATTGAAATTAGAGGGGAATAGAGATGAAAATAATCAATATTACACATCCCCATGACTATAAGCGGGGGGACTTTCCGCCAATAGCAGTAGCTCTTGGTTATTTTGATGGCGTTCATATTGGCCATCAAAAGGTTATTGAAACGGTAAAACAAATTGGTGAAGAAAAAGGGCTGGCAACAGCGGTGATGACATTTGATCCTCACCCATCTGTCATTTTGAATAAACATATAAAGCACGTGAGGCTTTTAACACCATTGCAGGATAAAATTGAATTAATGAAGAACATAGGGTTGGATTATCTTTTTATTGTCCAATTCACACCTGATTTTTCAAGTCTTTCACCACAAAAATTTGTGGATGATTATTTGATTTCATTGCATATTCAGCATGTGGTTGCCGGCTTTGATTATTCATATGGACAATACGGAAGAGGAACTATGGAAACTCTTCCGCACCATGCAAAGGGTATGTTTGATGTAACAACCGTGTCAAAGCAAGATATTGGAGAGGAAAAAATCAGTTCCACTCGTATTCGAGAGGAATTAATTAACGGCCATACTGAAACAATTAATCAATTATTAAGCAGGTATTTCACTGTTAAAGGATGTATTGTAGATGGAGAGAAACGCGGGAGGTTATTAGGGTTTCCTACTGCCAATATAGAAGTGGACCCCGATTATTATCTTCCTGGTACCGGAGTTTATTGCGTACGTATGAAAGTACGAGGTAATTGGTATAATGGTATATGTAATGTAGGCTATAAACCTACTTTTCATACGGAAAAAGAAGAGATTCCCACTATAGAAGTACATCTATTAGATTTTGAGGCTGATATCTATCAAGAGAGAGTTGTGGTAGAGTGGCATAAACGCATACGGAGTGAACAGAAATTCAGCTCTGTGGAACAATTGGTTACTCAGCTTGAAAAAGATAAACAATTCGCAATAGAATATTTTGGAGTGAATTAAGTACTTGCTTTTTTAACCGAGAAGTAGTATTCTTAATATCGTATGAAAAGAACCTTTCCTTGGCTAAGCGCATCACCAACGTTCGCTCAGGAATAGGGGATTTTGAAAATTTTAGGAGGTGAATTAGGATGGCATTAACGCAAGAGCGTAAAAATGAGATCATTAATGAGTACAAAACTCATGAGAGCGACACTGGTTCTCCAGAAGTTCAGATCGCTGTCCTTACTGAACAAATCAACACACTTAACGAACACTTACGCACTCACAAGAAAGATCACCACTCACGTCGCGGTCTTTTGAAAATGGTAGGTAAACGTCGTAACTTACTTACTTACCTGCGTAATAAAGACGTTACTCGTTATCGCGAATTAATCAACAAGCTTGGTTTACGTCGATAAACTACTCAGAAAAAGCGGGATTTTTCCCGCTTTTTTGTTATACATAGAGGAGAAAGAGGAAAGTTAAAGGGTAATGTCGCTTTTTAACTCGACAACTATGGAGTATACTAATATTAATTTGATTGAAATCCAACAGATCTTGTCAAAATGATGAGAAACAGGATAAATTTTGTAAGATTATTGTAAGTAGAGAGGAGCAATGAAGAAATGGAGCAAACAAAACGCACATTTTCTTTAGATTGGGCAGGACGTCCATTAACGGTTGAAATCGGCCAATTAGCAAAGCAAGCTAATGGTGCTGCTTTGATTCGCTATGGAGATTCAGCCGTATTAAGTACAGCTGTAGCTTCAAAGGAACCGAAGAATTTAGATTTCTTCCCATTAACTGTAAGCTATGAAGAAAAATTATACGCAGTAGGTAAAATCCCTGGAGGGTTCATTAAACGTGAGGGTAGACCAAGTGAAAAAGCGGTACTTACAAGTCGTCTAATCGACCGTCCAATTCGCCCGCTGTTCGCAGATGGGTTCCGTAATGATGTACAAGTAGTCAGTATGGTTCTTAGTGTAGATCAAAACTGCCCAACTGAAATGGCAGCTATGTTCGGATCCTCATTGGCACTTTGTGTTTCTGATATCCCGTTTGAAGGACCAATTGCCGGTGTTATTGTAGGTCGCGTTGATGGTAAGTTTGTCATTAACCCAACGATCGAACAACTTGAAAACAGTGATATTCATTTAACTGTTGCAGGAACAATGGATGCTATTAACATGGTTGAAGCAGGAGCACAGGAAGTGCCGGAAGAAACCATGCTGGAAGCTATCATGTTTGGACATGATGAAATCAAGAAACTGATTGCATTCCAAAATGAGATTGTGGCTGCAGTTGGTAAAGAAAAACGTGAAATAACTCTTTATGAGCTAGATGCAGAATTAATCGAGGAAGTTAAAGGTATGTGTTTAGAAGAAATGAACACTGCTGTGCAAGTTCAAGAAAAACATGCTCGTGAAGATGCAATCAAAGCAGTAAGAGAAAAAGTTGTTGCTGTCTTTGAAGAAAAAGAAGCTGATGAAGAAAAGCTTAAGCAAGTAAATGAAATCTTGAGTAAATTGGTGAAGGATGAAGTTCGCCGTTTAATTACGGAAGAGAAAATCCGCCCTGATGGAAGAAGTCCTGAAGAAATTCGTCCATTATCCTCTGAAGTTGGCTTATTGCCTCGTACTCATGGTTCCGGATTATTTACTCGTGGACAAACTCAAGCCCTTTCTATTGCTACACTGGGTGCATTAGGAGATGTTCAGATATTGGACGGGCTTGGCCTTGAAGAGTCTAAACGTTTCATGCATCATTATAATTTCCCGCATTTCAGCGTTGGTGAAACTGGACCTATCAGAGGACCAGGCAGACGTGAAATCGGACATGGTGCATTAGGTGAGAGAGCGCTTGAGCCGGTTATTCCAAATGAAAATGATTTTCCATATACTATTCGTCTTGTGTCAGAAGTACTTGAATCTAATGGCTCTACGTCTCAGGCAAGTATTTGTGCAAGCACATTGGCATTAATGGATGCGGGTGTTCCAATTAAAGCGCCGGTAGCAGGAATTGCAATGGGTCTTATTAAAAAGGGAGAACATTATACAGTTCTTTCCGATATTCAAGGAATGGAAGACCACTTGGGAGATATGGACTTTAAAGTAGCAGGTACAGCAAAAGGTGTAACTGCACTTCAAATGGACATAAAAATTGCAGGTCTGACTCGTGAAATCTTAGAGGAAGCATTAATGCAAGCTCAAAAGGGCCGGAATCATATTCTGAATCACCTTACAAGCACATTAGAGCAGCCAAGAAAAAATCTTTCTCAATATGCGCCTAAGATTTTAACGATGGCTATTAAACCTGACAAAATCAGAGACGTTATTGGACCAAGCGGAAAACAAATCAATAAAATTATTGAAGAAACCGGTGTAAAAATTGATATCGAGCAGGATGGTACAATCTACATCGCATCCACTGATCAGGAAATGAATGAAAAGGCTAAAACGATTATTGAAGATTTGGTACGCGAAGTTGAAGTTGGCCAAATTTATCTTGGTACGGTTAAACGTATTGAGAAATTTGGATGCTTCGTTGAAATCTTCAAAGGTAAAGATGGTCTTGTCCACATTTCTGAACTGGCAGAAGAACGTGTAGGAAAAGTCGAGGATGTAGTAAAAATTGGTGATGAGATCCTTGTTAAGGTAACTGAAATAGACAGACAAGGAAGAGTCAACCTTTCTCGTAAAGCAGTTCTAAAAGAACAAAAAGAAAAAGCAGAACAGAAATAAACATGACTTGGTCGGCTAGGAGACATTGGTTTCCTAGTCTTTTAATCATGTTCATATCTAATTATGGATTCTTGCGGTTCTAACCTGTCCTACCTGCTCATACATTTTGTGTGAGGAGGAGAAGAGATGGATAAAAAATTGTTGCAATTTCTTGCATTTTGTACCATTTGCGTTATATCATGGGTGTTGGTGCAAAGCTCATTTATGGACCAATATGTAAAAGGTATTCCAAATGGAACTGTCGCTTATGTTACAAATACAAATGATGAACTGTACCAACAAATTGAACAAGCAGCTAAAACATATAATCAAGAGCCTGTAGACGCTGTTATAGATAAGGTGTGGAAGAAAACACCCGGATACAATGGCATTCAGGTCAACATTGAGAAATCTTATAAAAAGATGAAAACTAAGGGTAAATTTCAGGAAGCTCAACTCATTTTCAAAGAAAACAGCCCTAATGTTCATTTACAAGACTTGTCACCATCGCCAATATACCGTGCGAATCCAAATAAACCCGTTGTATCCTTTATTATTAATGTAGCCTGGGGTAATGAGTATATTGAAGGAATGCTGGACACTTTAAAGAGACATAAGATTCATGCTACATTTGTATTGGAAGGACGCTGGGTAAAGAATAATCCGGATCTAGCCAAGCGGATAGCAGCAGCCGGTCATGAATTAGGGAATCATTCATATACTCATCCAAATATGCAACAATTATCAGCTGCGGCTGCCGAGAAAGAAATCAGCGAAACAAACCGGGTCATCCAGGAGGTAACAGGATATACTCCTAAGCTATTTGGACCTCCGAGCGGAAGTTTTAATGATCGTACAGTTAAGGTTGCAGCAAGTCTTGGAATGGAAACCATATTATGGACAGTTGATACAGTAGATTGGAAAAAACCCACACCGGAAGTCTTAACAAAAAGGGTCCTTGACCACATACATAAAGGTGCGCTTATTCTTATGCACCCAACAGAATCAACATCAAAATCAATGGATATATTAATCAAGAACATTGAGAAGGAATATAAAATTGTACCTGTCAGTGAGGCATTCAAAGAAGAACGTATAAGTCCCTGAAGACTTTCCTGCCTTTATTTTGGCGGGAAAGTTTCTCTATGCTATAAAAATGTATACATATTGGGTATGGTAATAAAGAGGGGCATCATGAATAGGAGGAACATTTGTTGATAAAAAAATATACTTGTCAAAATGGGGTCCGTATCGTATTGGAAACAATCCCTACTGTTCGTTCAGTGGCGATTGGTGTTTGGATTAAAACCGGTTCCCGAAATGAAGATTCCTTAAATAATGGAATTTCGCATTTCTTGGAGCATATGTTTTTTAAAGGAACAACAACAAGATCTGCCAAAGAAATAGCCGAATCATTTGATCGGATTGGCGGTCAGGTAAATGCTTTCACCTCAAAAGAATATACGTGCTACTATGCCAAAGTATTGGACGATCATGCACCTTATGCGCTGGATGTTCTTGGTGATATGTTCTTTAATTCTACATTTGCTGAAGAGGAATTGAAAAAAGAAAAAAATGTAGTTTGCGAAGAGATTAAGATGTATGAAGACACACCTGATGATATTGTTCATGATATTTTAAGCCAGGCTGTTTACGAAAAACACCCGCTTGGTTACCCTATTTTAGGTACAGATAAAATTCTTGATACCATTAATTCAGAGACATTGAAACAATATGTCTATAATCACTATACACCTGATAAAGTGGTAATCTCGATTGCAGGAAATGTGGATGAGAGTTTTATCAAGCAGGTTGAAGGTTTATTTGGAAGCTATGAAGGCGGTACAGCACGTCCTGAATTGGAAAAACCAACTTTCCATACCAATAAGATTGTCAGAAAAAAAGATACCGAACAAGCCCATTTATGTCTTGGGTATAACGGTTATGATATAGGCAATGAAAATATTTATAGCTTAATCACTCTGAACAATGTACTTGGAGGATCTATGAGCAGCCGTTTATTCCAAAATGTGCGAGAAGAAAAAGGGCTTGCTTACAGTGTCTATTCCTATCATACCTCCTATCAGGATAATGGTATGGTGGTTATTTATGGTGGAACAGGGGCAAATCAAGTTCATCAGCTTTATGATACAATACAGGAAACTCTTACTGAATTGCGTAATTACGGCATTACTGCCAAAGAGCTTGATAACTGTAAAGAGCAGCTGAAAGGAAGTTTGATGCTAAGCTTAGAAAGCACAAACAGCCGAATGAGCCGTAACGGTAAAAATGAGCTGTTATTGGGTAGACATCGAACTCTTGATGACATAGTTGAATTAATCGATGCTGTTTCGCTTAACAGCGTAAATCAGTGTATAGAAGATATTTTTACAGACTCCTATGCAGCAGCTTTATTGGGTCCGCAAGATGAGTGGAACTTAGATTAAAAAATAAATCTCTGGCAAGCTGGCGTGAACATCCATTGGATTTTGCGCCGGCTTGTTTTTTTGCGTGTTTGGAACAACTTTTTCTTCTAAAAGGATGTCACTCATTCATATAGTGAGATTAAGCAGAATGTGATAGGAGTGTCCTAAAATGAAGCTGAGCGAATTAAGTGGCAAAGAAATTGTGGATGTAAAAAAAGCAGAACGATTGGGCGTCCTTGGTCAAACTGACCTTGAGATCGATGAGTTAACCGGACAAATAACCGCCCTTTTAATCCCATCTGGAAAATGGTTTGGTTTTAGAAAGAATGGTGATGAGGTCCGTGTGCCATGGAGTCAAATAAAAAAGATTGGTACGGATATGGTCATCATTGATATTCCTGATGGAAATTCAATAAAGGAAACTTAAAAAACGCCGAAGGGCGTTTTTTTTTTGTTTACCTCGTTTTTATCACGTCTGGTTCCTGTATTTCATACTATGGGTTGTATGAATTGATCTTTAAAAAATAAAGAAGGTGAAAATCTTCCATGCTCACAGGAATGAATATTGCCGTTCTTGGTGGAGATGCCAGGCAGCTTGAAGTGATTCGAAAATTAACCGAGTTGGACGCAAAGGTATATTTAACAGGTTTTGAACAGTTAGCACATGCATACACGGGAGCAGTAAAGGAAAAACTGGAAGATTTGCCGGTAAAAGAGCTGGATGCGATTATTTTGCCTGTTGCTGGCACAAATATGGAAGGTAAGCTGGATACCATTTTTTCAAATATGCAAGTCATCCTGACAGAAGCTTTTTTAAAGGAGACACCGGAACATTGTACAATCTATTCCGGTATAAGCAATGATTATTTAATAAATATAACGAAACAGGCAAACCGTAAACTAGTTCAATTATTTGAACGAGATGATGTAGCTATTTATAATTCTATTCCCACAGTAGAAGGTACCATTATGATGGCCATTCAGCATACAGATTTTACGATACACGGATCAAATGTGATTGTTCTTGGATTAGGAAGAGTGGGAATGAGTGTGGCACGTGCTTTCCATGGACTGGGGGCCAAAGTTCAAGTTGGTGCCCGTAAATCAGAACATATAGCCAGAATAGAGGAAATGGGGTTAACTCCCTTCCATTTATCTGCGTTGGAATCTGTGGTTGAAAATGTGGATATTTGTATTAATACGATTCCTCACAAAATCATTACCGCAGGAATTATTTCAAGGATGCCGTCCCGAACGTTGATTATTGATTTGGCTTCGAAACCGGGCGGAACAGATTTTAGATATGCAGAAAAACGTGGAGTTAAAGCCATATTAGCACCAGGGTTACCCGGTATAGTGGCCCCAAAGACAGCCGGTCAGATTATTGCAAATGTGCTGGGACAGTTATTGTTGGATGATTTAGGAAATGGAAGGGAGACACCATGATGGATGTTAAGGGGATGAGAATAGGGTTTGGATTGACAGGATCGCACTGTACGTATGATGAAGTATATCCACAAATTGAAAAGCTGGTACATGCAGGAGCCGAGGTTGTCCCTGTTGTCAGTTATACTGTTAAAAATACCGACACAAGATTTGGCAAGGGAGAGGATTGGATAGCAAGAATAGAAAAACTGACAAACAGAAAAGCGATTGATACCATCGTCGATGCGGAGCCTTTAGGTCCCAAATATCCGTTGGATTGTATGGTGATTGCACCCCTGACAGGTGTTTCGATGAGTAAATTTGCAAATGCACAAAATGATTCACCCGTTTTAATGGCTGCAAAAGCTACACTTCGGAATCATCGCCCAGTTGTTCTCGGTATATCGACAAATGATGCCCTAGGTTTAAATGGTGTGAATTTAATGAGACTCTTAAGCACTAAGGACATATACTTCATTCCATTTGGCCAGGATGATCCTGAAAAAAAACCAAATTCTATGGTTGCCCGAATGGAAAGTCTCGTGGAAACGGTGGAATATGCTCTTGAGGCAAAACAAATCCAGCCTATTATCATCGAAAAATACAGAGATTAAAGTGCATGATTTAAAAAAAAGATATCTTATGATATATTTTATAGAAGAATATATTCATTGTTCTGAAAAGAAGGTTGCTCCTTTTATAAAAAATATATAAATAGCTATGACAGCATATCTTATTATTTCTAGTAGTTTACATGAAAATAAATACCTAATTTTATAGGAAGGGGTAACAAACATGAATGAAAAAAAATTACACGTAGCTGTAGTCGGGGCTACTGGTGCAGTTGGACAGCAAATGATTGACACTCTTCAAAAAAGGAATTTCCCTATTGGGAAGATAAGTCTGTTATCCTCTTCTCGTTCAGCAGGTAAACAAATCGAATTTAATGGAGAGACCATAACAGTACAGGAAGCAAAGCCAGAGAGCTTTGAAGGGGTAGACATTGCCCTGTTTAGTGCTGGCGGAAGTATATCTAAAGCATTAGCTCCTGAGGCTGTTAAAAGGGGTGCTATCGTTGTGGATAATACAAGTGCCTTCCGTATGGACGAAAATGTTCCGCTTGTAGTTCCTGAGGTGAATGAGGATGATCTTCGTAAGCATCAGGGAATCATAGCTAACCCTAATTGTTCGACAATCCAAATGGTAGCAGCACTTGAACCAATCAGGAAAGCCTATGGACTTAAAAAAATTATTGTTTCCACTTATCAGGCTGTTTCTGGAGCGGGTGCAGCAGCTGTTGAGGAATTAAATACGCAAGCAAGCGATATTTTAGCCGGTAAGACTGTTAATCCATCTATATTACCTGTTAAAGGTGCGGAAAAACATTATCAGATAGCTTTTAATGCTATTCCTCAGATTGATGTTTTCGGTGAGAATGGGTATACATTTGAAGAAATGAAAATGGTAAATGAAACGAAGAAAATTATGCATTTGCCGTCACTGCAGGTAGCAGCAACATGCGTTCGCCTTCCAATCGCAGTTGGTCATTCAGAATCCGTGTATATAGAAATTGAAAATAACGGTGTCAGTGCTGAGCAAGTAAAAGAAATATTACTAAATGCTCCTGGAATTGTCCTTCAGGATGATCCCGCCAATCAAGTCTATCCAATGCCGGCAGATTGTGTTGGGAAGAATGAAGTTTTTGTTGGGAGAGTAAGGAAAGATTTGGACGAAGATGCCGGGTTCCATATGTGGGTTGTTTCCGATAACCTATTAAAAGGGGCCGCCTGGAATTCTGTTCAAATTGCAGAGAGCCTTATTCGATTAGGGCTAGTGTAATTATTGAAATGATAGGATATCTTGGCCTTCTTATTTTCTCTAAAGTAGGAAGGCTCATTTTGGGGTGTAAAAAGTGAAGATCATCATTCAAAAGTTTGGCGGTACCTCTGTAAAAGATGCAGAGAGCAGAGAGTATGCGTTTCAACATATAAAAAGAGGTATAGGCAAAGGGTACAAAATAGTGGTTGTTGTATCTGCAATGGGAAGAAAAGGTGATCCATATGCAACGGATTCCTTACTTTCACTTGTTAATGAAAAAGGAATGTACTTGGGGGAACGTGAGCAGGACTTGCTATTATCTTGCGGAGAGATAATCTCAGCGGTTGTATTTACCAATATGCTCTTAGAAAAAGGAATTCGAGCGACTGCCTTAACTGGCGGACAGGCCGGTTTCAGAACAAATAATGACTATACAAATGCAAAAATAATGGAAATGAAGACCGATAGACTGATTGATGAGCTAGGAAAATCAGACGTTATCGTTGTGACTGGTTTTCAGGGTATTGCTGAAAATGGCGATATTACAACGATAGGGCGCGGCGGCAGTGATACATCTGCTGCAGCCCTTGGAGCTGCACTGAAGGCAGAGTATGTTGACATTTTTACGGATGTAGAGGGAATTATGACAGCTGATCCCCGTATTGCGGAACAAGCCAGACCGCTGTCAGTAGTAACCTATACAGAGGTATGTAACATGGCCTACCAGGGGGCTAAGGTCATTCATCCACGTGCTGTTGAAATTGCGATGCAGGCAAAGGTGCCGATGCGAATCCGTTCAACCTATGCTGAAGGTGAGGGTACGCTGGTTACAGGTCATCCGAAACACCGTCGAGGCAGTGATATACAGGAACGTCTTGTTACTGGTATTGCCCATGTAAGCAATATCACTCAGATAAAAGTAAAGGCTAAGGAAGATCAGTATGATCTGCAGGCGGAAGTCTTTACAGCGATGGCGAATTCAGGCATAAGCGTTGATTTTATTAATATTTATCCAAATGGTGCTGTGTATACTGTCTCCAACAACGATGCTAATAAGGCAATTTCGGTATTACGTGAATTAGGATATGAGCCTGGTATCCAATCAAACTGTGCCAAAGTGTCTGTCGTTGGAGCCGGGATAACGGGAGTGCCGGGAGTAACAGCGAAAATTGTTACTCCATTATCAGAACGAGGCATACAGATTCTGCAATCCGCAGATAGCCACACAACGATATGGGTATTAGTTAAAGAAGAAGATTTAGTAGAAGCTGTAAATGCTCTTCATAATGCCTTTAATCTCCATTTAATGGACGATGATCTGTTTGAATGGGAAGAACTTGCGGAATAATAAAATATAAGATTGGAAGTGGAAATATGGGTCTTTTTGGACGCGTGTCCACCGCGATGGTTACACCTTTTGATAATAAAGGAAATATTGATTTTGGTAAGACTGCAAAACTCATAGATTACTTAATTGAAACAGGCACAGATTCACTGGTGGTTTCAGGAACTACTGGTGAATCCCCAACCTTGTCAACAGAAGAAAAAGTGGCATTATTTGAATATGTCGTGAAAATTGTAAACAAACGCATCCCTGTGATAGCAGGAACTGGCTCAAATAATACGTATGCGTCCATCCATTTAACAAAGAAGGCGGAAGCGGCCGGTGTAGATGCGATTATGCTTGTAGCGCCTTATTATAATAAACCAAACCAAGAGGGGCTATATCAACATTTCAAATCTGTGGCGGATGCTACTACTCTGCCGTGCATGATTTATAATGTGCCAGGCAGAACGGTGACGAATATTCATCCGGAAACCGTTATTCGCCTGTCAGAGATTCCGAATATTGTTGCTGTAAAAGAGGCCAGCGGTAATTTAAATGCAATGACAAAAATTATTGCCAACACACCGGATGATTTCGATTTATACAGTGGAGATGATGGTTTAACTTTACCTGTACTTTCAATTGGAGGAGCAGGTGTGGTCTCGGTGGCCTCCCATATAATCGGACGTGACATCCAAAAAATGATTGAACATTTCTACGCTGGTGAAATGGCTGAGGCAGCCCAAATGCACCAGAAATTACTGCCAGTCATTGAGGGGTTATTTTTGACACCAAGCCCAGCTCCTTTAAAGACAGCCTTGCAAATCAAGGGTATGAGCGTTGGGTCTGTTCGTTTGCCTCTTGTACCAATGAATGAAGTTGAACGGAACACATTGATAAATCTATTAAATACATTAAAATAATGCTTAGTTTGTCTGTTTTTAGAGTCTGTTGAGGATAAGCCAATCCAATGCGATTGGCTTATCTATCTATTTAGTACAATTTTATACATATTCTTTTTTATACATGTTTAGTTAGCATTGAAGATGTCTGCTTTTTTTGTTATGCCTATAGCAAACAAACAGCAGTGTATATATATTATGAACCTAAAGAAAAGCATATTTTCAAAAAAAGAACGATAGTCGGAATTCATAGATAAATCTAAAAAGATGATGTCAGTGGCATGCCGATACACTATCGGTTATAATGGATTCAACTGGAAAATGGACGAGTAGTTGATAACAGGAGGAACAATAAATTGGTTAAACAAATTAGACAGAAGATCAAAGTAATTGCATTAGGCGGAGCAGGAGAGATTGGAAAAAATATGTATCTCGTCGAAGTAGACGAAGATATATTTGTGCTGGATGCCGGGTTAATGTTTCCGGAAACCGAAATGCTTGGAATAGATGTAGTAATTCCAGATATCTCTTACCTTATCGAAAATAAAGAAAGAATTCAGGGGATTTTTCTATCCCATGGTCATGAGGATCATATTGGTGCACTCCCTTATATTATTGAGGAATTGGATGCACCGGTTTATGGTACAAGATTGAGCATAGAATTAACAAAATCCAAAATCGCAGAAATTAACGAAAATTTAAATGTTGACTTTGAAGTAATAGATTCAAATACATCCCTGCGTTTTTCTTCTGCAAGAATCACATTTTTCAAAACAAATCACAGCATTCCTGATTCTGTTGGAATCTGTATTGAAACAAAAGATGGTGCAATCGTTTATACGGGTGATTTTAAATTTGATCAGGCTGCCCAGGGACTTTACAAAGCGGAAATTGGCAAAATGGCAGCAATCGGTGAGTCAGGAGTTCTCTGTCTATTATCAGATAGCTCAGGAGCAGAACGGATTGGATTTACACCTTCTGAATCCCTTGTTGCAAGAAATATGTCTGATGAATTTTACAATGCAAAAGGCAGAATTATTGTAGCATGCTATGCATCTAATCTTAACGGTCTACAGCAAGTGTTCAATGCTGCGTTTGATAATCATAAAAAAGTAGCGGTTGTCGGTAAATCTATGGAAAAAGTATTGGAAATTGCCTTGGAATTTAATTATTTGGATGTCCATGAGGATGTGTTGATTCCGATAACTGAGATCGACCAATATGAAGATCGTGAAATAATTATCCTTGCGACTGGATTGCAGGGAGAGCCATTTGAAGCACTGCAAAAAATGGCTAAGCATGGTCATAAACAAGTTAATATTAAGCAAGGTGATACTGTATTATTGGCGGCTAATGCTGTCCATGGCGGAGAATTGCTTATGTCCAGGACTATCGATTTATTATTTAGAGCAGGTGCAAAGGTAGTAGCTGGTAAAAATCAAATCCATGTATCGGGCCATGGCAGCCAGGAAGAGCTAAAAATGATGCTTAACCTCATGAAACCGAAGTATTTTATTCCCATCCAAGGTGACTATAAAATGCTAATTGCTCATATGCGCATTGCAAAATCAATTGGCTTTAACCAAAATCAAATCCATATACCAGAAAATGGTGAGGTTATTGAAATAACAAATGACTCGATTGAAAGCGCTGGAAAAGTGACTGCTGGGAATGTTTTGATTGATGGAAGTGGCGTTGGTGATGTAGGAAATATTGTCTTGCGTGACCGCCGTTTGCTATCTCAGGACGGAATTCTAATTGTAGTTGTGACTTTAAGCCGTGCGGATA
The DNA here is from genome assembly GCF_006346415.1 of Bacillus sp. D386. Classification (NCBI taxonomy): domain Bacteria; kingdom Bacillati; phylum Bacillota; class Bacilli; order Caryophanales; family Bacillaceae; genus Bacillus; species Bacillus sp. D386. Next base: position 350,159 of record NZ_VEMV01000002.1, on the reverse strand, counting down.
AGAGTATAGTAGCAGGTCCTGAAATCATATCACGTGGATTTGTGTATGTTCGAGAATCAGAATCATTAATGGAACAATCAACAAATATTGTGCGTGAGATTGTAATCAAAAATACTTCTAAAGACCATTTTGACTGGGCCGGAATGAAACAGGAAGTCCGTGATAGTCTAAATCATTATTTGTTCGATAAAACAAAAAGACGCCCAATGATTTTACCAATTATTATGGAAGTGTAAAAAAGGACGTAAATGGCTATCCAGCGGATAGCCATTTTTCTTATTCGGGTAAGTTCCTGGTGAAAAAGATAGGCTAGTTTATGAATTAAAGAAGAATGGGAGAGTGATACATAGTGATTACATTTGAACGCGTAACAGAAGAGAATTTATATATAGCAAAAGAAATGATGGATTCTAATTCTTCCTATTTTGATAATGAGTACGGTATATCGAAAAATAGGGAGGAAGTGTTAAAATTATTGACTTCAAACCAAGGTGATTATTTGATTAAAGCCGAGGATACGTATATTGGACTAACTGCTTTTATGGAGCATAAAGAGGAGCAGCTCGTTACGATTAATCTGATGATCATTCATGCAGATTACCAGGGATTTGGTTATGGTACTACAGCCTACTATGAATTGGAGGATCTATTTATCAAGCGTGGATTTAAAAAAACTACACTGAATGTGAGAAGTGATAACAACAGAATCAAATTATTTTGGGAGAGAAATGGGTATACAGCTAGTGAACAAGATACAAGTAATGAGAAAGATAGGGTTCATTACGAAAAGCATCTAGTTTAGTTTTAAGGTTACAGGCGGCTTGTTATAGAAAAGCCGCTCTGTTTTGTTTCTGCTCACATTTAAGACTGATGATATGGAAGTAATTTCACCAATCAAAAAAAATAAAAAAAATTTAAATGAAAACGGTTTATTCTCTTAGAAATGGGTATTATATAAATAAGAAAGGAGGAAACAATAAAGTTTAACACTTCAGGTGACTCAATCATATAGTGTTCGTTCCGTAAAAGGAAGCTTAAGTAATAAGAGTGAACGATATATGATCGAAACTATTTCTAAAAGGATTATGTGAATCTTAAACAAATGTGATAATGTGGTTTAATTCTAATGGTGAATTCTTAGGAAATTAACTCAAATGGGGAAGGATTGAAAGACAGATTTATACTGGATAGTAAGAAGTTTCAGTATAAAAAAGTCCAGATATGTTTAACCAAAAGCCTTTCACCGGATATTTTTCAAAAGGGTGGAGTTAATAATAATAGGATTCTTACCAAATGAAAAACCAAAAAAGGCAAGGTGATGGTCACAATTGGATAAGAGTGGAATGGTTGTTTAGTTCCACATAATCAGGATTGATTGAAATGGAAAATCGGGTATGAGTAACCAATAATTGAATATGCAGTGTGTTTTCAAGGTAAACGTAAAAGGTGTAAAGAAACCTTTATAATGCGGAACTAACACACTTCAGCTGAAAAGTTTGTACAGAAGTACCGGGCAGTAAAAAGTTATAATCAGCTGATGCATGGTTGAGTCTCCTAAGGTGTTAAACGATTGTTTCTCCTCAAGAATCCTAAATAAGGATTCTTTTTTTTGTATGTACTAAGTGCCCCTCAAATTGAATGGAAATGATTCCGCTGTACATACTAAAGGGGAGAGCGTTTTTGTAGAGGGGGATTAAGAGTGGATAAAAAGTTAGAGGTACCTCATGAGGAAAAGCCAGTGGATGATAATAAGGGAGCTCCCAGTGCACTTGTAGATAAGATACAAGCTTTGGGACAAACCAATGTGCCGCAGTTGCCAAAAGATTCAACCATCCATTGTTTAACGATTATAGGGCAAATAGAGGGTCATGTACAATTACCTCCACAGAATAAAACAACAAAATATGAACATGTTATTCCACAGCTGGTGGCAATAGAACAAAATCCTGATATTAAAGGGTTATTGGTTATCTTAAATACCGTTGGGGGTGATGTGGAAGCAGGGCTTGCTATGTCAGAAATGATTGCTTCTCTATCAAAGCCGACTGTATCTATCGTTTTGGGGGGAGGTCATAGTATCGGCGTCCCTATTGCAACTAGCTGTGACTATTCTTTCATAGCAGAAACAGCTACTATGACAATTCACCCTATTCGTCTTACAGGACTTGTAATCGGAGTACCCCAATCATTTGAATATCTTGATAAAATGCAGGATCGGGTTGTGAATTTTGTGGTCAAGCACTCAGACATTAATGAAGACACATTTAAGGATTTGATGTTTGCGAGAGGAAATCTTGCGAGAGATATTGGAACAAATGTAGTGGGGGAAGATGCTGTGAAAACAGGTTTAATTGATGAGGTTGGCGGAATCGGTGCAGCGATTTCAAAGCTTAACGAGATGATAAGAGAAAAAAGTGACTCTTCGAAAGGAGATTAAATATGACTTTTTATACAATTATGCCTTTGGATACTTTGATGTATGAAGAATTATATCAAGCCAGTCATGAAATGTTTAAGAAGGATGGTATTCCGTTTATTGGTGAAAGATTACCTAATGGAGCAGTAAAGGTTAACCGGATTATCAGTACAGATCCGAATGATTACTTATCAGAGACACTTGCGCCAGGAGCGGTAATTAACAACCTGTAATAGCAGTCAGTGTGTATTATTTATGCTATAATAAAGGGTGAACGGGGTAAAGGCAGCCAAGTTGGCTGCTTTCTTTCGTTTTTAATTCTATATGAAATACGGGTGGTCGAATGAGTAAGAAAAAAAAGAAATCTCGCTCCAAAAAAGGTGACCAAATAAAGTCAACTTTAAAATATGAAATATCGGGACTTTCTATATTTGGGTTTTCTGCGATTGCGATGGCAAAGCTTGGGGCAGTAGGTACTTCATTCGTGTTTCTTTCTAGGTTTTTTATGGGTGAGTGGTACATTTTACTTCTGCTTGGCTTAATGGTCTTTGGTGTGTTCCTAATGTGGAAAAGAGAGATTCCGTTCTTTTTTAAACGCCAGCTGGTCGGTATATACTTCATTATTTTAGCAATCTTACTCTCATCACATATTATTTTATTTGAGAATTTGTCCTCTAATAATGGATTTACCCAGCCAAGTGTCATTTTAAATACCTGGGAAATCTTTTGGATGGAATTACAGGGAACTGCAAGTACCATTGATCTTGGCGGTGGGATGATAGGTGCAATCCTTTATGCCGTCTTCCATTTTTTATTTGCAGATGCCGGCAGTAAATTTATTTCATTTTTATTGATTGTTGCAGGTTTAATTCTTATAACCGGTAAAGGCTTAAGTGATTCAATTGGCAAAGTACTTGGTGCGATTGGAAGATTTATCGTCAGCCAGTGGAAATCGTTTATGGCTGAACTGCGAGAGCCTAAGACTTCAAAGAATAAAAACAAAAACCAGAAAGCTAAAAGTAAAAGTGAATCGGTACAAGCTTCCTCAGTACTACAAGATGAGGGAAGTAATCCAGAAAAAGAAGATACACTTGAAGAAAGAATTATTTCGAATTTTGCTGATCGTGCCTATTTGGATGAGGAAATTGATGATAAGAAAAATGATGATCAGATAAGTAAACCAAATGATAGCACAGAAGCTCCTGCTGAACCTGTGCCACATATGAATTTTACAGAAGTTGAAAATGTGGACTATAAACTTCCAAAATTATCGCTATTGAAGTCACCAAAAAAAGCAGATCAAAGTGGAGAATATGAATTAATACATACAAATGCTGAGAAATTAGAGAGTACTTTTAAAAGCTTTGGAGTGAAAGCTAGGGTCACTCAAGTTCACTTAGGACCTGCAGTTACGAAATATGAAGTACATCCTGATGTAGGTGTAAAGGTTAGTAAGATTGTGTCATTATCAGACGATCTGGCATTAGCGCTCGCTGCTAAGGATATACGTATTGAAGCACCAATCCCAGGTAAATCAGCGATTGGGATAGAAGTGCCTAATTCAGATGTAGCAGTCGTTTCATTAAGAGAGGTTCTCGAGGTACAGCCTTCTGAAAAAAGCGGTTCTAAACTATTAATTGCTTTGGGTAGAGACATATCAGGTGAAGCAGTTTCTGCTGAACTGAATAAAATGCCTCACTTACTCGTAGCCGGAGCAACCGGAAGCGGGAAAAGTGTCTGTATTAACGGAATCATTACTAGTGTACTCATGAGAGCAAAACCACATGAAGTTAAAATGATGATGATTGATCCAAAAATGGTGGAGTTAAATGTTTATAATGGAATTCCTCATCTATTAGCTCCAGTTGTAACGGATCCTAAAAAAGCAGCTCAGGCATTAAAGAAAGTTGTTATGGAAATGGAAAGACGTTATGAGCTGTTTTCCCACTCAGGAACTCGAAATATTGAGGGGTACAATGACTTAGTGACGAGACAAAATTTAGAAGAAGGCGAAAAAAATCCTTTATTGCCATATATTATTGTCATTGTGGATGAGTTGGCAGACCTTATGATGGTTGCGTCCAGCGAGGTGGAGGATGCGATAACAAGGCTTGCACAAATGGCAAGGGCTGCAGGCATACATTTGATTATTGCAACCCAGCGGCCATCTGTAGATGTTATAACAGGAGTTATAAAAGCTAACATACCATCAAGGATTGCCTTTAGTGTTTCCTCCCAAATTGATTCAAGAACCATATTAGATATGGGAGGGGCAGAAAAACTTCTCGGTCGCGGGGATATGTTATTCCTGCCTGTAGGTGCGTCAAAGCCAGTACGGGTACAAGGTGCCTTTTTATCAGATCAGGAAGTGGAAGATGTAGTAGACTTCGTGATTTCTCAGCAAAGAGCCCAATATCAAGAGAATATGATTCCGGATGAAGTTCAGGAAACAGTAAGTGAATCAACAGATGACTTATATGATGAAGCCGTCAAATTAATTGCTGATATGCAAACCGCCTCTGTTTCGATGCTCCAAAGACGATTCAGGATTGGGTATACAAGGGCTGCACGTTTGATCGATGAGATGGAAGCTCGCGGTGTCGTTGGTCCGTATGAAGGAAGCAAACCAAGAACTGTACTTGTTCCCAAGGACTTCGATCAAGCTAGTAATTCATAAAAAGAGCAGTATAGATACCAAACCCGAAAGTTAGATTTAAAAACTAACTTTTGGGTTTTTTAGTATGTTAAATAACTGAATTTTGAACTGTAAAGAAATTTTATAAGTGAGTATTTTTTCAAAAAGTTATCAATAATTTTATATTAGGATAATTTATTTATTTTTACTTAAATTCATGTTAAATTAAAATCGAATTAGCAAACATATATATATATAATTATCAGGAAATAATTTTTCCGGATAAGAAGTACATGCACTTATTTATTGTACATATTTGTATAATACAAAAGCGAAAAATTGTACCCAAGTACACAATGCACCATTTAAGTATGGATTTTCTATAATCATTTAACAGATTCATCTAAAACGATGTTATGTGTAAAAGGATAGGGAAAAGCTCATACTATATGGAGCACCGACTAATTATTTTGGAGGTTGTTATGTTGAAAAAGAGTAAATTTGGACTGGCTTTGTCTCTTGTGCTAGCTGCTAGTACCATTCTTGGTGCTTGCGGAAGCAAAGAGGAGAGCAATGAAGGCGGCACGGCCAATGAGAAAAATAATTTCACTGTCGCAATGGTTAGTGACACAGGTGGTATTGATGACAAATCCTTCAATCAATCTGCATGGGAAGGTATTCAAGCTTTTGGTAAAGAGAATGGATTAAAAGAAGGTAAAAACGGCTATACCTACCTGCAATCTGAATCAGATGCTGATTACACCACAAACTTAAACCAACTTGTACGCCAAAAGTATAATTTAATATATGGTGTCGGATTCACAATGGAGGATGCAATTAAAGAAGCGGCTGATCAAAATCCGGATGGGAAATTTGCAATTATCGACTCAGTGGTTGAAGCTGATAACGTTGCAAGTATCACATTCAAGGAGCATGAAGGTTCATTTATTGTAGGTGTTATTGCCGGTATGCAAACAAAATCCAATAAAGTTGGCTTTGTAGGTGGAATAGAGAACCCGCTAATTCAAAAATTTGAAAAGGGCTTTATTGCTGGTGTTAAAACAGTAAATCCTAATGCTGAAGTACAAGTGAAATATACAGGAAGTTTCAGTGATGCATCTCTTGGTAAAGCAACAGCATCAGCTATGTATAAATCAGGTATTGATGTCATTTATCACGCAGCAGGAAATGGTGGTAAAGGAGTCTTCACTGAGGCAAAAAACATTAAGAAAAGCAATCCTGAAAAAGATATATGGGTAATTGGTGTAGATAAAGACCAAGCTGATGAAGGTGAAATCAGCGGTACAGACATGAACGTAACGCTCACCTCCATGGTTAAGCGTGTTGACTTAGCTGTACAAGAAGTTTCAAAACAAGCGATGGAAGGATCCTTCCCAGGAGGAAAGAACGTAGAGTTTGGTCTTGAAAATAATGGTGTTGATATTGCACCGACTAAAGATAACTTATCTGACGATATACTTAAAAAAGTTGATGAATATAAAGGTAAAATTAAGAATGGTGATATAAAAGTACCATCTACTCAAAAAGAACTTGATGCATTTTTAAAATAAGATAAAGGGATAAGGGCCTCGGTCCTTATCCCTTTAATCTCTAAAGGACCTATTAGGACTTAGCAAAGGGAAAATAGTTTTGAGGATGGACCACGATGCCAGTCTTTCGTAATTAGGCTAGAAGAATATGAAAGGTATTTTAGAAAAATATTAAAAGTCAGTCACATGGTACAAAAGGGTAGCCTAGCGATTAGATGGAAAATAGATATTTATTGAATTTTTTTTCAGTTTATGTTTTAACAGAATATTTATAATATATAAACTTTTTTTGTAGGAAAAAAGACTTACGTGAAAAAAAGTCAGATATACCAGGGTTTTTTCGACATTTCCGTGGAAAAAAACGGATAAGGTAACGCTTCCAAAATATGATATTTTTGTGAATAGCTATTTCTTTCTTTGGAAATACATGATAAATTATGAGTGGTTAGTAGATAACATCAATAGAATGAGAGTGGGAAATTTCCTGGGGGAAAAGAGTATGTCTATCAGACACGACAACCGACAATTATATCTGCAAGTAATCGACAAGATTAGACAGGACATAAGAACCGGTATCTATAAGGAGCATGAAAAATTGCCATCTGAGTCTGAATGGGCCAAAATACTCGGTGTGAGTAGAGCGACATTAAGAGAAGCACTCAGAATTTTGGAAGAGGATAATGTGATTATACGCAGGCATGGGGTAGGTACTTTTGTGAATTCCACTCCTTTATTCTCTTCGGGAATTGAACAATTAAAGAGTGTGACAGATATGATTTGCGAAGCGAACATGAAACCAGGAACAATTTTTTTAAACTCATTCATAGAGGGTGCAACAGAAGAAGATATGCGAAGGTTCGACTGTCAAATTGAGGATCAGTTTTTAGTAATCGAGCGAGTCAGAACTGCTAATGGGGAACCTGTCGTTTATTGCTTGGACAAGATACCTGTTCGTGTGTTACCGGAACCATCTCTTTATCAAGAGGAATCATTACTTCATGTCTTAGAAAGAACTGCCGGTATACAAATTACATACGCTGTGGCTGATATCGAACCACATGGCTATCACGAAAAGATTTCACCTATTTTAAATTGCAAATTGGACACTGCTCTGCTTTTACTAAAACAAACTCACTATGATAGTAAGGACAAACCATATCTATACTCGGCCAACTTCTTTAAAGCGGATACATTTCGCTTTCATATTTTGCGTAAAAGAACATAATTTATGCGCAAAATAAGAGAACTACTGCCAAAAAAATATAGGGGGTTAAGACCTTGAAAAAACGCAAATTTGGAATGGCATTGTCACTAGTTCTGGCTGCGGGCACAATTTTAGGTGCTTGTGGAAACAAAGAAGAGAAAGGTAACAGCAGTGAAACAGAAGGTAAGGACAATTTCACAGTTGCCATGGTAACAGATACAGGCGGGGTTGATGACAAATCCTTTAACCAATCCGCTTGGGTAGGTATACAACAGTTTGGTAAAGATAACAATCTTGAAAAAGGTAAAAACGGTTATGATTACCTCCAGTCCAAATCTGATGCTGATTACACTACTAACTTAAATCAGCTGGTACGACAAAAATTTGACCTTATTTATGGGGTAGGTTTCTTATTGTCTGACTCCATTACAGAAGTTGCCGAGCAAAATCCTAAGAGCCAATTCGCATTAATTGATTCTGTTGTAGATGTTGATAACGTGGCAAGTATCACATTCAAAGAGCATGAAGGATCCTTCCTGGTAGGTGTAGTAGCCGCGATGCAAACTAAATCCAATAAAATTGGATTTATTGGTGGAGTTGAAAGTGAACTTATTAAAAAATTTGAGAGCGGATTTATAGCAGGTGTTAAATCAGTTAAACCTGAGGCAGATGTTCAGGTAAAATATGCAGGTGATTTTAATAAAGCTGATATTGGTAAAGCTACAGCACAAGCAATGTATAAATCCGGTATTGATATTATCTACCATGCAGCCGGCGGAACAGGTAAAGGCGTATTTACAGAAGCAGTTAACATCACTAAAAATGATCCAAGCAAAGAAATCTGGGTTATTGGGGTTGACTCTGACCAAGCAGCATTAGGTGATGTACCTGGTACAGACAAAAATATCACATTAACATCTATGATTAAACGTGTTGATTTGGCAGTTGTGGAAGTATCCAATCTTGCTAAGGAAGGCAAATTCCCTGGCGGAGAAAATGTTGAATTTGGTTTAGAAAATGATGCAGTTGATATCGCACCTTCACAAGAAAACTTGTCAGATGAAATTAAAACTAAAGTTGCAGAATATAAAGAAAAGATTAAGAGTGGAGAAATTAAAGTACCATCTACTCGTGAAGATTTAGATACATTCTTAAAATAAGCACTTCCTAGTAAGGGATGAGGATGTGATCCTTATCCCTTGCGATTACCTTGGCTGATGTCAGTCTGACATCAGACCTTTAAGCAATATGGTAAAGGAAAGGTTGCTAAAACTAGATTGGCAACTTTTCTTTTGTCATCTTACTTATGAATCTTCTCTGGAAAAAGGAGTGAAAAAACTGTGGACTATGTTATTGAGATGTTGCACATCCGTAAAGAGTTCCCGGGCATCGTCGCAAATGATGATATCACCTTGCAATTAAAAAAAGGTGAGATTCATGCGTTGTTGGGAGAAAATGGTGCAGGAAAATCCACGTTAATGAATGTCTTGTTCGGTCTTTACCAGCCAGAACAAGGGGAAATCCGTGTAAATGGTAAGGAAGTAAAAATTACAAGCCCAAATATTGCAAATGACTTGGGCATAGGAATGGTGCATCAGCATTTCATGCTTGTTGATACGTTCACAGTAACAGAAAACATTATTCTTGGTAAGGAGCCCACCAAAGGTGGAAAAATTGATTTAAAAGAGGCTGCCCAGGAAGTTAGGCAGTTATCAGAAAGATATGGATTGAAAATTGATCCGGATGCCAAGATTTCTGATATCTCTGTAGGTATGCAGCAAAGGGTTGAAATCCTTAAAACTCTATATCGTGGAGCTGACATTCTTATTTTTGATGAACCTACAGCCGTATTGACACCACAGGAAATCAAAGAGTTAATACAGATCATGCAAAATTTGATCACTGAAGGTAAATCCATCATACTGATTACTCACAAACTTAAAGAGATTATGGAAGTCTGTGACCGTTGTACGGTTATTCGTAAAGGAAAAGGAATTGGTACTGTAAATGTCAGTGAAACGAATCCTAATGAATTAGCGAGTCTGATGGTAGGGCGAGAAGTGGTTTTTACAACTGTGAAGCAGGATGCAAATCCAAGTGGAGAGGTATTGAATATACAAGATCTTGTAGTTAAAGACTCCCGTGGTGTTGAAGCAATTCGAAGCCTTAACCTATCCGTTCGTGCAGGAGAAATTGTGGGGATTGCAGGTGTCGATGGAAATGGACAATCTGAGCTGATTGAAGCAATCACTGGCCTGAGAAAACCAGAATCCGGTACCATTTCTATAAATGGGACTGAAATCCAGAAGAAGAGTCCAAGGAAAATTACAGAAACAGGAATTGGGCATATTCCTCAGGATCGACATAAATATGGTCTTGTACTAGACTATTCAATTGGCGAGAATATGGTTCTCCAAACATATTATCAAAAACCACTTTCAAAATGGGGAATCTTAAATTATAAAAATATCTTTAATAAAGCTCGTACTTTAATTAAAGAGTTTGATGTTCGTACTCCAAGTGAGTATACTCCGGCAAGAGCTTTGTCTGGAGGAAACCAGCAAAAGGCGATCATTGCTCGTGAAATAGATCGAAATCCTGATTTGTTAATTGCTGCTCAGCCAACACGTGGCCTTGATGTAGGAGCTATTGAGTTCATTCACAAACGTTTAATTGAGCAACGAGATCAGGGGAAAGCAGTATTGCTTGTTTCCTTTGAGCTGGATGAAATTTTAAATGTTAGTGACCGTATTGCTGTTATATATGAAGGTTCCATTGTGGCTATTGTTGATCCTAAGAAAACGACTGAACAGGAACTCGGATTATTAATGGCAGGAAGTAAGGTTAAGGAAGCGGGGAAAAGCTAATGTATAAAAGATTATCGAACTTATTAATCCCTGTTATAGCTGTCTTGCTCGGTTTAATCGCAGGTGCTATCGTAATGTGGGTCAGCGGTTATGATCCGATAGCTGGTTATGGAGCTTTATGGGATGGTATATTCTATGATTCCTATGCAATAGGTGAGACAATCCGTCAAGTGAGCCCTTATATACTTGCAGGTTTAGCCGTTGCCTTTGCATTTAGGACTGGACTTTTTAATATTGGTGTTGAGGGCCAGTTTTTAATGGGATGGTTAGGTGCTGTTTGGATTGGAACGTTATTTACTGACCTTCCTAAAATCATCCATTTGCCGCTTGCGGTCATTGTTGCTGCTTTAGCTGGTGCTTTATGGGCATTCATTCCAGGTCTCTTAAAAGCTAAATTTAGAGTGCATGAAGTTATAACAACCATTATGATGAACTACATTTCTCTTCATGTAGTTAACTATATTATCACTTACGTTTTAACAGATAACATGGACAAAACTGAAAAGATTGCTCCATCAGCATCTTTACGTTCTGACTTTTTAGCTGAAATGACGATTAACTCTAGATTACACTGGGGATTTGCGATAGCTATTCTTGGAGCAATCATAATGTGGTTTTTATTAGAGAAAACAACAAGAGGCTACGAATTAAAAGCTGTCGGTTTTAACCAGCATGCATCTAAATATGCAGGTATCAGTGTAGATCGCAATATAGTTTATGCCATGCTGATCTCTGGTGCTTTTGCAGGACTTGCTGGTGCTATGGAAGGACTTGGAACATTCGAGTATATTGGTGTAAAAGGGGCGCATACAGGAGTAGGTTTTGACGGAATCGCAGTTGCATTACTAGGTGCTAATACAGCGATTGGAGTTGTGCTTGCAGCTTTATTATTCGGTGGATTGAAATATGGTTCATTAAATATGCCAATGGAAACTGGAATACCAACTGAAATCATTGATGTAGTTATAGCTTTAATCATATTCTTTGTTGCATCCAGTTATGTTATTCGTCTCATGCTGAGAAAGTTTAGCAAGAAAAAGGGGGTGGAATAAGTGAGTTTTTTAGAGATACTAGCGATACTTGTTCCTTCTACACTTGTTTACGCCTCTCCACTTATTCTGACAGCCCTCGGTGGTGTATTTTCTGAGCGTTCTGGTGTAGTAAATATTGGATTAGAAGGTTTAATGGTAGTTGGTGCTTTTACAAGCATTGTATTCAACTTGACATTTGCAGATACATTTCATGAATGGACTCCTTGGATTTCATTAGTTGTAGCTATGGTAGTTGGTGGGATTTTCTCCCTATTGCATGCAGTTGCATCTATAACATTCAGGGCTGACCAAACAGTCAGTGGGGTAGCCATTAATATGTTGGCGCTTGGAGCTTGTATGTTCCTTGTGAAATTAGTTTACGGAAAAGGACAAACTGATAAAATTGCTGAACCATTTTACAGTTTTGATATACCTGGTTTAAGTGATATACCTGTATTGGGTAAAATTTTATTCTCAGATGTATATTTAACCTCGATTCTGGCGATTGTGATTGCTGTGATTTGCTGGTATGCCATTTATAAAACACCGTTTGGTTTACGCCTTCGTTCAGTTGGTGAACATCCAATGGCCGCTGACACAATGGGGATAAACGTTAATAAAATGCGTTATATTGGTGTTATTTTAAGTGGAATTCTGGGAGCGTTGGGTGGAGCTATTTATGCTTCGACTATTGCTTTAGACTTTACTCATGCGACAATATCCGGACAAGGTTTTATGGCGCTTGCAGCTATGATATTCGGTAAATGGCATCCAATTGGTGCAATGGGCGCAGCGTTATTCTTTGGATTTGCGCAATGTTTAAGTATTGTAAGCTCAATGCTGCCATTCTTTAGTGACATTCCGAATGTATATATGTTAATTTTGCCATATGTATTAACGATTCTGGCTTTAACAGGATTTATTGGACGTGCAGATGCTCCAAAAGCATCCGGTACGCCATATATCAAAGGAAAACGTTAAAAGGTAAACTCATTCATGATTTAATCAAAGACAAGTGCTGTTCTTATTGCAAGAGCAGTCCTTGTCTTTTTTTTTCTAACCTAAAGCGTGTCGATTTTAATTAGATCGAATTTAGAAGAAAGAATGAAAGAAGGTCAGGGTCAGTTCCTTGATTTACATTCCATTTAACCTGTATATTCAAACTAAAGGTTTAAAAAAAATCCTTGAGACGAACAATATGGTTAAGAACCTGCATAACATTGAGTAAAGGGAGGTCAAAAATATGGCAGTTATTGATGAGATTAAACTAAAACAAGCTGGCATTACGATTCATTTTGTACCAACTAAGAAATTTAAAACAACGACGCTTGTTTGGAAGATGAAAGCACCTTTAAAGGAAGAAACCGTTACATATAGAGCTTTGTTGCCAAATGTCCTGCAAAGTAATACAGCTGCATATCCAACATCTACAGCTTTCCGCTCCCATCTAGATCAATTATATGGAGCCAGTCTTTTTACAGATGTCAGTAAAAAAGGCGAATATCATATTATGAGTTTTCAAATGGAAATGGTAAATGAACGATTTTTATCCAAGCCTGAACCGATGTTGGAACAAGCGTTTAAGCTTTTACATGATGTTTTGATTAATCCTAATGTAAAGGGAGATGCTTTTGATGCGGATACAGTTGCAAAGGAAAAGCGTGCTCTGAAACAAAGGCTGCAGGCTGTATATGATGATAAAATGCGTTATTCTTCATTACGCTTAACTCAGGAAATGTGTATGGAAGAAAATTATCGGCTGGAAGCAAACGGGATTATAAGCGAAGTCGATGAAATCACTCCTGAATCCCTATACAATTATTATAAAAAAGCGTTTGCCAAAGATGAATTGGACCTCTATGTAATTGGGGATTTGGATGAAGCCAGGGTAACGCAAATGTCTAGTGAATACTTTCAGTTCGCGGAGAGAAAACCTGAACGGGTTATGCATAATAAACATGATATCCTTGAAGTGAAAGAACTGAAAGAAACGCAGGATATCAAACAGGGTAAGCTGAATATTGGCTACCGAACAAATATCACTTATGGCGATCGAGATTATTTTGCTTTGCAAATGTTTAATGGGATATTTGGAGGGTTTTCACACTCTAAACTTTTCATAAACGTTCGTGAAAAAGCAAGTTTGGCGTATTATGCCGCATCACGACTTGAAAGTCATAAAGGTCTTTTAATGGTTATGTCCGGCATTGATAATAAAAATTATAATCAGGCAGTAACGATCATAAAAGAACAAATGGAAGCTATGAAAAAGGGCGAATTTTCGGATCAAGAAATGGAACAAACAAAAGCAATCATTAAAAATCAATTGCTCGAAACGATCGACACCTCCCGTGGTCTAACAGAAGTTCTATATCATAATGTGGTTGCCGCTGTTGATAAACCATTGGATGATTGGTTGTCTTCGATTGATAGAGTAACAAAGGATGAAATTGTGGCTTGTGGAGAAAAAATTCAAATGGATACGATCTATTTTTTAAGTGGAGATGAGGTGACTGAGTAATGGAGAAAATACTATTTGACCAGCTTCAGGAAGAATTATATTTCGAAAAAATGGATAATGGTTTGTCTGTGTACATCCTTCCGAAAAAAGGATTTAATAAGACCTATGCCACTTTTACAACTAAATATGGATCAATCGATAATCATTTTAAAGAGCCCGGTGCAGATGAATATTCCAGGGTCCCGGATGGAATTGCACACTTCCTAGAGCATAAATTGTTCGAAAAAGAAGATGGTGATGTATTCCAGCAGTTCAGTAAACAAGGTGCAGCGGCCAATGCTTTTACATCCTTTACTCGAACAGCGTACCTTTTTTCCAGTACAACGGATGTAGAGAAAAATTTAGAAACATTAGTTGATTTTGTCCAGGAACCATATTTCTCGGATAAGAGTGTGGAAAAAGAAAAAGGGATTATTGGCCAGGAAATTACCATGTATGATGATAATGCAGATTGGAGATTATATTTCGGTATTATTGAAAACCTATATCATAATCATCCTGTGAAAATTGATATAGCTGGTACCATTGAGTCGATTTCAGGAATAACAAAAGAACTGCTCTATAAGTGCTACAATGCATTTTATCATCCAAGCAACATGCTTCTGTTTATTACAGGGCCATTGGATCCGGAAACAATCATGCAGCAAGTTCGTGACAACCAGGCTAAGAAAAACTTCGATAAACGTGGGGAAATCGAACGGAAATTTGATGCAGAGCCGGCTAATGTCGCTACTAAAAAACGCTCAACCAATATGCATGTCCAGACGCCTAAGTGTGTGGTTGGATTGAAGGCAAATAATCCAACTCTCCAGGGGATTGATTTATTAAAACAAGAGCTATCTATCAGCCTCTTTCTGGATATGACTTTTGGAAAAAGCTCCGAGTATTATGAAAAACTATATTCTGAAGGGTTAATTGACCATTCATTCTTTTATGATTATACACAGGAATATGGATTTGGATTTGGAATGGTCGGCAGTGATACAGATAAGCCGGATCATTTAGAGGAAGAATTGAAAAATATTCTTTTTGCGGCCCGCGAAGGAAAAATTGTAACAGAGGAAAAATTAAATTCAATTCGTAAGAAGAAAATTGGTGCCTTCCTCAGGTCATTGAATTCACCTGAATCGATAGCCAATCAATTTACACGATATGCTTTTAATGACATGAAGCTATTTGATGTTGTGACTGTTTTGGAAGCTTTGACCTATGATGAAGTGAATAAAGCAGTACAGGAATTTATAGATGAGGATAGAATGTCAGTATTTCAAATACTTCCATCCTGAATGGGTAAGAGCCAAGCCGTAATGGTTTTGGCTCTTTTTGTATTTAAATTTGTTTATATAATACAAGGTAAACGGACAATTAACCAGCTTAACTGATTCACTGGTTTACGATAACTATTTGGTAGGATTAAAGAAGCTTATATTAGAAACAATTGACTATTTTCAATTGGAGGTTTTACTTTTCATCTTCAAGCTTTATAATGAAAAGTATTGTAAGTGTTATTTACGGCAAGGGGTTTTTATTATGAATGGAAAATATGCACTCATTACGGGTGCTAGTGGAGGAATTGGTCAAGCAATTGCATTACGTTTGGCTGCAGAGGGCTGGAATCTATATCTCCATTATAACCGTAATCTTAGCGGAATTAATTCGCTTTTAGATCAGTTAAAACCATTTCAAATACAGGTGAAAGTAATTCAGGCTGATCTAAGTAAAGATGGCGGACATCAAGTTATAATTGACGAAATTAATCAAATTGATACGATAATACTAAATAGCGGTGACAGTCATTTTGGTTTAATAACAGATATAACCGATGACCGAGCCAAACAGATGGTTTCATTACATATTACATCTCCCTTTTTATTGACTAAAGGACTAGTTCCTAAGTTAATACAAAAAAAAGATGGCAGTATCATTGCCATTACTTCTATTTGGGGAGAAGTGGGTGCTTCCTGTGAAGTTCTTTATTCAATGGTAAAAGGTGGACAGAATTCTTTTATCAAGGCACTTGCGAAGGAGCTTGCACCTTCTGGAATCCGTGTAAATGCTATATCACCCGGTGCAATTTCCACACCTATGCTCAATCGATTCGATTCTGAAGAGCTTAGAGAATTGGAAGAAGAAATCCCAATGGGGCGGCTGGGGCATCCGAAGGATATCTCTGGAGTTGTTTCCTTTGTCCTCTCAGAAGACTCCAGTTATATAACAGGGCAGATTATCAGTGTGAATGGCGGATGGAATACATAAGTATTTAATGCTACACTATGTATTTTGCTTTCCACTCGTCAGTAAATCAGATATGATAGGATATAGGGAAAATATTGAAGGAATTTGTCAAATATTTCTCTTAGGGGGAACGGTATGGACAAGAAGGAATGGTATTTTGAATATGAAATTAAAATTAACCGTCCCGGTTTGTTAGGGGATATTTCTTCTTTGCTAGGAATGCTCTCCATAAATATCGTAACCATCAATGGTGTGGATGAGGGGAGAAGAGGTATGCTTCTCTTGGCGAAGGATAATCGTCAAATTGAACGCCTGGAATCAATTCTGCAAACAATGGATACGATAAAAGTAACTAAACTTAGAGAGCCGAAATTAAGAGATCGGTTAGCAGTCAGACATGGTCGTTATATACAAAGAGATGCAGATGATCGAAAAACATTCCGATTTGTAAGAGAAGATCTTGGGCTTCTAGTTGATTTTATGGCCGAGCTTTTTAAACAGGAAGGCCATAAACTAATTGGAATCAGGGGTATGCCCCGGGTTGGTAAAACTGAATCGATTGTTGCTGCAAGTGTTTGTGCGAATAAGCGGTGGTTATTTGTATCTTCCACCTTATTAAAACAAACCGTTCGAAATCAATTAATTGAAGATGAATACAATGAAGATAACTTATTTATTCTGGATGGGATTGTTTCAACTCGCAGAGCCAATGAAAGGCATTGGCAGCTTGTGCGTGAGATCATGAGACTTGATTCAATTAAAGTTGTTGAACATCCTGATGTGTTTGTACAAAATTCAGAGTATACAATGAACGATTTTGATTATATTATTGAACTACGTAATGACCCGAACGAAGAGATCACATATGAAGCAGTAGACCAACAGTCCTCTTTATTTGGAGGATCCGAATTTGGATCGTTTGATTTTTAGTGATTAGAAGGTGTTTATATGACGGAATTAGGTAAAGTATTAAAGGAAGCCAGAGAGTCTAAAGGATTAACCCTGGATGACCTTCAACAGATAACCAAAATACAAAAGCGTTATCTTGTTGGTATAGAAGAAGGCAATTATGAAATGATGCCGGGCAAATTCTATGTCAGAGCGTTTATTAAACAATATGCTGAAGCAGTTGGATTAGATCCTGAACAGCTTTTTGCGGAGCATCAAACGGATATTCCTGCGGCAGTTCAGCAGGAGGAGATTCCTCAAAAATTATCTAGAGTGCAATCGAAAAAAACATTGCCAGTACAGCATTCAAAGTGGATGGAAGTACTTCCTAAAATTTTGATAGCTGTGTTCCTTGTTGCAGTAGTGGCTATTATTTATTACTTTGTAGCAAAAGCCATTGGTAATAATGATGACACAGGGACAGTTAATCAAAACGGTGACCCTGTAAGACTTGAGCAGGGTGAATCCACAAACCAAGAAGAAAACACCAATGAGAAAGAAGAAGCGGAAACAGAAGAAGAAAGTAATCCAGAGAATGCTGAGGAAGAATCTAAAGAGCCGGAAGAAGCAGGTTCTGCTGAGCTGAAAGTGACCTCCGCGAATGGAAAAAATACAACATATGAATTAAGTAATACAGATGAATTTAAGGTATCAGTAAAATCTACCGGCGAGACATGGGTATCTGTTAAAAACTCCAAGGGAGAAAATCTCTTCAATGGGGTGATTCAAAATGGAGAAAGCCAGGATTTTGATCTTTCAGATGATAATCAAATAGTCATGAATATAGGGAAAACTCCAGACACTGAAATTTTTGTTAATGATGAAAAACTGGAGTATGAAAGTGAACTGATTGTTCAAAACATAACGATTGATTACACGAAGGAGTAAGATTGGAAGGTCATCAATGGATGGCCTTCTCTCGTCTATCCTTTTATAAATAAAATTTAAAAGTAAAGTGAGGAACATCAAGTGAATTTACCGAACAAGATAACAATTTCCAGAATTTGCATGATCCCTGTGTTTATGATTATCATGCTTCCATCCATTGATTGGGGAACGTGGGTGATTAACGATGTGGAGTTGCCTATCTCTCATTTTGTTGGAGCTATCATTTTTATCATTGCTTCCACTACTGATTGGATTGATGGATATTATGCTAGAAAACATAATCTGGTCACAACCCTTGGAAAGTTTCTTGATCCGTTGGCAGATAAACTTCTTGTATCTGCAGCATTAATTATCCTTGTAGGATACGAGTTGGCCCCTGCTTGGATTGTTATTTTAATTATCAGCCGTGAATTTGCGGTAACAGGTCTTCGCCTGGTTCTAGCCGGTGAAGGTGAAGTGGTTGCAGCGAATCAATTGGGTAAAATTAAAACATGGACTCAAATCATAGCTATAGCTGCATTACTATTGCATAATCTACCATTTGCGTGGATTAATTTCCCGTTTGCTGATATAGCTCTTTACGTAGCCTTATTCTTTACTCTATGGTCTGGCTGGGATTACTTTGCTAAGAATAAACATGCGTTTTTAAATTCTAAATAAGGGTATCATTCTAAATATAACTTGTTAAATGGCGGGTGACAGAATGAATGCAGAATTAATAGCGGTAGGCTCTGAGTTATTACTTGGACAGATTGCAAATACCAATGCTCAGTTTATATCAAAAAGCCTGGCAGAGATAGGTATTAACGTATATTACCATACAGTAGTTGGGGATAATCCTGTACGATTAAAAAAGGCTATTGAAATTGCAGAATCCCGAGCAAATCTCATAATATACACTGGTGGGTTGGGACCAACAAAGGATGATATAACAAAAGAAGTTGTAGCTGCCCATATAGGTAAAACATTAATAACAGACCAAAAAGCTATGGAAAATATTGAAGAATATTTCAAGAAAATAAAACGGGTGATGACAGAAAACAACCGGAAGCAAGCATTGGTTATTGGAGGATCGGAAGTATTCCCTAATCAAAATGGAATGGCTCCCGGAATGGTTGTGTCTCATGGGGATATTCTTCACATTTTATTACCAGGTCCTCCAAGTGAAATGCAGCCAATGCATCAAAATTTTGCAGTTCCTTATCTTTTGAGATTAATGGACAGGGTGGAGCGTATAGATTCCCGAGTCCTCCGTTTCTTTGGTATTGGGGAATCACAGCTTGAAACAGAAATAGAAGATTTACTGGATCAGCAAAGTAATCCGACAATAGCGCCTCTTGCCTCAGATGGAGAGGTAACTCTTCGTATTACAGCTAAACATGAATCTATTGAAGAAGCTGACAAACTATTAAAAGAGACAGAAGAAAAAATTCTTTCGCGTGTGGGAGAATATTTTTACGGATATGATGATGCGACTATTATGACTGAACTTATCAATCTTTTAAAAGAAAATGAGCTTACAATATCGGCAGCAGAAAGCTTAACCGGCGGAATGTTTCAGGAAAAAATGACGGATATACAGGGAGCCGGTTTAATCCTTAAGGGCGGTATTGTTGTTTATACCAATGAAGCAAAGGAAAAGCTTTTGAAGGTCGAACAATCAACCATCGACCAATATGGAGTTGTCAGTGAGCAATGTGCTATGGAAATGGCTGATAATATTAAAGCCATGCTCCAATCTGATATTGGGATTAGTTTTACTGGAGTAGCTGGACCAGATGAATTGGAAGGTCATCCGGTAGGGACTGTTTATATCGGTATAGCCATTTCCGGTCAGAAAACGTACGCAAAGAGATTGGACTTAGGCGGTATGCGTGAGGTTAATCGGGTAAGAAGCATGAAGTATGGCTGTCATTTTCTTATCCGAAAGTTGAGAGAGTTATATGCATAATAGAAAACCCCAACTTATATGGTTGGGGATTTCTATTGTTTATAAAATTGAGATAATTTTAGTTTTACTTTAATTACTGCTAAAAGCATTCTGTTTGCTAGAGAGTTTCTTTAAATTTATTAGCAAAATTACCATTAAAACAATACGAATAAATGTTCGCTTTTTTACTTGTTAAATGGGGACAGATGAGGTATAGTATAAATAAGTTCTAAATTATACATGTAATGTTTTTATATAGATATGGGGAGGAAATAAACTGTGAGTGAACGTCAAGCTGCGCTCGATATGGCGCTAAAACAAATTGAAAAGCAATTTGGTAAAGGTTCAGTAATGAAGCTGGGGGAAAGAGCAGACAGAAAGGTTTCTACCATTCCAAGTGGTTCGCTTGCTCTTGATTCAGCCCTCGGTGTGGGTGGATATCCAAGAGGTAGAATAATTGAGATTTATGGACCGGAGAGTTCCGGTAAAACGACAGTAGCTTTACATGCAATTGCTGAAGTACAGGCACAGGGTGGACAAGCAGCATTTATTGATGCAGAACATGCTTTAGATCCGGCATATGCACAAAAGCTTGGCGTAAATATAGATGAATTATTACTTTCCCAACCAGATACAGGTGAACAGGCATTGGAAATTGCTGAGGCGCTTGTACGAAGTGGTGCAATTGATATTATCGTTGTTGACTCAGTGGCTGCTTTAGTACCAAAAGCTGAGATTGAAGGTGAAATGGGAGATTCTCATATGGGTCTACAAGCCCGTTTAATGTCTCAGGCTCTTCGTAAACTTTCTGGATCCATTAATAAATCTAACACCATAGCAATCTTTATCAACCAAATCCGTGAGAAGATTGGTGTTATGTTTGGTAACCCAGAAACAACTCCAGGTGGTCGTGCTCTTAAGTTCTATTCTACGGTTCGCCTTGAAGTAAGACGTGCAGAACAACTGAAACAGGGAAATGATATTGTAGGGAACAGGACTAAAGTAAAGGTTGTTAAAAATAAAGTGGCTCCACCTTTCAAAGTGGCAGAACTTGATATTATGTATGGTGAGGGTATTTCCAAAGAAGGAGAAATCATCGACATTGGTTCTGAATTGGATATTATTGAAAAGAGTGGGTCTTGGTACTCATATAATGGAGATCGCTTAGGACAGGGAAGAGAGAATGCGAAGCTCTTCTTAAAAGAAAATCCAGATGTTCGGGATGAAATTTCCATTAAAATCCGCTCAGCCTATGGATTAAACGGTGAAGCGAAAGTGGTTGAAGCAGCAGAGGAAATGGATAAATTTGATTTACCTGAATAAGTAGTTTGTAATGGGCAAACCTGATTATGGGTTTGCTCTTTCTATAGGTGGGCCTCAGGGTGTGTTTTATTATAAATTTAGCTGTTTCTGAAGAGAATCATGAAAGAAATAATATTTAGGTAGTATTGTGACTGGCAGAGTATGATCAATCAGTAAGTGTTGTTTGAGAAAAATCTATAACTTTATTAGAAAAGATGCGAAAAACAAATAATTTCTTCGGCTTTTGTACTTTTACTCAACTTAATGGGAAGCGGCTGTCTTAAAGTGGAGAGTATTATTAGAAACTATGACCTAGGTGGATAGGGTCACGAAAATTGTATATCTGTCTGTATTTTCTAAAAACGATTAAAAGAGCGTCAGGACTTGCTCTTGACAACAAATTTTCATAACTTTACAATAGAAATGTATTAATATCTTTTTTTATGACATGCCTAAAAGCGATTGTGCTGTATATTTTTAGATGATGTACATGCCAGAATTGAAAACAATGTAGTAAAAGAGATTAAAAAAGTTAATAGCAAGAGGAGGTGTAATGATGGATCCAATCGCTATCATCTCCATTTTGCTTGGCCTAATTGTTGGTGCAGTTGTTGGCTATTTGTTAAGAAGATCTATAGCTGAATCTAAAATATCCGGCGCAACGAACGCAGCTGAAAAAATTATTGAGGACGCAAAGCGTGAAGCGGACGCCTTGAAAAAGGAATCCCTTCTTGAAGCAAAGGATGAGATTCATAAGCTTCGGACTGATGCTGAAAAGGAAGTTCGTGATCGACGAACTGAATTACAGAGACAGGAAAATCGAATTCTACAAAAAGAAGAGAATCTGGACCGTAAAGCAGACTCTCAAGATAAACGTGAGGCTTTATTGGAGAAGAAAGAAGATTCTCTGAACCAAAGACAACAGCATATTGAACAGATGGAAAGCAAAGTGGACGAGATAATTCAAGCTCAAAGTTCTGAACTTGAACGTATTTCTAGCCTGACTAGAGAAGAAGCAAAAGCCATTATCCTTGATCGTGTTGAGAAAGAGCTATCACATGATATTGCAATCATGATGAAAGAGAGCGATAACCGAGCGAAGGAAGAAGCAGACAAAAAGGCACGTGAAATCTTGTCACTTGCGATTCAACGTTGTGCAGCAGATCATGTGGCCGAAACGACCGTTTCTGTTGTTAATCTTCCAAATGATGAAATGAAAGGTCGAATTATCGGTCGAGAAGGACGTAATATTCGAACACTTGAAACGTTGACGGGAATCGATTTAATTATTGATGATACACCTGAAGCTGTCATTTTATCTGGATTTGATCCAATTAGACGTGAAACTGCAAGACTTGCCCTTGAAAAGCTTGTTCAGGATGGGCGTATCCATCCGGCTCGTATTGAAGAAATGGTTGATAAAGCAAGAAGGGAAGTCGATGAGCATATCCGTGAAATCGGTGAGCAAACAACATTTGAAGTTGGGGTTCATGGCTTACACCCAGATTTAATAAAAATTCTTGGCCGCTTAAGATACCGTACAAGCTATGGTCAGAATGTGCTTAAACATTCGATGGAAGTAGCTTATTTATCCGGCTTGATGGCAGCAGAACTTGGTCAAGATATTACATTGGCAAAGCGCGCTGGACTATTGCATGATATCGGTAAAGCGATTGACCATGAAGTAGAAGGAAGCCATGTGGAAATAGGAGTGGAACTTGCTACGAAGTACAAGGAACATCCTGTTGTCATTAATAGTATTGCTTCTCACCATGGAGACGCCGAACCAAAATCTATAATTGCCATTCTGGTAGCAGCTGCTGATGCATTATCTGCAGCTAGACCTGGAGCTAGAAGTGAAACGCTTGAAAACTATATTCGTCGCCTTGAAAAACTTGAGGATATTTCTGAATCCTATGAAGGTGTTGAAAAATCATTTGCAATCCAGGCAGGACGAGAAGTTCGTATTATTGTTAAGCCTGAAAGTATTGATGATTTAGAGGCACACCGATTAGCCAGAGATATTAGAAAACGTATTGAAGATGAACTGGACTATCCGGGACATATTAAAGTGACGGTTATTCGTGAGACCAGAGCAGTTGAATATGCAAAATAAAGCGGTGTTCCTCACCGCTTTATTTTTTTGGAGATCGAAACTTTTTTAAACAAAAAAGTTAAACTATACCAAAGATAATCTTGGCCTAGTTTCAAAGAAAGGAAAGCGAAAATGAGGTTATTATTTATAGGGGATATTGTTGGATCACCTGGAAGAGCAATGGTGAAAGAATATTTAGGGAAGTTAAAGGAAAAATATAGACCGCAGTTTGTCATCATTAATGGAGAAAATGCTGCAGCTGGAAGAGGGATTACCCAAAAAATTTATAAAGAATTACTTGAGTACGGAGCTAATATCATTACACTTGGTAATCATTCCTGGGACAATCGTGATATTTTTGAATTTATAGGAGAAGCAAAATATCTGGTGCGCCCTGGGAATTTTCCGGAGGGAACACCGGGCACGGGACTTTCCTTTGTTAAGATGAATCAGTTTGAATTGGCTGTTATTAACCTGCAGGGCAGAACCTTTATGCCTGCGCTTGATGATCCATTTTTATGTGCAGATAAATTGGTAGAAGAGGCCAGTAAGCGAACGCCATTTATATTTGTTGACATGCATGCTGAAGCAACCAGTGAAAAACAGGCAATGGGATGGTATCTGGATGGACGAGTGTCAGCGGTAGTTGGGACCCATACACATGTCCAAACAGCTGATAACCGAATTCTGCCTAAAGGAACTGCTTACATGTCTGACGTAGGAATGACAGGGCCTTATGATGGTATTCTAGGAATGGAACGCGATGCTGTCATCAAGAAATTCTTAACAAGCCTGCCTGTGAGATTTGAAGTACCAAAAGAGGGAAGAGCTGTACTTAGTGGTTTAATTATTGATTTAGATCCTAAAACGGGCAAAGCGAAAAAAACTGAGAGAATTTTAATTAATGAAGATCATCCATTCTTTTATTAAAAACGATTGCGAGGAGCCAACCTATAGGGGTTGGCTTTTTTGTATGGTATATCTTTTGTTCATTATGAATATAGTTAACAGAAAAAACATACTCACTAGGGGACATGTCTTGGAATAAGATGAGGAGGACCAGAAATGGAAATATTAAAGGTTTCAGCAAAATCTAATCCCAACTCTGTGGCTGGAGCGCTGGCTGGAGTACTTAGAGAAAGAGGAGCAGCAGAAATCCAAGCAATAGGTGCAGGTGCATTAAACCAAGCAGTAAAAGCCGTAGCGATTGCAAGAGGATTCGTCGCACCCAGCGGGATGGATCTTATATGCATTCCTGCTTTTACAGATATCTTAATTGATGGTGAGGAACGTACCGCCATAAAACTAATTATAGAACCACGGTGAAATGAAACTGCAGTAAAACTGGAGCTGACTCTGATAAGGGATCGGTAGGCGTATTCTCCGACCGGGAGGATGCTCCTTTTTGTTAACCGAAGCTAACATAACATGGGGGATTAGCTTAAATGAGAATATTTGATGCACATTGTGATGTGTTAATGAAGCTGTTTCTTAATCCAAAATTGGACTTTTATCATAGCAGGGAGCTAGAGGTAACAAATCTTGGTTTGAAAGCAGCTAATATACAAGTACAAGTTTTCGCTATTTATATACCGGAAAATGTACATCCTTCTATCCGCTTTGATGCAGCTCTTGCCATGGTGGATATTTTTTATGACCAAATAATTGGCACAGGGAAGTTAAAATTCATTCGAAAGTATAAGGATATTGGCAGGCTTAAAGAGGGAGAGACAGGTGCGATTCTCATGTTGGAGGGTTGTGACTGTATTGGCGACGACATGTTGAAGTTGAAGCTATTACTGAGGCTTGGTGTTACAGTGGTAGGGTTGACATGGAACTGGGCTAATCTGGTCGCTGATGGTGCATTGGAAAAACGCGCTGCCGGTCTAACCGCCTTTGGGAAAAAGGTAGTTGAATTGTTGAATGTTACGAACAACTGGTGTGATGTATCTCATTTATCGGAGAGAGCATTTTGGGATTGCATAGAAATACATAGCAGACCAATTGCTTCTCACTCAAATTGCCGATCGCTAGTTGATCATCCAAGAAATTTGAGTGATGAACAAATTAAAGCATTAATTCAAAAAAAATCGGTTATGGGACTTACATTTGTCCCTGAATTTTTAACAGGTACCAATCAGGCAAACTTGACTGATGTATTGAGGCATCTGGAACATGTTTGTTCACTTGGAGGTGCCCGTCATGTAGGATTTGGATCTGACTTTGATGGGACGACAACAAGCGTACATTCTCTCAGCAGAGTGGAACAATATAGTAATCTGGTTAACGAGCTGCTGAAGTATTATAAGGAAGAGGATGTCCGTCACTTCTTATTTGATAATTTTGCATCAAGATATGGCCAATAGGGGTTGAATTGAATACGCTATTTCTTTATTTATGGTTTTTTTAGAAACTTAAGCTTAATATTGTAGACATAATGGTATATTCTAGTAAATAATAAAATTATTGTTAATAGTTTTATAGCTGACATGAAAAACCAATATTTCATATAAGGGAATCGAAGGGGTGTAAAGGAAATGAATAAACAACTTTCATGGAAAGTTGGAGGGCAGCAAGGTGAAGGCATAGAAAGTACTGGAGAAATTTTTTCTATTGCATTAAATCGTCTGGGATATTACTTGTATGGGTATCGCCATTTTTCTTCCCGTATTAAAGGGGGCCATACAAATAATAAAATTCGAGTAAGCACAACACAGGTTCGATCAATAGCCGACGATTTGGATGTGTTAGTGGCATTTGACCAAGAAACCATTGATGTGAATTATAAAGAATTACATAAAGACGGTATTATTTTGGCCGACACCAAGTTTGATCCCAAAGCTCCTTTAGATACCGAAGCAGTACTCTATTCCGTCCCATTTACAGAAATAGCCTCTCAGCTTGGGACATCTTTGATGAAGAACATGGTAGCTATCGGCGCTTCTAGTGCTGTGCTTGGTTTAAATATTCAGGTATTTTCAGAAGTGGTTGAGGAAATATTTGGAAGAAAAGGAGCCGCTGTCGTTGAAAAGAATTTAGAAGCGATTCAAGCTGGCTATGACTTTTTAATGGAACAAATGGGTAACAAGGCTGGAGTGTTGCAGCTAGTAGAAGCTGATGGAAAAAAACGTTTATTCATGATTGGTAATGATGCGATTGCCATGGGTGCTCTGGCTGGTGGAACTCGCTTTATGGCTGCCTATCCGATTACGCCTGCCTCTGAGATAATGGAGTATTTAATTAAGCAACTGCCAAAGTTTGGAGGAGCCGTCATACAGACAGAAGATGAGATTGCTGCTTGTACGATGGCAATTGGCGCAAATTATGCAGGTGTACGCAGTTTAACAGCTTCAGCTGGTCCAGGTTTATCGCTAATGATGGAGGCAATTGGATTGTCGGGTATTACAGAAACTCCGCTTGTAATTGTCGACACACAACGTGGAGGCCCTTCGACAGGTATGCCTACAAAACAGGAACAATCCGATTTGATGGCAATGATTTATGGAACTCATGGTGAAATTCCAAAAATCGTTCTTGCACCAAGTACAGTGGAGGAAGCATTCTACGATACAGTAGAAGCTTTTAATTTAGCTGAAGAATATCAGGTTCCGGTGATTATCCTTTCCGATTTACAATTATCATTGGGTAAACAAACCGTTGAGCCTTTAGATTTTAGCAGGGTTGAGATTAGGAGAGGTAAATTAATTTCTGAGGAGTTACCTGAGCCTACTGATAAAAGTTATTTTAAGAGATATGCTGTAACGGAAGACGGGATATCACGAAGACCTCTTCCAGGAATGAAAAATGGAATCCATCATGTTACAGGCGTTGAACATGATGAGACGGGAAAACCCTCAGAGGTTGCTTCCAATCGTGTAGCTCAAATGGATAAACGAATGCGCAAAATCGAGTCTGTAAGATTTAAAGATCCAATCCATATAAATGCTGTCCATGAGAATCCAGACTTGCTATTGGTCGGATTTATTTCTACTAGAGGTGTCATTGAAGAGACGATGAAAAACCTGGCTGATGACGGGATTAAAGTCAACCATGTACATGTAAGGCTTCTTCATCCATTCCCTGCCCATGAGTTACTGCCCTATGTTCAGGATGCGAAAAAGGTAGTTGTTATCGAGAATAATGCAACAGGACAACTTGCCAACATTCTGAAAATGAATATTGGCCATGCCGAGAAGATTACGAAGCTTTTAAAATATGACGGCAATCCATTTTTGCCGTACGAAGTGTATACAAAATGCAGGGAGTTGGTTTAAATGGCTACATTTAAAGACTTTAGAAATAATGTAAAACCAAACTGGTGTCCCGGCTGTGGTGACTTCTCTGTTCAGGCCGCTATCCAGAGGGCAGCAGCTAATGTAGGTCTGGAACCGGATCAACTTGCTGTGATTTCCGGAATAGGCTGTTCAGGCCGTATTTCCGGTTATATCCAATCCTATGGGTTTCACAGTATACATGGCCGTTCTTTACCAATCGCACAGGGTGTCAAAATGGCGAATCGTGATTTAACCGTCCTTGCCTCAGGTGGAGATGGTGATGGATTTGCAATTGGCATGGGTCATACAGTACATGCGATTAGGAGAAATATTGATATCACCTATATTGTTATGGACAATCAAATATACGGTTTAACGAAGGGTCAGACATCACCGCGCTCTGCAGCCGGCTTTAAGACGAAATCTACGCCTGGAGGTTCGATTGAACAGGCGATATCTCCAATGGAAATGGCCTTGTCAGTTGGTGCGACTTTTGTGGCGCAAAGCTTTTCCAGCGACTTAAAAGATTTGACAGCATTGATTGAAGCAGGTATTCGTCATAAAGGTTTTTCTTTAATTAATGTTTTCAGTCCATGCGTGACCTATAATAAAGTGAATACGTATGATTGGTTCAAGGGTAATTTAACAAAGCTTTCAACAATTGAAGGTTACGATCCATCCAATAAAGAAGCAGCGATGCAGACGTTAATGGAGCATAAAGGCTTAGTTACCGGCTTAATTTATCAAAATACTGCTCAGCCTTCCTATCAGGAATTAATTCAGGGGTATGCTGAAAAACCTTTATCTTCTGCTGATTTGAAATTGACTCAGGAACATTTTGATAAATTGACAGCAGAATTTATGTAATTGAATAAACACCGGCCGAGTAATCGGTCGGTATTATTTTTATGTAATGTGAGGTAAGTATTCATGGAGAAATCTCTTGAAGAATGAACCCCTTGATATATCAGGGGTTTTTATTATGATTAGCAGATACCTTTGATAACGACTTATACATGGGGATTCATTCTTAGATGACAATGTAGGTTGTCTTAGTCCGGAAAAAATATTCACTTTAGTATACTTTTTTAAAAAAATATTCTTCTTATAATCAACTGTCCGCCATACGAGGAATAGCCTATTTACATAATTAAGTTAAAAATTTAAAATTTTGGTATAAACCAGGTTTTTTTAGACAGGAGTGTGTATACGGTGGATGGAAAAATGAAAGCGGTTGTAAAACATAAAAGAGGTTATGGAGCAGAACTCCAATTGATTGATATTCCTTCTATCAAAGAGGATGAAGTGTTGATTAAAGTAAAGGCGACGTCCATATGCGGGACGGATGTCCATATTTATACTTGGGATGAATGGTCTCAACATAGGGTTAATCCTCCTTATGCATTTGGGCATGAATTCTCAGGAGAGATTGTTGAAGTGGGAAATAAAGTACAGGATTTCCAGATAGGTGATTATGTTTCCGCTGAGACACATTTAGTTTGTGGAATCTGCCCTCAATGTATGACGGGACAATATCATATATGTAAAAACACAAAGATAATTGGGGTTGATACACAGGGGTGTTTTGCTGAATATGTAGCTTTACCGGCATCTAATCTTTGGAAAAATCCTGTAGATATGCCTATAGATGTAGCTTCTATACAGGAGCCTATGGGGAATGCGGTCCACACCGTATTGTCAGGTGAAGTAGTCGGGAAAACGGTCGCTATTATCGGTTGCGGTCCAATTGGTATTATGGCAGTGGGAGTGGCAAAAGCAGCTGGGGCTTCACAGGTCATTGCGTTAGATCTTAATGATTACCGTTTAGAGCTAGCGGGTAAATTGGGCGCTACTGTGATGATTAATTCATCGAAGACAGATCCTGTTCAGGCAGTTTATGATTTAACGGGTGGCAATGGGGTTGATATTGTTTGTGAAATGAGTGGTCATCCTATAGCCATCGATCAAGGATTTAAAATGATTACGAATGGAGGCAGGTTTTCTATTTTAAGCTTACCCTCTAAGCCTGTGCCTCTCAATATTACTGATGATATCGTTTTTAAGGGGATAACCGTTCAAGGAATTACAGGGAGACAAATGTTTAAAACGTGGCAGCAGGTTTCCCGATTGCTGGAATCAGGGCAGGTTGATGTTAAACCATTAATCACCCATCAGTTCCCTTTAGAAGAGTATGAAAAAGGCTTTGACCTTATGATCAAAGGTGAGTGTGGAAAAGTGATATTACTGCCGTAAAAGGGTGCTGAATGAGGAAGAGTAATAAATTTATTCAATACTATTGATATAATGCAAAAATATAGGGAATAGAAGGAATATAAGGTAAACAATTGGATGAGGAGGAAGCGATTTGAAGGGGTTTGAATACTTGCAAACAGAATTAGACGAAATGAAAGGAACAGGTTTGTTCCATCCATTAATTCCTCTGGAATCAGAACAAGGTACAAAAGTTAAGATTAATGGGGAAAATTTGATTCAATTATCATCTAACAACTATCTTGGATTGACTTCACATCCTCGTTTAAAGGATGCAGCGCTTGATGCCATTGAAGAATATGGAGTGGGAACAGGTTCGGTACGTACAATTGCCGGTACCATGGATATGCATATAGAGTTAGAAGAGAAGTTGGCGAAATTTAAACATACGGAAGCGGCTTTAGTATTTCAATCTGGATTTACAACGAATCAAGGAGTTCTATCCGCGATTCTTACACAGGAAGATGTGGTTATATCGGATGAATTAAACCATGCTTCCATAATCGATGGAATAAGACTAACAAAAGCTACACGCCGTGTTTATAAGCATGTCGATATGAACAGCTTGGAGGATGTCCTGAAAGAGACTCAATCCTATCGTAAACGCTTAGTTGTAACAGATGGTGTCTTTTCCATGGATGGCAATATCGCACCGCTACCCGAGATTGTGGAGTTAGCAGAAAAATATGATGCACTTATTATGGTCGATGATGCGCATGCCTCAGGAGTACTTGGCCAAAATGGGCGTGGAACCGTCAATCACTTCGGTTTGGATGGACGTGTTCATATTCAGGTAGGTACGTTAAGCAAGGCTATAGGGGTTCTTGGAGGATATGTGGCAAGCAGCCGTACATTGGTTGATTATTTAATTCATAAAGGCAGACCTTTCTTATTTAGTACATCACACCCGCCTGCAGTGACAATGGCTAATATAGAAGCAATTGATGTATTATTGGAAGAACCGGAATTAATTGAGCGTTTGTGGGAGAATACAAAGTTTTTCAAAGAAGGACTAGAATTTATGGGCTTTAATACCGGAAAAAGCGAAACACCGATCACTCCCATTATCGTTGGGGATGAGGCTTTGACAAATAAGCTGTCTAATAAATTAATGGAATATGGTGTATTTGCTCAGGGGATTGCATTCCCAACTGTTGCAAAGGGTCATGCACGTGTCAGGACCATTGTAACAGCAGAACATTCCAAAGAGGAGCTGGCTAAAGCATTAAATGCATTTGAAAAGGCTGGTAAAGAGCTGGGGATTATTAAATAAACTGTATGAATGGTCTTTCGAAAATAGTTATTTAAAATAATAGGCTACTTAGAGGGAACTTCAGATATCTCTAATTAACAAGTTAATAGTAATACAGAAAAGCATTAATTCATGAAGGACGTGAATTAATGCTTTTTTTAGTTAGTTAGTCTGTCGCTTGTTCCATTCTTCTCTCAGTAAACCATATACATGTACATCATGGAATGACCCAAATCTGAAGATTTCATTTCGTAATGTACCCTCCTTACTAAAATAGCATTTTTCGTAAGAGCGGATAGCATTGGTATTAAAACTGAACACCTGAAGTTTGATTTTATGGATATGGATGTAATTAAAAACAAAAGAAATTAATGTATTCATAGCATCTGTGCCAAAGCCTTTATTGTGCCACTCGTTGCCAATGGATATCCCAACAAAACACGTGCTATTCTTCCAGTTAATTGCGAATACACCACATGATCCAATAAGTTCATTTGATTCTTTCTCAAAAATACCAAACATAAACTATTCTTTTTTCCCACTAATCGTTTTGAAAAAATTTGTGTGATCTTCAGCTGTTAATGGAAATGGAATATCATCATTTGCAAGTAATAGTGTACTATTTTCATTTTCAATTTCAGCAAAGCGCTCAAAATGATGTGGTTCCATTTGTTTCAATAAAACTGTTTTACCTGATAAATAGTTATCAAAAAATTGTTTCATGTTTTTCTCCCTTTAATAAGGGGTGCAGTCGGAGATACACTCCCTCAGATTATTTGTTGGTTAACAAAACATCTACTGCCATATGCGCGGTCATATCCACAACTCCTGTTTATTAATAGTATAACTATATCCCAAAACCAAATATTTGAAAATTACAAATAGTATTTAAAAGGATTCTCGCTTGTTTAATTACTTAGGATGAGTAACCTTTAGGGTCGATATCTCTGAAAGTAGTTTCAATGAACAAAATGAAGAAAAAGCAGTGGGGGGAAACTTGTCGTTGATTCACTAGGTAATCCTATTCAGGTGGCTTTATTATTTTTTCTATGTAATTGTCCTATTGCGCTATCTGTTTTTTTGCTATTCTCCAACAGTCTTTAAGTGGTACAGAAAATTCATTAAGAATGATAGAACATAAAGGCTTGTTAGCTCATTGACATTGTACGTCTTATACATCCAACACGTTTGTATTTTTCTTTGTAAGGGAATGAATGAAGAAGAGAACAGAGCGGGTGTACATGAATTAGGTTAAAGGAGTACGGTTTATGAATGATAAAATAAATATAGGAAAAGAAGCTATGTCAGTGTTTAAATCTGTCGTATTGGCAATTGTTATTGTGACTTTAATGCGTCAGTTTGTTTTTACGCCAACTACAGTGAGGGGAGAATCTATGCTTCCCAGTCTCGAGGATGGAAATCGGGTTATCTTAAGTAAAATGACAACGATTAACCGTTTTGATGAGGTCGTATTTCATGCAACAGATTCATCTGATAGTTATGTAAAACGTGTAATTGGTCTTCCAGGAGATACTGTTGAGATGAAGAATGATGTTCTATATATCAATGGAAAAGCGGTTGATGAACCTTATCTGGTGGAATTTAAGAAGGATTTACTAGAGAGGGAACGTCTGACTGAAGATTTTACATTGAAGAATTTGACAGGTAAACAAAAAGTTCCAAAGGGACAAATGTTTGTTCTTGGAGATAATCGCTTGTACAGTAAAGATAGCAGGATATTTGGTTTTGTGCCGATGGATCGAATTATTGGTGAAGTGAAACTGCGCATTTGGCCAATAAGTGATATTGGTTTTGCGAAGTAACATGAATAGTGTTGGAGGATGTTTGTCTGCCTTATATCAAAGAATACATTGGTATAACGCAGACAAACATTTTTTTGGAGACATATGTGATTGATTTAGGGATTGTTTAGAAAGACAAATGCTCTTAAGTAATAGGAAGAACCAAAAAAATTGTATATATGCCTGTACAGGTATTTTTATCTGCATGTTTATCCCAAAAAAGGCTATTTTACACTTCATATTGAGAAATTTGCCCAAAACCATTATACTAAATGAATGTGACAAAGATAGTTTTAAAAATGATTGCAATACAGTTTGTAATTGTTATTTTTGAGTTTAGTGCTTTTATAATTGTGTTTATGAGTGGTTTGGTCTATTTAATAATATATATAGATTTAATCAATAAGTGTGGATACATGGAAGGGGATTTATATGAACGAGCAGCAACGATTGGATACAACGACCGCTGTTAAAAATGACAAAAAGCAAGAGAAAGATTATAGCAAGTATTTTGAAACGGTTTACATGCCACCATCCTTAAAAGATGCTAAGAAACGCGGAAAAGAAGCGATTAATTATCATAAGGATTTTAATATTAATGAACAATTCCGTGGTATGGGTGAAGGACGCAAGTTTTATATCCGTACGTACGGTTGCCAAATGAATGAGCATGATACTGAAGTTATGTCCGGTATCTTTTTAGCTCTTGGATATGAACCAACTGACAGCGTGGAGGATGCCAATGTAATTTTATTGAATACATGTGCCATTCGAGAAAATGCTGAAAATAAAGTGTTCGGTGAACTTGGCCATTTAAAAGCATTGAGAAAAAATAAGCCTGATTTATTGCTTGGTGTATGTGGATGTATGTCACAGGAAGAATCTGTTGTGAATAAAATTTTACAAAAGCATGCCTTTGTAGATATGATATTTGGAACACATAATATCCATCGTTTACCGGAAATACTGATGGAAGCATATATGTCCAAAGAAATGGTTATTGAGGTTTGGTCCAAGGAAGGGGATATTATTGAGAACCTTCCAAAAGTAAGAAAAGGAAACATCAAGGCTTGGGTTAATATTATGTATGGCTGTGATAAGTTCTGTACGTACTGTATTGTTCCATTTACACGTGGAAAGGAACGGAGCCGCAGACCTGAAGATATCATTCAGGAGGTTCGTCAGCTGGCTGCTCAAGGATATCAGGAAATCACATTGCTTGGGCAAAATGTAAATGCATACGGTAAGGACTTTGAAGATATCGACTATCGTCTAGGCGATTTAATGGAAGAAATTCGTAAAATCGATATCCCGCGTGTGCGCTTCACGACAAGTCACCCTCGTGATTTTGATGATCATTTGATTGAAGTTCTGGCTAAGGGCGGAAACATGATGGATCATATCCATTTGCCTGTTCAATCCGGTAATAATGATGTCTTAAAAATCATGGCTCGTAAATACACTCGTGAACAATACTTGGAATTGGTTCGTAAAATCAAGGAAGCAATCCCTAACGTCACACTGACAACTGATATTATAGTTGGCTATCCGAATGAAACGGACGAACAGTTTGAAGAAACGATGTCTCTTTATCAAGAAGTTGGATATGACTTGGCTTATACATTTATTTATTCTCCGCGTGAAGGTACACCAGCCGCAAAAATGAAGGATAATGTTCCGATGGAAGTCAAAAAAGAGCGTCTTCAACGCTTGAATGCACTGGTAAACGAAACAGCCAACAAAAAGAATCAATTATATAAAGGCCAAATTCTCGATGTTTTAGTTGAAGGGGAAAGTAAAAATAATCCGGATGTACTGGCGGGTTATACAACTAAAAATAAATTGGTTAACTTTAGAGCTCCAAAATCTGTTATCGGTAAAATTGTAAAAGTAAAAATTACAAATGCTAAAACATGGTCACTTGATGGTGAGTATGTGGAAGAAACAAATGAGGTAGAGGTGGGAGTTTAAAAATGGGGAACTACACGAAAGAACAAATTATTGACAAAGCAAAAGACTTGGCTAAAATGATCTCAACGACTAATGAAGTTGATTTCTTTAAACGAGCGGAAGCACAAATCAATGAAAATAAAAATGTAGCTGAGTTAATGTCAGTAATCAAGGGGTTACAAAAGCAATCGGTCAACTTCCAACATTATGGAAAGACAGAAGCCTTTAAAAAGACAGAGGAAAAATTAGCGAAGGTAGAACGTGAATTGGATGAAATTCCGATTGTCCAGGAATTCAAACAATCGCAGATGGAAGTTAATGATCTTCTGCAGATGGTAGCTAATGTCATCTCAAATACAGTGACAGATGAAATCATTAAAGCAACTAATGGTGATTTGTTACGTGGGGAAACTGGCTCAAAAGTAAAAAATAATTCTCACAGCCATAGCTGCTAATTTTAGAAAGCCATACATTACTCCTTTATTAAAAAGGTGTGATGTGTGGCTTTTTTACTTATTTAATAATATGGATTCATTTACACATACTAAGCAAAAAGGAAGATGTAATTTGTCTTCCATTCAAAGGACAGTCAGGATGCTGAAAAAAATAATTATATATTTCATTAACGGTCTTTTACTGTTTAGTACCTTTATAGGCTTGCTTTTAGTATGGGTGAATTATGATATTAAAGCGGGAAGAGAAGCGGCGGAAGCAGGTAGCCAACCTCATACCTATCCAATTCGTAACAGTAATTTTGGATTGTACACGGATTGGAAAACTTTTTATCCTCAGTTTTCAAAAGATATTTTAGAGGCTAAGGAATATGTGTATATTCATTATTTTTCAATTGGTAGCGGTGAAGCAAGCGAAGCATTTTTCGATTTATTGAAGAAAAAGGCGAATCAAGGAGTCGAAGTTTATTATTCGGTAGACCGAGCAGGCTCTTTAAAGGGTAAGAATGATTGGTTTGATGAACTGAGAAAAGCAGGGGTGCATATAACCTATAGCAATGATCCTCATTTTCCTCATATTTGGTACTCCATCCAGCATAGAAATCATCGTCGAATAGCTGTGATAGATGGGAAAATCGGATACACAGGCGGACTTAATGTAGCACAAAAATATACAAAGAATACATGGCATGATTATCAGATCCGTATGACAGGTGAGGGTGTTCAGGACTTTGAACAACAATTTTGCGAGGATTGGAAGGTAAATACAGGTAACTCTGCACCCATACATAAGGTTGACTTGGAAAAAGGAGAAACCAATCATTATTTGAAGGTATATTCAAGTGGATTTGGCTTGGTTGAGGATTTTATTCAAGAATTCGATGCGGCAAAAAAACAAATTATCATTGCGACCCCCTATTTTATTCCAGATAATCGTGATTTTATGGATGCTTTAAAACGGGCAAGAAAACGTGATGTGGAGGTTATCATCATGTGGCCCAAACATTCAGATGGATTAATGTTAACCCAGGCTGCGTATCCTTTTGTCAGAGAAGCACTCGAAAACGGAATGAAGGTATACCAATATGATAAAGGAATTTTCCATGGGAAGGTTGTCCTGGTAGATCATGAAAGATTAATGATTGGAACAGTCAACATCGATTCACGTTCATTTAGGTTGAATGATGAAATGACTTTATTTATGAAATCATCACCATTTAGTCAAACGGTTCAAAAACAATTAGATGTAGATCTCGGGGATTCAAAGGAAATTAAATTAGATTATTTTGATAACCTTAAAATGAAAGATAAAATACTGATGAAAATTGCCAAATACGTACATTATTATCTATAATAGAAGTAACTTCTAAGAAACGGATCATTGTAATGATCCGTTTTTTTTTAGGACTTTGGAAAGGAGAAATAAGAATGCCAAAAATAAAATGGGGTATTTTAAGTACGGCAGATATTGGGCAAACTCAAGTGATTCCCGCCATTAAACGTTCTGTCCATGGAGAGGCAACAGCGATTGCCAGCCAAAGTCAAAAGGCTAAAGATGTGGCTGCAAGCTTGGAGATTCCGAGGACATATGATTCATACGAAGAATTATTAGCGGATCCTGAAATACAAGCTGTTTATATTCCATTACCAAATCATTTGCATGCAAAATGGACAATGGAAGCAGCAAAAGCTGGTAAACATGTGTTGGTTGAGAAGCCAGCTGCTTTGACAGAGGCAGAAACAATTGAAATGATGAATGCGTGTGAGCGTTATGGTGTGAAAATGATGGAAGCGTTCATGTACCAATTTCATGCCCAACATAAACGTGTAAAAGATATTATTAAAACGGGAGAAATAGGCGAGGTAAAGTATATGTATGCCAGTCATTCGTTTTTATTAAGTGATGATGAGGATAATATTCGTTTATCTTCGGAAAAAGGGGGAGGGGCCCTATATGACGTTGGCTGTTATAATATCCATGCTATCAGGCATATTTTAGGAGCTGAACCAATAGAAATAATGGGCTTTGCAGATCTGAATAATCCTTATGATGTAGACTTAACTACCACAGCGCATATGACGATGGATAATGGTGTGCGAGCGATGTTTGATTGCAGTTTTGAAATGACTAATCGAAATGAATACCGCGTGGTTGGCACTCTAGGAGAGATTATATGCAGAAATGCTTATCGTCCAGATCTTGTTGGACATCAAGGGGAATTATTGGTTAAAAGCGGAGGGGAGACCCGAAAAGAAGTGATTATGTGTGATCAATATATGATGCAAGTGGATCATTTTGCAGAATGTATACTTAACGATCAAACCCCAGCATATACGCCATTGGATACCGTGCAAAATATGAAAATAATTGAAGCTTGTTATAAATCAATCAAAGATCAAAGTATTGTTAAGTTGTAACTTTTAATTGAGGTCTGTTAAGTGCGAAACATAAGTTTTTTCTGTGAGTATATGAAAGAAGAGTTTAGACAGATCAACATTGATTATACTTACTATATACTGCCAGACGAGCAAAATTTCCAGTTTGTGTATCCAGTTGTGGAAGAGCTGGTTATGTAAAAAACAAAGAAGTGGAAAGAGGCATTCAGGATCTTGGATGCCTCTTTAAGTTTTCAAACCAATGATTAAGGCTAAATGGCAACCCAGTGTCCGGCAGACACTTCCACTAGTTTTGTGTTTTCAACATTATACTCTCTTTTCTCTGTTTTAATTGATCCATCATTTTTTCTTTTTTGTGTTTCAATCTTTGGATCCGGGATAGGGATCGAGGCCAATAACGATTTTGTGTAATCATGCTGAGGGTTAGAATATAATTCTTCACTTTCGGCCAACTCTACTATTTTTCCTTTATACATGACGGCTACCCTATCGCTAATGTGTTTAACCATGGAAAGATCATGAGCGATGAACAGGTAGGTGAGACCGAGCCGTTGTTGCAAATCTTCCATCAATTCAACGATCTGTGCTTGGATGGAGACATCGAGGGCTGATAATGGCTCGTCACACACGATGAAGGCAGGGTCGACTGCTAATGCCCTGGCGATACCGATTCGTTGTCTTTGCCCTCCAGAGAATTCATGCGGATATCTCATCGCGAATGCAAGATCCAAACCAACCATATCAAGCAAAGTCTCAACCCGTTTCTTTCGATTTGATTTATTGGTGGCGAGATGATGGACATCCAGTGCTTCACCTATGATATCCAATACCCGCATCCTTGGATTGAGAGAAGCATAAGGATCTTGAAAGATCATTTGCATATGACGCCGCATGATGAGCATTTCATTAGGAGAAAAGTCGTTTAGCGCCATACCTTTAAAAAGAATATCCCCTCCGGTAGGGGTATGTAATTGAAGGATTGAGCGTCCGGTAGTGGATTTACCGCTTCCTGATTCGCCGACGATTCCTAATGTTTCCCCAGCTTTAATACTGAAAGAAATATCATCTACTGCTTTTATTGTATTGCCTTTGCCAATATCGAAGTATTGCTTAAGATTGCGCACTTCCAGCAACGGGACATCTTCAGTATTTCTGATTATATTAGGTACCGGTTTCAATTTCTTCTTTTCATTTAGTTTCGGAAGTGCATGAAGTAACTTCTTTGTATAAGGGTGAGTGGGTGAGGTAAAGATTTTCTCTGTCGAACCAGTCTCTACAATTTCCCCGTTTTGCATGACGGCTACTCGGTCGCACATTCCAGCTACTACACCAAAGTCATGCGTGATTAAAATGATTGAAGTTCCGAACTTTTCTTGCATCTTCTTCATTAGATTAAGGATTTGCGCCTGAATGGTGACGTCAAGAGCAGTTGTAGGTTCATCTGCTATTAGCAAAGACGGTCGGCATGCCAATGCTATTGCAATCATTACCCGCTGTCTCATTCCCCCAGAAAATTCATGAGGATACTGTTCATAGCGAATTTCGCTGTCCTTAATACCGACCAATTCCAACATATCGAGCGCTTGGTTTTTGGCTTGTTTATCGGATAGATTTTCGTGTTTTATTAATCCTTCTGCAATCTGATCTCCGATTTTCATGGTCGGATTCAAAGATGTCATTGGATCTTGGAATATCATTCCGATATCGCGTCCACGAATGACCTCCATTTCTTTTTCTGAGTATTTCCCAATATCTTTTCCGTTAAAGAGAACCGTTCCGTTCTTTCGTCTGGCGCTCACTGGTAACAGCTGCATGATTGAACGTGCAGTGACGCTTTTACCACTGCCTGATTCACCGACAATTCCTAAGGTTTCTCCTTTATTAAGTGAAAAGCTGATATTTTGTACAGCTTGAAATTCCTGTTCTTCTTGTTCAAAAGATACCGATAAGTGTTGCACTTGCAATAATGAATTCATCAAAAGACACCTGCCAAATCATCATATTGGTCCAAAAAAGACTAATGGATATATTTCCTCGTACTGTTGACTTTTACCAATTGCTAAAATAAAATATACTATACCACTCGGAAAAGTGCAATTATTCTTAAATCTTTTGTTTATACGAATGATTATATGTATTCGGCTAAACGCTGAAGGAAAAAAGGAGGGGATATTATTGATTAATGAGCAGGAGTGGAAGGGGAACCATTCTTTTGTACAGAGGATAGATCAAATTTTTAGGAAAATGATGGCTAACTCTGCATATAAAAGTTTCCTCCTGATTTTGGGGGCTCCGCTCTTTTTAATTGTTATGTTTTATTATCTTTTCAAAAGAAACAAAGGTAGTTATACAGCTGCAGAAGCAGAGCTAAAGCAATCCCTTATCGATTCTGGCCATTTCACTGCTTTTAAGAAGGACTATCAGGATCAGCTTAGAAAAAAGCGGGATTTCTTTGACAAGAAAGTAGACGATAAGGAGATTGAGCAAAAAGCAACCCAACTTGCCGAGCATCGATTAAATGTCTATATATCAGAGTTAATGGTCTCTTCGACTCGCGATGATAGTGAACCGTGGAAAGGGAAGATGCAGTTCGAGGATGTATTTTCTGTATTGCTCCGCGAAAGGTGGTTCTTCTTCATTTCCTTCATTGCTGGTTTTTTTATGTACATATTGATGTTTATCTTTAGTTACCCTTATGTAAAATACGTGATGGAACGTTTAATCATGACTATTTTCGTTGTTTTGGGTGTAAGTATACTTGTCTTTACGATTTTGTATATTTCACCGTTCAATCCTGCTGCTAACATATTGGGAGAAACGGCAACGAAGGAGCAGATTGCCGCATTCAATACTTTGCATGGATTGGATCAGCCCTACTTTATTCAATTACGAGACACCATAATCGGAATCTTCACTTTTGATCTAGGTAGTTCTTTTGCTGGAAATGAAGACGTGATATCTTCCATTATGCGTAAGTTTCCAATTACATTGACGATCGCCGTCTTTTCTTTATTGCTCGCAGTACTGGTCGCATTACCAACCGGAATCATTTCGGCTATCAGAAGGAATACAATCTTTGATCATTCTTTTATGTTAATTGCCTTGCTTGGACTATCAATTCCGAGTTTCTGGCAAGGGCTGATCTTCATATTGGGCTTCTCGGTTCATTTAGAATGGCTACCTGCAACGTATCGTGCTAACAATTGGCTTTCGCTAATCATGCCTGTCGTGGTACTTGGAACAGGACTGACAGCTGCAGTTGCCAGAATGACCAGGTCATCGACACTTGAAGTCATACATGAAGATTATATGTTGACGGCAAGGGCAAAAGGTTTAAGTGGAAAAAGAGTTGTCATGAGACATGCAGTACCAAATGCTCTTATCCCAATTATTACGGTGATAGGACTACAATTTGGAGGAATGCTCGGAGGGGCAGCAGTCACAGAAAAAGTGTTTAATATCAGCGGTCTGGGCAGTTATATTGTCGATAAACAATTTATACCGGATGTGCCGGCAGTAATGGGCGCTGTCATCTATACAGCCATTATCATTTCTATTGTTAATATGTTCATCGATATCTTGTATGCATTCTTTGATCCGCGGATTCGGCATAAGATGAAACAATACTAAAGCAGGTGTATGAAATGAATAGTTTAAAAGCTTCACAGGAATATAGACAGGCGAAGTTCGCTTTAGGTATTTCTTTGATACTTACAATCATTTTTCTGCTAAATGTCTATGATTTCAAAAGTATGGAAAGTAGAGGATTTTTCTTATGGATGTTTGGGATTTATACCTGCTTTACTGCCATACAGGGCATTTTGCTGAGGAGAATGAAAATAGACTTACTGGAAAAAGGAGATATTTCGATTATTACCAGGAGGTTGGGGATTATTCAACTGGCAAGTCTATTCAGCGGGAATGTCTTTTTGACAGCAGCTGCGTTGATCTTGATTAAAAAGAAGAAAAATTTCTATTACTCTCTTGGAATTTATATGCTATTGGTTGATTGCTTTGTAATAGGTGTTTCTGCCCTTAATTTGTTTAAACCGTATGTGTCAAACAGTTTTATGACAGGAATGGCTACCTTGATTGCGATAACATTGTTCCATCTGTTAGGTGTTTTGTTGCTCCTGAAAGGGAGACTGCATAAGAAGGCATCCATCGTTGTCGCTATTTTCTTTCTGTTGAGCACCCTTACCGGAAATCTGTTTTCTCTAGTGTTTGGAATAACGATCCTACTAAGGGCTAGAAATCTGCAGTATGGTGTTAAGACAGAGTGGGAATCAATATGGGAAAGGTTATCAAAGCATTTTGCAGCGATGCTGAGTTTG
The DNA here is from genome assembly GCF_006346415.1 of Bacillus sp. D386. Taxonomy (NCBI): domain Bacteria; kingdom Bacillati; phylum Bacillota; class Bacilli; order Caryophanales; family Bacillaceae; genus Bacillus; species Bacillus sp. D386. Next base: position 307,805 of record NZ_VEMV01000002.1, on the reverse strand, counting down.
TTTTTTATCATCTTTCTGTTCATGATTTCAGTGTGCAGTATGTTTACTTTTGAAATGAGTCTTGCAATCGAAAATAATTACGGAGCAATCTTGCAATCTCCGAGTCTCGTTTATCCATTCGGTACGGATAATTTCGGCAGGGACGTTTTTTCCAGGCTTGTATTCGGTGCTAGAATATCACTCATTGTTGGTTTCCTGGCTACCCTTATTCCTGTATTGATCGGAGGATTCCTAGGTGCCATCTCAGGCTATTATGGCAGACATACTGATAATATCATCATGCGGCTTTTAGATATTTTATATGCTATCCCAGGTATTTTGCTGGCGATTACAATCATTGCTGCCTTTGGAGCTAATACTGTTAATTTGATTATCGCCTTAAGCGTAGGGGCTATTCCTACATATGCCAGGACGATGCGCGCTAATGTGCTCCAGGTTTCTAATTATGAATTTGTAGAGGCTTCGAGGGCTCTTGGAGTAAAGGATCGTGCCATCATTTTCAAACATATCATCCCTAACTCCATGGCTCCTATGATCGTGAAATCCACTTTAACAATAGGTGCAGCTGTCATATCGACAAGCAGCTTAAGTTATCTTGGACTTGGGGTTGAACCACATATACCAGAATGGGGAAATATTTTGCGAATTGGAAGCGCCTACTTGGAATCTAATCCTTATCTTGCTATTTTTCCTGGAGTAGCAATCGTTTTGCTTGTGTTGTCATTCAATTTTCTTGGGGATGGTCTGAGGGATGCACTTGATCCTAAGCTTGATCGATCATCCTGATTATGAAAAGAAGCTTTATCAAATATGAATCATTTGGGGGAGTTATTTTGAAGATAAAAGGATTTATGCCGTTATTGCTTGTATTCTTATTGGTTCTTAGCGCATGCACAGTCCAAACAAAAGATGATGTAAGTAATAAAGTTAATGATGGTGAAAAAAAGGAAGCTATTGAGATTGAAATATTGAGTACGAGTGCCAACGAGTCAGATGTAAATATTCTTCGTGATCAACTTACGAAAAATGGATTTGAAGTCAAATTGAATCTTCAACCGGATTTCGGAAGCTTTAAAGCACAGGAAGATGCAGGCAATTTCGATGTGTCTATGTCGAGTTGGACCACAGTTACGGGTAATCCGGATTATGCGGTGCGATCGTTGTTTATAACAGGAGGGGATTATAGCATTATATCAGATCCTAAATTGGATAAATTGATTAATAAAGCATCTACTCAAACTCCAGAAGAATATAAAGGAACCTACAAAGAGTTAGAAGACCACCTTGTATTTGAAAAGGCTTATATTGCTCCTTTGTATATATCCAACAAAAATCAAGCGGTTAATACAGATATATTAAAGGAAAAATCCGTACGTTTGTCGAAGTCGCGGGCCTTGGCGTGGGATTCAATTGATTTTGCCGATACTACAAAGCGTGATAAGGAACCTTTGAAATTGACACAGTCGATGTCTACGCTAACTTCTCTTGATCCAATCAAAGGGAATGATGGTTCCATCAACCAATTGAATACGAATATGTATATACGTTTGGTGAATTTGACTGACGATGATAAAATCACCTCGGATGCATCCTTATCGTTGAATCATGCCATTGCTGAAGGAAATACGGAATATTATTTTGTACTCAGAAATGACATTCGGTTTGCTAAAGTAGAAAATAAAAAGGCAGTTGACTCAGGTGAAAGAGTCGGAGCAGAAGATGTCATATTTTCCTTGAATCGTGCGAAAGACAAAGATTCCGTACCGGACCACAGAACATACAGCTTGCATGAGCATATCAAGAAAGTAGAAATCGTTGAGGACGTGGCGAGCCTTGAATCAGTGAAGCTTTCCAATGAGAAAGGCACCGTAAAGGACGCTCTTAATAAAGATCTGGAAAGTGAAATAACGGGACTAGTCAAAGTAAAAGAGGATGCCGATCAAAAAAATGGGATGTATCAAGTCGTAAAAATGACAACAACTGAGCCATTCCCACAGGTGTTGAATTATCTGGCCCACCAATCTGCAGGAATTGTTTCGAAAAAACAAGTTGAAAGCATCAATACTTATGATGTAGCTTCTTTCGATGTCAAGAAAGATATCCCTTATGGAGATCAAAGTACGGTAACCGAGGGCAGCCAATATAATAACACGTTATATACAAGCGGACCTTATATAATGCTGTACAAAAATGACTATGAAGCTGTATTCCAAAAGAACCCTGCTTATATGGAAGGGGGAGAATACGAACCATATATTAATAGAGTTTCCGTACGATTTATCAAAGACCCTGATAGCGCATTTAGTGCACTACGAAGCAGTGAAATCGACATGCTATCCGGTGTACCAGAAACAAAGTTTGATATTCTTAAGGAAGACAGCAAGATGAAACTACAAAGCATCCAGAGTAATGCCGTTTCTTACTTGTTATTTAACACGAAAAATCGTGATGTTGCACAAAGTGAGAACTTAAGAAAGGCAGTTCTTTATTCCATTAATCAGGATGAGTTCATTCAATTCTATAAAGGCGATAAAGCAAAGGCTATTTCAACCGTCAGCCCGCTTGTTGATACAGGTAACGAATTATCCCCTGATGCTGAAAAAGTCAAAAAAGCTTTAGAAGCCTATCGCTCTGAAAAGTAAATAGAAACAAAAAAAGAATCCCGAAAAGGATTCTTTTTTGTTCAGTATGACTGATTAAGAATATATTCTGTATATACAAAATACGAAACTGGGAAAGGAAAACAAACTGATTTTCTATCGCCGGGTTCAATTATGGTATTGATTAGTTATAGGTATTTATAATTTACCAGCCTCTCGAAGCCCCGCCGCCGCCAGATGAACCGCCACCGCCGCCGCGATTTCCACCTCCACGACCTCCGCCGTTCCTTGAAAATGCAGACAGAATGTGAAGAAGCATATAAGTAAATGTACCACCAAAGAAAGTCATATCAATAATGATAAATGTAACAAGTGCAGCTCCTATTAATAGTTTTTTCCAGGTCGCCATACCGCCTTCATTATTTACTTCGGAGACATAAGCTTTCGAATCGGTTGATTCATTTAGTTGATATTCCTGAGAGACGACATTAAATAATTCCTTATACGTATTGATGACAGCCTCGTTAGGTTGGTTAGATTGCATATATGGAATAGTATACGTGTCCAATATTCTGCCAACCTTTCCATCAGGCAATGCCCCTTCAAGACCGTATCCAACTTCAATACGGGCTTTTCTATCCTTATTCGCTATTAATAAAAGGACACCATTATTAAGTTCCTTATCACCTAGCTCATATGTACGGAAGGCATCCAGTGCGTATTCTTCAGGTGTTTGATTATCTAAAGTATTTACGGTTAACACAGCAATTTGGGCTTTTGTTTGATCTTCCAATGTACGACCTAACTGAATCAACTGTTGTTTCTCACTGTCATCTAATAGATTGGCGAAATCCTGAACGTAAATATCCCCTTGTGGTTTGGGAACAGCTGCGGACACTGGACTTCCAATCAAGCTGACCAATAAGAATAAGAAAGTCGCCATTGAGTGGAGAATTCTTTTAAACATCATTCAGTTCCATTAAAATCTACTGTCGGTGCCTGCTCTGCGCCATCAGCAGCTTTAAAATATTCCTTGCTATCAAAATTAAATAATCCGGCAATCAAGGCACCGGGAAATTGCTTCACTTTTTTATTATAAGTGGATACTTCCGTATTATAATCCTGTCTTGCTACAGCAATCCGATTTTCAGTACCGGCCAGTTCATCCATTAATTGCTGGAAACTTTGATTGGCCTTCAGATCAGGATAGTTTTCAACAACAACTAATAGTCGATTTAATGCACCTGTAAGTTCATCATTGGCCGTTGCTTGTTCCTGCGGTGTATTAGCACCGGCAAGATTTGCACGAGCAGTTGAGACATCATTTATAACGGCTTCTTCATGCTCGGCATACCCTTTAACGGTATTAACTAAATTAGGAATTAAGTCCATCCTTCTTTGTAATTGGTTGTCGATCTGGGAATAAGCTTTATCGACATTCTCTTCTGCGTTCACAAAGCCATTATAACTCGAAGCAAACATAGCGATTATAATGCCAATAACCACAACCCCAGCAAGTAATATGATTGATCCTCTTTTCAATATTTTTGCACTCCTTTCTTACACTATATAACGTTTGATGGGTGAAAAAGTTTCATTAATCATCATACCCCTAAATATAAAAAAGCAATCTTAGTTGAAAGGCTTCATTTCCTAATTATAATGGGGTTTACCTAATAAAAAGAATGTTTTAATTAATATTCTTGCCAAATTGTCAGGTTAGTATAGTAAAGAGAAATGTTAAAGAGAGGTCAGTCTAAATCAGATAATAATTTGCAAGCAAGTTGAAGCCAATTGAATAAAATGCGACAGAGTACTGTCGGCCATTTATTATCTAAACAGTATAGGAAGAGTTTTGTTGAACTATTCTCCAAGTTCTAGGTGATAACCTGGCTATTGTATTAAATGGTTAAAGGGTTGTGAATTGAGGAATATATTGACTATCTTATTCTTGGAAGGGGTTGTTTATGATTAGACGGGAGTTAAATACTCTTGTCTTTATCTTAATTGTGGTTATTAATGCTTTGGCTAACTTGCTGCCAATCAACGGTCAGACGACAGGAGAAATATCAAATCGAATTGATGTATTAATCACACGTGCAGGTTACGCATTTTCTATCTGGTCTTTAATATTTTAATAGGTATATGGATTATTCGACAGTATCCAGGGGAGCGTCGAGGATTGCCTGTTTATACAAATACTAGCATTATATTTATGTTAAGCGGGCTATTGAACTGTACGTGGATCCTGACCTGGCATTATGAATATTTCATAGCTAGTCTTGCTGTTATGTTTACCTATTTAATCAGTTTGATCATCTTGTATAGGCGAATGAAAAATAGCAATCCTGGCTTATTAGACATCGCACCATTTTCAATCAATCTTGGATGGATTAGTGTTGCGACAATTGTTAATGTAGCTTATGTATTGAAAGAATATGGGTGGGACGGCTTTGGTTTATCCGGTGAGATATGGACAGCTATTATGCTTGTGGTTGGTACAGGACTGGCGATTATCTTTAAATTTAAGGAATCGAATTATTGATATCCCTTTGTCTTTGTTTGGGCATACAATGCGATTGGAATTCGTAATCAGGAGACTTCAGAGGGCATTGCCTACATATGGCATATGGGTTGGCTGTTATCATCTTTATTGCATCATGTATCCCGGTAAACAAACAAAAACAAACATATAATCACAACGTAAGGTAGATAAATAGTTAATGTTAAAGAGGCTGGGACAAATAAAACGAAATAAAGACAATAGAGCTCAGCATAATCCTCCTTCAAATATACCGATCAGAATGCTAGTTTATAAATTTGAAAGGGATATGAAGGGTATACATAAAAGAAAGTTTGGAGAATTATTCCGTGATTGGCTGAACCGGATTCATTTAAATAATGATGAGCTGAATCGTCAATTAAGCGAAATATATGAAAGATCTCGTTATGGGGAAGAGGATATTCCGAAAAACGATGTAAAGGTATTTAAAGAGATGCTTAAGCAAATTAAGAAACAATTGGATAAATCAGCTGAATAATTGGATATAAATAGATATGATAAGCACCGACTGGATAATAAATAACAAAAATATATTATAGCACGTGCAATAATGAATTAAATTTATAGCAATGTAATAATACAGCTGCCCACAGATATTCTTCTAGAAGGATAAAAATTTCATGATTATTAGTTAGATAAATAAGTAAAAGGGCTTATCTTCCTTAAATATTAAAATGACTTTGGGCATCTTTTCATATCCGTAGGTAACGATTTATACTAAAAATATAAATTAGTCAGAATATTTGGTATTATGGAATTGGAAAAACTCTAAAGCAGGGAGGATGAAAGATTTGTTGATTCATTCACACGAAAAGAGTTTACATAAAAATAGAAGCAGGATAAGTACACAGGTACCCTATATGGATAATCCGGATCAAAAACTTGATGTTTTATTAAATGTAGCCGGGAATGTACTTTTGGTTCAAGGTTATCTGATGGAATTTGAGAAGATGATTCAATTATCTAAAGATGCAAAAAGGATAAAGAGACAGTACATAAAAATTATGAATTATATTAATGCGGAATTGCATGAAGATTATCGGGAATATTATTCAGAACGTGCCCAAACTTTATATGCTGAGTATATGAGATCATCTAAAAAAAGAAACTTTGGAGGAATCCATATACTTCATAGATACATACCACAGCGTAAATCCATCTATTAATAACTAATCATATTATTTTTCTGATCTTTATAAGAGCCTCATTTCCTTTTTAGGGAATGAGGCTCTTAGTTTATTTTACAATACTAGGAATACTTAGGAAAAAAGTATATACTTCGACAAAACTTGTTATTATACTAGGACTATAGACTTGTTTTACCAAAAATTACAAATAGGTAAAGTGTATAAAACTTTTCAATAATCCAGTAACGAAGGGTAAGAAGTGATGTGGAATGTATGAGTAAAATAAATATTCTTATAGGAGAGAGTCAGGCCATTATTCGTGATGGATTATTTATGATTTTGAAGGATGAACATGACTTTGAAATGACAGGTTGTGCTGGAGATACTGATAGTCTTATAAAAATGATGTCTGAGCAAAAACCAGATGTAATACTCCTTGATAGCAATCTTCCTCCAAATGGAGGGAATGAAGCCTTAGCAATCATTAAAAATGCCTATCCTTCTAGTCAAGTAATCATGCTTGCAGCGGATACAAATGAAGATGAAATCATCGATAGTATCAAAAAGGGAACAACCGGGTATATTTTAAAAAATGTGGAAACGAAGCATCTTCTTTATTCAATTAGGCAATGCGTGAATGGGCATATCGTACTGCCCTCTATTATTCAAAAGAATTTAATTATGTATTTACAAAATGAACCATCATCGCCAATACCAATTAAACTGGAGAAACAGGGAATTAACCTGAACGATCGGGAACATGACATTATTAAACTGTTGTCAGAAGGGCATACAAATGAACAAATAGCCCACTATTTATTCTTATCTAATGGTACAGTTAAGAATTATGTAAGTCAGCTATACAGAAAGTTTAAAGTAAATAACCGTTCAGAATTGATGGCTTATATATATTCTTTAGTGAATTAAATAAATAGGAATGAAATAGTCGATTGAACTTCACCCAAGAATGGTCGATAAATAGAGTGGGATTCTTTTTAATACTCACTAAATTATTGATTAGGCTGCTAGAAATGAAAAGAGGTGAGCTATCTTTGTTTAGTCATTATTATACCTATGGATTCATGTCGCCGGCTGTATTCATCAAGATAGCTGAAGAGGCCAAACTTATTGTACCGCTTGAAAGGTTAATTATCCGCCAAGTATTCCAGCAAATTAAGGTATGGAAAAGGGAAGGGATATATATTCAACTTATTTCAATAAATATATCTGTTATTCATTTTTCACAGGAGGACTTTGTTGAATTTTTTGCAGAAGCATTAAAAGAATATGGGTTAACCGGGAAAGAAATTGGTATTGAAGTGATCGAAACTATCATGATGCATGATAAACAGGAAAATAATCATTTATTACAACAGCTCCGTCAAATGGGGATACAAGTCAGTATTGACGATTTTGGAACCGGATATAGTTCATTTAGTTATTTAAATCAATTGGCTGTTGACACTTTAAAGATTGATAAAAGCTTTGTTGATGATTTCGAAAGTAATAGTAAAATCATTTCTGCTATTATTTCGATGTCACATTCTCTAAATTTGAAAGTAATCGCTGAAGGTGTGGAGACGGATAAGCAGATGGCATTTCTAAAAAGTATCCGCTGTGACGAAGTCCAAGGTTATTTATATTCAGAACCTGTGCCTGCACATGAACTAAAAACAAAGCTTAGGAGAATCGCTAATTAACTAGTAAATTAGGTCCTTGTTCTTATGCATAGAACAAGAGGCTTTTTAGTTGAGGGAAAGTATCTATCCAAAAATAAAAAACGCGAGCAAGGCTATTAGGATCTATTGCCTTCTCGCGTTTTATTCAATTTTAATCGAAGCATCCATCATCTGTGCAAAATTCATTTACATGTTGTTTGTTTGAAGCGGTCATTAATGCCATATCATATTCTTCTTCCCATACATCCTGAAGCACTTCTTTAAGTGTTTCAGTGCTTTGGGCTCCGGAGATGGCATATTTATTATTGAATACGAATAAAGGGACTCCCTTAACTCCTATTTGTTCGGCTATTTGTATATCCTCATTTACTTGTTGTTTATATTGCTCCGTGTTAAGTACATCTAGTACTTCATGTCCGGGAAGTCCTATTTCATTTGTAAGTTTCAGAAGGGTTGCGCGGTCTCCTATATGCAGTGATTCAGAAAAATAAGCTTTAAGTATTCGTTCAGTCATCTCCTCGCTTTTCCCATACTCCTTAGCATAGTGGGTAAGACGGTGAGCATCTGTTGTATTTGTAGGAATCATTGAATCAAAGCGAAATATAATCCCTTCTTCGCGGGCCTGTTCAGATATATGTTCATTCATTTTTCTGGCATGGTCAACTGTAGTGCCATATTTAGCAGCAATAAGCTCATGAATATTTGAATTTGATTTCTTTGGAGCATCAGGCTGCAGTTGATAGCTGTGAAAATGTACTTCTATCTGATCTTTGTATATGAATTCAGCTATGGCGGCTTCTAATCGCCGTTTCCCTATATAACAGAAAGGACAAGCATAATCGAACCATATATCAACTCTCATTTTTCAAGCCTCCCTGGTCTATCTGGTTGTATGTTCAAAGTATACATTTTCAAATAGGGCAAGACAATATACATGCTTGCAGGTGTGTGTCTTATCGGGTAACAGTTCGGAGTTTAATTGCTCTATGTAGTTTGCCTTAGATACATATTATACATGTTGATATATATATGAATGCTGCAACCAGAGTATCTGGACTAATTAAATTTTCCGCTTTTGAACAAAGGAATACTGCATTGGATTTACAAAGGAATCCTGATAAATACAGTTATTTTATTTGATTATAATGACTTTTACAACAATGGAATAATCCTTTTTAAAAAGCGAAAGAGATATGTCACTTTATACATGGTTATCAATAAAACAATGAAATTGAGTTAAATAATGTCATTTATTTAGATAGTTATATATAATTAATAGAAATACTCGAAATATTTGAAGTATTTATTGGTTAGAGAGTGGGAGGGATTTTTGAGTGGTCACAAAACAGGATACGAATCAGCCGTTGCGCAAGGAAGTAAAATTGCTAGGCAATATACTAGGAGAGGTTCTCATCTATCAGGGTGGACAAGAGCTTTTTAATACCGTTGAAAAGATTCGTACAATGTGTAAATCTCTTCGTTTACACGTGGAAGATGAGACGTATCATACATTAAAAAAGGAAATAGAAATGCTTAGCCCAGAGACAAGAATGCAAGTTATTAAGGCTTTTTCCGTTTATTTTCACTTAATAAATGCAGCTGAACAAAATCATCGTATTCGACGAAAGCGTGAATATCAACTGAACAATTCCGATGAGCAGCCTGGTTCAATTGAAAAAGCCATCCAATCTATGAAGGATAAAAATATTAGTGGTGAAATTATACAGCATGTTCTTGAACGAATATCACTGGAATTGATTATTACTGCCCATCCTACAGAGGCGGCTAAACGGTCTATATTAGAAATCCAAAAGAGATTATTACTTCTCCTTAAAACGCTTAATAATCCTATGTTAACCGAAAATGAATATAAGGAAATTAAAGAAGACCTCTATAATGAGATTACTACTTTATGGCATTCTGATGAATTAAGGGACAGGAAACCAACAGTCATTGATGAAGTCAGAAATGGATTGTATTATTTTGATAAGATTTTCTTTGATGTCATACCCGAAATACATCAGGAAGTAGAAGACAAATTGACTGAACATTACAGCGGTGAAATCTGGAATGTGCCAAATTTTCTTCGATTCGGTTCATGGATTGGAGGGGATCGGGATGGAAATCCGTATGTAACCCCAGCTGTTACATGGGAAACTCTAAATAGACACAGAGCATTAGTTCTCAAAAAATATGAAAAGGCTTTAATTGAATTAATGAAACGTTTATCTCACTCAACAGTCCAAATTAGAGTTGGTGATGAGATAATGAGATCGATAGAATTGGGAGAATCAAAATATATAAACGACGATAAAAAATGGCCTGTCAAAAATGAAGCGTACCGTCGTAAATTGGCTATTATGGTTGAACGTGTCCGCATGGTGGCTAATGATGAACGAGGGTATCAAACATCGGAAGAACTGCTTGAGGATCTACTGATGATTAAAGAAAGTATAGATACGCATCATCCAAAAGGGCATCAGTTAAAGCTTTTACATAAATTAATTAGACAGGTTCAGTTGTTTGGCTTCCACCTTGGAACATTGGATATTCGAAATCATAGTGATGAGCATGCAGGTGCCATTGATGAAATCCTAAGGAAAATTAAGATTACAGACAGTTATGCAAATTTGACTGAGCCAGAAAAAGAAAAGCTGCTGGAAAAATTGTTGATGGATCCAAGGCCGCTATTGCTAGACAATGAAGAATATACCAAGGAAACGCAGGAAATTATTACGGTATTTAAATTAATCAAAAAGGCCCATAAAGAATTTGGAAAAGCATCCATTAGGGTCTATATCGTCAGTATGACACGTTCGGCAAGTGATTTGCTGGAAGTTTTATTATTGGCCAAAGAAGCGGGATTATATAAGCTTCATGCAGATGGTACAGTTGAAAGTGATTTGAATGTAGCTCCATTACTAGAAACAATAGAAGATTTGTCAAACGGACCTGCTATTTTAAAAGCATTGTTTGACCTGCCAGTTTATCGTGAGCATCTAAGAAAGCTGAAAAACCAGCAGGAAATTATGCTGGGGTATTCGGATGGCAGTAAGGATGGGGGGACTCTGACCGCCAATTGGAAGCTTTATAAAGCACAGATAGAACTGCATGAATTGGCAAAGGAATATGATATTTCAACAAAATTCTTTCACGGCCGTGGTGGTTCTCTTGGCCGTGGTGGCGGGCCTTTGAGCAGAAGTCTTCTCTCTCAGCCGCTCGAAACACTGGGAGACGGGGTGAAAATAACAGAGCAAGGAGAGGTATTATCGTCTCGTTATTTAATAGAAGACATCGCATATCGTTCCTTAGAGCAAGCAACGTCAACGCTTCTGGAAACGGCTGCTAATGTTTCGAAATCTTCTGAACAAGGCCATTTAAGGGATGATAGCTGGGTACGCGCCATGGAAAGTATCTCTGATATCTCTTATGAAAAATATCAGTCACTTGTATTTAAGGATGAAGGTTTTTTAACTTACTTTAACCAAGCTACACCTCTAAAAGAAATTGGTGAACTGAATATTGGTTCCAGACCGATGGCTCGTAAAAACAGTGATAAGTTTGAAAATTTACGAGCTATTCCCTGGGTGTTTGCCTGGACACAAAGCAGACAGTTATTTCCTGCTTGGTATGCTTCCGGTACTGGTCTAGCAACATACGCATATAAAGAAAAAGGCAATATAGAGACATTGAAAGAGATGTATCAGGATTGGCCATTCTTTAGATCCACAATTGATAATTTGCAAATGGCATTAATGAAAGCAGATCTTAAAACAGCGAAAGAATATGCTGATTTGGTTGAAGATCCTTTAATTGGAGATCGGATATTTGAGGATATAGTGGAAGAGTACAACAAAACCAAATCAGTTCTGCTTGAGATAACTGGAGATGAAGAATTACTTGATCAAACACCGAATATTAAGGATTCAGTTCGTCTTCGAAATCCTTATGTGGACCCATTGAATTTCATTCAAGTTCACTTAATTAAAGAACTAAGAAGTTTAAAGGAAGTGGATACCCAATTAGTTGTTCAGGTATTACATACGATTAATGGTATAGCCGCAGGTCTTCGTAATACAGGATGATTGATTAAGGTAGGGAGGATGACAGTAGAGTCATCCTTCTTTTTATTTTCTTGAGATGCGTAAAAGCATTTATTTGAATTTATTGTGAAAAATTAAAAATTAAATTTTACAGGTAAATTTTCTCCGAATTTAAAGGTTTTCCTAAGGGAAACATGAAAATTATACGGTAAAAACTGCTTATTTATTATGATTTTGCTATAATACCAATTTCAAAATATATTATTATAATATAAAAACCTAAGGATGTAAATAAACGATAGATTTTAAGGTAAAGACGCTTATAAAAAATGATATAGGAAAGATTTGGAGAAGAATGTCGGTTGTCATATAATTATTTAAGGATAGGATAAAAATCCTATCTATTTCCAGGAAAGGAGATTAAGAGGATATCAGAAATTGGGCCTGCAGTCTGGGGGACCGGGCCCAATAGTCTGTTGCTGGGTACACCAACATAATAGTAGTATACCCATTATTGAATAGAAAGCAAATATAATTCAAAAAGGGTGGAGTATATGATAGTGGAAAACAGACCATATATTAGGATAGATACAAAGGTTTTATTACCCGTTTTTGTGGAAGGTTATTTGTATACTCAGTTATATTTTCAGGATACTTTTTATATGGTGGAGAAATCTCCGCTTGCTATTTTAAAAGACAGTATCATTGGCTATGGTGCTGATTATCAAGGGGCAAAAAACAGTTCAAAATCATATCTGGGAGGAAGTTATATTTTGCCTCTGCAGATTAGCGGCCAACATAGTATTTATATGTTTCCGACTCATTCTTGTCGTGATGTAGAATGTGCTTGGATAGCACTAGATCACTATCGAGGATGCGACCCGATTGATAGTAGTGAGTGTTACGTATACCTTTCCAATCAAACAACTATAAACATTAATTGTAAAGCATCCATACTAATGAAACGATATAATAACGCATTAAAGCTAAAAGATAAAATAGAAAAGTTCAGTCTCACTTAATGATCTTTCTTTGAAATCATGAAGGCTGTTTAATAGAAAGTTTCGTAATTTTGAAAAATGATATTCTAAAAGTTTAGATTAAAAGAATTCAGCACTAGACTGGATTCTTTTTTGTCAGGTTTTAAGTGCAAAGCGACAGACGTACTGCTACTTCTATCTATTTAAGATATAAATAGTAAATAATCAGAATAGTAGTTATTTTAGAAAACAAAATGAGAAAATAGACTCTTTTTTTTGAAAACTCAATTGATTCTTAATACTATTTGTGTTAAATTCTATGTAAATGGTCACAAATTACACTGATTTGTTGAATTAATTACTAAATTATGCATAAAAATTTATATATTAGTCTGATGAGGAGGAAAAGAAGTGGATAATATGCTACTAAATGAACTTGCTATAGAGGATAAAGGTAAAGTGGGAGATATCGTTGAATTTGAGCGACGTGGTCTTTCTATTTTAGGAAAAGTATCAATTGTTAGGGAGTTATCATGTATTGTTGAAATAGATGAAGAAGTAGCAGAGCATTTTTGTTATGAAACACCGAGAACGGTCGTGCGCCATAATAATTACAAAGTAGTTAGATCATCATCCATGTAACCTGTATCTGTCTATAAAACTAGCACTTAAACTGAATGAAATAGATTTAATAATCTGAAATATTCATATATAGATAAAAGCACTCGGTTTATGAACTGTACATAAAAGTTAGCTGCTTATCTAACTTTCTTAGTTCAGATTTTTATGCTGAGTGCCTTTATCTGTTCATTCTTCTTGTAACCAGGGACTTGGTCTATCAATCTGTATAAAAAGCTGGTTATTCCCACAACAAAAAAAAATTATTCCCCCAACAAATTATCATAATAATTTTTCTGAATATTTAAAATTATAGGTAGGAATTTAAAGGTCGTGTAAAGAACATATTGTAAGAAGCATAGTGGAATTAATCATCTGAAAAAAGATAGCTTTGTTTGTATCGACAGTTTTTTAAAATTTTATTTGAAAACGCTTACATGCAAAGGGGGTGTTTAATAGGCTTTGTTTATTCTTTTATTTACGTCCTGGAGTCTTTAGATAAAAAGGTAAAGTAGTACCGTAATCTTTCTTTGTTTCTAATATGCAAGAGAATGGTTAACTGCTACATTGAAAATCCTTTGGTAAATTTATGAATCCTCTGAGGTATCGTAGCGTTTTAAATAGGAATAACACTTCAAGATTAGCAGTGTTCAGTTTGATATAATTGGTAGTTTTAATTGGTAGGTCCTTATAGGAAGCTTCAAGCTGGAGACATGAGAATTTATTTTTTTTGTGAAAAATTCCGCGAATTGGAGGAGAAAAAGTGAAGCTATCACAATTGCTTGATTCGAATATCGAAAAATTCGATGAGTACTCTTTTTTATTCTATGGAAACAAGCAATTTACAAATGTAGAGACAAGGAGATATGCCAATCGATTGGCCAATGGATTTAGAAATAGAGGGATTCAGCCAGGAGACAGAATCCTTGTCATTATGCCAAATATGCCTGAAGTATTAATTGCGTATCAAGGGATAACAAGAGCCGGTGCTATCATTGTACCTGTTATGTTTTCACTCCATCCAAAAGAAATTGCCTATATTGCCGCAAATTGCGGAGCCAAACTAATTATCACCTCTAAAATCATACTCGATCATATCCAACAAGCGATTGATTTATTAAACATAAAACCAACCGTAATTATTACAGATGATGATACTTCCAGTACTGCGATTAATATATATGAATATATGGATTCCAATGAGAATTTGGACAAGCGATTTTCTATAGATATCGATTCAAAAGATACTGCTGTTATTCTCTATACCTCAGGTACTACAGGTAACCCAAAGGGAGTTATGCTGACTCATTCAAACCTCTATTCAAATGCGGTTAACTCTGCCAAACATGCTAATACAGAGAGAGGAACGACACTCGGAATTCTTCCGCTAGCTCATGTGTATGGGTTAACCATATCAAATACATGTTACATAGTGGGAAGTTCAATTGTTATCTTCTCCAGGTTTGACCCTGCAAAAACATTAGCAGCAATAGAAAAGCACAGAATTAAATCGTTTGCCAGTGTTCCTGCCATGATTCATGCCTTGGTCTCGTATCCTGATTATAATCAATACGATCTTCAAAGCTTGGAATCTATAAGTTCAGGTTCTGCGCCATTACCCACTGCCTTGCTGGCAGCATTTGAAGAAAGGTTTGGGGCAAAGGTTTATGAAGGTTATGGATTATCTGAGGCCTCACCTATTGTTACAGCTCATAAAAAGGGTCAGCCGGTTAGACCCGGATCTGTTGGATTTCCTATACCGGGGGTACAAATTAAAATTGTGGATGGATTGGCTTTGGAGCTACCAACCGGTGAGATTGGAGAAGTGGTGGTGAAGGGAGAAAATGTGACACCCGGTTATTTTCACAATGAAAGCGAAACAAACAACGTATTAATAGACGGTTGGTTGCATACGGGAGATTTAGGACGTATCGACGAAGATGGTTATTTATATATTGTCGACCGAAAAAAAGATTTAGTTATCCGTGGAGGGTTCAATATTTATCCACGTGATGTAGAGGAGATATTAAGTCAGCATCATGCGGTATCTGAAGTGGCTGTCATTGGAATACCAGATGCCAGTATGGGTGAAGAGTTGGTAGCATGCATTGTCAGGGAATCAAAAAAAGATATCCAGGAAGAGGAACTAATTGCATATTGCCAGGAACATCTTGCAAAAAATAAAACGCCAAGAAAAATATTATTTTTTGATGCACTACCGCGGAATGGTGTAGGGAAAATTCTGAAGACTCATCTCCGAACTGCCGCATCCGAGAGAATAATAGAGCGGGACTATAAATAATTTTAATGAAGGGAGTTTATAAATATGAGAGAAACCATTACAGCTACGTCAAGAGGCCTCTTGGTAGATTCATTTCCATATCGTTTGTATCAAAAAGCAAAAAGGGTGGGGACATGGAATCCAGCTGATATCGATTTTACAAAGGATGCTACGGATTGGAAGCAGGCAACACCGGGACAAAGGCATAGCATTCTTCGTCTTCTTTCACAATTTCAGGCAGGAGAAGAAGCTGTCACACTTGATTTATTACCGCTTATGATGGCAATTGCCAAGGAGGGACGGATTGAAGAGGAAATGTTCCTGACTACCTTCCTGTTTGAAGAAGCAAAGCATACTGAATTTTTTAGAGCCGTCTTGGACGCAATTGGAGAAAAGGGTGAGTTAAATCCTTTATTAACAGATACGTATAAGCAAGTATTTCAAGTCATTTTACCAAATGCAATGGATCGCCTGCTTACAGATCAATCACCTGAGGCGATTGCGGATGCCTCCACTGTATATAACATGTTTGTAGAAGGGGTACTTGCTGAAACGGGATATTTTTCATTTTATCAATCGCTGGAAAAATCAAATTTAATGCCAGGATTGCTTGAGGGAATTGGCAATTTGAAGAGGGATGAATCTCGCCATATCGGCTATGGTACTTACTTGCTTCAGCGTTTGATTTGTGAGCATCCTCATATATATGATGATGTTGTCATGAAACGGATGGCGGAGTTAACGCCGCTGGCTCTAACAATTGTGGAAGAGGGATTAACAGATGCGGATATAGAGGCATTTGGGACAAGCCCTGAAGAGGTTGTTAACTTTTCCATGAAGCAGCTTCAAATTAGAATGGATATTCTATCAAGGGCGAGAGGAAAGAAAATTGAAGAGATCTATAGAACTTCTGAAAGCGAAGTTGGCATGATTTAAGTAAGAACACTCGACTCTATAAATCTAGTAAATCTATTCAGGTGCTCTATAGAGCATCTGTAAATAAAACATACCGACTGGTTAGTATTTAAATGATAGGGGGATTAGTATGTATTTACGTTTAACTGATGAACAAAAAATGGTTCAAAAAACAATTCGTAGATTTGTGGAAAAGGAATTAATGCCATTAGAAAATGAAGTGTTACGAAATGAACGAGAAGGGAAACCAAGCCTCTCTCCGGGTAAGCTTAAGGAATTACAATTAAAAGCGAAGGAAGCTGGATTTTGGGGCATTAACACACCTGAAGAATATGGCGGCGCTGACTTAGGTCAGATGATGATGGCTATTGTAGCTATTGAGGTAGCCAAAACGTTTGTCCCTTTCACCTTTGGCGGTTCAGCGGACAATATTCTGTACTATGCAAATGATGAACAAAAGAAAAAATACTTGATCCCTACAATAAACGGTGACAAGAAATCCTGTTTCGCCATGACAGAACCAGGTGCAGGCTCGGATACGCAAAATATAAAAATGACAGCTGTAAAGAATGGCTCAGAATGGGTCCTTAATGGAGAGAAGACCTTTATTACGGGAGGAAATGATGCTGACTTTGTTATGGCCATGGCAATTACCGATAAACAACAGCACATCGAATCAAGAGGTCGTGAAGGAGTAACCTGTTTTATCGTAGACCGTGATATGGGATGGCGTTCTGAGTTTATCCAAACGATGGGGGAAGGAGGTCCAGCCGGATTAGTGTTTGATAATGTTCGAGTTCCTGAGGAAAATATCTTAGGTGAGTTGCATAAAGGATATAATTTAGGGCTTGAATGGATTGGCTTTGCAAGATGGATTGTAGGAGCGCGCGCTGTTGGTGCGGCTGAGCGATTATTGCAAATGGCAATTGATTATGCAAAGGAGCGTATCACATTCGGTAAACCAATTGCCGAGCGACAAGCCATTCAATGGCAGATAGCTGATTCTGCGGTTGAGATTGAAGCAGCGAGGTGGCTTACCTTAAATGCTGCATTTACTCTTGATCATGGGGAAGATAACCGGCATGTAGCGTCGATTGCAAAATTGTATGGGGCCAATATGGGAAATCGGGTGGTCGATCGGGTTTTACAAATTCATGGTGGTATGGGTTATACGAGAGAATTACCGATTGAGCGTTGGTACCGTGAAGCAAGACTTTGGAGAATTTATGATGGAACTGACGAAATCCAGCGAATGATCATCGCCCGTAATCTTATAAAAGGTCATGTTAAAATAGGAGAATTTAGCTGAATCAACTCCTAATAAAAGGAATTTTGTGGTTTTTGTAGAAATAATTAACGTTTATCTTATTTGAAAGGGATGTGAACGTAGCATGACTGGGAGATTTGAAAATAGAGTGGCCATTATTACCGGAGGAAGTAGAGGGATAGGTAAAGCAATTGCAGAAAATTTGGCCGTACAAGGTGCTAAGGTAGCGCTTTTTGATGTAAATGAAGAAGCACTGCAAGCGACTGCGGAACAATTTAAACAGAAAGAATTTGATTGTATGACTCGTGTTGCAGATGTTACTTCATCAGAGGAAGTGGAGAAAGCTGTAAAGGAAGTATATGAACACTATGGCGCTATTGATATTCTGGTTAATAATGCAGGAGTCATCCGAGATAACCTGATTTTTAAAATGACAGATACAGATTGGCAATTGGTAATGGATGTTCACTTGAAGGGCTCCTTTAATATGACTAGAGCAGCGCAAAAATATATGGTCCAGCAAAAGTATGGGCGCATTATTAATATCTCCTCCACCTCAGCGCTTGGGAACAGAGGGCAAGTGAATTATTCTGCAGCAAAGGCCGGTTTGCAGGGGTTTACTAAAACCTTGGCTATTGAACTGGGTGGGTTTGGTATTACGGCTAATTCAGTGGCACCTGGATTTATTGAAACAGATATGACAAAGGAGACAGCTGCTCGAGTCGGTATACCATTTGAACAGTTAATTGAAGCAAATGTTTCAATCATTCCTGTTGGACGCAGTGGTAAACCTGAAGATATTGCTAACGCTGTTTTATTTTTTGCTGATGAAAAGTCTTCGTTTGTAAACGGACAGGTTTTATATGTGGCAGGTGGACCTAAAAATTAATTGAGGTGAGATGAATGTTTGCTCAAGCAGTAGGCAAGAGATCAAATCGAGTGTTAAATAGAGTTGACAGAGAACGTGTTAAACAATTTGCCAAAGCAATTGGAGATGAGCATCCTATATATGTTGATCGGGAATATGGCAAGAAATCAAGATACGGTGAGAATATCGCTCCACCAACATATCCAAGAGTATTCAATTATGGAGAGTTAGAAGGTCTGGAGCTGCCATCTAAAGGACTAATCCATGGAGAGCAAATCTATCATTATGAGAGACCTTTATTAATAGATGAAGAAGTATATTGTTTTTCAAAAGTAAAAGATTATAAAGAGAGAACTGGAAGTAACGGAAAAATGGGCATTTTGCGGATTGAAAACAATGGTGAAGATAAAGAAGGAAACTCGATATTTACTTCTACCATTGTCATTATTATAAATGAAGTTGTGCAAAAGGAGTTGAAAGCATGACATGTTTGCTTGATATACAGACTGGTGATGAATTGGAAGAAGTAAAATTGGAACCTGTTTCTAAAGAAGCATTGGTTGAGTACGCTAATGCTTCTGGGGATCATAATCCTATCCATAAGGATGAGGAGCAAGCAAAAAGATTAGGACTTCCGGGTATTATAGCACATGGAATGTGGACAATGGGGAATCTGTCAAAACTGTTTACCCCTTATTATGAGGATGGATTTATAAAAGATTTTACAATTCGTTTTCGTGACATGGTCTTTTTGAACGATTCAATAAGATTAAAAGCAAAGCTTGAAACAAAATTAGAAAATGAGTTACATTTTATCGTTTCTGCTATTAATCAAAAAGAGCAGGAGGTACTGAAAGGTACCGTAGTGTATTATTTATACGAAACTAGTTAAATACAGGCAGCTTTTAAGCTGCCTGTATCCGGTAAATGATTAACGATAGAAGAGGCCTAATGAGATATCTAACAGACGCTGTTTTTCATCCTCTGTTAAGGTTCTGCCATATAGCACAATCTCATTCTCATGCATGAATTTATGCAAGTCATAGGATCCTTGTAACTGTGTTAATTCAGGTATTTTTCGTTCATTAGAGTTACCCAGTAAATAATCGACAGATACATCAAAATAATGGGCAAGTTCCAATATTCCGTCAATACTTGGTTCGCGTGTTTCCCGTTCGTAAGATCCCATGGTTGATTGTGCGACCCCTATAATAGCTCCTAGTTCTTCCTGTGACAAACGCTTCTCTTTACGCAACTCTTTTAACCTGCTTCCAAAAGAGGATTTCATGGTTGCTCCCACCTTTTACGAAACGTATTGTATATATATATTATAGGACAAAAGTTACAAATGAGCGAGTAATAAGGTGTAAAATGTCTCTTTATAGTACATTTTATATGTCTTTTTATCGTGCATAATTAGAAATCACCCAAATTGTGCCTATGATCTCTTTTATCCTTCTTGTTGTCTAAACAATGCCGTAATCCATATTTAAGTATTGCCAATCAGTATGGCTCAACCATTAATTTCGTAAACTTTTCCTGTTGTAACGTTAACTCCATACCATCCCCAGGTTGCGGTATGCTGGCTTTCTCCCTCATCAACTACTACTTCATATACATGTATAGATAAATCCTCAGTGCCTGATATCTTCCCTTGGACTTCGAAATGAACGTTTGATTCATTGGTATAATTAATATGATCCTTTACGAGATTAATAGCCTGATCCTGAGCGGATTCGAGATCAGAAGTGCCCTGTTGTTTTTCGTTTTCTTCATCAGACGAGAGTTTGGTTGTTTCATCTTCAACCGTATTCGTTGTATCAGCAGTGTTTATTTTATCTTCTGTGGAGTTTATATTTGAATCAACATCATCGGTAATAGGTGATTCCTCTTCGGCGGATTTTTCGATTTCTTTGTGTAAATTTATGATTTCCCTTTCCAACTGTTTATTGTTTTCTTTAGCAAGATTAATTTCTTTATTTAATTGTTCCAGCTCAGCGGAAGCTTTAGAATGCTGATAGTAATATTGAATGATTAATCCGAGGCTAAACAAACCTGCTAAAACAAATAATAGTACTATTTTTCTTGTGTTTAATTTTCTCATATGAATCTCCCTCTTGTTATTTTAATATAATTTTATAAATAAATAGGCTAGATGTGTAGTCTAAAATGCGAATATTCCGTTTTATCTTGAGTTGCTAAAGTGTGTTGATAAAATTGATTTAATAAATGCATAAGTGGTTGATATGATTACGAAGAATAGTTTTATAAGAATAGGGAATAGGTACATAAGAAATGATTGATAGGGAGTGACATTATGAGATTAAAGGATAAGAAGATTCTAAGTTTTGTACATCATGAATTTGAGGACCTCGAATTGTGGTATCCAATTCATCGACTGCGTGAAGAAGGAGCAATAGTTCATTTGGCGGGTGAACAGGCAAAAGTCAAGTATATTGGCAAGTATGGCGTACCCGCAGAAAGTGAGTATAGCTTTGCAGAAGTAAATCCAAATGATTATGACGCAGTTTTAGTTCCTGGAGGCTGGGCTCCTGATAAACTTCGCAGATTTCCAGAAGTATTAGAGTTTATCCAAAAAATGGATGAACAGCAAAAACCAATCGGACAAATTTGCCATGCAGGCTGGGTATTGATATCAGCTGATATTTTAAAGGGAGTAAAGGTGACAAGTACACCTGGAATACGAGATGATATGGTCAATGCAGGAGCTTCCTGGTATGATGAAGCGGTTATCGTAGACGGACATATTGTTTCAAGTCGACGCCCGCCTGATTTACCGGATTACATGCGTGAATTTATCAAAGTACTAGAGAACTAATAAAGAAGCCAGTGTTTAAATGTAAACACTGGCTTCTTTATATTGTCTGTGGATCCTAAGACTTAAGATGGAATAGCTACTCTTAATTGTCGAATCACATTATTAATATATTTTCTGTTTTTGTAAATGAAAAGTTTTAATTGATCACCTGAAAGCTGTAATTCATCTATGTCGCTATAAAACTCTCCCTTACCATGCGCTGTCCATTTTCCTTCTTTATCATAAAACATTAAGGTCCAGTGGCCACCTCTAATATGGTCTTCAAAGATAAAGTAATACTTCTTACCAACTTCATCATAAGAAGAGATAGATTTAAAATCAGCCAGGAATTGATCGATATCTTTTTTATACACAATGACCTTCATACAAGTTCCCTCCTAATTTATTATTCTACTCTTAACATGAGTTTTTTATAAGAAACATGTGTGTATGGTGTCCTATAAGATTTAATTATATAATTTTATCTGAATTTTCACCATAGCTAGATTTTCGATATTGTTAACTAAAATTTAATATGGAGAAAGTTTCTTTTAAATGACCAAAACTGTAATATTTTTTATTTATAATTATTATAAATAAAAAGGGTTCCTGGAGAGCGAATGGGATGGAATATATACACTTATAAAAATTTTTTTAGTGATAAAAAATATTGATATTTTAAAGGTTTATAAGTGTTTTTAAAGGGGGAGAGTGTGGGCGCTATTCTTGTTGTAGGTATGTTGATTGTACCGGCCGCAACTGGCTATCTTTTAACAGAGCGCCTGAGTGTCATGATTATGATCAGTTTAATAGTTGGGGCTCTAAGCTCCGTTTTCGGTTATTACACAGCCGTTGTTTTAGATGTCTCTATTGCCGGTTGTATGGTTGCAGTGTCTGGCTTGATTTTTGGACGTGTTTTTGTTCTCATCTACCCATGGAATCGTGTTTAAAAATTTCCAACATAGAAAATTAAGAAATTCTTTTATTTAAAATGTTCAAAGGTAAATGAAGCGATTGTCTAATAAGCTGAACAGAAGCAGTTTATTGAGCAATCCTTGTTTTGTTTATGTTCTTTATTCATCTGGCGGTTTAAAGTATGGTAACATGCTAAGGGAAGATTTTAGGTAAAAAGGATAAAAGGAGTTTTTATGAAAGTTTTTAAGTTCATCAGTTCTTCATTTGTAATTGTAATAGCTTATTTTTGTCGTTAAAGAGAGCATTTGGCTTTATCCGTACTTGCATATGTCGATAGGATTCATGTTTATGGTGACGTGTATTGAACAAATACGTTTAAAACATAAGGGATTAGCTATAGTAAACAGTGTGCTATCGTTTTTCTTTTTCAGTTTAGCTCTTATTAGGCTATTCTACGCTGAATTGTAGAATATTTTATGACCATGCTTCATTTTTCTGGCGTGAATGACGAAATAATGTATAAGAGATGATGGTCATTTAGCTGTCAATGAAGAAGCAGGTGTAAAGAATGAAATGTCGCTATTGTCAGAATGAAATAAATACCCGAAGTAAGTACTGTTT
Organism: Bacillus sp. D386; assembly: GCF_006346415.1. Taxonomy (NCBI): domain Bacteria; kingdom Bacillati; phylum Bacillota; class Bacilli; order Caryophanales; family Bacillaceae; genus Bacillus; species Bacillus sp. D386. Next base: position 284,510 of record NZ_VEMV01000002.1, on the reverse strand, counting down.
GCATTGTGGTAAATTGAAGAATGGACCAAAAAGAAAGAGATCAAAAGTTGTCTTGGTTTCTTTTAGTATCATCGCTATTCTTTCAGCAAGCATCTATTTATTAGCTGCAAATCAAACGGATAATCATAAGCAGGTCGAATATGGAAGCATAAAAGAAATAAAATTGGTACATAAAGAGAATGGAAAAACGAATCAAGCAGAGGAAATTAAAACAACGCCTAAACCGGCAACTGAAATAAAAGTAGATACCAAAAAAGAGGTTTCTGAGATTATAACTGAATCACTTGCAAAAGTTTTTACTATTTTCACTGAGGATAATCAAGGTACTGGATTTATCATTAATGATCATGGAGATATCCTTACAAATGCTCATGTAGTAGAGGGCTCTGTTGATATAACAGCAATCGATTATACAAGTCAATCCTATGCAGGAAAAGTCATTGGATATTCGAATATCCATGATGTCGCAATTATCAGGATACCTGAATTGGCGAATCAGCAATCCTTGGGGCTAGCTACCCAGGAATATGCTTCGATAGGTGAGGAAGTAATAGCATTGGGGAGTCCGCTCGGAAAAACTAATACAGCAACTTTGGGAACAATTGCAGCCATTAACCGAAGTTTTTATATTGGGGAGCGTATATATGAAAATATTTACCAAATGACTGCTCGGATATCTCCTGGAAGCAGTGGCGGTCCATTAGTATCTGTAAAATCAGGCAAAGTAATTGGAATCAATTCAGCGAGATTGATTGAGGATGAATCAATTGGGTTTAGCATTCCCCTGAAGGATGTTTATTCGTTTATCAGTGGTTGGGTTTCAAATCCGTTATCGGAGAGTGATATAACAGGCTTTTTTATACGGAGACCGGTGATTATCATTTTGAGGAAGAAGATGAAGAGATTGACGGAGGATATTTTGAAGGTGGAGAAACAACTGATGAGCCAGGGGTTTATTACGAAATTCCTGAAGACTGGTATGAGGTAGATGGGGAATATAATAATCAATCTGAGGCTGAAAAAGAGGATGTTATTGAAGGAAATCTTTTAGACAATAAACAAGAGGAACAATTAATAGTAGAACCCAGTGACGAAAAAACCAGTAAGTATTTCTGTAAAAGAACAAAAGGAGAACGAAGAATAATCAACTTCTGTAAGGTTATCCATTATGGAATTTTCGCTGAAGTAATTTTGGGGTCTAATTATGCTAGACAGAGGGAAAAAATGTACATATTTGCCGAAGGATAGGAATCGTCTGATCTAAATTGAAAACCTTATAGGTCAATAGTGTTAGAGTGATTTGGATAATCACTCTAATTTTTTGTTAAGTATCATTTAAAAATATGAGGCTACTATAATTTTAATATCGTCGATAAACACATAGGTATGAATAAGAACAAAATAGATAAGTAAAGGCAGAATAAAACACCAGCTGGTTCGCCCTTTTTTTATTAGTAAGCGTTTCATCTCCTTTTCATCGAGATGTGGATGTCTACGTCTTATCTGTTCAACATGTTTTTTTGTACCGGCTAAATATAAAAGATTACCGCTTCTGCCTATATAAAGGTGCATTAATGCGGCAAAAACTAACCAATAAAACAGGTGGTTACGGAATAGGAGAGATACTAAAATATCAATCAGGATGAAAATACCGACAATCAGATATCTTTTTCGATACGCAAGCCAGAACATCCCGAAGACTAAACCGAAAAAATTCCATCTTTTAATTCTATGATTCTCATTTAAAAATGAATGATAGTGATCGCCGATATATACTTTTATATCTTGTTTTTCCTGCTGAGAATCTTTTAATTTAACCATAAAAATACCTCATTTTTATTTACACGATTGAATGATGGTTTGATCAATGACTGAAACTAAATTTAAGCTATTAAATTTAGTTTCAGTCATTGCACTCAGGACATTTCTTTATGGCAGGATATAATCTGGTTGCCCTTTTAAAGGCTTCGTCATAGGAAAAATGGCTTACTTCAATAAGGCGAACTAACTCACGATCTAGATTTTCATATTGCTCATGTTGTTCATCAACTATATTCCCATCAAAGCATTCTTTGCAAATTTCCATCTTATTACTCTCCTTTATTATTTATCTATATAGAATTTTAACTAATTTTTGTTGAATAGGCAAAGAATTGGAAACCTCACTACACAATTAAGAATTCGAAAGTTTAGTATTAGACTATTGGCAAGATGTAACGGATTGAAATGTTTATTTGTTGAAAATAACGGTATGTAACTAATAAAGATATTAATAAGGAGGAGACTTGATGAAGGTAGGTTTAATCGGTCTTGGCAAGATGGGGATGAATTTGGCTAAAAATTTAATAGACCACCAAATTATTGTGCATGCTTATGATGTAAATTCAGCTTCGGTTGAGAGCCTTCAAAAATATGGAGCCATTGGCAGTCCTAATATGAAAGACATAGTGGATAAACTGGAGCAACCCAGAGTCATATGGCTGATGGTACCACATACTGTGGTTGATAATGTTATAGAAGAGCTTTTTCCACTGTTAAGTCCTGGAGATATTTTAATAGATGGGGGAAATTCAAATTATAAGGAATCGATGAGACGAAGCAGGGTATTAAAAGAAGCTGGAATCTATTTTATGGATGTCGGTACTTCCGGGGGAATGGAAGGAGCAAGAAATGGGGCATGTTATATGATTGGTGGCAATCAAAACGCATGGAAAGTAATTGAACCATTATTTGCAGCCACTTCCGTACCAAATGGGTACTTATATGCAGGTGATTCGGGGAGCGGACATTATTTAAAAATGGTTCATAACGGAATTGAGTATGGGATGATGGCAGCTATTGGTGAGGGATTTGAAATCCTCGAAAAAAGTGAGTTTAATTTTGATTATGAACAAGTAGCAAGAGTCTGGAATAATGGATCGGTTGTGCGCTCCTGGTTAATGGAATTAACGGAGCAAGCTTTTGCTAAAGATGCCCGTTTGGAAGAAATTAAGGGAGTTATGCATTCGTCTGGTGAAGGAAAATGGGCACTAGAAACTGCTTTAGACCTTCAAGCCTCGACACCAGTAATGGCATTGGCCCTATTAATGCGTTTTCGCTCACAGGAAAATGACACATTTAACGGTAAGGTTGTAGCTGCTTTAAGAAATGAGTTTGGCGGCCATAAAGTCGAAAAAATGAATAAATACAAGTAGTACATGATTAATAGATTAATGAACAAGCATAACTGTTAATGGAGGTATGCTCTTTGTATAGGGGATTTGTTACTAATTTGATCAACTCTTTGCGACCAAAGAACGAGTGAATCAAATACCTTTAACAAAGATATAAAGTTTATCACGGAAAAATATTTATGGAAGTGTGAAAAAGCCAGCTTCATTAGGAAACGGACAACGGATTATTCAACTAAGTCCCCGACTGCGGAATGGGAGATTATTATCAATTAAAGGCTTTCCATCCTTTATCGCCCATGACAGTCAATTCGGAAGCTGGAAAGCTATCATGAAAATATAGGACTCCTGTCTCATTATCACGAATAATTTTAGATAATCCCCTGTATAAACATCCTCAAAATGTTTATTTTCCACTATGACATACTCTTTTTTGGTTTGTTGAAGTAGCTAACTTCATATATAATGGCACCACAAAATAGTAATTTTATTCTTCTTATAAATCAAAATCTATTAGAAAACAGCATTTTATAGAAGCGACCCACAAAGTTAATTAGTAAATCATAATACTTAAAGAAATGATAAATAATGATTTGGAGATGTAGAATAAGTATATTCGAGTAGCTATTTAAATTCCTATATAGGAATTACTTTACAGGAAGTGGTTCATTGAATGGACATAGATGATTTATTGAAGTAACCGATGATTCTCAATTCATAATTCATAAGAAATAAATATGTGATTTTTCAAGATTTAATAAGCCAATAAAAATACGAGAAACAGCTTTTAATAAACAAAATTAGATTAAAAAAGATTGGCTTATTGTTTTGTCAGTAGCATCACAAAGTTCTATCTTTATCATTATAAATGGAAGATGAGCGGAACCTGACTTTAAAGAGGTCATGCTATTTAAATCCCCGATACCCTTAAGAAGTCATGAGGATGAATAGATCATAAATAAATTTAATTGATTGTAATTGTTCTTGATATATTTATAGTGTTGTACGTAGGTTTAGACAGGGTGAGTAAGAATGTATTTCAGTTGTTTTTAAGGAGAAATAGTAGATTGAAAAAGAAAAATATATATAAAACACCTTCGAGAACTGGATGTAAACTCGAAGGTGTCGTTTAAAGCGAAATGTGTTAGTTTAAAATTTGAATGTTAACTTGTTTACGTCCCCAATTAAGAGCAGCATCTTGTGTAGGGATGAAAACATCTATTTTGTTCCCTTTAATAGCACCACCGGTATCAGCAGCAGTAGCATATCCATAACCTTCAACATAAACTTTTGAACCTAATGGAATTACACTAGGGTCAACTGCGATTACTTTAGCATTTGGATTCGCATTTAAATCGACTCCGGTAGCAGTGACGCCAGAACAACCGTTACAACTAGCTGTATAAGCTGTGGCTGAAACAGAGAGAGTTTTTCCTGCTTTTTGCCCAGTAGACTTTGCAGTAGTAGTTGTTGTCTCTGTTTTTGTTTCAGTTTTAGTAGTTGTTGATGTAGTTGTTGTTTTTTGTTGAACAGCTTCAGTATTATTTTTTGCCGGTTGGCCTACACCAGACAAATTAAGGACTTGACCTGGTTGAATAATTTCTGAATTTAAGCTATTCCAACTTTTTAGCTGATTAATAGAGATTTTATTTTTAACAGCTATCTTCCAAAGACTATCACCTTTTTTAACGGTATAAGTTTTTGGTTGGTCTTCCTTTACGATCAATTTAGTATTCTCAATAATGATATCGGAATCTAAATTATTGAGTTCTTTAATATGATCAACAGAAGTGTCGTATTTATTTGAGATACCCCATAGTGTATCACCTTTTTTGATTGTGATTTCTTGGGCAGATGCTTGGGGTCCGCCCATAGCAACGGCGATGGAAGCTACCGCTACGAATGATAACAAAGTTTTCTTCATGTAGTTTGAACCTCCTAAAATTGTTTGTTTTGAGCTAACAGTGACAATCTTATCAGGTTTACGAGAAAGAAGTAATAACGAGGAGATGATAAATTCATTACTGATATAACGGGAATATGTCAAATACATATCTAATAATTTGAATATTCAGAAAACTATAGGTAAAAAAACTTAATAAAACCATGGTATTAATATATTTTTCTAGTAAATTTAGATAGAGGAGTTTTTGTCATAATTGTCACAAAAATATCCATTATTTTGAATTAATGGTAAAAAAAGAGATTAAAAAAACTGAGAAAAAATATTAAACTTATGAAAAACAATGCTTAAAATTGGAAGAAAAGGGTAATGAATGGGTGTGATTGCTATAAAGTAAAAAATGAAAATATCAAAAATTATAGTTCGTAGTTATAAGAATAGATGTAAATTTAGTTTTTAAGAGAATGGATGTTGATAACTAATTAGTAATTAAAAGAAACTTTAGTAAATTCATTTTCCTGTATGTAAGGAAGCATATTAGCTGGTCGATTTTCATTCTTTTGTTGTAATAAAATAATCTATTCCTATTATACCCTAAAATATGACATAGTTCTAAGGTTTTTTTAAATAAATTAGGTTAACGGACTTAATTCGTCAAAAAGATAATTAATCAGTTCTTGAAAGAATCAATATAATAGAAGAAACACGATAACAATTTGTTAGAAATCTGCTAATGAAACGCTAAATTACCGTATGTCGAGCTTATAAAGATGAGGAGATTGTTTTTAGTCAGATATCGGAACGAAAGAGAGTAACTGATGCCATATCTGGATAGTATGTAATAAAGAATTGACTGGATACATAAGAACTTAAATAATGCCTTATATGCTTGGAGGATTGAAAAGTTTTATTACTTGAGTTCCAGCCCTTTTAGAAAGATGAGGTGAATTATTTGATTCCTGATAGAAATATGAAAAATGAAACATTTAGCTGGTTAAAGTCCATTCTGATCATTGTTGCTGTCATTATGTTAATCAGGACTTTCCTATTTACTCCGTATAAAGTGGAAGGAGTATCGATGGAACCTACTCTCCGCAATCAAGAGAGAATACTGGTCAGTAAATCATTAGTAGAAAAGAAATATAATAGAGGAGATATTGTCATCATTAAGGGTGATAACAGTGAAATGTTCATTAAGAGAATAATTGGTGTAGCAGGGGATAAGATTGAAGTAAAAAATAATATCCTTTATATTAATGATGTTCAGAAAAAGGAAAGATATCTGGATAAAAATCGACAAGAAACCCATGAAGAAGGCGAAAAATCAAATGGAGATTTCGAAGCGATTCTTATTCCTGAAAATGAATATTTTGTTATGGGTGATAATCGTCTTGTAAGTATGGATAGTCGCAATGGATTAGGGTTAATTAAACAGGATCAGGTTATAGGACAAGGTAAATATGTCTTTTATCCATTTACCGATTTAAGAAAACTGGACTGAGGAGTCTTCTTAAATCAATGAAAAATAATTCTATTTCAAGTACATATTAATAGTTTATAAAAAGTGAATTTCTTAATAATAGTAAAGTATGTGGTGTATTGTCATTTTTTGTTATAAAATAAAGTTAATATATGGAGGCGGAGGTAGTCTGCGTGGTGTATATATTAACTTTATTCATTGTTATGATTGCTTTTTTATTGTTTATTAAATATAAACGGGATGAGAGAAATACAATTATACTCAGGATGAATGAAACGTATCCAAATGCGAATGAATATGTAGTTGCCATTAAATATGAGTTGGAGAAACAAGGGAAATATGTTGCCTACTCTGGCAATGGACATTTTATCGTTGATGGAATGAATTACAAGATAAAGGAACGGAAAAAAATCATAACAGACGGTATATCGATGCAGCTTACTATACTTAAGTGTCTAAAGTCCTCCTGATAAAGAAGAAAACATCCAACCAAGATTGGATGTTTTTTTGATTGAATTGAATTTCTTATCTTTAGAGGTTTCGTACTATGGAATGGTAATTTAGTTGATTTTTAGCTTCATTTAAATAGTTATTCTAATTGGTTACAAAGTAGGAAGGGAATTGTCAATCACAGCCCGAAATAAATGGATATACCACAATTTAGGAGGGTTGAATATGTTAAAAAGACATGAAGTACTCTTTAAGCAATTGGCTGATTATCGGCATGAATTGTTAGTGGCGGTGGATTCGATGAATGAGGATGAGGTGAATATTGTACCTGAGGGATTTCGAAATAATATACGATGGAACCTGGGACATGTATACCTGGATCAATATTTGTGGATTCAACATTTGACAAAGGAACCAATCATCCTGCCTAATCATTTTAATGAATGGTTTGGTTATGGTACGAGCCCGGAAGATTGGAGGGGAGAGGTTCCTAAACTTGATTATTTAAAAAGACTGCTTGCTGTACAGCCTTTTATGATTCGAGATTTATATGGAGAAAGACTGGAAGAAGAATATTCTGTAACGGAATCTGGAATGTTTACAGTGGAACAAGTCCTCGTTAGAACTATTTTTCATGAAGGAATACATTTGGGGAATATTCTTGCATTGAAAAAGCTTGTTACATCTCAAGAGGTATTAAGTTAAAATAATTTAATCCTTATAGGAAGACAAGTAAAAAAAGCTGAATGAATCCCTATTTTATATGCATGATAGAATAAAAAAACATTCAACTCCATTTATTTGTTTTCCTCTTTAATTAGTAGCCATATATCCCTTGTGCTAAATCAATTAAATTATATAACTCTAAATAATAATTATTTGTAATGATTTTCTTGGAAAAATATGAAGAAGTGCACTTAAAGTGCATATGGAATCCATAAAGTGATCAGAAACTGTAATATATAATATATCTAAAAGCCTCGCAATTCCCAATGGATATGTTTTTTTAAGAAACGGAAATGTTTTAATGGTACTGTTAAATGGCTGACCTCCTTAAATATCATTACTTCGAATATCCAAATACCATAATGAAGATTTTTGTAATTTTTTATAAACTCCATCAGTCCATCCTGTACTTTGTTCCTTTTCGAAATCTCCATGATTCAAAATCCAACGAGCTATTTTTAGTAGTTCCTCATCTTTAAGCTCTTTCTGAATAGCTGTTAATTTGTCCAACCAAGGCTTTTTTGGTGAACTGCCAACAGCATTATCTAACCAAATTATACAATCTCTTTTAATTTCGAATGTCCTGTAACTATTAGTTTTGAGATCATTAAAAATGAAGCTTATAATTTGATAGCACCCCTGATTATTATTTACTTTGTAATGAACAAGGTAATGTATGATATCCGTATTATCTGGTTTTATAAATCCTATAATTTTCTTGAAATCCTTGATAGTATGATGGAATCCTCTTATCTCATTTAGGTCCAGTAGGTATTTAAGAGCTTTATTGCGCATAAAAAAATCAGCAGAATGAAAGAATTTACTTAGTTTTTCTATTTTCCAAATATAATCAAACCTATTAAAGAAAATGCTTCATCTATATACTCTTTAATCCTCCATGTAGTACGATCTATAACGGATGAAAAAACATTGCCCCACATAGAGTCGTAAATCTTAAGAAGCCGACCTAAAATATATTTTAAAGAACTACTATCTAAAGAATCTGATGCTCCCTGCAGAGTATTATAAATCGAAAAAAAACCCTCCGTTTGTTTGCTCCCTATTTCTTTCTTTGTATTGATTTCGATCAATGATTCCACCCAATTATCTATCAATTTTGCTTCTTCTTTTTGTAGTTTAAGACTGGCGGCAAAAGTAGCAGCTTGAAGAATTTCTGTTTCTCTGTATCTTTCTAACTCGTTCAAAAACATAGATTCACCTTCTATTCGTGGATTATTAAATTGAAGTACAGAGCTTTGTGGCTAAAAAAAGGGTGTGCGTGTGCGGTTCTTTTTTATTTATTTTCCAACCCCCCTAAGAGAATTGCTGCTATTGCAACCATACTGAAATGATAGATTTTCCTATAAAAAGTAAAACCTTTTTATATAGAAGAATATTGATTTCTAAATCAGTTCACTCCATTTTTATATTGAAATTGTACTACTTATTTTACAAACAGATTACATAGAAGACATCATCCTTACAATAACGTTATAATCTGATGAATTCATACATTTCTGGCAAAGACTTTTGATATAGTACAAGAGTAACAAAAAGTAGTAAAAAAGTTGCTAATGAAAAGGAGTTTATATGATTAAATTACAACCTAAACTATTTGGGAAAATTGCTATCAGTTTACTATTCATTTTTGCGTTAATCGCAAGTACGACTATACCGGGACAAAAAGCTGATGCAGCAAGTAGCAGTTTAGCTGGATTTAAGTATTCAAAAAAAGTTCCTTTGCCTAAAGCTCAACAACAATATCTCTATAAAATGACTAAACAAAGAGGATTGGATTATAAAGAAACGCTGGCAGTGATGCTGCATGAAAGCAATATGAAAGTAAAAGCAAAAGGTGGAAGTAATTACGGATATTTCCAAATTAATAAAATTAACCATAAAAATTTAGCTAAAATTACAAAGACAAAGAACAAACCCTATGATCCTTACGTAAATATGAATTGGGGAACATACATGTTATCCGATTTACAAAAGAAATATAAGAAAAAAGGTTATAAGGGTACTGCTTTAAAAGAAGCTACCTTGAGTGCTTATAACAAAGGTGAAGGTGGATTTAAGAAGTATGGAAAAGCCAAAGCCTACATAAAAAAGCATAACCAATGTCTAGCGAAAGTTAAAAAATGGTTCTAATTAACACTAATTAACAACAGCGTTCGTTTATCGGACGCTGTTGTTATTTGATTAATGAAAGTGCATAAATATCTATAATTATAAGGAACAGTACTATAATGATTAAGGTTTATCGGAAGAATTTTATTTAAACAGCAATTAAAAAGAAGTATCTAGAATCTCGTGTACCAGTAGCTTAGGTCTTCTTTATAGAAACTTTACCTTCTTGATTTCTCTCATTATCCAATTCGACCTGAATCTCAAATGTTCCTTCTTCAAAAAACAATGGAAATCTTCTTCTTATAGATTCTTGCATAGGGAGATTAGAAGCTTCATCTATATGAACCCATACAGGTTTACCCTCGGTTGAGTTTTGCAACAATGTGCCGCTAAAACTAGTAGCTAAATAGTTAAAAATAATATGTCTGTCATGTTTTTCGGGATTGACATACTCATAAAGCCCTTTGTAGACAAGATTACTTACATTTAACCCTGTCTCTTCTTTCACTTCTCTAATAGCGGAATCCGTAAAACTTTCTGGAAACTCTACTTTTCCTCCTGGTGGTATAAATCCCTTGAAATGATCGTGTTGTCTATTTAATAACAGGACATAATCTCCATTCTGAACCAAACAAACAGTCCAAAATTTGTAATGAATAGATTGCTCCAGTTCCACCTAATTCACCTCGATCATCAGTCTTTAATAACTATCGGTATTAAATTTAATTTTACCTTAAAATTCCATAATATCACCAAACTAAATTAGATAAACCAGATTGATCAAAAGATAAAAAAGAATGGAGAAGAAATGAGGGATGTCGGGGATTGAACAAAGTGTTTGGTGGTTTAATCGATCCTTTCCTATCTATATAGACATAAAAAATGGCCGATTTCTAAAAATCGACCATTCTTTTTTTAAATAGCGGTCTGTTCGTATTTAAAAGATGGAACCGTTATAAATTGGTTTTATTTAATTTGAAATTCATTTCTGGATAATAAGCGTTTTTAACCAATACATTTGGACCTAGGCATTTTACTGTCGGGCAATGGCAATTTAATGAATCGGCCAGGCTTGATTTCATCCAATTATTATAGGCGACAGGCAATGACTGCTCCTTAATATTGCCAAGTGGCGGAGTATCTCCAAAGTCAGTTACGATTACATCACCACTAAAGATATTTACATTTAAACGAGATCGTCCGTCAGGGTCGTTCCGAACAGTCACGTTTTTACTTGAATATAATCTTTGCAGTAATTCGAGATCTTCACTGTTTTGGCTGCATGGGTAAAAAGGCAGTGTACCAAACAGCATCCAAACGTTTTCATTACGAATATCCAGAAGATGGTGAATGGCTTTTCTTGTTTCATCCAATGAAAGTGTTTCTAAAGTAGATGCAAAAGAACTAGGGTACATAGGATGCACCTCATGCCTTTGGCAGCCCATTTCTTCAACAATTTGTTTGTGAATATGTTCTAAATGGGGGAGCGTTCTTTTATTGAGCATGGTTTCAGCAGATACGAGTACTCCCGCTTTCGTTAATGCCTGGGAATTGGTAATAATTCTATTAAATAAGACTTCTCGCTGTTCACGAGTTGGTTTTCTTTCCATCATAGCAAAACCGCCATCTATAAAATCATCGATGGTTCCCCAGTTATGTGAAATATGTAAAACATCCAAATAAGGAATAATTGTTTCATATCTCTCTAACGGAAGTGTTAAATTAGAATTTATTTGTGTTCGCACCCCACGTGAGTGTGCATATTTTAATAGAGGCTGAACATAATTTTCAACACTCTTTTTTGAGAGCATAGGTTCACCGCCGGTTATACTGATGGAACGTAAAGCAGGGATTTCTTCCAGACGGTGTAAGATTAGTTCCAAAGGCAGAGCATCAGGATCTTTCGGTTGCAGGGTATATCCAACAGCACAATGCTCACAACGCATATTACATAGAGTTGTGGTTGTAAATTCTATATTAGAAAGGGTTAGCTTTCCATATTGTTCTATATCCATATAGGTTTCCCATGGGTCATAATCCGGGCTTAAAGGCGTTGCTTTTTGTGTGCTTTTCGTGATCATCCTATTACTCCTCATAAAAATTCATATCCCATATTATGGTCATTAATTTAGAAGTATGTCAACATTCTTATAATTGAGATTCTATAAAATTATTAAAATTGAAATGGAGAGAAGACTCGGATAATAGATAAAGGGCATAAGAATATCCTATTAGCTTCAGTGAAAATAAATGATTGGGTTAAGAATGGGTAGGATATGAGGATTTAATCCCCACTTACAGAAATATTTGGTAAAAAGCGGAAAATATATAACGAATATGCTAATTTTATTTTGATGGTAGGCGTTTAATTTATACTTCGAGAGCTAAGGGGAATTTTATAAGTGATAATTCAAGATGGATTAAGAAATTAGTATCTACAATGTAACGGTAAAGTTTAACGCACTGGGGGAGCAAACATTAGGATAATCATAAGAAATTTACTATCGGTTATTATTGTTTCTGTATTAACATCCTTATTTCTTACAGGTACTTCATATATCTTAGGAGAACAAAGTGATAATGTAATTAATTTTTTTTAATTCTTGGCATTTCCATATTCATTCCTGTTTGTTTTTCTTTATGGATTTATAGCATCAATCATTGGAGAAATAATCGCTGGTCTAGTACAGCATAAAAAAGCACGACTTCTAATAAAAATTACAGTATATGGAATGTTTCTTTCAGGATTTTTATTTGTAGCAATGGAGACTAAATTTTTTGCTTATCTTGGGATTGTTGCAGCGATTTTGTATGTAGTAATAGATGAATATCTTAGAAAAAGAACAAACCTAGCTTTTACGGATTCACACTATAATAAAGGATCTGTTGGGAATGACCATATCGATTAATAGAAAAAGGATTTATTGAAATAGCAGAAGCAAAGGTAAGCTTATATGTAAAAATTGTTTTCTGCATTCGAATAGAACTACACCCATTCGAACGAGCGACCCAAATGAGGACATCTCTACTGATTCTTGCAGTGTGTTTTTTAATAAATCAATCGCTTCTTCTGTTTATTCTATAGACATTAGATGTAACTATAGCATAAAAAACCTCCATTACAGTAATCTCCTTATATAAGCCTATTGTACCAATTTTTGAAGAGAATAGTTATTATTGTAAACATCATAATAAGCATTTAAAATGTGTAAAGTATTTAAAATGTTTACTATAGTAATAGAGAAAGAGAAGGGAGATTTAGAGAATGCAACAAGTTACATCTATAGAAGAATTTGATAATCAAATAAAAAGCGATAAACTAACAGTAAATATATTTACGACTACTTGGTGTCCAGATTGTAAACGACTTGATTTATTTATTGACGAAATTATTACGGAGCATCAAGATAAACAATGGTTTACAATTGATAAAGATGAATTACCCGAATTGGCAGAAAAAGAAAATGTTATGGGAATTCCGTCCTTATTAGTTTATAAAAATGGAGAAAAAATAGCTCATTTACATAGCGCTAATGCTAAAACGCCTGATCAAGTCAGAGATTTTTTAAGCAATTTCTAAAAAAGAGGTTAACCAATCATCTCTATTGCTGAGAAAAATTATCCAGGCATAAAGTAGATTAAATAAAGAGCATAACAGATTAGAATATCATATCTGTTATGCTCTTTATTATTGGCTTTATTCGTATATATTATTGCTTTTGCACCTATTTTACATAGTTTGCTTTATAAGAGAAGTAGATATGTATAGTACGTCTCAAACTAGGTTGGTCTAATATGGATGCTTCTCATTGAATGGGAATGGATTCTATAGCCAGTGAGAACGTTCTGATTAAACTTTTTGAATATAATCACTCAGTAGCGAGTGGAGAGGGATTCGATCCGCTAAGCTGTTCGCTCCCTAGAGAAGGACCTTAGCATGCAAATGAAAAATATCTATCACTATATAATGTAAATAAACGAGAATATAAGGAGTAACTGAAGAAAATAAACGGAACGAAATCTTTAAATATTGCATTTTTAATACTGATAATATCTGTCCTATCAGCTTGTGTTTCAAATCCCGATTTCGAGTTATACGAAGGAAATGCCTTACGGATAGCTGTTGTTGGAGAAAAACCGGAAGTGAAAGAAGAACAAGTGGAATTTACAGAAATTTCATTTGGAGAAATGACAAACAAAGAAATGAACTCTTATGATGCTGTCATTATTTCGGAAAATAACCTTTTGAAGCTGCTGAAAGTCAATATGCAGATTTTTACTTAAATTCTGCTATCCCTTACTTTTTTATGAGAACAAATCATTATGCCTCTTTTACTGAAAAAGATTTGGAATACGATAAAATAATGAATTGGACTTCAGGTAATAGTTATGCTGTTGGAATTTTTACAACACAAGATGATGATACATTAAAAAAGTGGGGATATGGTTTATATAATGATGAAAAAAATGATGAACATATAAAAGATGTATATTCCAGGATTTTCAAGACAATAGATGAACTAAATTCAAATGAATAATCCTAATAATATAAATTGGGGCGTTAGATCAATAATGGAGACAGCTATAGTCGGCTGTCTCCATTATTGATTTATTAGCAACAAATGTCTGGACAGAGCCCTGTTATTTAAGCTGAATTACAGTAGTATAATATTTGAAGTAATTTAGTCTAATTTATGGATTTCCTGATAATTGGATAATTCATAACAAGAATATCGACTTAATCATTGCGAAATAGTGAATTATAGGGTTAGATTATTAGTCTTATCCTCTCTATTAACAAAGTTTTAGTTTTCGCTCATTTTACCTCTATCTTTTCAGAAAAATTATTGTACAATATATAGGCATTGATTGATATTAAATGTGAAGTGAGTTGACGAAAGTGGCAGTAGACAAAAATAAGATTATTATTGATGCCAGTCTTCTGGCCGGGCGTATTATGCTGGAAAACGGAGCGGAAACGAGCCGGGTAGAGGATACAATGGAAAGAATGATTAGTACTTCACTAGGAATAAAGCATGGAACAAATGCATTTACATATGTGACAGTTAATGGAATTTTTGTGAATATAGGCTTGGACAATACGAATTTCGTTAGAATCGATAATCGGGATCATAATCTTGAAAAGGTAACGAAGGTCAATCAAATATCAAGAATGTATTCAGAAGGCCGTCTGACAATTGAGGAAGTTCTTTCGGAACTGAAAGCAGTGGATCAGGACCCGCTTGACTACCCCTTATGGTTCAGACTTATTTGTACAGCTGTATTGAGCGGAAGCGTTATGCTGATTATGAATGGCACATTTGTGGATTTACCGGCTAGTATGATTGGTGGCCTTTTGTGTTATATAACCTATTTAATTGGCTTTAAAATAATGAAAACACCATTCATAGTGGAATACATAGCTGCTTTTTTGGGTGGGATTGTTGCCTATTATATTAACAGTATAATGGGAAGTCATTTAAATTCCGTCATGATAGGGACGGTTGCACCGCTTGTACCTGGAATTGCGATGACCAATGCTATTCGCGATATGATGGCAAAGCATTATCTCTCAGGAACAATCCGGTTAGTGGAGGCTGTCTTCATTGCGGGTGCGATTGGTACGGGTATTGCTACCGTCTATTATTTATTTATCAATTAGGAGGCGGAAATAGTGAATCAGACCCTTATTCATATGGTTTTTAGCTTTCTATCATCGATATCCTTCGCAGTTATTTGTAATGTTCCGCGCAAGTCTATACCAATAGGAGGACTTGTAGGGATGTGCGGTTGGATGGGATACTGGATTTTAAGCACGGAAGGGTACGGCGTATTTCTATCCAGTATAGTGTGTTCGTTGTTATTAGCCTTTGCCGGACAAATCTCTGCACGAATTTTTAAGATGCCGCTGACTGTCTTTTATGTACCGGGACTGGTGCCAATCGTTCCGGGAATAACAGCTTTTCAGGCATTTCGTTTATTAACACTACAGGACTATGATGGTGCGCTAATCGGATTTTTAAATGTTGGTTACTGTGCAGTTGGGATTGCAATTGGACTGGTTTTATCTGATATCCTATTTAAGAGCAGTTTATATATGATTAAAAATTTCAAGATAGTTCGTTAAGGCAGTATGATAATAATCATACTGTTTTTTAGTGGAGTTAATTAGGAGAGAAAATTATCTAGTGGAATAGGTTCCTTTAAATGAATATATGATAAAAATGGAAGAAATGTTGCTAGATTAGAAATTCATGAACCGAGCTAAATAAACAATAAAGGACGTTCCAGAAAAAGGGTTGGTTCTTTATTGTTTATTTTTTTGCTGGTTATGATAAAATTAAATTGGAATATTTTCCAATATTGCTATGCTAAATGATTTTTATTGGAGCCAAATAAGGCTTAATGATATCCATCAGGCATTCAATAAATAAAGGATCGTCATTGGCAGCTTCTATATAATGATATTTTTCACCGCCGTTTTCCATAAAAATAGTATGATTCTCAACCTGAAGTTCTTCCAGTGTTTCCAGGCAATCTACTGTAAAACTGGGAGCGAGAATGTGAATATGTTTAGAACCGCTTTTGGCAAGATGACGTAACGTTTCACTGGTTGAAGGTTCAAGCCAAGGTTCCTTACCAAATTTAGATTGATAGCATGTAATGATAGTGTGATCTGGCAATTCTTTTTTTAGAGCTTGAATGGTTTTTAAGCATTGGTATGGATAATCGTCACCATCAGATACATATCTTTTAGGTATGCCATGATAGGACAGGACTACCGCATCAGGGTGGCCATGTTCTTTTGTGCATAGTTCAATACGCGTTTTTAATAATTTAATCCATATTGGATGATCAGGGTAGTCACGTATAAATATTACTTCCGGGATATCTCTCCATTTAGATAATGTTTGGTTCAAATGATCCCATACAGATCCTGTAGTAGTGGAGGAATATTGCGGAAATAAAGGCACGACAATTAATCGGCGCATTCCCCATTTATGCAGCTTTTCTAATTCATCCTTTATAGATGGTTTACCATAATTCATAGCAAGTGAGACTTTAATATTAGAATGTGCGAATTGTTTCTCTAATTCTTGTTTTTGTTTAATAGAGATGGTTAATAAAGGTGATCCTTCATTCGTCCATATAGATTGGTAGAGCTTTGCGGTTTTCGGCGGCCGTGTTCTCAGAATAATTCCGTGCAGGACAGGCATCCATTTCCACCTAGGTAAATCAATTACTCTACTGTCACTTAGAAATTCTTTTAAATACGAACGTACAGAGGACGTGGTTGGTTGATCAGGTGTACCCAAGTTAACTAAAAGAATAGCTGTCTTTTCCATATCCATTCTCCTGCCGTATAATAATATTGTTATTATTATTATTATTATTTTAATATATATATAATTTATATTACAAAACTTTTTGTACAAAAACGTACTATTTGACTCAATTGTTACAGTCCCAGATAAAAGGAGTGTGTATATTGCTTGTTCTAAATCAAAAAATACTCGCAAAGACCATTCGGATGATGGAACGTAAGATGGTACAGGCCTCCTTCCTGAAACCTAGTATAAAACCTAACGTTGAAAGGGAGGAGCGGTTGATTGAAACAAATTTAGGAAATACTCGCGTCATTACATATCGGCCAAACCGGAATACAGAGGGACCATTACCCGTTTTTGTGAATATGCATGGCGGTGGATTTGTGATGGGAAGTGCTGAATTGGATGATGCGTGGTGTCCTGTGATAGCGGACCGAGCCAGTTGTTTAGTAGTGAATATTGATTATCATCTGGCACCAGAATACAAATTTCCTGCTGCAATATATGAATGCTATGATATTCTGAAATGGCTTTATGAGAACCCCAATGTCCTTCAGGTAGACAATAAGCGAATAGCAGTTGGGGGACATAGTGCAGGTGGGAATTTAGCAGCTGCTCTTTGTTTGCTGAACAAGGAGAGAGAGCAGATTCCTTTAGTGAAGCAAATCCTTAATTATCCACCGCTGGACCTTGCTACTGATCCGGACCTGAAATTCAAGCATAAAAAAGCCATACCACCCAGACTGGCAAAACTGTTTAATGAATCCTATTTAAAATCAATGAAAGATGCGGAAAACCCATTGGTCTCTCCTGTATATGCTGAGGATTTGGAAGACTTGCCGCCTGCTTTAATCATCACTGCTGAATTTGACTCTCTTGCAGATGAAGCCGACTACTATGCAAGCCAGCTTGAAGAAGCTGGGGTGACAGTCAAGAAGAAGAGGTACATGGAAGCTGCACATGCATTTACTCATACAGGTGAATTGAAACAGGCTGAAGAGGCATGGCACTTAATTAGTGATGAATTAAAAGAGGCCTTTTCCTAGATTAATGCTGGGCTTACGCTGTCCTGATGATTTTTGATAAATCTATATAAATAAATCGAAAAACAATGGCGGTTCAATTCATTTAGAGTTGGACTGCTTCTTTTTATAAGCACATATCCTTAAACATATTTATTAAAAAAGTTCATAATAATGTTATTAAATGGATATATATACATGAATGATGGATTTTATTAATAATAAGGCTGTTTTGTATAGTTTGTGCCCTGTATAAATGGGTATAATTGATTTAAGGATAATATTGGAAATTATCTCTATTGGTTCCATTGGCTTGAATCAGGAAAAGATTTAGGATTTAATAAACGCGTGGAACAAATGTTTATTTCAAAAAAATCTAATTATAAAACAGTTGGAATGTTGAGAAATGCATAAAAAGACCTTGATATGTGTGATCACCTTAAAGAGATATCTAAATATTTTTCATATCTTTGCTTTTCAATGTTCAGTTCATATATTCTAATAAAATCTACTGTAAAATTAGGGTACGGTTTCAACTCTCTATCTGCTATTTTTTCCATTTCTATTAGTTCTTTTTTAGAGAGCCCAGTAGAAATATTTCCACCGTATTTTTCTTTCCCCAGAGTTAAGTGAGGTACAAAGGCATCAAGTTCAAAATACTGTTTTATTAAGTCTTCTGACGGTGAAATCTCATTAATGATTTTTTGATGCAATTTGTGTAAGTTAGTTGAGTTAACACCTCAAATATAAAACGCTATCTCCAAAATAGTTGGGCTTATCTAATGATACTTGAAAAGGTTTGAAGGTATCGCATACGGTTTGTACCTTATCAATCCATTGTTTATCTGGAGTTAGTCCTCCTTGTGCTTTCAATGTTATGTGTGGTTCTACACCCGATTGTTTAATCCATTTACTTTGAAAATGCTCAATACGTTCCAAATATTCTTCAGGTGGAACAATCCCTATAAAATACTCCAAATTCATTCTTCTTTACACCCTTATTTTCAGTTTTAATTATTTTAACAGAAAATTCCGAACATGCAAATGGAATTATTACGTGAAAAACAACAGCCATAAAAAAGATGCTATTCATATACTTTTAATGAGACAAAGAAACTTTAACTGTCTCGAAGTTTAAGACTTTAATATAAAATTTGTATTCAATTATATCTTCAATAGTCCTTATGAGGATTAGCTTCTAAAATGTTATATACCGATAATCAACCAGTCTATTCATATACTTTACAGATGTCATAAATAATAAAAGATGGGAGAGGGTTATTGTGCCTGGCTGTAGTAACGATTTTTATATAGCAATTGGCGGTAATATTGTTGCTCAGATAGAATTTGTGGCAGATGAGCAAGAGGTATCTGAACAAGGGAGTATCATCATTAATCATACATTAGTTGCAAATAGCTACAGGGGGAAAGGTTTGGGCAAGGCATTAGTAAACCGTGTAGTATTGCATGCAAGAAATGAAAATAAATATATTAAGCCCGTTTGTCCATTTGCAAAAATGATGCTTGAAAATAAAAAAGAATATCAGGATGTTTTAATGTAATCCAATAATCTAAAATGTACACACCTATTTCACTTCCTTATTTGCAAAAGTAAGGATTTTTGTTTTTAAAATATGGATATACAAAATCTGTTTGGGCCGAGGTACTTCTTGTTTTGCTGACATTAAAGAGGCTTTCACCCCTTTATGTTAATGATTTGTTATTTCGAATACAGATTTTTACGAAAAGCAGAAATAGTAGATATTCCGTCCTCCAAAAAGTATGATAAAAGTATAGAAATAACAAAATATGGCGATGCATGGAGTGGGAGTGTGAATAGGTAATGAAAGTAATAGGATTATCAGGTTCCATAATTGGTGAAAAAACACCTAAATCAGTGGAAGAGGTATTGGCAGCTGTAAACAAAATAGATAATCAATTAGATACAGAATTAATAGATCTTAGAAATTATAATGTGGAATTTGTAAGAGGCATTCCTTTTTCATCCTATAATCAGGATACCCGAACGGTAGTCAATAAACTAAACGATGCGGATATTATAATAATTGGTACACCCATTTATCAGGCGTCGATACCGGGTGTTCTAAAAAATCTATTTGATCATTTAGCTCCGGATTGTTTTAAAGGAAAAGTGGTAGGAATTGTTACGAATGGAGGATCTGAAAAACACTTTTTAGTAACTGAGTACCAATTAAAACCGATATTATCTTATTTCAAAGCGATAATACCATTTAATAATGTATTTTTACATACAAGCTGCTTTGGACCTGGCAATAAAATTGTAAATGAAGAGGAGAATAATAGGATCCAAGCATTGGCTCAGGAAGTTATTGATTTAAAGGAGATTCACTAAAATTTTATCAGATCCTCTAACTAAATGTGAATGAGAAAAATGGTATCTGCATTCCTAGCATTTCAATAGAATATAGAGCATTCAAGATAAAGATAGGAGTAGACGACTTACTAAGACATAAAAAAGTAAGAGATTTTCTTCCTACAGAGAATTGGATGAAGAGATTGAATTGATTTTTAAACTGCTCAATCTCTTTTTCATTCAATTTATATGAAAGGGTTAATTGTGTTTATTAAAATCAGATGAATAGTTTGAAATATCGCTTATTAATGATTTATCTTCATTGATATCCAATGTACGAAGTTTCATAATTAAATGTACGCGTCGTTTATAAAAATCTTTGTGTGATATGGACCGGTTATCATAGTACATTTGATAATTTTTTCTCAATTCATTTAATAATTCATTATATTTTTTTTGAGCGCACACTATATCACCTTCTTTCCTCATGATGTTATATTTAAATAATATCACAAAAGATTCTGTTAATTCACCGTTAAAATTTTTCCACATTCAAAATATTATGTAAATTATAACCCTTAAGACTAATGGTTAGTATCAAGTTCCTGTTAAAGGTAGAATCCTATTTAGAATTAGACCGAGATTGTTTATAGTAAAAATTGTATCACGACGAATTTCCTTTCGTAGGTTCCAACCTTCGCATAGAATGACATTCAAAAAAGCTTCAGGTAATGATAAATGGTCTAAAATAGACCATGATATCAAAGAGAAAAACTTACTGCCTTTTAAAGAGAGGCGAGGCTGGGACAAGTATTTCAGTTAATGATAAACCCAAACTATTAGGTGATATTTCAATTGGATATTCGCCGGCTAGGTTGCGTTTTAATTGTCTTCAATAGAAAGGTTCATTCTGCATACGATTATTCATATCAAGTGGAATGGAACGGAAGCCACTCGACTCCTTGGGAAGTAGAGGAGGCTTAAGACCCAGCAGGCTCAGCCGAGGAAGCGCCCAATGGAACAGACTTTTTTCTCAAACTTAACTCTTTAATAAGCAACAAAGTCTAGTAAGATTAATTTAGATATCGTTCGTCTACAGGATTGTTTTCAAGTTATTTCCCAGCCTCGTTTTTTTATTTGCTTATCTATAATACTCTCACAGCGAACGATTATGATTATTGGAATTTAGATGATAGAAGAATGAAGATTTAATATAGGACGGTTCTCTTCAACGATTTAATGTGGTACGTAAATATAATTTGTCTAAAAAGGCAGTGCAACAGGCCATAAATGACTGCCGCACTGCCTTTTAAATAGATTTGTATCATAAATGTTATTTCTAAAGTGGATTTTACGAATCATTGTTTACTTCGGAATAAGCTCCTAGAAATTGAGCTAACACTTCTTTGTTTTGAGATATATCTGCGAGTGTATAGCCATCTAATACGTTTAAAAAAGCATACAATGCTTTATTTAAAATACCTCTCAACGTACAAACAGGAGAGATGGGACATGTATTATGATCAGAAAAACACTCAACTATGTTAAAATCTTCTTCAGTTTTTCTTACTAAACCCCCGATATTGATTTCATGAGGTTTCATTGCCAGTCTCATGCCGCCATTACGCCCACGTATTGTTTCTATATAACCTAACTTGCCCAGCTGGTATATAATTTTCATTAAATGATTTTTGGATATGCCATAGGCATCAGCAATTTCTTTTATATTTACTAATCGATCGGGATGACTTGCCAAGTACATAAGCACCCTGATGGAATAGTCACTGAAATTTGTTAATCGCATAGTCACGCCCCGCTTCAGATTATCTACTCATCTTTAATACTACCATACATAAATAGGCTTCCAAAGAAAGTTCACAGAAAAGATGTATCTGAAATATTGCTTTTACTTTCCAATAGAGTAAAATTAAAGATGTATTTCAAATACATCTTTAAAAGGGG
Organism: Bacillus sp. D386; assembly: GCF_006346415.1. Classification (NCBI taxonomy): domain Bacteria; kingdom Bacillati; phylum Bacillota; class Bacilli; order Caryophanales; family Bacillaceae; genus Bacillus; species Bacillus sp. D386. The sequence goes on along the minus strand of NZ_VEMV01000002.1, from coordinate 262,004 downwards.
ATTTTTATATGTTGTCTACTCAAACAATCGAAATTGTGAAATCAACTGCACCAATATTGGAAACAAGGGGTAAGGAAATAACTACGGTATTTTATAAAACGATGTTTGAAGCACATCCTGAGCTTTTGAATATTTTTAATCATGCAAATCAAAAAAGAGGCAGACAGCAGACTGCATTAGCAAATACGGTAACAGCTGCGGCCTATTATATCGATCAATTGGAAGTGCTTCTGCCGGTTGTAAAACAAATTGCACATAAACACCGTAGTTTAATGATTAAACCTGAGCATTATCCGATTGTAGGAAAATATTTATTGTTGGCTATTAAAAAAGTATTAGGTGATGCGGCTACAGATGATATTTTAAAAGCGTGGGAAGAGGCCTATGGGGCAATCGCTGATATCTTCATAGGGGTTGAACGTGAAATGTATGAAGAAGCGGAAAATAAGGTTGGTGGTTGGAGAGACTATCGAGAATTTGAAGTCATAAAGAAAGTGAGGGAAAGTGACGGTATTACTTCCTTCTATTTAAAACCAACCGATGGGCTGGCAATACCCGAATTTGAACCGGGCCAATATATAACTGTTCGGGTTCAAATTCCAGGAGAACAGTTTATGATGAATCGCCAATATAGCTTAACGAATGTATCCAATGGTGAATACTATCGAATTTCTGTAAAAAGTGAAAGTATGCATGACAATCCTGATGGTAAAGTATCTAATTACCTGCATAAGGAAGTTTGTACGGGTGATATAGTACAACTAACGGTACCAGCGGGAGATTTTACTTTAGAAGAGGACACCGAGCCAATTACCTTTATAGCTGCCGGAGTAGGGATAACGCCATTTATTAGTATGTTGAATACACTTTATAAACAGGAATCATTAAGAAAAATTACTTTGATACACGCGTTTAAAAACAGGAAGCTTCAAGCATTTGCTGATGAGCTCTCCATGTTAAACAGGCAAATGCATGATATGACAATCAACTTTTATAATGAAGAAGCTGATGTAATCGAGGAGAATTATAAAATAGGCAGAATCAATGAAGAGGTATTGAGGCAATTAGATCAGAATGGAATTTTCTATGTTTGTGGGCCAGTCGAATTTATGCAAGGTGTCATTCAAATGCTTTATAAACTAGGCGTACCGCAAGAAAAAGTACGGTTTGAATTTTTTGGACCTTCCATGAAAATCGAAACAGTAACAGAAAAAGTGTGAAAAAAACATGCTGGGAAGTTTATTCCTGGCATATTTTTTATAAATTCCTCGTCTGTTAAACTCTTTGTTGTGAAAATCAGCAGAGAATATGTTTTGTCTCCGTAACTCACCATGATTTTATTATTCTATAACGATCCCAAACATTACTAAAAGTGTGCGCTGAATTGATTGGTTTAATAGATTAAAAGAGGGGAGGATGGTAAAGGAATATACAGAGATAAAGATTATAAAAAACAATAAGAAGAATTCCTCAAGCACCTTTAGTGCGTTTGTTGATCAGGTATTAATTACCGTCATTTGTTTAGTGAAAGACATTCAAATGAAGTGCCTAAGGATTAATCTAATACTTCTTGCCTTAAATCGGTATGTTCAGAGACACAACTATCTCAGCTGGTTAACCCTAAATGATTAATCTGCAGCTGTACACAAAAACCAGGTTTCTTTTAGTCTATATGTACATTTCATATGTTTGCATTGACATTTCATAAAGGTAGCTGATTGAATGGCTAGATAGTCAGTATACTTAATAAAAGGATCACCCGATAAAATCAGTCTCTATTCATATCGGTTAATAATTTGGTGTCGTGTATAATATGTACCGTAGCGAAACAAGAATTTCAATTGTAATTGACTCTCATTGATACAGAAATAATAAACAGTGTTAGTCGAATTTGACTCTTTTTTATAATTAATTGATAAAGAGCTTGCAACATTTTCTATATAATGTTCCATTTCCATCCGTTTAATTATGTGGCTGCCTAATAATTTCTGTTTCTTAAACGAATCTAATCTGTCTAATAGTTCCTTCTTTATTAGTATACAATCTTCCATATTTATAGGTAATCATCCCCTGTTTTTTTGAATTTATTCATAAAAAAAGCCAGAAAAGGACAAATTTATTAATCCTTTCCTGACTTATGTATGGTTCTATGCCCACTCATTGCTATCAGTTATTTTATTAAGATGTTACAGATAACTTTATCGCAGATGGGGGTTATTGTCAATCAACCAATCAACTTTGCAAAATGAAAATAATATAGCTAGTATCTTTCTCGAAATTCCAAAAAGTAAATTTATCGATTATTTTGGTGTTTAAATAGTTCTCGAAGTTTCTTTTATGCTCTATTATCAAACGTTTCTCCAAATCCCGCTTCGCGATCGTTAATTGTTCAGTAAAGCCGAACTTGATCAATTCCTTTTCGTCGGAACCATTATACCTTTTCGGACAATCATCAGCTGCCGCTTATTGAGCATAGTTGAATAGATTTCCACTGGTTCTTTTTGAGCAAGCTTGGTAACCTTCGCTAATTCTCGTTCGACTTTCTCTCTATTTCTATAATCACTGATGCTCGTTGCTGTTTTTGATAGCGTAATAATAAACATGCCAGTCGAAGTTTGCAAATTCCAATCATAAAAGAATTCATCAACTTTTGTTCCTAATGCTGCTTCAATATAGGAGGTGATGTCTTTGATTATGGTTTCCATGAGAAGGTCCCGGTTCTTTTGCACGTAAACTTCACCATCTTAATTAGCCAATAAGGATTTCTCCATAGGGGAAAGGAAATCGGCAAGATGCACAGCAAGAGTAGGAGACGATAACGTACAAATAACGTGGCTGGGGCCCCGTCCGAAGGTTTCTCTTAGCATTCTTCCTATATAACTGCTAATGTCTTTTTCGGCTTTTGTTATTTCCATATCATACACCTCAGGCTTTGTGACTTTCTTATCATTTATCCCTAAGTAATTTTTTTGAAACATCAGACAAAGACTTATTACAGGGGATTTTAGTCTGAATTAAAAGATTAAAGTCAACGAAAACATCTAGAAACGATTAGGACATGAGAGGGGTGATTGGTCAAACTTTGGCGCTGCGGAAATAATATTTAATATTATCAAATGTGCCGGGAAGTTTTCTTCCCGGCACATTTGTTTTATACGGCTTCATCTGCAAACTGGCTGTTATAAAGATCCGCATAGAAACCATTTTGTCTCAGCAACTCATCATGAGTACCTTGTTCAATGACGGTTCCTTTATTCATTACTAGAATTAAATCTGCATCTTTAATCGTGGATAAACGGTGAGCGATCACAAAGCTTGTACGATTTTCCATTAAGCGATTCATCGCTTTCTGAATAAAGATTTCAGTTCTTGTATCAACACTGCTTGTTGCTTCATCCAAGATTAGAATAGAAGGGTTTGCTAAAATGGCACGAGCTATTGTAAGCAATTGTTTTTGACCCTGTGATATATTGGATGCTTCTTCATTTAATTCAGTTTCATATCCTTCTGGCAATGTACGAATAAAATGATCGGCATGAGCTGCTTGGGCTGCTTCAATAATTTCTTCACGAGTGGCACCTTCACGACCATAGCCAATATTATCTGCAATGGTACCATTAAAGAGCCATGTATCCTGAAGAACCATACCGAATAATCCATGGAGATCTCCGCGTTTCATTTCTTTAATATCGACACCATCAATTTTTATGCTTCCGCCATTTAATTCATAAAAACGCATTAACAGGTTAATCATTGTTGTTTTACCTGCACCGGTCGGACCTACTATGGCTACTTTTTGCCCTGGTTTGACATCAAGATTCATATCTTCAATCAATAGCTGATCCTGCTTATATCCGAATGCAACATGATCAAAAACCACATGTCCTTTTGGATGAGAAATCATTTGTGGATTCGTTGTTTCTGCTTCCTCCTCCTCCTCATCTAGCAGTTCAAATACACGTTCTGCAGAAGCAACAGTAGATTGAATAATGTTAGCGATATTCGCCGTTTGAGTAATCGGTTGTGTGAATTGGCGTGCATATTGTATAAAAGCCTGTATATCACCAACTGTTATTCTTCCGTTTGTAACAAAAATACCGCCAACTACACATATGAGTACATATCCGATGTTTCCGATAAATTGCATGAAGGGCATAATTACACCTGAAATAAACTGTGCTTTCCAGGATGATTCGTATAATTTTTCATTTATTGCCTCAAACTCTTCCAAAGCTTTTTCCTCTTGGCCAAAGGCTTTCACGACCTCATGTCCAGTATAGATTTCTTCAACATGGCCACTTAAATTTCCAAGTGATTTTTGTTGGCCAGCAAAGTAGGTTTGAGATTTTTTGGCTACAAATACAGCGACTACTCCGCTTAAAGGTAATGTTAAAAGAAGAATTCCTGTCATAACCGGGCTGATCGACAGCATCATAATAATAACACCAATAATCGTTACTACACTGGTAATAAGCTGTGTTAAGCTTTGTTGTAAGGTAGTGCTGATATTATCAATATCATTCACAATCCGGCTTAAAGTTTCACCTGTAGTTGTTCCATCAAAATACTTTAAAGGCAGCCGAGATACCTTAGCTTCAGCTTCTTCTCTTAATGTAAATACCGTATTTTGAGCAACGCTTGCCATAATATATTGCTGGATAAAGGCGAAGATTGAGCTAAACAAATATAAGGCGCCGAGTAGGAAGAGAATTCGAATGATATACTCAAAATCGATGCCTGCGCCAGGAATACCTGACATTTTTTCCATAATGCCTTCAAATATTTTGGTTGTCGCTTTACCTAATACTTTTGGGCCGACAATGGTGAAAACCGTACTGAGGATTGCAGCCAGCAATACAGTTAAAAGGCGAAATTTATAAGGTGCTAAATAACGAATTAATCGTTTTAACGTACCCTTAAAATCTTTTGCTTTTTGTATCGGTGCTCCTGGACCACCTGGAGGACCAAATCCCGGATTTGATTGTCTTCTTGTCATTCTGCTCATGCAATCTCCTCCTCAGAAAGCTGTGACTTCACAATTTCTTGATAGGTATCACATGATTTTAGTAATTCTTCATGTGTACCAATTCCCATAACATTTCCTTCATCCAATACAATGATACGATCGGCATCCATAACCGTAGATACACGTTGGGCAACCAATAAAACCGTTCCTTCCGTGGTTTCACTTTTTAAAGCATTCCGCAGCTTAGCGTCCGTTTTGAAATCCAGTGCAGAAAAGCTGTCATCAAACATATAGATTTCCGGTTTTCGAACCAAGGCTCTCGCAATGGACAGACGTTGCTTTTGTCCTCCGGAAATATTTGTACCGCCCTGAGAAATAGGAGAGTCAAAGCCTTCCTTCATATTAGAAACAAAATCATAGGCTTGTGCGACTTTTGCAGCATGGATGACTTCCTCATCACTGGCATTCTCATTTCCGTAGAGGATATTTTCCTTTACGGTACCGGTGAATAAAACAGCTTTCTGAGGAACTAGACCAATTCGGTTACGTAAATCCACTAATTCCAGTTCCTTAATATTGATTCCATTAAGATAAATACTGCCTTCAGTCGGTTCATAAAAACGAGGAATCAGCTTTAATAATGTTGATTTCCCAGAACCAGTTCCGCCGATAATGGCTGTAACCTCACCAGGACCAGCGCTAAATGAAAGGCCTTTTAAGGCAGGTTCTTCGGCACCTGGATAGCTGAATGTAACATTCTTAAATTCCAGGTAGCCAGTTTTAGTTGGTTTAGCTTCATGTTTAATTGGCTCATCTTTAATAGTGGGCTTAATCGCCAATACTTCATTAATACGAGCTGCGGAAGCAGAAGCACGAGGAATCATGACAAACATCATGGAAAGCATAACCATGGAGAACATAATTTGCATGGCATATTGAATAAAGGCCATTAAATCACCGACCTGCATATCTCCATGATCAATCCTGATTGCACCAAACCAAACAACCGCAATGGTTGTATAGTTCATAATCAGCATCATGAGCGGCATAAGTGTAGCCATTAATTTATTCACTTTGATAGTAGTGTCTCTTAAGTCTTTGTTGGCCTTCTTAAAACGTTCCTTTTCAAAATTGATCCGATTAAAGGAACGAATGACACGGACACCAGTCAAATTTTCGCGAATGACACGGTTTACAGCATCCAATCTGCGTTGAACCAGTTTAAATAGAGGGACGCCTTTCCAGATGACAAAAAGAATAACGCCCACTAAGACCGGAATCGCAAGGATGATAACCCAGGATAGTTCGGGATCTTTTGAAAAGGCCATAATAATGCCACCAATAGCCATTAAAGGTGCCATTATCATCATTCTAAGGATCATGTTAAGGACCAATTGTACCTGTGTTATATCATTGGTTGTTCTTGTAATTAAGGAAGCAGTACCAACTTGTTCAAATTCATGAAGTGAAAAATTCTCAACATGGGAGAATACTCTGGAGCGAAGATTTTTGCCAAATGACATGGATACTTTGGCGCTGAAGTAACTTGCCGTAATAGAGCAAAGCGTACCAACTGCAGCAACCAAAAGCATAAATCCGCCAATTTTCCATATGTATGGTATGTTCTGATTAATGACACCTTTGTCGATGATGTCAGACATCAATGTGGGTAAGAATAATTCTGATAATGACTGTATAAATACCAATGCGAATATAAAAACAATCGGTAATTTATACGGTGCTAAATAGCGAAACAATTTCCTCAAAAATTAACAACTCCTTAATACTGATTTTCATTAAAAAACTCATACACTTTGGTTAATAATCGGGTGAGTTCCTTACTATCATCTAATCCGATATATTCCTCTAGAAGGGTAAAAGTTTGATGTAATTTAGCAAGTGCTGCATCTGCTACAGAATCTCCCTCACATGTTAATGTAACCAGTACCACCCTGCGATCATTTTTATCAATTCTGCGGGTAATTAGGTTATGCTGTTCCAGCTTATTTAAAATGGGGGTAACAGATGGCATTTTAACATTTAACTGCTTGCTGATCTCGGATACCTTAATCTCGGTAATATGTTGAGTTTTTTCTTTGATACATGTCAAAACTCTTATTTCACTTGGTTTATATCCTTTTATTGTTTTCTTTTCCCAATCCAATTTGTCAAACTGTGTAAAAGCCCTGATCAATTTTTCAACTGATCGGTCTTTGTTAACTGTCATACCTCCACCTCTAAAACAAAGTCTTCCTAATAGTTAAGTAACCAAATTAAAAGCAAATAAAATTATATTTATATAATATATACAAGTCAATATAGCTATACAGTTTCAGAAAGTGTAAAATATGACAAATTAAATACGATGGTTTTGTAGGTCTGTTAAATAAAAGAAATAGGAAATGAAAAAATGTATAATGTATAAAACATATTAAATTCAGCTTAAAATCCCAATGTTTTACATAATTAGGATTGTCTTTATATCAGTTCTTCGGTAACGTTATATATAGAAGCTAAACTCAGGAGGAAGAAAGTTTATGAAAGAAAGAAAACAGAAGGGGAGTTATAAACGCTTTTTTCGGTTATTGCATGCAACGAACCCTTCATATGGAAGACTTGGTTTTGCACTCGGTCTGAGTATTATTACTACCCTTATTGGGTTGCTCATTCCATTGTTAACAAAGGAATTGGTAGACGGCTTCAGTATGTCTTCATTATCTAAAAGTCAGATTCTCATAATTGTATTGGTGTTTATTGCTCAAGCTGGTTTAAGTGCATACGCGACCTATGCACTTGGATATAATGGTCAAAAAATCATTGCAGGCTTGAGGGATTTATTATGGAAAAAGTTGATTAAGCTGCCTGTATCGTACTCTGACAAATATGGTTCAGGGGAAATGATTAGCAGATTAACAAATGACACAATGGTCGTCAAAGAATTGATAACTACCCATTTAGTTGGGGCTATTACTGGAATGATTTCAGTTATTGGGTCTATAACGATATTATTTATCATGAACTGGAAATTAACCCTGTTAATATTTATTGTTTTCCCAATAGCAGCCATGATTTTAATACCAATTGGCCGAATTATGCTTAATATCTCGAAGGAGACCCAAGCTGAAACTGGTAGATTTACAGGGGTATTAAATCAGGTCCTACCTGAAATCCGCTTAGTCAAGGCATCCAATGCAGAAGAAATTGAATATAATAGGGGAATGTCAGGTGTAAACCGGTTGTTCGCTCTTGGTTTAAAAGAAGCGAAGACCCAGTCTCTTGTTTCACCAATTATCACATTAGTGCTAATGGCTGCTCTAGTAGGAATTATTGGGTATGGCGGTATGCAGGTAGCGAGCGGAATTATTACAGCAGGTTCGCTTGTAGCTTTTATTCTTTACATTTTTCAAATTATTATGCCTATGGGGCAAATTACGACATTTTTTACTCAATTGCAGCGTTCGATGGGAGCAACCATGAGAATAATTGAAATCCTGAATGAAAAAGAAGAGGATTTACTCAAAGGGAAAGAACTAGTAAAAGCAAATGTCGATATCGTTCTCGATGATTTATCATTTGGATATGCAGAGGAGTCTTTAATTCTTCGTCATTTAAATGCAAAGATTGAAGCGGGAAAAGTAACAGCGATTGTTGGACCAAGCGGTGGAGGGAAGACGACTCTGTTTAAATTGCTTGAACGCTTTTACGAACCAAGTGAGGGATCAATCAGGATAGGTGAAATTCCTATCGGTGAATACAATTTGCAATCGTGGCGGAAGCATATTGGGTATGTATCTCAAGAAAGCCCGCTGTTGGCAGGTACGATCCAGGATAATATATGTTATGGTTTGGAAAGGGAAGTCACCTCCGCTGAACTGGAGCAAGCAGCTGAAATGGCTCATGCACTTGAATTCATTCAGCAGCTTCCAGAAGGATTCCAAACGGATGTAGGGGAGAGGGGATTGAAGCTGTCAGGAGGACAGCGCCAACGAATTGCGATAGCAAGAGCGTTATTGAGAAATCCAAGTATTCTAATGCTAGACGAGGCCACATCAAGTTTAGACAGCCAGTCTGAACAAATCGTGCAGGCTGCATTAAATAAACTAATGGTAGGGAGGACGACAATCGTTATTGCCCATCGATTATCAACCGTCGTCAATGCCGATCAGTTGTTATTTATTGAAAAAGGTGAAATTACAGGTAGAGGAACACATGAAGAATTAATGCAAACTCACAAGCTCTACCATGAATTCGCAACACAGCAATTAAAAATTAATGAGAATTTAAAAGAGAAGGCATAAATTGCACAAAGCATAACAATTTTTTTTGATATTTAAGAATGAACAACTAGCTAAACGAAACCAAAACTCGCTTAGAAATATTTTACTAAGCGCGTTTTGGTTTTTTTAAAAGCAATTTTACTATTATTTAAGGGTTATAAACCTGTAAATAGAATCAAAACGCCCAATTCCCATTTCGGAATATGGCCTCACGTGTACCATCAGGCAATTCTCCATCAATGTCCATATCAGCTGAACCAATCATAAAGTCCTCATGCACTTGGCTGATATTTACCCCATACTTATGCAATTGTTCGATATTCATTTCTTCTCCACCTTCGAGGCAAAATGGATATCCAGCTCCAATGGCGAGGTGGTTAGAAGCATTTTCATCAAATAACGTATTATAGAATAAGATATTTGATTCAGAGATCGGTGAATGGTGAGGTACCAGCGCAATTTCACCCAGGTATTTAGCTCCTTCATCAACATTGATAAGATGATTTAAAATTTTATTTCCTTTTTTTGCCACGGCATTTACGATTCTTCCTTCTTCAAATGTTAACGTAAATTCATCAATTACATTGCCGCCATAAGCTAACGGTTTTGTGCTTGAAACCGTGCCATTTACTCCATTTTTTAAAGGAATCGTAAATACTTCTTCAGTAGGCATATTGGCTACGAATTCTTTGCCGGTTGAGTCTTTAGCTCCTGCTGCGCACCACTTATGTTTCTCGGAAAGTTCAATTCTTAAATCCGTACCAGGTGCTTTATAGTGTATGTATTTATATTTTTTGTTATTTAAATAATCAGCTTTACTGATTAATGTATCAAGATGCTCCTCCCATGCTTGGATAACATTTTCCTGATCAACACGGACTGAAGAAAAGATGGCATCCCAAAGTAAATCTAAGCTGTTTTCTTGTCCAGGGAATATTTTTTTGGACCAACCCTCACCTGCAGCAGCAACGACTGTCCAACTGATCTTATTGGACTGCATTGCTTCGCGTAAATTATTGAGAGCCTTACCTGCAGCCTTTTGAAAATTAGCGATCCGATTTGAGTCGATCCCATTCAGTAAGTCCGGATCTTGAGAGACAATCGTTATAAAAGTTGCACCTCTTTCAACCATTTCGTTTCTGGAGGCAGCCATCCATGAAGGAAATTCAGTAAATGCCTCGTCAGGTGCCAGCAAATATTTCGTTCGGTTAATTTCTTCATCACTCCATTCCACAAAAACCTGCTTTGCACCTGCTTCATAGGCTTTTTTAACAAGTTTACGTGTAAATGGTGCAGTTTCAATAGTGGATATGATGAATACAATTTGATCCTTTTGTACATTAGCAGCTTTCTTAACAGTCAAGTCAGCATAACGATCTAATTTTTCTTCAAAATTATTCATGGATTAATCCTCCCCATACAATATTATTTACTATAAAAGTATATCATCTAGATATCAGAAAATATCAAAAATTTATTTGGATAAAAATATAGAGCTGGATCTATAAGAAATCCAGCTCTATATAGCATTTTTATTAATGTCCTCCTAAGAAGACCAATTGAATAAGGAATAGTACACCAAAGATGTAAACAAGAGGTGGAACTTCTTTCGCTTTGCCACCAACTAATTTCAAGATTGGATAAATAATAAATCCAAATGCGATTCCAGTAGAGATACTTGAAGTTAAAGGCATCGCAAGGATAATAACAAATGCTGTAAAAGCTTCATCAAACTCAGACCATCTAATCTTTGATATACCTTCCATCATAAAGCACCCAACAATAATTAAAACAGGAGCTGTAATGGAAGCTAAGTTTGAGATGGCTCCAATAAATGGTGAGAAGAATAATGCTAAGCTGAACAATATAGCAACAACTACTGCTGTTAAACCAGTACGACCACCGGCAGCAACACCTGTACTTGATTCTACATATGCTGTTGAAGGACTTGTACCAAAAGCAGCACCAACAGTAGTAGCGATAGAATCACCAAGGAAAGCTTGCTTTGCCCTAGGAAACTTACCGTCTTTTAATAATCCGGCCTGTTCGGATACAGCCACCATTGTACCTGTTGTGTCAAAAATCGTTACGAGTAGGAATGAAAATACAACGGCGTATAAGCTGTTAGTGAATACACCACCGAGATCTAAATCAAAAAATGCTATTCCTTCTGGAAGTGAAGGGAGTAATTGCTTGGCTGTAATGTCCAGCATGCCTGTAAAATAGCCAATAATTGCTGTAATAATCATTCCAATAAACAAAGCACCAGGTACTTTTCTTACCATAAGAATAAGGGTAATGAATAAACCGGCAATTGTTAATAATGGAACAGGAGCAGTTAAATCACCTAAACCAACAAGATTGCTTTCGTTTGCGACAAAGATTTGTGCTTGTTTAAAACCAAGAAACGCTATGAATAAACCAATACCGGATGTAATTCCATATTTAATAGAAAGAGGGATGGAATTAATGATCTTTTCACGTAAATTACTAAAACTTAATAACATAAATAAAAGTCCGGCGATAAATACTGCGCCTAAAACCACTTGATAGCTAAGTCCTTGTGTCGCAACAACACTCGTAAAGTAAGCGTTTATTCCCATACCTGGCGCAACGGCGATTGGGTATTTTGCATACAAGCCCATAATTAAAGTACCAATTACTGCCGAGATAATGGTAGCAATAAATACCTGATTAAAGGGAATTCCTGAAGCGGAAAGGATTGCCGGGTTAACTATTACAATGTACACCATTGTAAAGAAAGTAGTTATACCAGCTAAAACTTCCGTTTTAACAGTAGACCCGTTTTGGCTAATTGAGAAAAATTTGTCTAACAATTCGTATACCTCCATCTATTCACCTTTAAAAAAGCGAACGTTTTTGACGACATTTAATATAATATTCGCTTTTAGGTTATTTTTCAACCACAAATTAATAATTATATTAATTATTTGCAATAACTACTTATAATATGAGGATTAAAGAGAGGCTTTATCCTAGTTATGAGGTTGATATTTAAAACATTATCATACTAAAACTGATTGTTAGTATTAGAAGTCATTATGAATAGTGCTTCAACATTTCAGGACTTTGATTTGTAAATGGTTGATGTTACTTTTGTGACTTCTGTATAGGTTGAAATACAAAGTAGACTGTGACCAAAAAACAAAAAGAAATTTATGTGAATAAATTAAAAATATACAAAAATTAGTAGATGAAAATATTTACATTTTTCATATCGGGAGTATTATTATCAAAGTTTCTAATTTCTAAATCGCTTAAGCATAATTGCGCGGGGGACCCATTGTGTTCTGGGGTGAATCCATTATGGTAGGGCTACTCAGTAGGCACGAATCCGACAGCTAACTCCTCAGCGTTTTATGAGAAGGAAGGTGGAACTTGTGAGACGAAACTAATATAACGTCTGCAGGTCTATTTATTGATGGCTTGCAGGCGTTTTTTGTTGATCAAGCTATTAATTTATTAATTTCTTAATAATAAAAGCGGGTGAGCAGAGTGGTTTCATCAATAAAACGTATACTCATTGGTCGTACTTTAAAGTCAATATAAACACAGAGTGATTTCCGCTATTAATGGAATCACTCTTTTTTTGCTTAAACTACACATCCCTTTAGATTTAATAGTTATATGAAATAATGATGGCATTTTTATGCATAAAAATACAAGTAAGTATTTACCTCAAAAAATTATGGTGATATAATTTATTTACTTTTTTAAAGAGGGTGATTCCCATTAGAATGTTAATTTTAGAAGATGAGCCTGTTGCGAGAAAAGTACTAAGGAAAAGGCTTGAATTACAAGGATATACAGTAGATGATTTTGACGATCCAGAGGATGCAATTATAGCTTGTGATAAAGTGAAATACGATTTATTAATTTTTGATATTACCATTCATGGTGCAATTATTGATGGTTTGGAAGCTGCTTCTATTATAAGGAAAAAACATAATATTCCCTTTGTCCTCGTTACCGGAGCAGATTCGTCAGATGCAAGATTGCGAGGATTACAGGAAGGTGCGCTTTTGTATTTTACAAAGCCTTTCAGCTACAAAGAACTTGTCCTTAACATAAAAAATATTATGGAAAGTACAGCAGTAAAAAATAATTCGTATTATATACATAGAGGATTAAAAATTGAGCCTCTTCGTGGTACGATTACGAAAGAAGATGGCAGTGTTGAAACGCTATCGAAAATTCCAATGCAGGTGTATACGTATTTATTAGAACATAAAAATCAAGTTGTCAGTAAACAAGAATTATGGGAAAAAATATGGACTGAGCATGGGGATATGAGTGATGACATTATTAATACAACGATAAATCGGATTAGACGAAAGATAGGTAAGAATAGCATTAATACGATTAAAAATGTTGGATATGAAATCAATGACTAAAAATTGGCTTACTGTTAAACGGTTTACCATTTTATCCAATATTCTCATGTTCTTGATATTTACAGGCATAGTCTTACTGCAAAATATTAATCGGGTAAACGATTATGCAAAACATCGAATCAATGAAGTATTGCCGAACTTCTATTTGGTTGAAACTCATTTAGCTGAATACGGTTTACAGGAAGACTTTCTAAATGATAAATTCGGTAAGCTACCTGGTGCTTATGAGTATATGATGATTTTGGATAATGACTCAAGTTATCAAAATATTGCTTATAACCAAACATCAAAGAATATCAATATTTATGAAGGAAAAGATAAAAAATATTTACCAATAATTAAGTGGTTATTAGGTCAGAGTCGAGAAGACATCTATGTAAAAGATGGTTTAAGTGATAAAAAAATTAAGGTTGAGTTTTATGAAGTTAATGGATCTGTAATAGCTGAAATTGAGCATGCCATTCATACGGAAGCATTCAATGGTCAGTTATATACGAAAATAAATCTCTCGGTTCTGCTTATTGAAGATTTTAAAGAAATACTCATCACGAATGGTTATTTATATTTGATTATATTCATTTTTTTCTTTTTGTTTCAGGCCTTATTATTTGAAACTATTTTTAAACCTTTATCGAAGATGACCAATCATTATAAGCTGAAAAACAAGTTTAATATTACACCCCATTTTATGAATGACTATATGTTAAGGGAAATGGAAGAGTTAAACAATGTTACCAATAGTAGTGTTGAAAAAATGCTCGCTGTAACCGACGAGACGCATGCTTTCCTAGAAGAGATTGTCCATGAGGTTCGGAATCCTGCTCATAATATTAAGAATACCATTGAATATTTGGAGGACCTGATTGATAACGAAACTCATCCTGAGATTAAAGAAGGATTGTTTCATATTAAAAACCAATCTAGTAATATAGATTCGTTATTAACAGGTATTAAATTATCGCATGAACTTTATTATTTAGGAGGAAATCCTCCCGATAGCTGGATAGAACCAAAAGGTTGTATTGAACCATTAATGGCTGCCTATATGAGGAATTACCCCTCCTACACATTTATTTTTAATGATAATGTAAGTAAAACCACCAAAATCTGGATTGATGAGTATTCATTTGAATTAGTCATGCAGAATTTATTGAGCAATGCAGTGAAATATTCTACAAAGGAATCAACCATTTTTGTGGGAATTAGAGAGAATAAGCTTGATAATACTATTAATATTGACGTAACCAACACTGGCTCATCTATCCATTATTCTAATATCAATAAGATCTTTGATAAGTATGTACGTCTAAGTATGGCTAAGCAGATAACGTCTGGATCGGGTATTGGGTTATGGATTGTTAAAAGGGTTTCTGAAATTTATGATGTGAATATTGATGTAAATAGTACAAATCAATCAGCAACCTTTTCGCTGAAGTTCAAGCATATTAAACAGGAAAATATTGAAGAATAGCGCAGGGAAGAGTGGGGCAACAATTTAATGCATGCCTCACTCTTTTTTACATTACTGAATATTTCTTGGAGAATACGTTTTATTACTTGAAGTTTTAGCTGCTTTAGAGCATTTATCATAGCGGTTAAAATAGAATGAGAATGCTATTATGCTGAATGAAAATCGAATTAATAGAAAAAAGCGGAATATCCAAAATCGGACATTCCGCTTTTTTTCCTTAATGGTGATTTTAATTTGATTTTGTTTCCTCTAGCTTTGTTAATTTATTGCGCATCTCTAAAGAATCCTTTTTTCCATGCATAAAATAATAGACTACGATTAATGCCAATACGAGAATCGACATGATTAGATAGAGATTTCGATAGCCTGTGAAAGGAATAATCATTCCAAGTACATATGGGCCAATTCCGAAGCCTACATCCAAAAAGATAAAAAAGGTTGCTGTTGCTAAACCGATTCGGTGAGGAGGAGTCACTTTTACGGCAATAGCCTGAGTTGTAGATTGGATATTCCCAAAACCGAGTCCAATAATTGCGCCGGCTAAAAGCAAAATAAATCCGTTATTAGCATAGCTTAATAGAAGAAGTCCAAGGGCAAATACAAGTAAGCAGGGATACATAATAATATTAGATCCTTTTAAGTCTAACAAGCGGCCAGTAAAAGGTCTTGACACTAAAACCGCTGCTGCATAAACGACAAAAAAGAAACTTGCTGCTTCAACTAATTGAATCTCTTCTGAATAGAAAGTAATAAATGATAAGACGCTTGAATAGCATAGGGCTCCCAGCATCATAACGATAGCAATGGGGATAGCCTTTGGTTCAATAAAACTGGAAAGCTTAACTCTATTGTTTTCTGATTCAACAGAAGTGTGAGATTGTTCATTTTGTATTTTTAATAGAAAGGCAGTTAAAAAGCTAACAGCTCCCAATGCTATACAAAAGCTGAAAATGACTTCAAATGTTGTATGCTGTTTTAAATAAATACCTAAAAAAGGACCAATCGCAGTAGCAAGAGTGGCACTAAGGCTAAAATATCCAACGCCTTCACCACGTCGTTCTGCTGGTATGATTTGCGCTACAATGGTACCGGTAGCCGTACTTGCAATTCCTAATCCGATTCCATGTAATAAGCGGTTAACCATCAAAAAAGACAAGCTATTAATCCCAAAATATAAAATAGTTGTTAATGTAAAAACGATAAGTCCGAATAATAATATTCTTTTTCTGCCGTATTTATCGATAATTCTACCTGTCAGAAGTCGGCCAATAAGTGCTCCAATAATAAAAATTCCGGTAACCAGTCCTGCTTCACTCGTTGAAGCACTAAATTGTTCAACAGCATAGACCGAAATTGACACCATTAATAAATAAAAAACAAGTGTTAATAAAAAATTAATGGTGGATACAATGATAAAATCTTTTGTCCATAATTTTGCTCGTTCCGTTTGCATAGTTATCTCCTTACTCATTAAAATTTTGCTTAATCCTTTCTAGGATATTTAGGAATTGTTCTTGTTCATCTGTCGTAATACCTATTAACTTTCCAATCTGAAATTCATCAATCTCACTTCTTACAACTTTATATTGTTTCTCTCCTTTAGCAGTCAGTTGAATATTTTTCTTCCTTTTATCTGAGCTTGAAAATGACTGAATATACCCTTGCTGCTCGAGGCTGTTGACTGTGCGGGTTATCGCTGGCTTTTCGATACTTTGATATTTAGATATCTCAACAAGGGTATGTGGCCCATAATTAAAAAGGATATACATAATTGTCCATTGTGGTCTGTTCAAAGCATATCTACCTAGAATTTCATTTAACTGGTCAATATAAGGTTTATGCACCATAGACAACTCGTGAAATAACTGTTGATATCTTTTCATTTTACCTCCTTATAAATTAGTTACTTTAGTTAACTAATCCAATTTTTTTATTATGGCAGAGAAGAGGAGAAGATGTCCAGTCTTTTTATAATGGTAAAAGATAGGCATATTATTTTGCTTTGAATTCAAACTATATTAAAATAAATTTACAAATCATATATCGTACATGGAGGTATACATATGACTAAAGTTTTATTTGTTAAAGTAAACGATCGACCGGCAGACCAAGCTGTTTCTGTTCAAATGTACAATGCATTTTTACATGCATATAAAGAAGCAAATCCAACTGATCAAATTACAGAGCTGGATTTATTCCAAGTAGAACTCCCTTACTATGGAAATGCGGCGATTACCGCTCTTTATAAAAACAATCAAGGAATCGAATTAACAGAAGAAGAAACTAAATATGTTAATTTAGCAAATCAATATATCGATCAATTCTTATCCATGGATAAAATTGTTTTTGCCTTCCCTCTTTGGAATTCAACTGTTCCTGCGCCATTAATTACGTATATTTCGTATTTGGCTCAAGCCGGAAAAATGTTTAAGTATACTGCTGAAGGTCCGATAGGATATGCAGCTGATAAAAAGGTAGCACTATTGTCTGCAAGAGGTTCTGATTACTCAGCTATACCAGGAGCGGAAATGGCAGTTAATTTAGTTAAATCTGCTATTAGCCTTTGGGGAATTACTAACCCAGAAGTTATGGTTATTGAAGGACATAATCAATACCCAGACCGTACGGTTGAAATTGTTGCAGAAGGGCTTGAGAAAACCGCTAAACTTGCTGCCCGCTTCTAATTAAGAAACATCAATACTATATCGTTGGATTTACCATTAATATAGAAAACAATAAAAACAGTGGGATTCGATTAAGAATTCCCACTGTTTTTATATATAAAGGACGATAAATGACGCGTTTGTTAAAAAATAAGCAGAATAGTACCAATTGTAATCGCAATACCACCAATAATCGTATTTTTATTAGGTTTTTCTTTTAAAATAATAAAGCTTAATACCATTGTAATGACTACGCTGAATTTATCGATGGGAGCTACGATGGATACCTGTCCGATTTGAATGGCAGCAAAGTAGCACAACCAAGATAAGCCAGTTGCGATACCCGATAGGATTAAAAAGAGATAGGACCTATTAGATATCGTTTTAAGATCTTTTTGCGTCCTTTGGAAAAATACAATGCTCCAGGCAAAAATTAAGATCACTACAGTACGAATGAAGGTGGCAACATTTGAATCAACATCCTCGATACCGATTTTCGCCAATATACTGGTTAGTGCTGCAAAAACGGCTGATAAGACAGCTAGGAAAATATACGACTGAAGATAGCCTTCTTTCTTCTTTTTTTCTCTCTTACCGATAAGAATAAAAGTACCAATCGTAATAACGACCCCTCCTGCAATCACTAACGGAGTCAACGGCTCCTGAAGGATGATAAAGGATAAAATAATTGTAATTATGACGCTTGATTTATCAATAGGAACTACTTTTGATACATCACCAATTTGTATGGCCTTAAAAAAACATAGCCACGATAGGCCAGTGGTTATACCTGATAAGATAATGAAAATCCATGCCTTAGGATGGATAGTATACAGCTCATCCCATTGCCCGGTTATTCGAACAACGGCATAAGCCATAATTAGGACTACAAACGTTCGAATCGCAGTGGCCAAATTTGAATTCACATTATTAATCCCGATTTTTGCTAATATTGACGTTAATGCTGCAAATAAAGCAGCCAGTAAAGCTAACAGTATGCTCATGAAAATCCTCGCTTATTTATGTACTTAGAATCGGTTTGTTCCTCTGGTTTTTTCTAACTTTAACTATAACTCAATTCCATTTAAAAAGGTATTTGGTTTCATATAAGTTTAAATACTTGATTCTTGAGTTGTATTTACATGAAGAAAAAATACACTCCTTATGTCACATAGATTATCTACCCGGCATAAAAAGTGTATTTTAGTTTTAGGATTCAAAGGATATATAGTAGGGATATGGGAATCTCATTTCAAGCTGTTAATTCAAACGTTCCAACGGTTTAACTGCTGGGCCTTCGATGACTTCCCCGTTAGGTGCAAAGCGGGATCCATGACATGGGCAATCCCAGGAACGTTCTCCATTATTCCATTTCACTTCACACCCCATATGGGTACAGGTAGTATCTACTACACAAACGTTACCTGTATGGTCGCGATAGGCACCGGCTCTTTTACCATTAAAGGTAACGATACTGCCTTCATCGGGTTTAAGTTCATCTGGACTGATATCTTTATCAGCAAGTTTTCCTTTAATTAATTCTTTTGCTACATTTATATTTTCTTTTATGAATTTACCGGCAGATTGTATATGTGTTTCTGAACGAGTGGGGGTAAACAGATCAAAATATGGATTTTCTTTTCCACGTACTAAATCACTTAAAATTAGAGCAGCGACAGCTCCGTTCGACATTCCCCATTTCCCAAAACCAGTTGCAACAAAAATATGATCCTTCATAGAAGAATATGGACCAATATAAGGGACATAATCCAATGTTTCTAAATCCTGTGCTGACCATCTGTATGGAAGGTCATTAACTGTGTAATACTTTTCGGCAAAATCCTTTAGTGCTTCATAATGCTTAAATGGATTTTCGCTTTGACCGGTTTTATGACTTTCTCCTCCAAATAATACCAGGGTTTTATCCCCGTCTTTTGTATGGCGGATTGAGCGGGTAGGCTGCTCGGCGCTAATGTACATTCCATCTGGTAGGTCTTCCTTGATTTCAGCGGCAACAATGTAAGAGCGTTTCGGGCTCAGGCGAGAGAAGTACAGTCCCTGCATATCATAGAATGGATAGTGGGAAGCAATCACAACTTTATTGCAATAAATGGTATGTCCATTCTTCACTTTAACTTGAACAGGTCCTTTATCGTCATCTTCAATAGCTTCTACTGGCGATTGTTCAAATACTTGTCCGCCTTTTTTTATAATCAGGTTTAAAATATGGCCTAAGTATTTAACTGGATGAAATTGTGCTTGATTAGGCATAATAATGGCATTTTTGATTGGATAAGGCAAAGGCAGGTGTTCGACAAGTTTACCTGGAATGCCCAGTTTTTGATAAGCTTCGAACTCTGACTTGATTTTCTTTTCAAATTTTTCAGTCTCTGCGTAAAGGATGGCTTCCTGTTCTTCATAATCACAATCGATCTCTTCTTCTTTGTAGAGAGAATGGATAAATTCAAGGCCATCCATATTTGCCTGATAGTATAGTTTCGCTTTTTCTTCACCTACCGAATTAATTAATTTGTCATAAATTAATCCATGCTGGGCGGTTATTTTTGCTGTTGTATGGCCTGTTGTCCCATTCATCACTTCGCTTGCCTCAACTAATGCAACCTTTACTCCTTTGCTGACCAATTGATAAGCCGTTAAAATACCGACTATTCCAGCTCCAACTATAACAACATCTGTTTCTAAATCATTTTGTAGCTTATTAAATTTCAGTTCTTCTTGATTCTGCATGAACTTCGTCCAATATGAACTCGATTGATTAGGTAATTGATTCATTTTAACCCCTCCGGTTTTTCCAATATAGTATATAGTTACCCATGTTTTGTTAAAAAAATCAGCTAATTATGATAAACGGATTGTTTATAATGAAGACCGATTGGATATTAAGTAAAAAAAATGGGGGCTGGAGGGGAATTCGATTGAGGAGTCAAACTAAAAAGAAATTATTAGTAATAGGAAGCTTTCTGTTGGGATCCGGCTTTATGGGTGCTATGGATGGGATTATTTTTCATCAGCTTTTACAATGGCATAGTGTCGTGATGGAAACGAGTCGCTCAGGTCAAATCATGAGTGATGGGATTTTTCATTTTGCGGTGACGATTGCTTTGGTGGCAGGGGGCTTTATTTTATGGCTTGCTGGGAACCCATCAGACCAAAAGCAGGGTGTCAAACAGATTATTAGTTGGTTTTTAATTGGCTCAGGTTTATTCAATATGTTGGAAGGGATTGTTAATCATCATATCCTGCAGATTCATAGGGTAAAACCAGGTGATCCCAATGCTTTATTCTATGATATAGCGTTTCTGATAGTTGGAGCTATTTTATTTTTGATTGGTTTGTATTTGAAAAATAGTGCGTCCAGGCATAAGGGTGGCGAAGAGATTCATGTATAGAATACTTAGCTTTATTGTTATCGCTGGGTTTGTATCCATCATGCTATATTTTCATCAACAAAGCAGCCATTTCAGCAATGATGCTCATGCTGGGCATACGGGACAACATGATGGATTAGAAATAAGCAATATAAGTGAAGTGAAAATTCCGGAAATTAATGGATGGATCAAGCAGGATCAAACAGGGTGTTGGATGCTGAAAATCAACACAAAAAACTTTTCGTTTAAACCAGAAAAGCTGGGTTCGAATGAGCAACGAATTAATGAAGGTCATGCCCATCTATATATGAATGGAGATAAAAAGAATAGAATTTATGGTCAATATTATGATTTAGGCACACTCAAACCAGGGGTGTACAAGGTGAAGGTTACGTTAAATACGAATAATCATAAAGCACTAATGTATAACGGTAAGGAGATTGCCTATCACTATAAACTTAAGGTGAAATAGATTACAAACAGTCATCTGACAATTCAGAAGATATACCTATATGGTAATTTGGAATTAAATGGTATGATTATTCATATAAATGATTATCGATGGAGGATGAAATGTTTGGAAAAATTTATATTGCTATTCTAGTATGTTTTTCTCTCGTTTCTTGTAT
This sequence comes from Bacillus sp. D386, assembly GCF_006346415.1. NCBI lineage: Bacteria > Bacillati > Bacillota > Bacilli > Caryophanales > Bacillaceae > Bacillus > Bacillus sp. D386. Next base: position 240,194 of record NZ_VEMV01000002.1, on the reverse strand, counting down.
GATGGCCATCGTAAAACCTTCCATATTTGACTTGCATTTAAAAAATTTTCGCCGAAGCCTTTATACGTTATTTGTGCTTTGCCTCGGAATCGGCATTATTGCAGGCGGAATAAATATAACCAACTGGACATATATATTGAGTTTAACTGCAATCGTTGTTTTTATCGATTTATCCGTTCTTTTAACACCAAGCATTTTAAAGATATGGCAGGCAGAGTTTATAACAGGTTCTGAATTTCTTGAAGCTACCATAAAGGAAAATGAAAAAATTCAACGAGCGACGGTGACAAAGGTAGAGCATATGTCCTTATTAGTACAGGATGCTATCTATTATTTTGAGCAAAAGCCTGTTCCTGAAAACGGAGAAGAATATGAGAGAGAGTTAAAGAAATATCTTGTCCTGTATTGTGAGGAATTTGGTTTGTCAGTTGATATCAATCAGTACGAAGCTGACGATTCGATTGACTTAGATATATCCGTCAGGGAGAGAATTAAACAAAAGCTTATCAGGATTGATCATATACATAATTTCGATTTTAATCAGCAGCTTTTACAAAGCTTTACCGATTCGATTTTCAATTTAGAGGTTATCACCCTTGAAGACCACGATGCTTTGTTAATTCCTATCCATTTACAAATGTATAACTTTATTATAGTTTTAAAGAAAGATAAGGGCATTCCCATTGAAGTGGATGGTGTTCATATTGCTAATTTAGTTCACATTTATGATTCGTTTATGTAAAACTTTGGTATAATAAGGGTATAAAAGTTAAGGAAGAGAGGAGTAAGATGGCTATGAGGCGTAGGAGAAATAACATTCAGTCTGACGATTCCGCTGAGGCAATGGCAAAAAACTCCCAGTCAGGTCCCAAAATCACCCATCTCTCTGATAAATCAGTCAGTAAGCAGACAAAGAAAGTAAAAGAAATGAATAAAAAAGCATTGGCTTATATATACTCTGTAAAATAACAAAGTGATGGGACTTTGTTATTTTTTTTTGTATTGCTTTTTTGTGTTATAGCATAAGCTATAACAAAATGCACATGTTAGGAGCATAAAATATGACATCTAAGAATGTAACTAAACAATTAGGAAAAAACAGAAGGTACACAGTTTTGGGCAATAAGGCATTAAGGATCAGTAAAATGAATCATGAGGCCATTAGAGTTTTAAAAAAACTTCGAGGTAAATTTGGATAATTGAAGAGACTAAAGGCTAAATAAAACATTCGTTAAAGATAAAAAAGACAGCTTCCGGATAGGGAGAGCTGCCTTAAATTGTAATAAGAATATGTTATTATTTATCCCATGGAAGTAAGTAGAAGAGAATACAGAAGAAATGCATAACACTTCCGGCGATAACGAAAAGATGCCAAATGGCATGATGGAATTTGAAGCCTCTCCATACATAAAAGATAGCACCTACCGTGTATAGAATACCTCCAGTAACTAATAAAATCATTCCATTTGGCTCAAGGAAGTTGACCAATGGTTTCCATGCGAAGACAATCATCCAACCCATTACTATGTAAAGAAGTGTTGATACGATCATATATTTTTTAACAAAAAATGATTTAAAAACTGTTCCCCCAAAAGCTATTCCCCAGACAATACCGAATAAAGTCCAACGTGTCCAACCGTCCAATACAATAAAACAAAATGGCGTGTACGTACCTGCGATAAAAAAATAGATAGCTGAATGGTCGAATATTTCAAATACATTCTTAGCTTTGCCCTGGGGTAAGCTGTGCAAAAGAGTGGAGCACAGATACATAAGAAGCATTGTTATTCCAAATATAGTAAAACTAACGATGTGCCAAGCGGTCCCATATATAGAGGAATGGAAAACCAGCAAAATCAGCGCTACTATACTTAATATAACACCCAGGCCATGGGTAACTGCATTTGCGATTTCTTCACCTTTGCTATAAACATGAATGTCCTTCATTAAATTTCCTTCTTTCTAGTACAATATGAATTATTATCATTAGTATAATGCAATATCATTAATATGTAAATATTAATACTCTATATTATTGCTTCGACAATTCATTATATAGTTTTAATAACTACTTATCACCCATTTTATAGTATGCATGTTAAATGAGATATTTTTGAATTCATCTTAATTAAGAAAAGGAAACTGGTTATCAGTTTTTTTGTGGTTTACGCAGGTCTGTTATATGAAAGATTTAACTATACCAAGACTCGCATTAGTTCTTCTGAGGCGTGTTGTTTAACTATTCAATAAGAATCATTATTTTAACCATTATAAATAATGAATGGCTTCTACGAATTTAATGAATATAGTAGTATACTAGTATGGTATTTATTTAAGTTACAGTAAAAGGAATGATTGACGTTGAGATTAATTGCAACAGACATGGATGGGACTTTGTTGAATGGTAAAGGTCGTATCAGTAAGGAGAATATAATCGCAATTGAAAAAGCACAGGCGGAAGGGATTCAGGTAGTTATTGTTACAGGAAGACCATACAGTTATGCCTTGATGCCATTGGAACTGGCTGGATTGTGTTGTCCTGTAATTGCATTAAACGGAGCTGAAATAAGAGACGAGCAGAGAGAAGTATTAAATAAACTCCCACTAAAAAAAGAATGGTGCCGCTCAATTCAAAAAGTACTGGAAAATAAAAACGTATATATTGAGTTTTTTACTAACGTTGGAGTTTTTTCTAAAAGTATGGAACAGTATATTGACATTAGAATGCAATTAAAAATGGAGAGATTCCCATACGCTGATGAAGCTCTAATGCTAGAGGATGTTAGAAGAAGAGCGGAGGAACGATTTAAATTCGAACACTGCCATTTTGTAGATAACTTTGAAGGTATATACCTGGATGAAGAATTGATTATCTATAAGATTTTAGTATTATCAGCTGATATGGATGAATTGGCACGTATAAATAGCGAATTAGCCGGTGAAACCGAGTATATCATTACCTCTTCTGAGCGCGGAAACATAGAATTTAATCATCCAAAAGCTCAGAAAGGAACATCATTAAAGATGTTGGCTGATCAATTTAATATCGAGATGAAAGAAGTTATGGCACTTGGTGACCATTTAAATGATGTTTCCATGCTTCAGCTGGCTGGACGTGGAGTAGCTATGGGAAATGCTTCCGATGAGGTGAAAGAACTCTGCCAATATCATACTAAAACGAATGTAGAACATGGTGTTGCCTGTGCGATTGAAGAAGTCCTTGCAATACGTCAAGTTTAAGGTAGTTAGTATGATTACAGCTTAAGTCAATTCTAAATGAGATTGCTAATAATATATTTCATCAAGTCTAATTCTAACAAAACTCAAACTTTATATATGATATATGATTTTCTGCTGATTCTAACGTGATATGTTTATAAATTTTCAGTTGTTAACATCCGTATATACATTCATTTTGTTTATATAAATATGTAAAACAATAGCGAAATAGAATGATTGGTGTATAATGGTAACGGAGCTGACTCCGTAAAATTTTGCAGGGTTATAATTGATCTAATTATAGCCTCAGGAGGAAAAACATGACGATAAGCACAGAAAATATTATGGAATTGATTACGGTTGACCAATGGGATGATGCATATTCAATAATGAAGCAATTACGTACTGATTTGGATAAGCATTCGTATTTAGAATTAATGAATCAAATGCATAAAGAAGGGTACAGGCTTTTTGCATTGTTTTTAGGTGAAGAAGTGGTAGCTGTAATTGGTGTTAGTTCTCGTGTGAATTTCTATAATAAACGTCATATCATTGTTCATGATTTGGTAACAACTGAAAGTAAACGTTCGAGAGGATATGGGGAAAAGCTGCTTGTTTTTATTCATGAATGGGCTAAGGAAAATGGTGCGAATTATGTAGCATTAGAATCTGCTCTTTCACGCACGGATGCTCACCGCTTCTATGAAGAAAAGTTAGGCTACGATAAATGGTGTTACTCATTTCGTAAAAAGCTGTAATACATGATTTCAGATTCTGCGGAACGCCCTTCTTTCGGCATACAAGGTGCAAGCTTTGCATATTTTATTTTTTTTGCCGTGACCATTTTGATATTTGCGTAAATCTTTATCTTTCTTTTTGCAAATAGAACATTTATTGAAAAAAGTGAACATACAAACTTTCTCCTTTAGGAATAAAATAATAGTAGCATAGAACTACTATGAGTATGATAATGAATAACAAAAAAGCCGAAGAAATGTTGTTAATCAGCATTTCTTCGGCTTTTTTGATATTTGCTGATGACTTAAAAAGCTTCATGCCACAGCATAGTTATGGTTAAGGCACTGCTGGAGTCATTTGGATTACCTGGGAATAATTTAATTAATATGGCTCCTGGTGTAAAGACTACCTCTGGGCGATGCTTTAAAGGTAAACTGTTAAGCATTCCTAAGATTTCATTTTTTTGCCCATGCTGAGCATACGTCATTATTTGTCTTGAAAACTGTGGATTGTTTTGAATGTGGTTAGTTATGGTGTAGGCATCATTTATAAGCTCCTTGGCAACCCCTGCTGAATTAATAAATATTACTGGTTGAACTGGAGGAAGCTGGCGATCATAATTTTGGTAATTATTATGGTAACCGGGGTGCATATTATTCATGTCATATGGATTATTCATGTTCCTATCTCCTTTTATCAAAGTAATTATAAATGAATGGATATTAAAGATGGTCTATAGTATTCATACCTATGAAGAGGACTGGCGATAGGTGAATCTTTGGATATGTAAGGAGAAGATGCCTGGTTAAAAGTGTTAATGATACTTTTACTTATAATTACTCCTTGTTTTATTGGGATTTTAGTTGGGTCCTTAACCTAGACAACCTATATAGCTGGTTGTCTTTTTATTTACTCTTCTTTAAAAGAAGAACTAAAGAAAAAAATTCCACTAATAATCTGCTTTAAATAAGGCATGATATATCAGAAAAATGATATAGACGATCTAGCAGATTAACTCATTGTAAGTGTATTAGAAACTTTTTGATGTGAAGCTAACAGGAGGTATTTCATTGAATGCTGGAAAAGTGGATTTAGAAGAGAAAAAGGAGTTCAGGGCTGTACCAATGATGGCAGTTTTGGCAGTGGCAGCATTCATTGGTTTATTCAGTGAAACAGCCTTAAATTTGGCTTTAATCAATATTATGCATGACTTTAATATAGAAGCTTCAACAGCACAATGGCTGACCACAGGATATTTATTGACATTGGGAATTTTGGTACCTGTTTCGGCTATCTTAATTCAAACGTTTACGACCAGGCAATTGTTTTTTTTCTCTCTGGCGATGGGAATTGTTGGCACATTGATTGGTGGCCTTGCGCATTCATTTCCTATATTGGTGTCGGCGCGAGTCATCCAGGCCATTGGAACCGCTATTCTTTTACCCTTAATGACTAATTGCACACTTATTATTTTTCCTCCGCATAAACGTGGGGTAGTGATGGGATTAATGGGGCTTGTTATCATGTCTGCTCCTGCATTTGGCCCTACCTTCTCTGGAATCATTGTAGACCAATTAAGTTGGCATTGGATTTTTTGGACATGTTTGCCGATATTATTGCTTTCCATGGGTGCCGGGATATTTTTTATGAAAAATGTTACAAAACTAACAAAACCAAAGATCGATATAAGGTCAGTAATACTTTCCTCAATTGGATTTGGCGGGATTGTTTACGGATTTAGTGCTGCCGGAGAGGGCGGAGGTGGATGGGGAGAAGCACATGTGTTACTCCCTATTGGAATCGGTCTATTTTTCTTGATATTGTTCTCCTTCCGTCAAATTTATACTGATAATCCTATGATTAATTTGCGCGTATTCACTTACCCTATGTTTTCCCTGGGTGTCTCATTGGTTTTTTTAGCTATGTTAATGATTTTATCGAATGCCATTCTATTACCGATGTATTTAAAAGGAGGGCTACTATTATCGGCATTTACAGCTGGTTTAACGCTTTTGCCTGGTGGGATAATGAATGGGATTATGTCTCCAATTAACGGAAAATTAATGGATAAATATGGGGCGAGATGGTTGGTGGTTATTGGGTTTGTATTAACTAGTATAGCGAGTATTTTATTTTTACAAATCACAGCTGATACTTCTTTATCGACAATTATCATAATGCATGTTTGCTTATCAATTGGCATTGCTTTTATCATGATGCCTTCACAGACAAATGGCTTAAATCAATTACCCAGAAAATATTATCCTGATGGGACCGCTGTCATGAGCACGCTTCAGCAAATTGCCGGAGCTATCGGAACTGCATTGGCGATTACCTTTATGACAATGGGGCAAAATTCATATTTAAATGAAGCAGGGAGTTATCCTAATTCAGAGGTTCTAACGGAGGCTCTCATTTATGGTGTGAAAAAAGGGTATATCCTTATAATGGTTGCTTCAATTACCGGGTTATTATTGTCTTTATTTCTGAAAAGAGTGAAAGTATAGAGAAAGAAAACTCCTTATGTGAAATAGGGAGTTTTCTTTTTGGGTATATAGGGCGATTATTTTGAAATAAATGTATATATTAAAGTAAAAAAATAATCAAAAAGTGTAAAAAGGGTTTATAAGTTTGTAAATAGAGGAATTTAGGTATAGGTGTTGTTCTGTTTGTATAATATGAAAGCTAATACAAAACATATAACTAACTATCTTTTATACAGATAGTAAATCGGAAAAGATAGTGAATTACCATAGAATACCACAAAAAATCTTGAATATTTTCACAGAAGCAGAAGAACAAAAGGGGTTGCTAAGACTTGAAGCTTAAAAATTTGTTGAGTGATGTCGCAAAAGTGTCAGATAAGGATAAAGAAATATATATTACCGGGATTGCTAATAATTCATTAGAGGTAAAAGAGGGATTCATATTTGTAGCCATTACAGGATTTCAGGTGGATGGTCATACGTATATTGAAAAGGCAATTGAAGCTGGAGCGAGAGTTATAATCGGCGAAAAAGAAATCACTGATCTATCGGTCCCGTATATTAGGGTTGAAAATAGCCGCGCTATCCTGGCTGATTTAGCTAAACGTTTTTATCCTGTGCAAGCAGATAGAACAATTATTGGAGTAACAGGTACAAATGGAAAAACTACTACTTCGTTTATGTTGAAGCATATCCTTGAAGCTTATGGTAGATCCTGTTCTTTATTTGGTTCGGTTTATAATTATATAAATGGTGAAAAATCTACACCCTCTGTAAATACAACCATGGATGCATTGCAATTACAAAAAGAATTATCAAGAAGTCAAGATGATATTGTCATAATGGAAGTATCTTCACACGCACTGTCACAATATCGAGTGAAAGGGATTAGCTATGATTATGCTCTTTTTACAAACTTAGACCATGACCATTTAGATTATCATAAGGATATGGATGATTATTTTTCAGTAAAAGCACAGCTTTTTACTCAATTAAAGCCAGATGGTGCTGCTGTGATTAATACGAATAACAAATGGGGCAGTAAACTTGAAAAAAGGTTATGCGGTACTAATGACCAAATTTTTTGTGTAGGGAATAAAGAATCTGATTTGTATATTCAGCAAAATAAAACGGGTGATATACAGTTTGTATATAAAAATAAAGAAATCTATCCTATTAGGCTTTCTATTAAGGGAAAACATAATATTCAAAATGCGGCGCTTGCATTTCTAACAGCGAGAAATATGTGTGTACCAGGTGAAGTAATAATTAATGCACTACAATCATTTCCTGGCGTGCCGGGGAGATTTGAAGTAGTGAATCACCCGACAGGTGCACAGTTAGTTGTAGATTATGCTCATACTTGCGATGCTTTTGCACAATGTCTTAAAACCGGAAGAGAGATGGGGGCAAAGCGCATCATTCATATCTTTGGATTTAGGGGAAATCGAGATGTGACAAAGAGACGTGGTATGGTTGAAATCTCGAAAAAGCACAGTGACCTATGTATTTTAACGCTGGATGATTTAGGGACCGAATCTTTTGAGGGGATGATAGAAGCACTACATGATTTAAAGCCATCTGCCAAAGGGAAGGTCATACCGGATCGTACGTCGGCAATCGAATATGCTTGGAAAATTGCAAAAGATGGTGACTGGATTTTTATTACCGGAAAAGGCAATGAAGTTTATAAAAATACGTATCTTTTACCGACTAATTCCGACATAGATACATTAACTTATCTTTCAAAAGAGGAAAAAACAGTTAAGGTAATTTGAGCCTGATTGCAAAATTTGTTGAATAAATAATAATATAGTCGAATTTCCAAGAAAACGTTTGACTATAGTAAGTAGTTAAATTATATTAAGTATGTAGTAATGATTACTACATACTATTTTTAATATAAAATTGGTCATACCATTTTGTTTAAAAGGGGAAGAGGGAATGAAACAAGAACCACCAAGAATTGCTTGGATTACAGACACGACATGCACATTAAACGAGAATTTTATTAAAAAAAATCGAATAAATATTATTCCTTTACAAATTGTTATCGATGGAGTTTCATACAAAGAAACAATTGATATTACAGAAAAAGAATTTTACGAAAGAATGGCAAGTGAAAATACCACTTTCCAATCATCACAACCATCAATTGGTGAATTTGTTGAATTATATGAAAAACTGAAAGAAGAGTATGATTATGGAATAGCGTTCCATTGCTCGGGTAAACTATCAGGTACTTTTTCAACATCTGTAATGGCTGCTGAGCAAGTAGGTTTTAAATTGTTTGCAATTGATTCACGTACTGGATCTTACCCTCTTTCTTATTTGATGAAAAAAGGTATAGAGTTATTTGAACAGGGTTTTGATGCTGAAGAAATTGTCAGACAAATCGAAGAAATCAAAACGAATGCAAGGCTTTTCCTCATACCGTCTAATCTTAATCAGCTCCATAAAAGCGGGCGAGTCTCAGGAAGCCAACGGCTCATTGCTAACTTGTTTAATATTAAGCCTATTCTTTCTATAGAAACAGAAGGGGCTAAAATTAGAGAAAAAGTTAGAACTGAAAAGAGAGCTATCCATTATATATTGGATTTATTAAGAGAAGATATGAAAGTTTGTAAGGTTAGTAAAATAGTAGTTATCCATGCTGATGACGAAGAAAATGCGTGTAAATTGGAAAAACAAATAAATGAAGAATTTAACTCCATTCCTACTGAGCGAATGCTATTGGTTCCTGTTGCTGGAGTCCATACAGGAGTAGGAACAATCGGAGTCTCATGGGTATGTGAATAAATAGTAAAACTAAAGAAACTAAAGCTCCTCGACTGGGAGCTTTAGTTTTTTATAGTTACATACTGGTTGTATCATTTAAATTTATTTCGTTTGGATTATCCAATGCTTCCTTAGGAAGTACAATCTTATCAATTTTATTATAGTCATAGTAGCTAGATTCAATACTTTGTTCTAATACAAGGGAATTTCCGTTTTCCGAGATACCTATATTCATATCTACATTCATCACCGATGGTAAAAAAGTATTTTTGTCTATAAAGATTTCATATTCGACTTCTTGTAGTGTCATAGATTTCAGAGCTGTTTCTAATTCAGGTATATTAGCAGGTAATGATCCTTTTACGTATTCATTTAATTTTTCATCATTGCCTGCTAAAGTTAAAACATATTGATCAGCTTCCTGCTCAAAGGTAAAGTCGTCTGCAAATGACTCTAAATCTTTCAGAGAATCTAATTGATTCGTTCCCGGCTGTAAATTAAGCCCTTTCGCCACCTCAGTATAATCTGCATTATATCTTCCCCACTGATCTCCCTCGATATCGTGCATGAAAAATCCTTCATCTGTTAAATATTGATCGATTTTACCTTCCTGTTCTCCGGTTGCTGGATTTTTATAATAAATTTCAATCTGTTGGTATAAGGACAAAGGTTCCTGAATCATTTTAGAGTCTGTCCTTGTTTCTGTTGTCAAAATGATTCCATCAGCTTCAGTTGATATTTCTTGATCTATATCTAATTTAAGACCAAGACTTTTAACTTCAGAAGAAGCCTCAACCATTTTTTTATAGACTTCCTTGGCTGTTAGTTCAGATTCACCATTTTTTGTTTCCTCTGCCTTTGCTACCTCATTGCCATTTTTAGATACCGGTGAAGCTTCCTCATTACAAGCAGTTAAAAATAAAATGAAAAAAATACTTCCCAAATAAGATACTGACTTCTTCAACATATGTTCCTCCTTGATATTGAATTCACTGAAAACGAAGTACATTCTAAAGCATATTAAGCAAAGTCATATATGTATAAATTAATTGCAAGTTTGCAAGTGCTTAACTAAGTAGACAATTGGACTGATATCAGGAAATGAATTTTTTATACTGATTGAGATGATACCTAATGAAGAGAGCATCTGGAGATTATTCATAGTGGTAATGATCAAATCAACAATAACACAATACCCTAAATTTTGTAAAAAATGCATCTTTATAAATATAATTAATATTTTGTTTGAATATGATTATAGCAACTGTATTACTAGTTATATAAGTAAACAAAACAGAAGAGAAGGGGGGCAAAAGCTGGTGTGAATTCTGAATGGAGGATACCGCTACATTAATCTAAACTTTAAATTTATAAATGATAATCTAAAAGTAGCAAAGAATGGCTGGATCAATGAAAGGGGTTCTGGCCAATTTTTATATAGCCGGTTTTGTCAGAATGCAGATAAATTTTTTACTAGCAATAGTGGCAAAAAATGGATTGTCTTAATATCCAATCTTAAATAGTGTTTAAAAAAATAGGCTGTCGACAAAGTCGGCAGCCTAAAAACCATCTAATCTAAAGGTTATCATATATCAGGATTTATAGCTTTAAAATCAGAACCCTTCTTTAAATCATGGAATTTAACCTATGATTTAAAAAGTATTATTTTCATAGGTCTTTTTATTTATTTTATCGATTACCCTATGCAGGTCATCAGGTTTGTGGAATTCGATGGGGGAGAATCCCTTCTCAAATAAAATTTGCTCTGCTTCAATCACCAATACATAACGATTGTTAATTTTGGCTAAATGAATGGTTTCACTGAAATCGGCCAGCAATCCTTTAATATTCGTATTATCCAGCTTCATCTTTAGTTCAATATCCGGTTCTTGTTCAACAATTTGAGCGGCTGCTTCTACAACTTGTTCAGTTGTTAATCGTTCCTGAAGCTCACGCTTGGGACTGTCAGCCCAGATTTCAATAGCTTCTTCAAACTGACGGCGTTCCTCACTTTCGGGCTCATATACTTCACCAATATGCTCCTGTACCATGTCAATGACATGATTCTTCACTAATTCTTGTTTAGATTCACCATACTCTACAAATTTTAAAAAATCTTCGAAATATCGGGCATGTGAGGATTGATGAATTTTTAATTCGCTTTCCTCAATCATGCCTTCTTCAGGCATATGAGGGTATAGAATGGATTTCATATTTTTAGTAGTGATGGCCATCTCGACATTGCGAATTAATGTTTTTTCATCAGATATAGAAGCGACCTTTGGTTCAAAATCACATTTCATTAAAAATAAAAATCGATGTTCGAAAAATTTCCGCGGTACGGCTGAAGCCATAACAAACACACCGCCCCGAACTGCACTTGTATCAAGATAAGCATGAACGAATTCCTCACTGAATGCTTTAAAATCTTCTTTATTATCAGCAAAGCGAGTACGGTTAAATGCATTGTAGTTTGGATTTGAATCCAATGTATGACCTGGTTCAATTATAAAATGGCCCAGCTTTGTTGGTACTTGTTCTGAATTGGGATGACGATCGACTTTACGTTTTACGATTTTCTTGAATTCGCCATCAAGGAAATCTTTAAGAGCACTTTCCTCATATTCATCTGTATCAAGTGTTTGATAATGCTTAGCTGTAGGCTGTTCCTTATCTTCTGTTTCCACAACAAAGAAAGATAAAAATTTAATCTCAAATTCCATGTTATACACCTTTTTTCCTTAGAGTCAGCCTTTTCAGTATCCCAAAACAGAGGTATTTCGTCAATGAAGACATGGTCGAAGATCGAAATAATGAAAGCTGAGAGTTCTTTTTAAATTTAACCAACCATCTAGCCATGAACTTTCCTTAGTGATGCAATAATAAAAGCGAATGAACAGGGTGCTTCATTCGCTTAGAAGGTAGATATTCAGGAGGCTTCTATACTGTTTTTATGATTCCTGTTAAGTACCAATAAACGTCTTTTTAATTCATTGGCATATAGGATATCATGATGTTTCATAGCTATATTAAGTAAATCTAATAAATCATCAAGTGTTAGATGAGGGGTTGATTGTTCGTCAACAGAAGGCATTTGATCTTTAAGAGGGTTATCTTCATTCTGATTGGTATAAAAATCAGTGAAAATATCTACCAATAAGGCATCTGTGATTTTTTCCCCATTTGTTTCTGGTAGTCGATTCTGAGACTCAAGTTCTTCTACAACACAATCGAATCCTTTATCGGATAAGGAAAACTCTCCGTTTCTGCCGAATAATTGTTTGAAAATAGTAAGTAGGACTGGAGTTGTTAATGATATCAATAGCTTTTCATATACAGTTTTTGTCTGCCTGATTTCTGATACTATGATTTCCTTAGTCGTTGATTTCATTTAAATCCCCCTCAAAAAATAATAATCGCACAATATTTTGTTGGGACCATAATAACATATACCTTTATATGATTTACACTGTAGTGAACTGAATAATTGCAATTGTCACAATATAGTAGTATTTTCCCTATATTAGAAGGAATACCCTGTAATTAGATGGCATCTTTGTTGGAAATACTTCTATATGTAATCGCTTGGCAAAATAATCTATTTATAATGGTTGCTGATCAATTTTGATATTTTATTGTAATTAACATTTGTACGCATTAAAAAGGATGCCTTTTAAAAAAGCATCCCCACATATTTATAATTTTTATCGTAATAAAGAACAAATTTGAGAAAGGCGATCTTTAATATGTTCTGCATAAAGCTCATCATGATCTTCGTTTGCGAAATTAAGTAAATCCAGTAGGTCATCTACTGTTAAATCATTTGTTTCTTCTTTGGAGTCCCCTTCATCATCCTCCAAAACGGTCTCAGCCGTGACGTGCCTGCCAATCTTGTCATAAAATAAATGAATCAGTGTTGAACTGGCATATGGCACAGAAGTGTTTGGAAGCTCTTCCGTGTGGTCTTTCAATTCAGTAAGAATTTTATAATAAGCATTTTCACTTAACCGGTGTGTCCCAGAAGGTCCGAATAAATTATAAAACATTTTTATAATAATCGGAGCTGATAAAGAATGTAATAATTTTTGAGAAACTTGGTCTGATTGATTTAGTTCAGCAATAATTGTATGATATGTGTTTTTTTTCATCTTAAGACCTAACTTTCCTTTTTTAATAATCTATGATAGAACAAAAAATAAAAAAAACAAAATATTTTGATTCCATATGAATCATATATTTATAATTTCATCTAACATAAATCATTCTTATAGCAAGGTTTTAACGTTTGTTTTTTAGAGGTCCTCTTGAAATACGGAAATGTTATTACAAAATAAAGGAAAATAGGTGTTAACATTTGGCAAGGGATTACGGTATAGTGAAAGTAGAAGACTTTCAGAAAGGTTGAATAAGATGGCTCATATTATAATATTTAACAAAAATATTCTTACCACTATTATTTCTTTTATAAAGATAATTTGCTCTGCACTATTTGTTGGATTCATTGCTGTTGCTGGTATAGCATTAGTGATTTACACTTTTATGATATTAGAGGAATTCATTTCCTCAATTATATAGGTTGTGCTCGGTTTAACATATGCTTAGATTTTAAAATGATTGTTTACATAATATTTTTATTTAGTATTAGTAAAAGTTTTGACTAATGAATCTAAAAACAACTAAAAGTATAGAATTATGTATATATCTCTACATTATATAATAAGAATTAACTACATAGTTAAGGTGACAGCTTGTCTCTTCATTGGTCATTCAAATTAAGTATGTTCTACATATTTTAAAATTAGAGGTTATGGCTACTCCAATCATATAAAAAAGGATGCTAACGCCTGGCATTATTTTTTTTATAATATGATTGGTGATTCGAGCTGTTTGAATACTGTTGCCAAGACCACACTATAACTTTATAGGTCTTTCCATCCTTGTACATATTTTTCCCCTTGATAACCCCAACATTTACTCCAAACATCAAGACAAGCACTGGGGGTACTAACCCTGTTTCTGAAAACGTGTTTGTACATAATCTTCCTAACTCACAGTCTTTTTTAGCTGTTTCTTCATCCCCACACTATATAGCTAATAAATCAGAATATATAAAGTTAAGGGGGGAGCAACCAATGTATTCGCGAACTATATCCCTTCTCTGAATGTTTTAACAATAGAAGCAGTACTAGTAAATATGATTAGGGAGAAGATAATTAGTAAAAAGTGTGAGGTCATTTTTTAAAAATGATTCTCCTTTTAGGTGCTTTCATATACAAATTAATATGGCTATGCCTTCATAGCCAGTTATACTCTGCTGTTTAATAAAAGTGTTTAAAAAAATATAGAAGGGGAGAGTCCATTGTACAAGCAGATGAAATGGTTATGTCTGTTAATGGTTGTTATGGTTATTAGTTTTAGCTCTGTCAGTCCCTTGAAAAAGGACGAGGCTTCTAATGCCGCTGGAGGAAGCCAGTTAAGCTCTAAAATCGCCAAGGTGCTAAGCCATCCTGATTTAAAAGGTGCCAGTATTGGAATAAGCGTGAGAAATGCATCTAATGGAAAAATAATATACAAGCATAATGGGGATACCAGATTAAGGCCGGCCTCAAGTATGAAGTTAGTTACCGGTGCTGCTGCTCTTCAATTACTTGGAGAAAACTATCGTTTCAAAACTGAGATCTATACAGATGGTAAACAAAAAGGAAGTACCTTAAAGGGAAATATTTACATCAGAGGGAAGGGGGATCCTACTCTAGGGGAGAAGGATCTAGACAATATTGCTTTAGCTCTAAAAAAGAAGGGGATAAAGAAGATTAAAGGAAATCTTGTGGCGGATGATACATGGTATGACCAAATCCGATTATCATTGGATATGCCATGGAGTGATGAGCAAGAGTATTATGGTGCTCAAATTTCTGGATTAACCTTTTCCCCCAATGCTGATTATGATGCAGGTACAGTGATTATACAAGTCAAGTCTGGCAATAAAGTAGGTAAAGCCGCCTCTGTAACCATGACTCCAAAGACGGATTATGTGAAGATATCGAACAAAACCAAAGTTGGTAAGGTTAACAGTAAAAATACTGTTAAGATACATAGAAAACATGGCAGCAATGGAATTACTGTCACCGGGAATGTCCCTCTAAATTCCGGTACTACAAAAACATGGATTTCTGTATGGGAGCCTACTCGATATACCCTTGCTTTATTTAAAAGATCTTTAGAAAAGCAAGGCATTAAAATTACTGGGAATTATACAGCCGGAAAAATACCAGCTAAGCCTACAAAGCTTGCCACCGACCATTCACCTAAATTGGGTACGATTCTTGTACCATATATGAAGCTTAGTAATAATACAATATCTGAGGTTCTTGTAAAAGAAATGGGCAGGGTAAAAGGAAAAGTGGGAAGCTGGGATAAGGGATTATCAGTTGTTGAGGGCCAGTTTGTCGATTTGGGGATTGGAAATGATGCCATACTTATGAGAGACGGTTCAGGGTTGTCTCATGTTAGTATGATCTCAGCTAACGCATTAACAAATTTACTTTATAAAGCGCAAACCAAACCATGGTATAAAACATATAAGAATGCACTTCCAGTAGCAGGTGATAGTGATCGAAGTGTAGGAGGGACATTAAGAAACAGAATGAAGGGCACAGCTGCACAAGGTAAAATCATAGCCAAAACAGGTACGATTTCAACGGTCAGTAGTTTGACGGGATATGTAAAAGGAAAGAAGGGGAATAAATACGTTTTCTCCATCATTATTAACAATGCCAAGAAAGAAAATCAGCTGAAGAAAATTGAAGACGAGATGGCTGTCATTCTGGCTAGCAATTAGAAAGAACAATCCAATTAAGTAGGACCTGCACTATTATGAGCTCAAGACCATCTAACCTTGGTGCAGGTCATGCTGATATCTGAATTAGTTTTGTATTTTATAGTAATCTATAAATTATTTGAAATCATGAGTATAAAGTGATGAAGATTCTTAATAGGAAGATCATTGGTAATAAAATGATAAATTTTGTCACGGAGTATTTCGATAGTCCTTCAATAACTAAAATGGCAAATACGGCATATATGGTTATAAGCAATCCGAAAATCCAGTCATTAAAGCCAAAGTTCAACTGTAAAAAGGTTATGCAGATAATCGCTAAGAAATGGAGACCGTCGTACTTATCTCTGTTCAAAAAAAACCGCTCCTTTCCTTTATAGTCTATTCATGATGTAGGAATGGGAACATTTTAAAAACATCATTAAAACAAATAAACATGTAACTGACGTCTTTATTCTGAGGCACATTCGTTCCTTTAAACTGTACACTATGTCAATTGTATTTTTATAAACATAAGGGGGAGACCTATATTAGGTATTACCTTATACTATAAAGTTAATGGCAAAGGTATACCTCCTATTTTTGTAAAATTCATTGGTACATAGAATAATGCTAATTAGTTGGAATCCTTTTACTTAAAAAGCGGCATTTAGCAATTCTAAATGATAATTTTTGATGATAAAATCAATAAATAAGTTTCACTTAATTATTGAAAAAATCAGAATACATGTTTAAGAATATGCTGATGAATTATGAGGAGGAAAGAGAATGCTTTTGCCTTCTGTTGTACTTGCGGTGATCGGTATATTACTCATGATGAGTGGGAACTCGATTAGAAAAAAAGGAAAAACGTCCTTTATCGCAGGGAATAATGAAGTCTTTATTCCGAAGAATGAGAAAAAATTGGCTGAAAGAATAGGGTGGCTATTGGTTTTATTTGGTTATGAAACCGTTGCTTTTCCCATCTTTTTTTATTATATAAAAATCCTTGAAGGATACCATTTCGCAATATTGGCAATTCTTCATTTGGCGATTGTTTTTATTTTTATGCTTATGGATCAATTCGAAGCAGGGAATTCATAAGAAGATATGCCTCTTGGAGTACTCCTTTTTAAAACTATTCATTACAAAAACATTGACTTAGCACATTAGACATATCGACAATGGGATGGTTTTTGCAATTCCGCTAATCTCATCCTTAATCATTAACAGAGTTGAAACAAAAGAATGTCGCAATAAAAGGAGTGGAATTTTCACTCCTTCTTTTAATTATTGGTATTATTTTAAGTCTCATTTTGCTTAAATGTAGATTGTGTGAGTGTTTGAGTAAAGTGCTGATAGGCTAAGAGAGAGGAAATAATAACTCCTGATAGTAGTATGCTGGAATAAATAAATTTTGTCCCCACATGATCAGAGAGTATCATTAAACCTGCACTTGCCATTACACAAGCCAAGACCGAAAAATAATAAGCATGAGTCTTTGGATTTTTAATACCAATATAACTGGCTAAGATGAGGATACTAATGAGACATATCAACATAATAGCAGGAAAAAACGGCTGGAATTTTGCAGCATAAACCAGGTAATCTAATTTTGATACTTGATCGGCATGTGAAATTCTTTCTGCTGTAAGCATAGTAAATGGAGTGGACCACCGCCATTCGAAAATGTCATCTCGGAGAGCACTTCCTTCATAGAAAGCGGCCATTGTTGATAAACATAGCAATAACAATGAAGCTGAAAGCGGAATAATGGTTTTCAGTTTCATTTTGTATCCCTCATTTTTTATAGTATGGATCATGTAGTTACCAAAAAATATGACTGGAATCTTCAATTGTTAGCAAACTCTGAAAAAATATCTTATAATCATGTGAAATCCAGCTCAGGAAAATCAATATAGGGATTTCGATTTCCTTGGAGTTTAAAAATTGCCCAATTTCGATGTTTTTCATGAAGAGAGACCGGATGGTTGTTGTGCCATTTTTTGTATAGGTCGATATCAATCAATGACATTTTTTCTTGTATAATTTCATCAGGATACCTCATTAAAAAATATAAGCATGCTCGTGCTATTTCACCTTTGCCATTTTCAGGCTCAAACCTTTGATTGCCATCTCTTTTTCCGCAAAAGGATTTTATGACTTCTTTATAAGCTCCAGGTTTGTAGTCTTCAAAATCATAATAAGGAATATTACTTCTGAATGAATTACAATCTTTTTCACACGTAAATAAATGATGAAGATCTCCAACCATGGGGTGTCTTTTCTCAAACCACGATTGTGGAATGACATGTTCAATATTGAATTGGAGAGACCGCAATACGGACTCAATCAATATATTTTTATGTTCATGAAGCACTCCGAAATCCTTACTCAATACTTGTATCATTTGGTCGATTGCCGCATCTTCCAGCAGTTTATCCTGAGCAATTACATCACTGGGATTTAAGCTTTGGTCGGAATATATGCTTTTTATTTGACCATCTTCACGCAAATCTACCCATGAATGGAGCGCTTTTCTGCTGGTTGAATAGGAGAGCTGGGGATTATGAGTTCTTGTCAGCAATTCGGTCAGCTCCGAAACTAAATTGTCATTTGAAAAGTCATCCAGTGGAAGGTTTTTGTAATACATATCAATAATGCTCTGGTCCTCTTTTTCATCGTAATAAATTTCATTAATCATGTCTGTAACTAGCTGGAATTCAATTTTCTCTGTAGGTTGTTCCTGAAGTTGGCGGGTAAGGGGTTGTGTAACATGAATAATAGAGTCATAGCATACATTAAGAGTTTCCTTTATCAAACGGTGTGAGGGATTTTTATGGAATAAAGCTAGCAAAAAATGGACGGTATCCTGCAAGATTATTTCATAGGAATGAGAAAAAGACGGATGGATTCTTTTTTTCATCAGCTTCACCTCTTTATTTTGATAATATCAAGTGTGGAAACAAATGTAAATAAATGATGGTTACAGATTATCTAGAGGTTAAGAAATATATGATTTCAGTAGAATGATTATAAGATAATCATAGAGTGAATATTAACAAAAAGGGTGAAGAAATTCTTCGAATAATAAAATTTTCTATAAATCAATGTATAATATATCGTTTAAAGTTAGAATTAGCTATTGTATACGAGGGTAGAACTATTTATTACATAATGTAATCATTATTCCAATATTGTAGTTATATTTAAAAGAAAATTCTAAATATAATTACTTTTTATATCCTTCCATATATAAGAAGACAACTTTTGGTAAACCGTTTATACTTTTAAGTACTTAGCAGAAGGAGTTGGTATTTATGGTTACAAGCACTAGTTTAGAAGTAGAAGAAGAGATTAAGGCTATACAAGCTGAACATGAAATGTTAGAAGACACGCCTGAGGATTTCTTTGAAAAAGCTCCGTATCACTACAAAAATAATTACGGTGTAAAATTTGCTGCAATCATTGAAGAAGACTCTGTATTATTTACGAAGGATGATCAGGATTGGGGAAATAAGCTTTTAAGATTCTCAAAAGGTCAAGCTGAAGAAGCTATTATTCAATTAAAAAAAGAACAGATAGGTAAACTTGATAGAGAATCGATTAATATGCATAATCCAATGAATCGAATTTTAATCAGTATAGGAGAAACTCTTTTTTTAGCATCTGTATTACAGACTGCACTTGAAAAATGGCGCAGTCCCAAAAAATAAATATTTGAATATTACTATTATAACGAAATAATACCTCTAGTCTCATAGACTTGTCTATGGGGCTTTTATTATATCGGCCGATGTTAATTTATCATGAACTATAAAAAGTGCTTTTTCTCTTTTGGCTTATTTAATACTCTGATTATCGTTTGTTTCACAAAGTCCCTTACTGAAAGATTCAGTATGATTAGACTATGTATCGTCTTTTACCGCTGCTCCTTCATTTATTAAAAATATTTGTATATCTAGCACCCAAGAGGAAATAAATGTTAGAAGTGATAAATGCTTGATCAAACGCTAGCAGGAAGCGAAAAAATTATAGATATGTTCGGTATCTGATAAATGGAAATGTTTACGGATATTACTTTTGGGCATACATCTAATGTAAAATACTCTAAAATTTGAAACCATGAGTGTTGCTGTACGTAATGATAGTATATGTTAAATAACTAAAGGATGAAAAATTTGTTACATTATAAAATCTATAGTCAACAACATAAAGAATGGGTTGTTTTAGTACACGGTGCAGGAGGTAGCTCAACTATTTGGTACAAGCAAATTCGAGTATACCGTAAGCATTTTAATGTGTTGGTCGTCGATCTTCGCGGCCATGGTGATTGTGAGATTGAGAACAGTCCAACTAAATATACACTTGATTTGGTTAGCGAAGATATTTTAAATGTTTTAGATGAAGTAAAGATTGATAAAGCTCACTTTGTAGGAATTTCACTGGGGACAATGCTGATTCGTCAGTTAGCTGAGACGAACCCTGAAAGGTTTCATTCGATGGTACTTGCAGGCGCTGTAATACGTATTACACCAAGGCTGCACTTTTTACTTGGTATCGCAAATATGTTTAAGAAAATAATCCCATTTATGTGGTTATATAAACTATTTGCCTGGATTTTAATGCCGAGAAAAACCCATGAAACTTCACGTCATTTATTTGTTCAAGAGGCGAGAAAAATTAAGCATAGAGAATTTTTGCGTTGGTTATCACTAACTGGTGATATCGCAAGCTATTTATTGAAAATCAATGAAAAAGATACACATATTCCTACATTATATATTATGGGAGATGAGGATTATGTGTTTTTAGAACCAGTGAAGCGGCTAGTAAAAAAACAATCATCAAGTCAGTTAGTCATATTAAAGGATAGCGGTCATGTATGTAATATAGATCAAGCTGCCCAATTCAATGAGATATCCTTACAATTTTTATTGGCGCATTGAAATAACAAAAAGCCAAAGTTGATGATAGTAAAGCGATTGGCATATATATCGATTAAACAATTCATTTACTAAAATAATCTTAATTCTTTTACATCGGTTATTAAACCTTTTAGAGTGATGTGGTAATCTCTCTAGAAGGTTTTTTATTTTGGACTGTGAATGGGTGTGATGAGAGAATATAGTCCACTCTCCTCTTAATATTAGTACTTGTTTTGTATATATTGAATATAAACCCAATTATTCATCATAGGTTATTATATAAACCAATCAATAAGTTTTTTAATCCAGTATTGAGGGAAAAGAGAGATAGATAGAGAGATGGGGGTATACAGAATGTCTAAGATAGAAATCCCAGAACTTCAAGTGGAACAATCCTACCTACAGTTCATCTTCCCCTTTCAAATAAAGGACTCACGGAGTGAGGGCTTGGTTCAGCAGTTAATAAAAGAGCAGTGGGAGTTTTTTGATTTAAGAGATACAAGTCAGGATTGCAAATTTTATGGAGATATACGAGTATCTCATGAACGCATGGAGAAATTTTTTCTTCCTAATATGGAGCCCATTTTATTTCCCCCAACTATAAAGGATAAAAATGCATTTCGTCGCTTTAGTAAAATTATCAATCAAAAGGGTTGTTTACAATCCAAGTATTTAGAAACTGATTTTATATTAGTATCTTTTGATATCTTTGTTTGTCCGTATAATATTGGCATTATGAATATGCGAATTAATTTGCCTGATCATATGAGCTATAATGATGTTCTTCATTTTATAGACTTATTCAGACAACTAGATAAACCGCATGATATAGTTATTAGATTAAATGAAAAAGAGTATTCTGAAACAAAAGGAATTATTTTCAATGAATATTGTCCATGGCTGGAGGATCATTTATCAAAGAAAGAGCATACAACCTATTTTGGCAGTTTGCCATTTTTTATAGAAGAACGTATGCAAGTTTACTACTATTTAGCTTTCGAAAAGAATACCCTCCTGGATGAAATTTCTTTATACAGAGCCGCTTTGATTAAGGGATATGATAGGGAAGGACATCCCTATGCCGGTGCTAAATCGGAGGCATACATCCATCGCTTTTGTGATCAGCATGTATATGATCGATGGGGCGATTCTTCCTATTATATAATCAGTAATTATGCATTTGTCTGTCTATCAAATGAATGTGAAGAGAAAAGTAAATTTATTGCTGAGCGTATGTATGGAGAAAATTTTTACACAAATATTTTATTCTTTTTCAATCGACTCCTCTTATTAGAATTATCGTATGAGAATTCCCAGCTGAGAGTGGATGATAAAAAAGGTTCTATTGAAAAGCTTATCATTCGAATCACGAATTTTTCTGCACAATTTTATCAGCCTGAAGTACATAGCCGGATTTTTGGGAAAGAAATCTATTTAAAAATGAAAGATATTTTTCATATGGATGAGCTTTATAATCATGTGAACCGAACACTTGGCAATCTCTATAAAAACCACGAAAAGCTAACAGGGAAACGACATGAATATTTACTTACGTTTTTAACTACATATACGGTTATTTCGGGAATTTACGGCATGAATCTGGTCATTGAACAGGATTGGAAAGGGAATATTAACTGGTCCCAGGCTGCTTCCTATTCCTTCTTTGAATATATCGCTTTATTTGTAGCATTATCCGGAATTGCGTTGGGTGGAGTGTTAGGAATCGTAACAGTCTATAAATGGATGAAGGAAAAAATAAAATCTAAGAATGATTGAGCAGGGGAATGGCAGATGATTGTAGAACCTAACAAACAAAGGAATTATAAGGAGGTGTGAGTTTGAAAAAAAGTCTAAGCTTTATTTTATGTATCCTCCTGTTGGCAGCATGCGGGCAAGAACCCAGTCCAAACAAAGGAAGTGATGATAAACCAGTGAATATAGATAAGAGTACAAATCGTATCAATGATGCAAGTTTAACGTCAAGCTTAGTCCAAAAGAACAAAGTCGAAAATGATTACTTATTTGTATATACAGTTGAAAACGAGACAGCGAAACCGATTAAATTAACGTTTAACAGCGGCCAAACGTTTGATTATATTTTAAAGGATCAAGCGGGAAAAACAATCATCCAGTATTCAGAGGGAAAATCCTTTATACAGGTTATTACTGAAAAAGAACTGGTTAAAGGAGCGCAATTAACGCATGATATCCATTTGAAAGACCTTGAACCTGGAGAATACACTCTAGAAGCATGGTTAACAGCCAAAGGGGTGAAGGATGACTCAAGGAAAAAAATTCAGTTCAAAGTAGACTAACGAAAGGAGGGTACCAATTTATATTATATTTGGATACTCAACCTTCAAATCAATGTAAAAAAATAGCCCAATCATATTTTAATTTTATAATATGATTGGGCTATTTTTTTTATGATTCAATTCCTAATGATTCTACCTTATACAACTATCAAGCCAGACACATTCGTGTTCATTAAATAGTTAGTTTTGTGTTTCTATCTTCTTCTTAGCAGCACGTTTTCTCGGTTTAGATACTTTAGCCAGATATAAAGCTTTATTATTTATTACATCTGTGAACCCGCTTAGCATCATTTGAGCGGATAAAATGGTTAATCCTAAAAATAGGATAGGTATAAGTGGTAACCAGGGATACCCGATCAGATTATCGTAAGCTTGGCCAATCAAACCTGACCATTCGTGAGAAGCTGAGTTAGCATTTCCATCAGAATCCTGTAATGTACCGCCAAAGAAAATTTTTAGTACTCCTAGATGAGCTAATACAACGAGTACTTGTATGTACTGCTGAATCAAAATAATAACGATATTTTCTTTTAAATGAGGAAGTATATGTGTCTTTAATTTATGTAGTTTACCGCCACCTAACACCATAGCAGCCTCCATGAATTCTTCTTTATGAAGTTTTTTTATTTCATTAGCTTGATAGATAGCCAATGTCGGTACAGCATAAAAAGTTAGAATTGCTATTTCAAAAAAGCTCTTTCCCAAAATGGAAAAGGAGAACCATCTCCTCCATAGACAATTACACTGAATAGAACATAGTATGCTACTAACGTTAGTGGAATCACCGTAATTGGATCAAATATTTTTTCGTACCAACGAATATACTTTTGGCAATATACTCCTAAAAAAGCGCCAAATATTAAGGCAAATAAAACCCGTAAGATAGCAATGAGAAAAGCAATCCCTATCGTAAATTTTGCACCATGTATAATCATATGAAGTAAATCTCTGCCACCTGAATCTGAACCAGCTATAAACCCATGTGTAAATGGCTGGTAAGGAGGAGAATCTACTATATTCGCTTGATCATCCATATATAGAGGCACAGTTCTAATCGTACTATCGTTAAAGAGTGTATTAGCCATACTCAAAATCAATAAGATAAATACAAATAAAAATCCAACCATAAATGTTTTATTTTTTAGCAAAAGTTTAATCAATCGCTTCACCTCTTACAACCGGGGGAATTAACCAATCGCATATACGATAAATAAGATATAATGGCAAATAAATCATCAGTATACCGATTACAAATATTTCGGGTGATTTTCTAAAGATAAAATAGATAATCCCTGTCATATTGAACATATACTCCAAAATAACCAAATTAGATATAACAAACCAAATCGCCGTTTTGGAATAGTGGTATAAACTGAATAATACATTTTTAAATATATGAATATTAAATATGTATAGTGGCTTCATTCCCTTAGTTACAGCATATTCTACATATAACTTCCCTTGTTCTTTCTCAAATTGCTGTATTAAAAATTTAGTCAACAGTAAGGTTAAAGGCAAACTAAGACATACAATAGGGAGAAAAAAGGCCCGATCATCCCCCGCGGAAGCTACGTTTAATAAGAGCGTACCTGTTTTTTTAAAAAACATAATAGTAAGAAATTGAAGTGCGATTATATAAAATATATCTGGTAGGGACTCAATAATCGTGAGAAACCACATAATCTTACCTTTAATTGTTTGAAAAACTAATAGGATTAGGTAAGTTAATAAGAATGCAAGTATGGTTGAAATTAAAAGTGATGCAACAATCAGTAGGACTGATTCTTTATAATGGTAGAATATTTGTGGAAAAACTGGTCTTTGGATGCCCATCCCATATGTGATATCTAGAGGGTGTAATAACGATAGAAAAGTGTTTTTGATTTCTACTAAGAAAGCAAAAAAATTAACAGAAATATCTCTGAAGAGTGTTGGCAATGCACTAACGCAGATAATTACAAAAATGGCTATAAGCACTTCTGTTATCATTACTGCAGTTTTTTTGAAAATTAAAATAAAATCATCTCCTTTTTATCCTAATTTTTGGATATGATTTTATCATAATTATATCTATCTTTTTTGTCTATAAATTATTTTTGTTTCCAGAATACGAATCTTTAAGTCTATTTACACGAATATATGGTTATTTAATAAAAGGAAGTTTGTTAAAAATAACTGAGAGGAAGTGATTAATAATAAAAGGTTTCTGCCCATATTTTTGCTTATTTTTCTTGTAACGTTAGTAAGCTGTTCTCCAAAAAAAGAAACCGAAAATAATAAACCAAAAGAAACCATAATGAATCAAGAATGGCAAGTTCGTAATGAATATAAATTTTATTAACGGTAAATCCAGAACCTAATCTAATAGCAGGTAAACCATTTGGGTAGGTATTCCATTTTACTGCCCCTTTTAAAACCTTTGAAGGTAAAGAATTAGCTATATATGCCTATCATAAAGAAACAGAAGAGAAGATAACGGCTCTAAATCCAATAAGAATCAAAGAATCGTCACCGGGTTATTCAAAATTAGAGCGTTTTACAGTTAATTTTGAAGTTCCTCAAAGTGGGTTATGGCGTTATGAAGTTATATAAGACAATGAGTTTTATGCAGACGTTGTTTTTTTAATTAAAAATAAATAGAGTAATAGATTTAATAGCGGCATTGATTCAAGGCGAATTACTGCCTTTTTTCGATGAATTCTTACAGGGGTAAAGGGCAGTTCTTCGGAAGAAAGAAGGACTTTCTATTTTATCTGTCGAATAAATTTAAATTATATGTCGTGAAAAGGAATGGTCTATATGAAGTTAATTAAACAATTTATTTTAAAACGTCCTGCTGAAAAAAGACTTACTTATTTTTATGCTATGGTTGTGACGGATGAACAGGTGTGGCTACTTCGTGATAAAAATAATGGCGACTTATTACTATTAGAAGATGAAGGAGAATATCATTTTTTGCTTCCAGTTTGGCCAAGCCGAAGTTTTGCTGAAATAGAGGCTGCTAAAATAGATCATAATTCATACGAAGCTTTTAACGTTCCATTAACTACATTTTTAGATGATATACTTGTTGATATTGAAAATGACCGTGGTATTGCGGTGATTTTTCCTAACGGGAAAGATTCGAACATTCAATCACGTGATGAAATTAAGGAAATGATTCGTAATCTATAGGATAGGTTGTTCCTACTGGCTGGGTAGGTTAAATGAATAATAAATGGAATTATTTTGTACTGTGAAAGGGGAATAGGATTGTGATTTTTAATTATAGTGATTTTATTAGTCTATCTCTTTGACTTTGTAAAACTGAGAAAGCAAAATGAAATAATAATCGCACAAAACGAAAAAGTTATTGCCCTATTGGAGAAAATTGAAAATAAGTAGTATATATTTTGCGGCTTGCGGAGGGATATAATTGGGGTTTTAATAGTTCTTTTATATTGGATATACTATTTTCCTTGTCAGGTTAAATTCAAATAAAAGAGGATACCTAGCCTCTATAATAGACTTGGTATCCTCTATTCTGCACACTCTTTTTCATATAAGAGAAATTATGCCCGTTTCTCAAATAATTGTACAAGTTCTATGATGACTTCGGTGGCTTTTTCCATACTTTCAACAGCTACATATTCATATTTACCGTGGAAATTTTCTCCTCCGGCAAAGATGTTAGGAGTAGGCAGGCCCATATAGGATAGTTGGGAACCATCTGTACCGCCGCGAATTGGTTTAACAATTGGTTTAATGCCCAAGTTTTCCATGGCTTGATGGGCGACATCGACTATTTCCTTTACAGGTTCAATTTTTTCTCCCATATTATAATATTGATCATTCATATCTAATATAATATTTTCTTCGCCGTATTTAGCCTTGTATTTTGCAACAAGGTCTTTCATCGTCGCTTTTTTGGCTTCAAATTTTTCACGGTCATGATCGCGGATAATATAAGCGGCATGAGTACGTTCTACATCACCGTTTAACGATAGGAGATGATAGAAGCCTTCGTAGCCTTCTGTATATTCGGGTGATTCTTCTTTTGGAAGCTCATCATTGAAATTCACGGCAATCTTTAAGGAGTTGACCATTTTATTTTTAGCGGATCCTGGGTGGACATTGGTTCCTTTAAAAGTCAATTTTGCCCCTGCAGCATTAAAGCTTTCAAATTCAAGTTCACCAATGGGACCGCCATCCAGTGTGTAAGCAAAGTCAGCATTAAAACGCTCCACATCAAACTTATGAGGGCCTCTGCCAATTTCTTCATCCGGTGTAAAAGCGACACGAAGTTTGCCGTGCTTAATTTCCGGATGTTTAATTAGGTAATCCATTGCCGTTACGATTTCAGCGATGCCTGCTTTATCATCAGCACCAAGCAGAGTAGTGCCGTCAGTGGTAATAAGTGTTTTACCTATATACTCTTTTAGCTCAGGAAAGTCTTTCGGTGATAGGATGACATTAAGATTTTTATTAAGCGTAATATCACCGCCATCATAATTCTCTACGATTTGTGGTTTTACATTCTTACCGGTAAAATCAGTAGCCGTATCGACATGAGCAAGGAAGCCGATTGTTGGTACTTCTTTTTCTGTATTCGCGGGAAGGGTGGCAAATAAATAGCCATTTTCATCAAGTGTTACTTCTTCCATTCCTATTGTCTGCAATTCATCTTTTAGAAGATTTAAGAGGTCAAATTGCTTCTCTGTAGAAGGGCATGTTTGACTGTTTTCATCGGATTGGGTATCAATTTTTACATATGTAAGAAAGCGTTCAACTAATTTTTTATTCATCAGATTCATCTCCTTCTGTATTCCTATTATAACGAAAGTTTTATTGATCAACAAAAAGTTATTCGAATTTTCTTTAGGTTAATATTTCCGTACAGAGGTAATTTTATTTATTTCGGGTATTCTTATATAATGGGGATGGAAAGAAAGAAGGGATCGATACAACCATGTTTACAATTGGAAGCCGCACAGTTAAGACAGCGATTGGCGCGATGATTGCCTTGGTTATTGCTCAAGTTTTGTCGCTGGAAAATACAGCAACCGCTGCAGTTATCACCTTATTAAGTGTTCAGAGTACACAGCGCAGAAGTATACAGATTGCATGGCAGCGGTTTGCAGCTTGTATACTTGGGATTTTATTGGCTGTATTGATATTTGAAGGATGTGCTTATACAGCTGTTGCAGTAGGTTTATTATTATTTATTTATATACCGGTCATGGCTAAGCTGGGGCTTCAGGACGGTATTGTACCTGGTTTTGTTATTGTCATGCAATTATACATATCGCAAAATATTACGTATGAGCTTATTTTAAACCAAATCTGCATCGTATCGATTGGAATTCTGGTCGCTCTTTTGTTCAACTTATATATGCCAAGTGTTGAAGGTGAGATTAAGAAGATTATAAAGGAGCTAGAAGGAAATTTTAAAGTGATCTTCTTGCAATTCGGTCAGTTTATTCGGAAGAAAGAACGTGTTTGGAATGATGAATACATTATTAAAACAAAGAAGCTAATCGAAGTGGGTATGGAATTAGCCAAGAGAAGTGAGGAAAATTCCTTTTTTAAAAGAGACTCCTATTATTTGCAATACTTCACTAAAGTGCATCAGCAATTCCAAATCGTTGAGCGAATGGCTCCTTTAATCATTCATCTGCCTACAACATTTGAGCAGAATGAAATGGTAGCTGACTTCGTAGATGATTTGGGTGCAAATATAGAAGACCGGAATCGTCTACTGTTAAAATTACAGAATCTAAGAGGTAAGTTTGAGAATATGGATTTACCAAAAACAAGGGAGGAGTTTGAAACTCGTGCTGCCCTGTTAATCTTGATCAATAAAATTGAGCAATTTATCGAAATCCAATCGTAGTAAAAGAACGTGCTGTTTTCAAAACAGTTCGTTTTTTTTGTGTGGAAGAAAGGTATGGCGTCTATAATATTGCTGCTTCTGACCGTAAACTTTCACAGTATTCATGCAACAATTTCCATCCATCTTCATATCTTTTAAATCTCTGTACAAACAGTTTAACAACCTCTTTCTTTTCACCATCCATTTCAAATGTTACCCAAAATAAAACAATGACCTCATCCTCAGACGCTGGAGTAGTATGTAAAATAGTAAAATTCCATTTTGGGTTATGTCCGCAATATTGTTCAAAAGCTTCTGCCCATCCTAGGCAAGCCTCCTTATATCCCCAATCTGAAACGACACCATCCGCATTTGCCCAACGAACAGATAAATTCAGAGAAAGCTTGGAAATCATCAATTCAGTATTACAGCTATTCCATATAGATTGAAATTCAAGAAAGAAGGACTTAAAATCCTCAATAAGTACTGACTGATTCAAATTGGAACCTCCTCGTCAAAGTAAAGATGGAGCCTCTTTAATACTATTCTATACAATGGATATATTTCCCTTTTATCAATAAGAGAAACTATTTTGTATGAGAGCATTTTATCATTCATTTTGAAAGCATGTGTTTAAAAATGCAAAAAGCGCGTCTATGTTGCTAAAAGAACACAAAAGTACAATATAGATCAAGCTTTGCTCTTTTTCAACAAATATATGGTGTATTGAATTAATTCATGTCAAAAAGGAGCGAACGATTCATTTGCTCTGCAGATGGTAATTAATTGAAAATGGAAAATAGATGGAATATACTGAAAGCGTTCACAAAATGATGGATATAAATGGAGGGAATTAAATGACCACTACTATAAGCTCTAATATTAGTCCCAAATTAGCAGAGTTTCTAAAAGGTACAAAACAGTTATATATGAATGGTGAATTCGTAGACTCAGTATCTGGTAAAACATTTGAAACAATGAATCCGGCTACTGGTGAAGTTTTGGCTGTGATTTCAGAAGCGCAATCTGAAGATATTGATTTAGCTGTCAAAGCTGCACGTAAAGCATTTGATCAAGGACCATGGAGAACAATGAATGCTGCAGAACGCAGTCGTTTAATATACAAATTGGCAGATTTAATGGAAGAAAACAAGCTGGAGTTGGCTCAATTGGAAACATTGGATAACGGGAAGCCTTTCCGTGAAACATCTAATGCAGATATTCCATTAGCCATTGAACACTTCCGCTATTTTGCAGGTTGGTCGACTAAAATCATGGGACAAACCATCCCAGTAGCCGGTAATTTTTTTAATTATACAAAACATGAACCAGTTGGAGTGGTTGGCCAGATTATCCCGTGGAATTTCCCATTATTAATGGCTGCCTGGAAACTCGGAGCGGCACTTGCTACCGGGTGTACAATCGTATTAAAACCAGCAGAAAACACACCTCTTTCTGCATTATACCTGGCACAACTAATTAGTGAAGCTGGATTCCCGGATGGAGTCGTCAATATTGTCCCAGGATATGGTCCGTCAGCAGGACAACCATTGGTCGATCATCCAATGATCGATAAGATTGCCTTTACGGGTTCGACTAAGGTTGGTAAACAAATTATGAAATCAGCTGCTGATACGCTGAAACGCGTAACATTGGAACTTGGAGGAAAATCGCCGAATATCATTCTTCCGGATGCAGATTTATCAAAGGCTGTTCCGGGTGCATTAATGGGTATCATGTTCAATCAGGGGCAAGTTTGCTGTGCAGGCAGCCGTTTATATGTCCAAAAGAAAATGTATGATAATGTCGTTTCTGATTTAATAACGTGTGCCAAGGATATTAAACAGGGTAATGGGTTAGAAGAAGATACAACGATGGGCCCGCTTATTTCCGCCCAGCAGCAGTCCAGGGTAAAAGGATATATTGACCAAGGTGTTGAAGAAGGAGCCGAAGTGTTAATTGGAGGGGATATTCCATTTGATAAAGGCTATTTTGTATCACCGACCGTGTTTGCAGATGTAAACCATAGCATGACAATAGCAAAAGAAGAAATATTTGGACCTGTTGTAGCGGCCATGCCATTTGATGATATTGATGATCTTATACAAAAAGCCAATGACAGCAACTACGGATTAGCGGCAGGTGTTTGGACACAGGACTTGAAAAAGGCTCATCAAATCGCACATAAGTTACAAGCGGGTACGGTATGGGTAAATACCTATAATACATTTGATGCGGCTTCTCCTTTTGGAGGGTACAAACAATCCGGTATTGGTCGTGAAATGGGAAGCTATGCACTCGATAACTACACAGAAGTGAAGAGTGTATGGATTAATATGGACTAAGATCTTTAAGAAAGCAGTGTGGTTATGGACGGTAATCACACTGTTTTTCCTTATTTGGTTAATCAGTCAAATAAGAGCATAAATAAGCCCCATAAAAGTCAGAGCTATGTCTGTCTTTTATGGGGTGATTTTATTTATTAAGAGCTTAGCTTTTCTTTAAAGATGGCTCAGTTTGAATTTTTGCAAGGTCTTTTGGTTCTTCCTGTTTAAAGATACTTTGTAAAACGAATGTCTGGATGATCAAGAAGATTCCGCTTGTTATCCAATAGAGCGGAAGAGCAGCCGGAGCCGAAAAAGAAATGAACATAATCATCATAGGTGACAAGAGTCCCATTAATTTCATTTGATTCTGCTGTTCAGGCTGCATTTGGCTTGAGCTGACTTTGAATTGGAGATAGTAAATCAATCCGGCAATTAACGCCATGATCATGTTCGCCTCGCCAAGACTAAACCAAAGGAAGTCATGGGTTGCAATTGTATGTGAGTCCCTAATGGCATAATAGAATCCCATTAATATCGGCATTTGAATCAGCATTGGTAAGCATCCGATATTGAGAGGATTTACGCCATGCTTCTGATAAAGCTGCATCATTTCCTGTTGAATTTCTGCTTTCTTCGCTGCATCAGTTGTTTGTTTTAATTTTTCTTGTATAGCTTCCATCTCAGGCTTTAAAACTTCCATTTTCCGTTTCATATCAGCTTGAGTTTTATACTGTTTAACAGTCAACGGCATGAGCAATAATTTAATCAGCAACGTAGCCAAAATAATGGCGAGCCCATAATTCCCCTGAAATAGATCTGCATTAAATTCCAGTAAGGATAATAAGGGAGAGACAATAAAGTGTTGGAAAAAACCGTCTCCGTTAGAATTGGCTGAACATCCACTCAACAACATTCCTGCGAATAAAACACCTATTAATTTTTTCAATCCATTTCCTCCGATCATGTATTTGTTTATACGATGGGATGGAAATGGCTGCTTTCTTTATCTCCGGGGTTTACCTTAATACGAAATAAAGTGAAAAAGCGTTGAATATGGCGTTTATCTATAATTGGCTGTTTCTTATTGCTTTTTAAAATCGGTTGATTCGTTCCTTCTTCATAGTGGTTACTGAAAAGGACTTTATTTTGCTTATGCACTATGAATAAGGCGGCTAACGGAAAGACAACCGAGAATAAAAAGGCAATTATTAATGTCTGCTGTATGACATCATAATCGTATTCAATTATTAATCCTATCATGGCTGGCAACTCTCCGTTAAAGATTTTCAAATTATGAAGTGATTTGTTATGGATACTATACCATTAAATGAATGCCAGGGATAGAAGAAGTTCTCTTATTAAGTGAGAAGAGACGAATAAGAAGGGAATAAAGTTTTAGCTGAGAGGTGAAACAGTTTTTTGATTGATATTTACTTATATAAACAAAGGTGTTAGCTACCTTAATCATTATGCTGCAAGACCAAAATAAAGTTTAATAAAAGGATTTAACAATATTTTAATCGAATAAATATAGATGCATATAAAAGAGTCAGAATTCGAAGGGAAATTTCTTTGTGTTTACTAGAATTAAAGAAGGGGGAGATAGATTTGGAAATAGATATATCAGGTGCAGGAATAAATTTTGGGCTATTTTGTATTGGAGTTGGATTAGCTTTATTGGGGCATTACATAGGTAAAGGACTCATAAATTTTCGTCAGTCTAAAAATGTAATTGATTACAATGTGTTTTTAAAAGAAAGTGACCTAGCCTATGTTTTTAAATTAAATAGGAATGAAATAAAGGCTTTATTGACTGAATATCAGGATGTCCCTAAGCTGGTATTAAACGGAACTACCTATTATCCTAAAAATCAATTAATTGAATGGATTTCATCCAAGAATTTTAGCAGTTAAACGGACGGTTTAAGTAAAAAAAGAACAAACGGCTGGTTTCCCAGTCGTTTGTTCTGTTATTTATAAGCGAATAGACTCTATCCTAATAAAAATACTTATATAGAAAGTAAGCAATCACACCGTAATAATGGTTACCTCAATATTTCCACGCGTTGCTTTAGAATAAGGGCAAACCTGGTGGGCCATATCAGCATATTTTTTAACTTCTTCTTTATCCAAACCAGGGATAGAGACATCTAAGCGGACAGCCAGTTTAAAACCGCCATCTTCTCCATCTTTACCAATCGTTACATTAGACGTGACCGTTGTATCTACTTTTTTTCGATCCTTACGTAATACGAGGTTTAATGCACTGTCATAACAAGCAGCATATCCTGCTGCAAACAGTAATTCTGGGTTTGCAGCTTGTTCTCCGCTACCTCCCAATGCTTTTGGTTGCCTCACATCTAAATCTATAATCCCGTCTTCAGATTTTACATGTCCTTCACGACCGCCTGTGGATGTGACGGTTGCTGTATATAATGGTTCCATCAAACCAACTCCTTAATTAATGATATATAGCACTTTTCCCTATTTTGGTTTTATTAAACAGATTGTCAAAAGAATAGGTATTAATTATTATGAAAATATTTCCTTTTTTATCTAGACTACATAGAAAAGCTAGGTATATAATAATGGTGAAAGTAAATTTATGGGAAGTAGTGTGTATATGTATGGAAACAGAAATGCTAACTATTTTTGATGAATCAGGTTCCGCGATTGGGGTAGCCACACGCGATGAAGTCCATAATAAAGGATATTGGCATCAAACCTTTCAATGTTATGTGGTTGGAAAAGAAAATCATGAAGAATATATGTATCTTCAACTTAGAAGTCATTTAAAAAAAGATTTTGCTAATGTTTACGATATAACTGCAGCGGGACATATTCTTTCAAATGAAACGGTAGCTGATGGTGTAAGAGAAGTTAATGAGGAACTTGGATTAAATGTTACCTATGATCAACTAAACAGCCTTGGTATGTTTCCTAATGTAATAGAAACAGAGACAATCAAAGACCATGAATTAAGTCATGTTTTTCTTTATGAAATGACAGAACCTATGGAGACTTTTATCCTGCAGCCGGAAGAAGTATCTGGAATGGCAAAAGCTCGATTATATGATTTTATTTCTTTTTACAATGGAGATTCAGATCATTTGGAGATTGAAGGCTATAAGCAGGATTCTAGCGGAGGTAAAACCTGGTTTAAGGAGACAATAAGTAAGGACCGGTTTGTACCGCATTCTAAGCAGTATTTTGTTAGCGTGGCAGAAGCTATTTGCTCTAACCGGAAAGCTTAAATCGAGGAAGTGCTTAGAAAAGATAAACGATCGGTAGCATAGTCAACTGAATCTCGGAATGGACATAGAAATCAAAGTAAATTATAACTCAATATATGCCGAGTCTATGCAGCAAGTCTATCAATCTGTGGGCTGGAATAAGCATACAATTGAAATGATTAATCAAGTATTCACAGTAAGCACGCATGTGGCCATTGCTTTTAAAGAAGATAGACTAATTGGTTTTGGAAGAGCGCTATCAGATGGTGTATTTAATGGTGCGATTTATGATCTCGTAGTCCATACAGACGAACAGGGTAATGGAGTAGCTAAGGAAATTATTAACTCTCTATTAACACAATTGAATCCGTATCTTGTATCCACTTAATTTCGACAGTCGGAAACGAGGAATTTTATAAAAAATGCGGATTTTACCCATTGAAAACAGGTATGGCCCGCTATTTGAATCAGGAGTTGGCTGAAACCTATTTGGTTAAATAAAAAAGGGGGAATACAATGTTTGAACAGATTATAACGGAGGCAAATGAACTGCGTGCTCTGATAGGAGAACCAAGTAAACTAGTAAAAAATAAAGTGATTAAACGATTGGATGATCATTGTGTTCATTTCATAAGCAAATCTCCGTTTGTGTTTATTGGTACAACGGATGGAAACGGGAATTTAGATGTTTCACCTAGGGGAGACCAAGCTGGATTTGTTCGAATATTGGATGAAAATTATTTGATAATTCCAGAACGGAGAGGCAATAAAAGAATGGACACCCTATACAATCTTCTAATGAACCCTGGAGTAGGCTTGTTGTTTATTATTCCAGGCTTGGGTGAAACCCTCCGTGTAAATGGAAAAGGGTACGTAGTAAAAGATCCAGACTTGCTTGAGTGTTTAGGTGTTAATGGAAAGACACCAAACATCGGTATTGGGGTTAAGGTAGAGGAATGCTTTATTCATTGTGCAAAAGCATTTATTAGATCAGAATTATGGAACCCGACAACGTGGCCAGATAAAAATTCTCTTCCTCAAGCTTCAAAGATACTTGCAGCGCATGCCAGCAAATTGAAAACAAGAGCTGAAGACATTGAAATTCAATTAAAGGAGGGTTACACAACCAGATTATATTAAGCAATTTTTTTTTTGCTCTCTGATAGTAATCTTATTCTTTCGCCACAGTAAAAATAAGACTGTTTTCGTAAGGATGTGGCTGTTCTTGTTATTTAAAGAAATCACGCGTTAATTCATGTACCTTTTTACATATTTATAGAGTGGTTTTACATCATTAATCGGTTTATTTTTTAATACATTAAGAAAATTGAGGAGCATCATATTGTCGTGTAAATATCTCGAAGTTCTCCCTCAATCTGTAAATCCAGTCTATATATGTTTTAATCAGGATAGAATGTTCATTTCATCGCATATATTTCATCGCCAAATTGCTTCTATCCGAGCTATAATATAATTAAATATTACGAATTGACCCCATTTTTAAAACTCTCCAGCGAAAAAACATTCTAATCTGCCTATTTATATGAATTGAGGTGTTTATATGGAAAAAATCATTGAGGTACGCCGCCTCACCAAAACCTATGGTGACATTACTGCGGTGAATGATATTGATTTTTATGTAGAGCAAGGAAAGCTGTTTGCCTTCCTCGGTCCTAATGGCGCGGGCAAAAGCACGACAATTGATATGTTATGCACGCTCTTGAAGCCAGATAAAGGAGAAATCATCATCAATGGCTTTCAGATTGCTAAAAATGATTCAAAAATCCGTGAATCAATCGGGGTAGTCTTCCAGGAAAGTCTGCTCGACCCTCTCCTGACTGTACGGGAAAATCTCCTAACAAGAGCCAAATTCTATCAGATTCCAAAATCGGAGCTCAAATCCAGAGTGGAACAAGCAGCGATTGCAGCTGATGTCATGGACTTTATTGATCGCCCATACGGAAAATTATCAGGAGGACAAAGGCGCCGCGCTGATATAGCAAGAGCTCTTGTGAACACACCGAAGGTTCTTTTCCTGGATGAGCCGACTACCGGTCTTGACCCCCAAACAAGAAGAAGTGTTTGGGAGACGATTACGAACCTGCAAAGAGATCAGGGACTGACTGTATTCTTGACGACACATTATATGGAGGAAGCCGCCTCTGCCGACTATATCATGATTATTGATGATGGAGAGATTGTGGCAAAGGGAACTCCTTATGAACTGCGAAATACATATAGCTCAGATATGCTGAAAATTGAACCGATTGACTATGCTGCTCTCGATGAGCTTTTTCAAGCCAATGGAATCAGTTACAAAAACGAGCATCAACTGATGATCATTAAAATAGCGAATACAAAAGAGGCCCTCTCGATTCTAAAATTGGCAGAGCCCTTGATTGCAAATTTTGAAGTGATGCATGGGACAATGGATGACGTGTTCATCGAAATCACAGGAAAGGAAATACGTGCTGATGTTTAATTTAGCAAAGCGTAATCTAAAACTATTTTTTCGGGATAAAAGTGCGGTCTTCTTCTCCTTATTGGCCGTCTTCATTATCATTGGCTTATATGTCCTCTTTCTTGGAGATACCATTGCAGGGGACATGACCGAAATTAAGGAAGCTCGATACTTAATGGACAGTTGGATTATGGGCGGTCTTCTTGCCGTTACCTCTGTCACGACGACAATGGGCGCTTTTGGCACAATGGTAGAGGATCGGGCAAATGGCAATGCAAAAGATTTCTATGCTTCGCCATTAAAAAGGTATCAAATCGCTGGTGGTTATGTAATCAGTTCATTTATGGTCGGCCTCATCATGTGTATGGTCACTTTTGTCTTAGCGGAGATATATATTGTCGCAAACGGTGGGGAGCTTTTGCCACTCATAGGTATGTTAAAAATCATTGTGTTGATGTTCCTATCGGTTCTAGCCTCAAGCGCAATGGTGTTTTTCTTAGTTAGCTTCTTTTCAAGTGTTAATGCATTTGCAACTGGCAGTACGATTATCGGGACATTAATCGGGTTTCTTACCGGCATTTACATACCAATTGGCAATCTTCCTGATGCTGTACAAATGATTGTGAAGATCTTTCCGGTCACCCATGCAGGCGTCTTATTTCGTCAGGTATTTATGGAAGAGCCCTTAAAAATATCATTCGACGGTGCACCAAGTGCTGCAGTCGATGGTTTAAAAGAAGAACTGGGTGTTGTGCTGACATATGGTGACTTTACTGCCCAAGGCAGCACGCATATTCTTGTCCTGGTAGGAGTCACCATTTTATTTTTCGCTCTTGCCGTATGGAATGTATCACGAAAGAAATCTTAGCAGGGGACATAGTTTCCTGCTTTTTTCATGCACTAATATAGTTATCTTTTTCCTGAATCAATTTCATGTTAATCCAGCTAAATTGCCCTTCACCGCATCCTCAACCAGTATTTTTTAATAATGACTCTTATTCGATTATTATATCGAAGCTGTATGATCCTTTCTTATTCCCTAAAGCTTTAATTAGAATCAATATTAGGGAATGTGAATTGCAAATATTTTCCTAATATTTGATATAATGGTAGAGGTTGGAGAGAATTGAAAGTAAGAGGAATTACTATAAAGGTATATTTTTATAATTCAAACAGCAAAAATACCATTAACAAATACCGCGGAAAAATGATAATAAGGGGCGAATAAATTGATCAAAACCACTGAAGAATTGTTAATTGCTCTGCGAAGTGTTATTCAAGAAAGCCGAGTAACGACCAATCATACTATTTTAGAACAACACAGCATAGATGAAT
Organism: Bacillus sp. D386; assembly: GCF_006346415.1. Taxonomy (NCBI): domain Bacteria; kingdom Bacillati; phylum Bacillota; class Bacilli; order Caryophanales; family Bacillaceae; genus Bacillus; species Bacillus sp. D386. The sequence continues at coordinate 201,706 of NZ_VEMV01000002.1, read as the reverse complement.
CGTATCATCGTGCTAGTCTGCCTGATATAGTAGTGTTTCCGACAAACACAGAAGAAGTGAGGGAGATAATTACTATAGCGGATCAATATAAAGTGCCGATTGTGCCATTTGGAAGGGGAACAAGCTTGGAAGGGCATGTTATTCCTTATGACCATGGAATCATGATTGACTTTTCTCTTATGGATAAAATAGTAGAGGTTAGGGAGAAGGACTTTCTTGTGAAAGTTCAACCAGGGGTGACGCGTTCTCAGTTGAATAAAGAGCTGAAAAAATACGGATTGTTTTTCTCCGTAGATCCGGGAGCAGATGCAACACTTGGTGGGATGGCAGCTACAAATGCCAGTGGAACAACATCTGTTAAATATGGAATTATGCGTGACCAAGTTCGGGATTTAGAGGTTGTTCTCGCAGATGGCACAGTGATTCATACAGGAAATTTAGCAGAAAAATCTTCTTCTGGCTATCATTTAAATGGTGTATTTGTTGGTTCGGAAGGGACACTTGGATGTTTTACTGAATTGACATTAAGAGTGTACGGTATTCCTGAAAATATTATGGCAGCGCGAGCATCCTTTAAAACAGTTAGTGATGCTGTTGAAGCAGTCTTGAATATTTTACAAGCGGGAATTCCAATTGCAAGAGTTGAGCTCGTAGATGAACCTTCTATGAAACAAGTAAACCTTCATAATAAGACGGCCTATCTGGAACAGCCAACCTTATTTTTAGAATTTGAGGGGAATGAGGCGGGCTTAAAGCAAGATGTTGAATTTATGAAAGAGATTGTGGAAGCTCACAATTGTGAACGTATTGAATTCGAGACCGATAATGCTGCTCGAAATCAGCTATGGGAAGCTCGCCATAATCTAGCTTACTCCTATATTCACGGACACCCAGGAAAAAAACTCATGATAACCGATGTTTGTTTGCCCCTTTCCGAGTTAGCAGGTGCTATTGCTCATGCAAGAGAAACACTTGATTTGTTAATGCTTACAGGCGGTGTTGTTGGGCACGTCGGTGATGGCAATTTTCATGTTCTGTTAATGATTGATATGAATGATTTTGATGAACTGAAAAGAGCTGATCAATATAATGAAATGATTGTCATGTATGCACTTGAACGAGGAGGAACTTGTACAGGAGAACATGGTGTCGGCATTGGGAAACAGAAATACCAAGAGAAAGAACACGGAGAAGCACTGCTGGTGATGGAAAAGATTAAACGGGTACTAGATCCAGATAATCTTCTAAACCCAAATAAAATTTTTAAAATAAAGAAAGAGAAATAAATAGATTGGTAGAATTTGTTCTAACCTTGATAGCTCTCTTAAGATAGAGACATGTATTGGTGGATGAGTTTTTATAATGATAACAGGAGGGTTTTAGGGGTGGAATTACAACAATGGTTTGAAAAAGGTTTAACAACGGAACAGTATATCGATGGTATGAAAACAAATAAAGAAAATCTCCTAAAGGTATATGAATCGTTCCATCTATCAGGGGAGAGTAAAGAGGCGCTTTTAACTATACCGCCCACTGGGATTAAGGTTATTGTGTTGACAGAAGATTGGTGCGGGGATGCAATGGTAAATATCCCGATTTTACTGCGTATTGCAGAGGCAACAAATATCGACGTTCGTTTTATCCTGCGTGACAGCAATTTAGAGTTAATGGATCAGTATTTAACCAATGGAACGGCTCGATCGATCCCGATTTTTATTTTCATAGATGAGGATGGAAATGAATTAACCGTCTGGGGACCACGCGCTGCTAAAATTCAACAAAGCTTTGAGGAATTGAAATCACAGTTACCAAGCGCAGATGCCCCTGATTTTAAAGAAAAACAACTTGAGATGTTCAAAGAATTTGTAAATAAATTTACGGTGGATTATGATACTTGGCATGTTATTGCAGATAGCATTATTAGTAAGTTAAAAGAAATTAAGTAGCGAGTGATTCATCTAAAAGTATTAGAAGAGGATATATCACCGAGAAAAGCTTAGGCGACATACAAGGACGGGCTTCAATGATTCAATAGAATGGAATCCAGCCATAAAATTTTGACAATCATTTAACTTCAGGCTTCGGTAATTAGGAACTTAAAATCTAGATAATTGAATGTGTAGAGAAAATATTTTTGGAAAGGACAGAAGGAGCAGGCTTCCCAACAAGAAGAAACCTGCTTTTATATATGGGCCATTAAAAAATGTGAAAGGATTGCAAAGTCAATAAAAGACGGTGGAACTGCAAAGTTAGTCAAGTACTCAAAGGAATAGAATGCTGGTTATATGAAAGGATTTTTGAATTGGAGAAATATAAAAAAAGAAAGTGTCCGTTTGTTATTTCAATTGCTGCTGTTTCAGGTGGAGGAAAAACGACCATCACCTCTTACCTGAAAAATAATTTGCAAAATAGTGGAACTCTATCCTTTGATGATTATGATTTTAATGGTCCCAATGACATGATTAATTGGATTGATAATGGAGGTAATCCAGATGATTGGGATTTATCACCGCTTCTTACAGATATAAAAAAGTTAGTTAATGAACCGCTGGATTACATAATAGTAGATTTTCCATTCGCTAATTTACATAGTCAAATGAAGGAAATTATTGATTTAGCAGTATTTATTGATACTCCACTGGATATTGCCATGGCACGAAGATTAACTCGAGATTTTAGAAATGGTGCCGTTGAGGAGATTATGATGGATTTAAATTACTACATTGGTTGGGGAAGAAGGGGATATCTTCATATGTTGAATACGATCAAACCAATTTCTGACCTCATTGTAGATGGAACATTACCTGAATATGAGATTGTAAATATTATTACTAAAAAAATAGAAACATAGTTGATTTTAGGGGGTAAACATGGTGAATATACGCTATGTAACAACAGAAGAGGAAAAGCAAAAGGTCTTGTCAGCCTATTTTAAAGAAGGTTTGAGTGGTCAATTAGATACTTTTCCGAGTAAGGAGAAAAGAAAGCTGATCATTTTACAAAATATAAGTGAACGTTTTGAACTGGGGAGAGTATATTCAGAAATAGAAATTAACGAAGTATTGAAAACAATTTACGGTGATTTTGCAACAATTAGAAGAGAGCTTATCGTGTATGGATTTATGAATCGCAGCACGGATTGTTCGGAATATTGGATAAAAGAAGATTAAATGGATAAAATTTATATTGAGCAAGCCAAGCAAAAATGTTAGGGGATAATAGGATATTTAAATTATGTTGAATGATGAACTATTTAGTCTCACCCTTTGGAGACCGGTATTCTATCAAACTATAGCGAAAGTCCACGGCTGTCAAATTGACGGTCTTCTTTTATGCTGTTAAAGAGCAGTTTAGTTGAAAACAAATAGTGGATTGATAAACTGGAATAAGTGTATATTTATACCATGAGTGTAATAATGATACTAATTTGATTAGTAGGTTTTGTAATCATAATACAAGTATACTGCATGAAATAAAATTTTATTTACATAATATGATTATTATACGGCAATCATTTCTTTTGACCGACGAAAAAGGGTATCGGATAACTAATTATATAAATTATACAACTAAGGGTGAGGTAGCATGAAAAACTTATTAAAAAAGATAACCCGATTTTTCAAAACAGATAAAGAGTTATTTATTGAAGAATTGAACGATTACCGCCAAATGTTAGATGATGCTATAAAAATTTTAGAGGAGAACATTCAAATTTTAAAGTTAGCATTAGCAAAGCATATAGAAATCGGTCATTACTTGGATATGAAACAATCGAACAAGCTTATTCGAATTGAAAGTATAAATAAGTTAGTCACACAGTATGTGGATCATAAGAAAGATACAGCTGCCAGGGAAATGATTCGAGAAAAAGTTAAGGAACAGCAGAAATTACAATGTCTGAATGAAATAATAGATATGCATAATCAAAGAATCCAAGAATATCAATATAGGCTAAATAAAGCCCTTTGTGTTTTAGATAATGATAAAAGCAATCGAGAAGCTTTTATTATCAAACAGAAAATAGCATTACAGGAATTGGTGATTTCTGAAAAGTTAGACAGAGGGAACTGCAAGAAGCATATTGAACGGATTAAAAGGGAAATTATCGATAAAGAGTCCTATAAAGAACTTAATCCAAAAGAGGATACAGTAAATGAAGTGTTAATAGATAGCGAGATTGAGAAGGAACTTTCCATCTTTAAACTGAATTACTCTTCAAGTAATGTGTAAACCCTTTAAAATCAAAAGCTTATGTTGAGCTTTTATGAGGTTAGTTTTGGTCGGGCTAATCGAATAAAGGTTTATGATGCCATTAACGTATGAATATTAAGATTGAAGACAGGGAGATTATTTCTCTGTCTTTTTTACTTTTCCATTTAGGACTTCGCTTTCTTGCTGTTAAGAATGATCATTGCCATACTATCTTGTTCGATATTATCTTGGTTCAGTTTATCAACAGAAGAATTGAATTGAAGTAAGGATAATTACAACGATAACGAATGGAGTAAATTATAAATGGTGATAATTTAAATATTTTAATAATTCAAACAATTAAAGTATAATAATGGAATATCTGGATATTTTTATTATTTCTACAAAACATTACATATTTCTCTTGAATGGGATGGAAGGTGAGGGATGGTAGTTGAATTATTCGTTACATCCACTTGGAGACCGAGCAATTTTAATTGAATTTGGCAAAGAGATAGATGAAGAGACCTATAACTCTGTCCGAAAGATAAGCAACATATTGGAAAGTGAGCAACCTGAGTGGCTGATTGAGGTGGTTCCCGCGTATACAACACTTACCTTATTTTATTCTCCTGAATATGTTTATCGAGCATTTCAGGAAAGTCGGCTACCATATGAAATAATCACTAGTGAATTAAAAAGATTGCTAGACCGTCTTCAACCATCAATTAAAAACGAACAAAGAAGAGTGAAAATTCCAATTTGCTATGGCGGAGAATACGGTCCGGATCTAGTATATGTGGCTAAATATAATTATTTAACTGAACAGGAAGTTATTGAGATTCATTCAAGTGGTGATTATCTTATATACATGCTTGGTTTTGCACCTGGATTCCCCTATATTGGAGGAATGTCTAAGGAAATTTCAGCACCAAGAAGAAAATCGCCAAGACAAAATATACCCCCGGGAACGGTAGGAATTGCTGGTGAACAAACAGGAATTTATCCAATTGAAACACCAGGAGGTTGGCAGTTGATTGGCAGAACTCCTCTGAAATTATTTAATCCAACTGATTCGTCACCCACTTTATTGCAAGCTGGGGACCGGGTTCAATTTAAACCAATTAGCCATGAAGAGTATGTCAGTCTGGAGGGGGAACGGCAATGTTAATAATTGAAAAATCGGGTTTGTTAACCTCCATTCAGGATTTAGGAAGGTATGGATTTAAAAAATATGGGATTATCACAGGCGGAGCAATGGATCCGTTATCTCATAGAATGGCAAATCTGTTGGTCCAGAATCATGAAAATGAACCGACGATTGAAATGACCCTCTATGGTCCAACTATACGATTTTTAGAGAATACGATAGTTTCTTTGTGCGGAGGAAACTTATCCCCTTCTTTAAATGGCAGGCCAATGCAAATGGCAAGTCCTATTCACATTCAAAAAGGGGATGTTCTGACATTCGGCCAGCCTAAGACAGGATGCCGTGCCTATTTAGCAATACGCGGGGGCATAAAGATTCCAAAAGTGATGGGGAGCTATTCCACTTATTTACGTGCACAAATAGGGGGATTCAAAGGGAGACCTTTGCAAAAGGGCGATCACTTAGGGGCTGGTCCTTTAAAACTTGAGAGGGATGTAATTAGCACGAAGTGGTTTGCTTCGGACTTGTTGCATATAGAGCCAGAAGGCCGTAAAAAGGTAAGGGTTTTAAAGGGCAGGCATTTTGAAGAATTTACAAAAAGGAGTATAGATGCCTTTTCTAAGCAATCTTATAAAATATCTCCTCAATCAGATAGAATGGGTTATCGTCTTGATGGAGTCTCGCTTGAACTTTTTAAGCAGAAAGAGATTATTTCAGAAGCCGTCACTTTTGGGACGATACAGGTTCCTGCAAATGGGAAACCAATTATATTGATGGCTGATAGTCAGACGATCGGCGGCTATCCAAAAATAGCAGAAGTTATTTCGGTTGATTTGCCAGTTGTTGCCCAGGCAAAACCGGGTGATTCTTTGCAATTTGAATTCGTCACATTGGATGAGGCGCAGCAGCTTTATATTAATCAAGAAAAACAACTGAAAATTTTAAAAAGGGGAATTGGGATGAAATTTAATAAGGGAAAACAATATGTATAAGATTGACATTAATTGCGATATGGGAGAAAGCTTTGGGCAGTATCGATTGGGGCGAGATGAAGAGATACTAAATTATGTATCTTCAGCTAATATAGCCTGTGGTTTTCATGCAGGCGATCCATCGACAATGAAGAAAACAGTACGGTTAGCGCTTTCGAAGGGAGTTGGAATAGGAGCACATCCGGGTTTTCAGGATTTAATAGGTTTTGGGCGCAGGGAAATGAGGGTTAGTCCTGAGGAAGCCTATGATCTGGTAATCTATCAAATCGGTGCATTATATGCGTTTACAAAGGCAGAGGGAGGCAAGCTACAGCACGTAAAACCGCACGGAGCTTTATTTAATATGGCGGCAAAGGATGTTGCTCTGTCCGAAGCCATTTCGGAAGCGGTATATGATGTCGATCCTGAATTGATTTTATTTGGATTATCCGGTGGAGAATTGGTGAAGGCGGCCAAACGTATTGGTTTACGTGCTGCCAGTGAGGTTTTTTCAGACCGCACTTATCAGGCGGATGGAACATTAACCTCCAGAACGGAAGCCAATGCATTGATTAAAGATCCAACAAAAGCCATTCATCAAGTTGTTCGTATGGTGAAAGAGCAGAGGGTTACTTCCGTTCAGGATGAGGTGATAACGATAAAAGCAGATACAGTCTGTATTCATGGAGATGGAGAAAACGCGTTGGAATTTGCAAAGCAAATCTCAGAAACATTAAAAAGAGAAGATATCGAAATTCAAAAAATAGATCGTTTCATAAATGAATTGATATAAAAAATCTCTTTGGAAGACATTTGAATACAGCTGGTTGTTATTCTAACTAATGAGCCAAAGCTGGATGGGGGAGTCGTATGAAAAAGAAAGAATCGCATTTGAGTATTTTAGTAGGGGCTGCCTTTTTAATGGCCACATCAGCGATCGGCCCAGGATTTTTAACACAAACGTCTGTATTTACTGAACAGCTATTGGCGAGTATGGGCTTTGTTATTTTGATATCCATTATTATAGATATTGGGGCACAGGTGAATATTTGGAGAATTATAGCTGTATCAGAAAAGAGGGCGCAGGATATAGCGAATGAATTACTACCGGGATTAGGTTATTTTTTAGCTACTTTAATTGTATTAGGGGGATTAGCATTTAATATTGGGAATATTGCGGGGGCAGGACTCGGTATCAATGTAATCACTGGGGTCGATGCAAAATGGGGTGCGCTTTTAAGTGGATTAGTTGCGGTAGGAATATTCTTAGTTCGTGAGGCTGGTAAAGTAATGGATCGGTTTGTACAAATTATGGGCTTTATTATGATTTTTCTTACTGTTTATGTAATGTTCACAGCTAATCCTCCCTATGCCAAAGCTCTTGTACATACAGTGTGGCCTGATGAGATTAATCTGCTGGCGATTGTCACATTGGTTGGAGGAACAGTCGGTGGTTATATAACTTTTGCGGGTGGGCACAGATTAATTGATGCCGGGTTGACTGGAAAACAAAATTTACCTCAAGTTACTAAGAGTGCGGTTAGTGCCATTGGCATTGCATCCATCATGCGAATATTTTTGTTTTTAGCAGTATTGGGAGTGGTTTCACAGGGGTTTGTTTTGGATGCCGGTAATCCGGCAGCCTCTGTCTTTAAGCAAGCTGCAGGGAATGTAGGATATAAAATGTTTGGGGTCATAATGTGGGCTGCTGCCATTACTTCAGTTATAGGTGCAGCATATACATCGGTTTCCTTTATCAAAACCTTTAGTAGTTTTGTTGATCGTTATCAAAAATGGTTTGTCATAGCTTTTATCGTTATTTCAACGGCAGTGTTCGCGACAATTGGCCAGCCTGTACAGATTCTCGTGCTGGTGGGGGCATTAAATGGTTTGATTCTTCCTGTGGCTCTTGGTGTTATGCTAATAGCAGCCTATAAGAAGAAAATAGTAGGAGACTATAAACAGCCTTTATGGCTTACTGTTTTTGGTGTAGTTATCGTTATTGGTATGGCGATAATGGGAGGTTATTCACTCATTAATGGTTTGTCACAATTGTTTTAGTAAATAATCTTTGATTAATGAGTCTCAATATCATTTAATCCATTGAGAAGTTATAACATCTAGATTTTAATCAAAACCCTAATTTCGTTCATATAATCTTTGTGAAAATCAGGGTCTTTTTATGTAATGTTCCGCATATATGGTTCGTGGCACGGATTCATTCATCGGTTAATTTTCCAGGAAAGGAATCAACTTATTGTATATTATATTCACCCCTGTTTATCAGCGGTGATTTAAGCGGATTTCCTTAGAGTTTTGCGCCTTTTTATACACCTTAAATTTATGGTTATTATACGTAAGTGCGTGGAATAAAATTTCATTCTACATCAACACAAAATGTTTTGTCAATAATTAATTTGTAAAAATATCAAAAAAATGGTATAATAGTTTTACAGTTGTTTTTTATCGTATTTCAAATTCCGCTGGACTTTTCTTTACAGATAGAATTTGCATACGTTTTTTTTTATATACTTTTATAAAACGAAGGAAAATTCAGATGTTTTTTAAGCTTTAAAGTAAGTTAGTTGAATAAAATTTTCAATAAACTATTTATCCCGTTCAAACTGGTGCTAAGACTCCGCCTTCAAACGTAAGCAGAAGCAATCACGGTTAAGGCGGAGATAAGCGTCGGTAAGAACCCGATTGGTTCAACGAATGCTCGGGAGGGGATGAAAGAAAACCTTCACCGAGCAAAGTTTCACTTTATTAGTAAACGAGTTTTTATATACAAGGAGGACTTTAATAATGAATCTAATCAATAAGAAAGTTACACACAAACGTTTTGGAACGGGTAGTATAGTTGGGCATAATGAGTCTAAAATTGAAATAAATTTCGAATCGGAAAATAAAATGTTTGTTTACCCTGATGTTTTTGGAGAGCATCTAAAACTACATGATAAAAGTGATGCTAAGTCACTCGAAGAAATTATACAAAAAAAGGAAGATGAACTAAAAGAGGAAGAATGGAAAAAGGAAGAAGAAAAAAAACTACAACGAAAAAAACAGGAACTTCGCGTAGAACACGAAAAACTTATGAAGCATCATAAGCTACATCCTGAATCACAAATGGTTTTTTGGTGTGACACAGAAGAACAGAATAGTTCTCTTTCAGAGTGGAAGGTTTTTTCGGGTGTAATAAAAAGCGGTAAAAACAAAGGAAATCCGAACAAGCCAGTCCGTTTACATCAAAATAGCGCTGTCCTGTTAACTGCAGTCGATTCCAATATGTCTGAAAAAGACAGACGTATCTTAGGTGTCTATATGGTGCATGAAAATTTTGTCGGAAAGATGTGTGAAGATGGAATTATTCCTGCTCATTCAAAATACAGAATCCAACTTACAGAAGAGGAATCAGATCAGTTGGCTTTCTGGGAATATTATGTAAATGAGAAAAATCCAGAAAAAATGACATGGAATACAGGTAAATACCGTTATTTCGATAATTTATGGATGGCTCAAATTTTACTTGCTATCATTTCGTTGAAAAGTGACCCGAATGAACGAGAACTTGCACAGCAATTCTTTAATCATTTTTGTAAAATGAATCAGATCATGGAACAAGATATACCAAAGCCTAATGGCGCTATAATGCGTACTTAGACGCTAGTCTAAAGATTAGTTGAAAACGAATAAAAAATAGCGAGCATATGTCATTAAAACCAACAGGATCATGTGTACACACATATAGTATACTCTAGGTTGAGTGAATGACACAGATTGAAACAGTTTTAATTCGAATGAAAGTACCCTAATCTCTGAGCGGAGATTAGGGTTTTTTTTATGCCGTGTGAAAAAGTGAAATTAAAAATCTGATTTTTGATTTATAGGTATATGAACCACTTGATGTTATATTAAAATATTGGTGGAGACGTATATATAATTAATTTTATACTGTGAGTGGTTACTGAAGTGTAGATATATTTAAAAATTTGAATAGCTCTTTGGCAAACTATATTTGTTTTCGTGAACAATGAAACCTCAGTAAGAGAAGCTGGAACATTAGAAATTTGATTTTTTATTACCAAGGTAATGCTAATGACTTAAAGGTTGTTACAGTTGTCTGTCTAAATTTCCTTTCGTTTTTTAAGCCTTGAAATAGTGAGTTGAGTAATGAGAGAGAGGGATTATTTATGATTGGTGCGATTATAGGTGATGTTGTTGGATCTCGTTTTGAATTTAATAATCATCGTAGCAAGGAATTTGAGTTGTTTACCGAAGAGTGCCGAGTAACGGACGACAGCATTATGACTCTTGCGATTGCTAAAGCTTTTATGGAGACAGAAGGGTCTATTCACTCTTCTATCACTGCAGGGGATTATGACGGTGAGTACGAGACACTTCTTGAGAATATGTCGATTACATATATGCAAGAATTGGGGCGTAAATATCCGAATTGTGGATTTGGTGGGATGTTTGCGAAATGGGTCTTCAGTGAGAATCCCGAACCTTATAACAGTTTTGGAAACGGGGCAGCAATGCGAATAAGTCCTGTAGGATTTTTAGCAAGAACCGAGAACGAAGCAAGGGATTTATCTAAGATTGTTACCAGAACAACCCATAATCATGAAGAGGGAATAAAGGGTGCTGAGGCTACCACAGTAGCTATATTTATGGCAAGGCAGGGGTTAACCAAAAATGAAATTAAAAATAGGATTAATTGTGATTACTATCATTTAGATTTCTCAATTGATCAAATCCGAGACACATACGTGTTTAATGAGATATGCCAAGAGACCGTTCCGCAAGCGATTGTTGCTTTTTTAGAATCAACGTCCTTTGAAGATGCAATTCGTAATGCCATTTCGATTGGTGGAGATAGTGATACTCTGGCAGCCATTACCGGCGCTATAGCGGAAGCGTATTACGGAGTACCTGAAACCCTGAAGGAAAAGGTATTAACCTATTTGGATGATGAACTGCAGTCTATTTACGATGACTGGTGTCTTTATAAGAACGAACATCACTCTGGTAAGTTCACAGTACTAACAAAATATATACCTAAAATTTGTGATACGGATTCCTTTGGTGAATGGTTTATAGATCGAGAGTATAATGAAACACTAGGGCAATCCATCCAAATGCCATATGTCATGTATAAAAAGCTTATAAATTTATTTGTTAAGGAATTCTATCACTTTTCTGAATCCCATCCGGAATACAATTTGACCAGTTACAGTGATATTTTGGAGAGGAATGGTCTTAAATGGAATCAGGAAGCAATGCGTAATGCGGATGAGGATTCTCTCGATGCCCAATGTATCCTTGCACTCATTATGGGTGCCACTCGAGCGGAGCGATTCAGCGAGGGGGTTCTGCTAAGCTTTTTTGAGAATGGATGCATGGTGAAGTGGCTAAAAAGGTTGAAAACGATTGATGAGAATAATTCTACTGGTATTAATGGAATTTGTTAAACTGGTGAGTATCCGGAAAGAAGAATGTTAAGTACCAATATTGTGTAATTAATAAAGGATTATATCCAGAGTATTTTAAATAATCATCTGGGCGTAATCCTCACGTATATGTATCAATACATAACAATCGCATACTTTTTTTCTTCTTCCTCTTCATCAAAGATAAAGGCAAAGTTAAGTGTCACATCCACTCCATCTTCTGTTAACCAATTAAAAGGAAAAGTGGCAGGCTGAGCACTAGTTGTTAATCCATGCTTTAAAATTACCTTTCTTTCGAATGTGCTGAATGCTTCTTCAAGTCCGTGCTCCTGAAAATCGTATTCTGTTATTAAATAATTTTTTAATAAGGGCCAGCTGTAAAATTCAATCACGATAGAAACTCCTTTATTTGTATAGAATCAGGTTTATTATAAGTGTTGCTTGATGGATAAACAAATTCAAGTGCTTGATTACAACATATACATAAGTTTGAACCATTATTCTAAGAGCACAATGGCAGTAAAGCCTTTGTGTTTTTATTCGTTATAAAAATTAATATACGATATTTGATACCGTAGCTGTTAATTCACTTTTTATCTTTTATATAATTACAAACTTTAATCTGACCAACCAATCAGGTATAAAAAATCGTTAAATAACTTGAATTAACGTTTAATTATAAGAATTTAGAGAAATTATATTAATATAGAATAAATGCTCTTATTAAGAGAAATAGACTTATAAAATCGAAAACAAGCTAATGTGAAGGAGAGAGGGCAAATGGTCAAAGGACTAGGAATTGACTTGGGAACAACTTTTTCATGTGTGGCGTATATCGATGAAAACCAAAATCCAATTGTATTAAAAAATGCAGAAGGCAATGCTACAACACCATCTGTTGTTTATTTTGAATCACAGGAAAATATTGTAGTAGGAGAAGTAGCAAAACAAAGCTTGGTATCTGAACCGGATAATACGGTAGCCTTTATTAAGCGTGATATGGGGAAAATAGACGATGAAACAAAGGCGCCAATTATGAGAACAATTCATGGAATAAGTATGTCTCCACAAGAGATTTCGGCAAAGATTCTTACGAAAATAGTCAAGGATGCTAATGCTGAGCTAAGGAAAATAGGGAAATTAAGTGATGGAAATCCAGATATTAAGGATGTGGTGATTACCTGTCCTGCCTATTTTGGTATGGCTGAAAGAGAGGCAACTAAGGCTGCAGGCAAGATTGCAGGTTTAAATGTAATGAATATTATCCCAGAGCCTACAGCTGCAGCATTAAATTATGCTCATGTTAATAAGGGTAAAGAACAAACCGTTATGGTTTATGATTTAGGCGGAGGTACATTTGACGTTACGATTATTGAAGTCCACGATGGTATTCCGCGAGTTATTTGTACAGATGGTAGTCATACATTAGGCGGGAAAGATTGGGATGATGCACTTGTTCAATATTTTGCTGAAAAATATATAGAAGAAAAGGGTGAAGACCCTAGAGAAAACCTGGATATCTTACAGGAGTTATTTTTAAAGGCGGAACAAACTAAAATAACTCTGAGCAACAGAGAATCAGCACCAATTATGATTATTGGTGATTCAGGACGAATAAACTTTACGATGACACGCAACGAATTTGATGAAAAAACGAAGGATCTATTAGAAAGAAGTATTAGTTATACAGATAAATGTTTGAAAATTGCTGCAGCGAAAAAATATGGAAAAGATATTGAAGCTATAACGAATGAAGAAATAAATAAATATCTTCATGAAGAACTTACCGACATATTATTAGTCGGGGGTTCTTCCAAAATGCCTCAAGTATCAAAATTAATTCAGAGTAAATATGGTATTAAAGCAAAAGAAGCAGACTTGGATGAGGCTGTTGCAAAGGGAGCGGCCATTTGTGCAAGCAATGATTATGTGGAATTCAGTGAAGAAGACTGGCAATTGGTAAAAAAATCAGTTGGCGAGCAAGATTATGATTTTGTGAAAGAAGCGATTCAGGAGGGAAATGAAAGCATAATCAAACAGTATGAAGATGTACTGCCAAGACATATGGTTCAAAAGCAAGAATCGCGTGGCATGATTTTTACAAATGTTTCTCCAAGAACATACGGAACAGCAGCCTATGAAAGCTCTTCCAGAGATAAACTAGTAATCTTTAATTTTATAAAAAGAAATGATGAACTTCCACAAAAACAAACCCTGATGTTTTATACGATGGATGAAGGGCAAGTTGGAGTGGATATTGACGTATATGAATCATTTACTATGAGTGCAAAGGCTGAACTTGAAGAAGGTAATAAAATTGGATCAGGAATACTTGAGTTTCCAAATAGCATGCCGAAGGGAACACCTATTGAGATCACACTTCGCATGAATAGTGCTGGTTTATTGGAAGTTAGTGCCTTTCATAAAGAAACAAATAGTATGTATAATGGTACTTTTGATGTTTCGAACTCTTTATCCACTGAGGAAACAAAACGAGCTATAGAACGTAATAAACACCAATCATTCAATTAAGAAGAAAATCATACAACCTTGGAATGTGGTGATTGATATGACGAATGATAATTATTTTGATTTGTTTAAACTTAAAGTGGATGAGTCGCTGATATTAAATCCTACTTCTGAGTATGAAGAGCAAATAAATAAAGCTTTTTTAGAAACGGAAAACAGATGGAAGCAATTAAAGCTAAAACATTTAGGTAAGAAAAGCGATGAAGCGTCTGAAAATTTAAAGAGATTGAAAGCACATGAATTTGATATTTTAAAAAATCCGACAGAACGACAACGGTATTACTTGAAAATTAAAGAGGAGAAGCAATCGGAACTAAAAACTAGATTAATCGAATCTAATGAAGAGGATATGGATCTTGAAGCTTTAAAGAAACAATACCATCAATATCTAGATGAATCGGAAATTGAAAAAATAGTCAAAGAGATATTTAAAGCTAAAGAAAGACCAGATGAAGCCATATCAATGAATCTACTTAATAAGCTAGCCATTTATGAAAATGAATTGAAACAGTTAGGAGAAGTGAATTTATTTACTGCTTTTGGATTTGATGAAAAAGCAAACTATGAAACAGTCAAAAATAAAATCAAGCAAAAACAAGATGATTTACAAAAAATATATGATGAGCACCCAAATGATAGTAGTTATAAAAAATATATTAATAAGAAGGATATCCTGAAAAAGTTTGAAAAAGAAGTGTTCTTAACAAATGATTTCAAAGATCACTATGAGGAATATAAACATTTTCTAAAATATTCAATGTTTATCCAATTATTACTGAATATAAAAGATAAGGATATTACTACCATTTATTTCAAAGATATTTTATTGGAGAAAGTAAAAGAAGAAGGTATCGATGAAAAAAAATTCATCTTGTTTTTATTAAAAAACCACAAGTATTTTGGCATTAAAGGTATTTCTCCTGTTACGGATTATTATATCGCCAATGTCGGGCATAAGGATTTTGGAGAGGAAGATACTCAACAAACATTGCAAAAAGTTCTTTCTATAAAAGATTATGAGTATCATTGTGGTCGTGAGGCATTAAAAAATAAAGAGTTTGATAAAGCTTTTGAGCATTTTAAAGAATCTAATATTATTGATCACAGTTATGCACTGTATGAATTAGCTGAATTATATTATACAGGTACAGATAGCCTTCCTAGGGATCTGAATAGGGCAATAAAATTACATGAAGAGGCGATAAATAAAAACAATTCTAAAAAAGGAAATAATAAAAATTCGTTGTATCGGATAAGTCAGATGTGTTTCAGTGGAGAGGGTTGCGTAAAAAATGAACAAGTTGGTTTTAGTCATTTAAAGGAATTTGTCAATAATTTGCATGCTTCGAATGATTTTTACAATCAAGCTCATTTAGATTTAGGTGACTGTTATTATAAAGGGAAAGGCACTACTAAGAATTATAAAAAAGCACTGGTTCATTACAACAAAGTAAGTGATGAAACGGCTAAAGGAAGAATAAGAAAAATAGAGCGAGAGATTACTTATAGACCAATTATAATGATTGGGATAACTTCAGGTTCTTATATTTTATTGTGTTTAGTATCTTTGTATTATTTACAAGAAGTTCTTCCAACTGATTTTAATATAGCTAATGTATTAATCTATTTTGGGATATTATTTGCATGGATGATCTTTACAAGCTTGTATTTCTATATAAATCCATCATGGTTAAATCAACTAATCAAGTTTGATAATATAAGGACACTTCAGGCAAAGATTGTACAATATATATATTTAAATAAAAAGCGGATATTAACCATAGCGATATTATTGTTTGGATGTGTTTGTTTCTTGTTGTTTTACACGGAGGGGTTAATTAAACCTTGGTTAACTGAAGCAGACGTTGGAGAAATCCCGGAATTTTTATCCCTCCTATTAAATTATGGAGTAAACTGGGTTTCTGTGGGAATATATTTAATAGTGTTGTTTCCTCTATATATTATTAAGGAAGTTCATAGTCCAAATGACGCAATTAAGGTCAATGTTAAAACAATCATTTTTGACGGAGTAAAAACTTATTTATTCGCATCAGGTATCTATTATGCTATCCAGTGGTCTGCAGAAAACGTATTAACAGAGTTTAGTGTATTAAAGTATATTGGAATAAGTATTTTTTTGTTGATAATCGTATCAATAATTAATACTACAAAAATAATTAATCGGTTATTTAATGGAAAGTTAACCGTATATGTATTTGCGGTGTTATTGTTGTACGGTTCATTAACTTGTGCATTAGTGGCTGAAAATAACGGGGACTTGCCAATAGCTACTACATTGCTGCAAGTCGCGTTTACCTCTCTTTTTATAGAGACAAAGAACCCATAAATTATTTTTTGACCTTGGGTTAGTCGTTTTGCTAATTAATACAAGAAATGATTCAATAAATAATACGTTAAATTAACTTTAATACCATCTAATTGGTAATGGTATAGTTAGCTCTATATGAAAAAAATTTCATTATATAATTAACAGACCTCCAATTGTAAAAACAATTGGAGGTCTTTCGTTCTTTAAGATTATAGGTAAAGAATATTAAAACTACAGGCTAGATTAAGACCTATTTGCTTTATCTAATTCGGCTCCCAAAAATTTTGCGAGCTCAAGCATTCCATATAGGCCTGCCTCAGCTTCGGCGTCGGAATTATAGTTTGTATTTGTATTGATATCATATGTGTAAATCATTCCATCCTGATCACGGATAAACTCAATTCCGGCAATGTCAATACTTGCTGAGGTAAGAAATTCTTCGTATTTCGCAATAATAGGATCATTGAAATCCTTAATAATTTTAAATTGCGGAGATATATCCTCTTGTTCTCCAACTGGGCAAAATAAATCCTCTATTTGGCAGGCATCGGCAGGACATAATTCAAAACCTTTTGATGTATCCACACGAACAGCATAAAGAAATTTTCCTCCAATAAATTCACAACGGGTTATTGAAGAATCAGGAGAGAGGATATATTGCTGTATGAGTGTGATCCCATCTACTGGCTCTTCAAAAAGAGGGCTGTTTACGTATTCCTCTAGGGCTTCTACAGATTGAAATAGCTGCACACCAAGACCTTTTCCAGCTCTGTTGTGTTTAGTAATAAAAGGTGTCATTCCAAGTTTTTTAGCGGCAGAAATGATATTACTCCGACCGACAGCTGCAATCGTGGCAGGAGTTTTGATACCTGAAGCTTGAAGAGCTGTATATTGATTGATTTTGCTGATTTCCATTCCTAAAGCCTTTGAACCGTTAAATACTTTTCGATTATGACGTTCGAGCCAGTTGATTACTCCGCTAGCAAGTTCAGGTGCATAACGGTGTCCGCGTGTGTGGGATGACGCACTCATACGGTTGTAAAAAATACCATCTGGCGGTGTATCCGTCAAATCGACTAAGCCCTCAGCTAAATGCCAGTTTTTGTATGGAAGGTTTAATTCTTCCATTCTATTAATTAAATGATTGGTCCAGTCATCATTTTCATGAATGATATGTATATGTGTCATTAGGAAAATCTCCCTCTAGTTTTCGTCAATTTATGAAAATCATACCATTTAACTTGGAATTGGGTCAAATGTTGAAATTTAGGAAAAATAATTATTGCAGTGGAAAAACCGTTTGGCAAAGTTTATACTGTTGATTGAGAAAGAGATTAAAAGGGAGATACCATGCCAAATTTTTCGCCATACAGATATTTTTCAAAAAAAGACTGGGCTAACTTGCGATTTAATACGCCAATGACATTGACTCAATCGGAAATAGAAGAACTTCAAGGTGTTAATGAAAAGCTTTCTGTTGAGGAAATTACGACTATTTATCTGCCGTTAACCCGTTTATTAAATTTATATGTGAACTCATCACAAATGCTGCACACGGTCACGGACACATTCTTTGGGAATACCACAAGAAAAGTGCCATATGTTATTGGTGTAGCAGGAAGTGTGGCTGTAGGGAAAAGTACAACAGCCCGTATTATTCAGGCTCTTTTATCCCGATGGCCAAATACTCCACAGGTAGAAATTATCACAACCGATGGATTCCTCTATCCTAATGCTGTGCTGGAGGAACGAGGAATAATGGACAAAAAGGGCTTTCCTGAGAGTTATAATACGAAGGAATTAATCAAGGTTTTATCTAGAATTAAAGCTGGTCATCCAAAAGTGAAGGCACCTATATATTCGCATCTATATTATGATATAATGCCTAACCAATATACCGTCATCCAACAACCGGATATCGTCATCGTGGAAGGAATTAATGTTCTGCAAACTCCTAAACAGGATGATCATTTTCCAAGTGTTTACGTATCAGACTTCTTCGACATCTCCATCTATGTCGATGCCACTGAAAATAATATTTATAATTGGTATGTTGAACGTTTTAAAACGCTTCGTAAAACCGCTTTCGCCAATCCGGCGTCTTATTTCCATCGTTATGCCGATTTGACGGATGAAGAAGCAGACGAAATTGCAACAAATATTTGGAACACCATTAATAAAATCAACTTGGACTTAAATATTGCTCCAACTAAAACGAGAGCGAACATTATTCTTAAGAAGGACTCAGATCATTCTATTTCCTCGGTGAAATTGAGAAAGATTTAAAAGGATGTACTCATAGGGAGCAGGTGAACTATGGCAACTGAGAAACAGAAAATGATTAATGGAGAATTATATAGGCCACTAGATGAAGAGCTCGTCCATGACCGTCTCCGTGCCAGGAAGCTTACGAGACTATATAATCAGACGATAGAAACTGATTATGCAGAACGAACCGCTTTATTAAAAGAGTTATTCGGTTCAACCGAAAAAAATTGCTATATTGAACCGACTTTTCGGTGTGATTATGGGTACAATATTCATGTTGGTGAAAACTTTTATGCTAATTTTGATTGTGTTATCTTAGATACATGCGAAGTGCGAATTGGTCAAAATTGTATGCTTGCACCTGGTGTTCATATTTATACTGCTACACACCCGCTCAACCCTGATGAACGAAATTCCGGTAAAGAATATGGAAAGCCGGTCACAATTGGTGACAATGTATGGATTGGTGGTCGGGCGGTTATTAATCCAGGTGTTACAATTGGTAACAATGTAGTGGTAGCATCAGGAGTTGTTGTAACGAAAGATATTCCAGATGATGTGGTTGTTGGCGGTAACCCAGCCCGCATTATAAAACGAATTGATAAAGAATAAGATTCTATTCCCATTTACATAATGAGTTGTGTAGGAAGAATAATATTCCTTGGTGCTATTATTCCATTGATAAATGAACTTATTGTTAAAATGAGATTATTTTGATTACATTATATGGGTACTTTTGATAAAATTTAATTAATAGTTTAAGATATAATAGCACTTATAACTTCAAATGAAGTACGAACAAAATTGAGGATGTGAAGAATGAAGAAACATATACCAAATTTATTGACTTTAGGAAATCTTTATTGTGGTTATCTGTCCATTTCTTACATTATCAGCGGGGATGTGCGAAATGCGACTATACTCATTTTTATTGCATTGATGCTTGATGCGCTGGATGGAAGAATGGCAAGAATTTTAAGGGTAGCCGATGATATGGGAAAACAGCTTGATTCATTGGCTGATATTGTATCATTTGGGGTCGCGCCTGCCTTTTTAGCATCTTATACATATTTATACGATTTTGAACAATATGGTCTTTTGATTGCCGGTTTGTTCCCGCTTTTTGGATGTTATCGACTTGCAAGATTTAATATTACGCCTACTGAGGAATCATTAAAGCATTTTAAAGGAATCCCAATTACATTTGCAGGGGGACTTGTTGCCTTTTTAGTACTATTTGAAAACTGGATTCATGTCAGCGTATTTGTCATTATATTCTTTAGTTTGGCAATCTTGATGGTCAGTACCATTAAAATCCCAAGCTTCAAAAAGGTAAAATTAAATTATTATACGGTCATTATAACTTTATTCCTATTGTATATGTTTTATCTTATTGCAAAGTCAGGATTTAAAAGTGTTCCTGAATTTTTCTATGTTGCCATTGCTATTTATATTATCTTTATCATTGCCCGATACATTAAAGGTAAGACACCTAAGTTTCGCCTTAAAAAAATGAGAACGATTCGGGTCAGAAAAAAGAAAATTAAAAAAGGAATGAAAAAGAAATAATGACCTATTGAGTCTACTGCACCTTATATTCCTTTTTGGTTTCTATGACGGGGAAAAGGCATTCAGGTTTACCACGAATAAGAGGACTCATATCTTTAAGAGTACTTGTGGATTGATTCAAACGTGTTATGATTCTCCGAGTTTTTTCACACCCCAAATGTTGGATTTCGAATCTGACTTTTGGGGTGTTTATTTATGGTTAATTTTTGAGAAATGGATAGCTGGGGAAGAATCCTATGTAACAATCGGAAAGAAAGGGTAGGATTCAGATTTAGATATGGAGTCTGAAAATTAAGACATCCGAGATAAGCTATCCTGCAACTATTTCTAGCTATTATCCTAAGTAAATGAAATTGATTGTTTGACAGCATAAGTGAAGGTGGGTATTTTTATGAATTCTTTTTTAGCATTAATCAAATATCTAAAGTCATACAAGTTAATTGTATTGCTTGGCCCCTTATGTATGATTGTGGAAGTAACTATGGACCTGATTCAGCCGACAATCATGCAAAATATTATTGATAAAGGGATTGCTTCGAGTGATAGTCGTTATGTAGTAACAATGAGTATATTTATGCTGTTCTCTGCAATTATAGGGCTGCTTGGTGGTATGGGAAGTACGATATTCAGTACGCGTTCAGCGATTCATTTTTCAACTGAGCTCCGCAGAGATGTTTTCGAGAAGATTGATTACTTTTCCGGTGAAAATACGGATAAATTCGGTGCTGGAAAATTGATTACCATCATGACGAATGATATAACAGCCGTGCAGCAGGCTGTCATGATGACCTTACGGATATTTGTTCGTGGCCCGATTATGTTTATTGGCAGTATTATTATTGTATTTTTCACTGCCAGAGAACTTTTTCCAATTCTTCTGGCAGTTGTACCTTTATTGACAATATTAATAGTTTTATTTACATGGAAGGCCGGTCATCTTTTTCAATTGGTGCAGAAGGCAATTGATCGTGTCAATACGAAATTACAGGAAAACCTTGCCGGAATCCGGGTAATTAAAGCATTCGGTACACAGGACCATGAAATGAAACAATTTCAGATTGTTAATAAGGAATTAACAGCGGTGAATATTCGTGCTGACCAAGTCATTATGGGTTTAATGCCCATACTATTGTTTATCGTTAATATGGGAATAGTTGCTGCTATTTGGATGGGTGCGATTAAGGTTGATAACGGAAGCTTGAATGTGGGAGTAATTGTAGCATTTATAAATTATTTAACAATCATTTTGAACTCCCTTATGACAAGCAGTAATGTTCTCATGCAAATCACTAGAGCCTTTCCATCTGCTGGGCGAATTGTTGATGTATTGAATACAGAGCAAGACATTAAACAATCTGAACAACCGTTCGTTCCTATACCGGATAAAGGTACTTTGGAATTCAAAAATGTGAGCTTTAGTTATAGCAAAAATGGGGAGAGAGTTCTTTCTAATGTTTCTTTTAGTGTACCGAGTGGACAAACACTTGGAATCATTGGAGCAACAGGTAGCGGAAAGACAACACTGGTAAAATTAGTACCGAGACTTTATGACGTGGATGAAGGACAAATCCTGTTGAATGGAATAGATATCAAAGACATGGATATACAAGAATTACGAAAGTCCATCGGGTTTGTACCGCAGAAAGCATTGTTGTTTTCTGGAACCATTAGCCAGAATTTAACTCAGGGTAATGAAAATGCAACAAAGGGCGACATGACAGAAGCTCTTCAAAATGCTGAAGCCCTTCAATTTGTAGAACAATTAGACCCGGATTATGCTTATGAACTCACTCAGGGGGCAACTAATCTGTCAGGTGGACAAAGACAAAGAATATCCATTGCCCGGGCTTTTATCCGGAAGCCATCCATTATTATATTGGATGATTCTACTTCAGCTGTGGATGCGATATCGGAAAGCCGTATCCGAAAAGTATTGATAAATAAATATCCGGATTCAACCAAAATTATTATTTCCTCAAAGCTTTCATCTTTAAAACATGCGGATCAAATTTTGGTTCTTGAGGATGGTAAAGTAACTGGAATTGGCAGCCATAATGACCTTTACCGAAAAAATGAACTCTATCGTGAATTATGTTCTATACAGAGTGAGCAGGGGGTGAGCCATCTATGAGCCAGCAGACGCAAACTCAAAAACAAGTGAATATGAGACCAGGTCACAGACATTCATTTGGGCCTAAAAGCAAGGCAAAACATCAAAAGGAAACGGTTCTAAGAATATGGTCTTATCTTAAAAGGCGAAATTTGACACTGATTGCGTCAATTATATGCGTGCTATTTTCGACTGTTATCAATTTACTTGGTCCTTATTATATTGGAATTACAATTGATGAATATGTACTTGTTAAAGATGTAGATGGTTCTATTCGAATGACTTTGTTATTAGCCGTTATTTATATAGTAGGTGCGATTCTTACCTGGCTTCAGCAAAACTTGATGATACATATTTCATTAAAAACGATTCGGACAATTAGAGAAGAATTATTTTCAACCCTGCATACATTAAGCCTCCGATTTTTTGATAAACGTTCATCCGGCGATTTAATGAGTCGGGTAACCAACGATATTGATAATTTAAATAATGCATTAAGCCAAAGTGTAGTCCAGATTTTTTCTTCCTTACTGACAATCATTGGTGTCTCAATCGCCATGTTTGCATTAAATTGGATGTTGGCAATTGTCTCATTTCTGGTGATACCCCTTATGATCTTTACATCCAAAAAGATTATCCAAGTGAGCAGCCGTAATTATGCCAAGAGGCAGCAAAATTTAGGTAACCTGAATGGGTATGTAGAAGAAGCAATAAGCGGCAAAGAGGTCATCACTCTTTTTGGACGAGAGCAGGAAACCATCAAGGAGTTTAAAAAGATCAATGAGGACTTGCGTGAATCGGCTATACAGGCTGATACATATGGTGGTTTTCTCGGCCCTGTCAATAACTTTATCAATAATCTCGGCCTTAGCTTGATTATTGGCACTGGGGCCATCATGTCGGTGCATGGGCTGACAACAATAGGTGTAATCGCTGCTTTTGTTACGTATTCAAGATTATTTTTCAGACCGATCAATCAGTTATCCAATTTGATGAATACGATTCAATCCGCTATAGCAGGAGCTGAGCGTGTGTTTGAGATAATGGATGAAGTACCTGATTTAAAGAATAAAAGGGGAGCTATACCAGCGACTTCTATAAAAGGGAATGTCCGATTTAAAGGTGTTCGATTTGGCTATGAGAAAGAGAAGGAAATTATAAAAGGTATTTCCTTAGAAGCTAAAAGCGGACAAACCATAGCATTGGTAGGCAAAACTGGTTCAGGAAAAACGACTATTATTAATCTGCTATCAAGATTCTATGATC
The DNA here is from genome assembly GCF_006346415.1 of Bacillus sp. D386. Taxonomy (NCBI): domain Bacteria; kingdom Bacillati; phylum Bacillota; class Bacilli; order Caryophanales; family Bacillaceae; genus Bacillus; species Bacillus sp. D386. Next base: position 177,873 of record NZ_VEMV01000002.1, on the reverse strand, counting down.
GATTAAGCGGTGAAATTTGGATTGATGACAGATTAATAGAGGATTATTTAGTCGAAGATTTAAGAAAAAGGATAGGAATCGTTCTACAGGAAACATATTTGTTTTCTGGAACAATCATGGAGAATATCCGTTATGGTAAACTGGATGCCTCTGATGAGGAGGTCATTCGAGCTGCTAAGATTGCTGCTGCACACCAGTTTATTAAACATTTGCCAAATCAATATAATACAGTCGTCACATCGGGTGGTATCAACTTAAGCCAGGGTCAAAGGCAATTAATCTCGATTGCACGAGCGGTTTTAGCAGATTCAGATATTTTAATATTGGATGAAGCCACTTCAAGTATTGATACACGCACAGAAATAGCCATTCAAAACGGAATGAAGAATTTGACTAAGGGTCGTACAACCTTTGTAATTGCACACCGCTTAAAAACAATCGAGAATGCTGACTGTATATATGTCATCGATGATGGGTTGATTGTGGAACATGGAACTCATAACGAGCTTATTCAAAATAAAGGGTATTATCACAGACTATATGAAAGCCAATTCACGACTTGATTTCACTATATAATATGCTTTTCAAAAGAAGAGCAATGGATTTACTTCCGTTGCTCTTTTTTCGTTCAAACTGAAGTCAAGATCCTCACTTCAAACGAATGAGAAGCAATAACGAATAGTGGGAGACTAGCGGATTAGTTCAACTGACGCTAGAGCCCTGCACCGAGCATGTATACTATCTTGCTTTCGGTCTTACAATTACATTCATCAGTACAGGGATATTTCTGCCAAGAATAAAACTGTACTTTACTTCCAAAAAAGTACAAATTGCATTCAAAAAAGAAATTTATAATAGGAAGAATGATTGCCTAATATCATAAACAGCACGATATCGAGATAAATACATCGGTTGCCCAGAAATATCAAACTAGCTAAGAATAGAGAAATAATATTTTTATAGATGCTCCTTTTTAGCTTCTTTATTTATATATAAGAGGTGAAAAGGAGGTGAGAACATGGAAAATCAATTCTTAGAGTTAACAAAGCTGCAAATTGAATTTGTTGTTGGGGTTGATGCACAAGGGGAACCAATCACCCAAAAAAGAACACTATCCAATATTAATAATGGGGCAGACGGTGAAGCATTAAAACGATGTGCGAATGCGATTATCTCTCTTCAAGTCCATGAAGTAGCAGGGGTAAGGCGCTTGGATACTTGGCAAATCTAGTATCGGTAGAAGGAAATATCGGATAGAAAGGAGGGGCTACAGATGGAAAATGTTCTAGAATTATATTTTCTAACAGAAGAAGGTAAAACTGCTAAACTATCAATTGATAACCCAAAAATGCCAGTTGACCAAGAAGCGGTTAGACAGGCAATGGATATCATTATTGAATCGAAAGTATTCTTAACAAAATCAGGTTATTACGTTAGTAAAGAAGAAGCACAGTTAGTTGAAACAGCAAAAACCGAATATTCATTTGTGTAATTGATGAACAGATGGCTAATCCAAATAAGCTGGATTAGCCATTTTTAAAGGATTGAGCGAGGAGGTGGCAATCCGTGAACGATTTAATTCCGTTAATTAAAGATGTGGGTTTTCCTATTGTGGTAACCGTTTATCTTTTATACCGTATTGAAGGAAAACTGGAGATGCTGAATAATTCCATACAATCATTACCTTTAATGCTTAGTGAACTGATCAAAAAATAATTCTAAGGCTTGCCATCAGTAAGAATGGCGAGCTTTTTTTATTGGACCATCACTCCTTGCGAATACTAAGTGCCAGTGTAGTAAGTGCAAGTGATACGTATGAAATAACAACCACTTTCAACATCAAAAATTAAGCTCTCTGGCTTTGGCTTTCCCGTCTATCCTATACGTTTTATTTTCTACCTAATTATTGCTATATTAATTGCTTTTAAATTTTTAAGGTTTAAAAATAATGAATCAGTGGTATTTTTTGAAAAATATGTAACTTTACATATGTATATCTATATATGAAACCATTAGACAAAGAGATGAGGTAGAGATGATGGCTGGTAAACATATTCACAACGAAAAAGACAAGCAATTGGATGATTTTAGAGTGGATAATAGCGAAAAAAAATTAACAACCAATCATGGTGTACGGGTTTCTGAAGATGAACATTCTTTAAAAGCGGGTGACCGTGGACCGACTCTCATGGAGGATTTTCATTTTAGGGAAAAAATGACGCATTTTGACCATGAGAGAATTCCGGAACGAATCGTCCATGCTCGTGGTTTTGGTGCACATGGTTATTTTCAGGTGTATGAACCAATGACGAAGCTGACCAAAGCAAGTTTTTTGCAGGATCCATCTAAAAAAACGCCAGTCTTTGTACGATTTTCCACTGTTGCAGGCTCCAGGGGATCTGCTGATTCTGTAAGGGATGCCCGTGGATTTGCAACCAAATTTTATACGGATGAAGGTAATTTTGATCTCGTAGGAAATAATATTCCTGTATTTTTCATTCAGGATGCGATTAAGTTTCCAGATTTAGTTCATTCCTTTAAGCCTGAGCCACACAATGAGATGCCTCAAGCAGCAACAGCCCACGATACTTTTTATGATTTTGTTGTAAATAATACTGAATCTGCACATATGGTTCTATGGACGAACTCTGATAGGGGTATACCTAGAAGCTATCGGATGATGGAAGGGTTTGGTGTCCATACATTTAGACTTGTAAATGAACAAGGAGAAGCCCATTTTGTTAAATTCCATTGGAAACCAATACTTGGGGTCCATTCTCTTGTCTGGGATGAAGCGCAAAAAATCGCAGGTAAAGATCCTGATTTTCATCGTCGTGATTTATATGAAGCGATTGAAATGGGAAATTATCCAGAGTATGAGTTTGGTATTCAGGTAGTTAAGGAAGAAGATGAATTTAAGTTTGATTTCGATATACTGGATCCTACTAAAGTGTGGCCAGAAGAACTCATACCTGTACAGAAAATAGGTAAAATGACGCTTAATAAAAATGTGGATAATGTATTTGCGGAAACGGAACAGGCGGCATTCCATATTGGTCATATTGTACCGGGAATTGATTTTACCAATGATCCATTATTACAGGGGCGTCTATTCTCTTATACGGATACACAGCTGTTAAGGCTTGGGGGACCGAACTTCCAACAAATTCCGATTAACCGCCCGATTTCACCCGTACACAATCACCAACGTGACGGATATCATCAAATGCGTATCGATAAAGGGCAGGTTAGCTACAATAAAAATGGGTTAGCCAATAATTCTCCATCACCGGCCTCTCCTGAAGAAGGCGGTTTCGAGCATTATCAGGAAAAGGTAGATGGATCTAAAGTTCGGAAGAGAAGTGAAAGTTTTAAGGATCACTACAGCCAAGCTAAATTATTTTGGAACAGCATGTCTTCAGTAGAAAAACAACATATCATCGATGCATTCCGCTTTGAGCTTGGTAAATGTCTAAGTAAGGATATCCAACAACAAGTTGTTAATATGTATGCGAATGTGGATCATTATTTGGCTGAACAAATTGCGATTGGTTTAGGTCTTGAGGTACCATCAAATACTGAAGTTAAAGAATCAAAAGTAATTGATTCATCACCTGCACTCAGTCAATTGAATACAACCATGGGTGCCGCGACAAGAAAGGTTGCTGTCCTTGTCCATAATGGATTTGATGGAATTGATTTAAAACAGGCGCTGGTAGCCTTTGAGGAGGCTGGTTTAATTGCAGAAATTGTTTCTGAGAACCAAGGAGAAATAACTAGCGCTAATGGAGCTGTGTTAAAGGTAGACCAGACGTTTTTGACAACAGATTCAGTTTTATATGATGCTGTCTATCTTGCTTCGGGTCAACATAGTGTAGATGCTCTAAAAACGATCAACAAGGTGAATGAGTTTATAATGGATGCATTCAATCACTTTAAAGCAATAGGTGCCGCAAAAGAAGCTGCAGATTTGGTTGCTCCATTTATCCGGACATCTAATGGAGCTGCCGGTATTATTACCTCGGCTTCTGATGAACCAATAAATAAGTCAGTTGAGCAGTTTATTGAAGCGGTTGCTAAGCATCGCCACTGGGATCGTATTCAATAAGAAAGTTCAAATATTGATTAAAAAGCCTCTAATCCACAACAACGGATTTAGAGGCTTTTTGTCAGTTAGGAAATATGAATAGGATCTTGTTTTTTTGTCTGATGAGCGAATTTTTTCTCCCATGGACGGCTGTGCCAGCGTTTGACTGCAAAGATTGCACGGAACCATTCGTCAATTCCCTGAGCAATCCATATTCCGAGTAAACCAAGCCCGAATGTAATGCCAAACAAATACCCGAAACCTACAGTAAATGTCCACATAGATAAAATGCCGATAATGACTGGGAAACGAACATCCCCTGCTGATTTTAATGAGCTCATTAAAACAATGTTGACAGCTCTGCCAGGTTCAACAAAGGCAATTCCCCAGAGAACAGGCAAAGCAATCGCTAAAATGGCCGCATTAGATGTAAATAACTCAATCAATGAATTTCCCATTAGTGCAAATGTCAGTGACACAGCTGTAGAGGCAAATACAGCTATTTTTACGGTTTTCATTCCTCTTTTTAAGGCCTGATCAAAGTGACCGCCCCCTATATATCTTGCAACCAACAGTTGTGTTCCCTCGCCAATCGCAACGCTGAATAAATAACAGAGCATTGTAATATTCGTTAAATAAACACGTGCAACTAATGAAGCATCACCGAGGGTGGCAACGAAAGCAGTTACCAACAGCTGTGAAAAATGATAGGATAAATTTTCACCGGCAGAGGGAATACCTATTTGAAAAAGATTTTTCATGTCTTCAGTGTTAATATGAAATAAATCACTTAATCGGAAGCGCAATGCAAGCTCTTTGGCAACGATCATTATTAAAGCGACCACTGCAAAACTTCGAGCAATAACCATCGTCCATGAAACACCAGTCACACCGGTTATCGGAAGATTGAATACTCCGTAAATACTAATGACATAGCCTAGTGTACTGATAATATTCATAAAGAGTGAAACATACATAGGTTCCTTTGTTCTTCCATGGCTCCTGAGAATAGCGCTTAGAACAAGTGAAATTGACTCAAGAAATAAAGAAAATCCAACAATCCTTATGAATAGAAGAGCATAGTCATAAACCTCTCCGCTAATGTCAAATAAATTCAATAAACTCTGCCCGAAAATAACTACAATAAGAGATATGAGGACACCAAACCATACATTAATGCTAAATGCAGATCTTGATAATTGTCTTGCTTTATCAAGACGCTGTGCCCCGATCCTTTGTCCAATTAAGATCATCGCACCAATAGAAGAGACATTAAAAACTAAGATAAAAATACTTATTAATTGGTTGGCGACACCTACTCCTGCTGCAGCTAGGTCAGAATAATGTCCAAGCATCAATGTAGCCAGTAACCCCATTGCTATATGTAAGCTAAGCTCTATAAATAAAGGCCATGATATAGAAAAAAGCGATTGATTTTTTAAATTTTCTGTATTTACCAATCCGTCTGACTCCTTTAGTTTAAATTAAACACCTAATAAATCATTCTATAATACTTTACCATTATATGTATAGAAGAGATTATGAAAACATGAGTTTTATCTTTTGGAAGTATCTTTTATCTGGGGGATTTGGTTCGTTTTCAAGTATAATGAACCAAAAACAAAGGGTGAATAAAGGATGAATATAAAAGGGATTAATCATTTGTTATTTTCCGTATCCAATCTGGATCAATCCATTTTATTTTATGAACAAGTGTTCGAAGCGAAATTACTTGTAAAAGGGAGAACAACTGCATATTTTAATTTTAATGGTTTATGGTTAGCATTGAATGAAGAAAAAATGATACCTCGGAGGGACATAGAATATTCATATACCCACATAGCTTTCTCCGTAGAAGAAGCAGATTTCGATGAGTGTATAAATCACTTAAAAAAGTTAAACGTGAATATTCTTCCAGGAAGAATGAGAGATCTAAAAGATCAGCGATCCGTTTATTTTACTGATCCTGATGGACATAAATTTGAGTTCCATACTGGGAATCTTGATGATCGTCTTTCCTATTATAAAGAAGCGAAAACCCATATGAAGTTTTTTTAGTTGATGTGAAAGCAGCTTAAAGTAATCATTATTCTATATTTATTAAGCTTGGATGCCAATGATAATGTATTCACGCAGCATTTAAAAAAAGATAAAATGATTGAAACTTGTTCCTTAATTCTAACTTTTTTGCCGTTACGAATATTACACGTTTCATAGATAAACGTTTGAGGAAAAGAATGATTTTCTTGTTATTAGAAGGTTGTTAATAATTCCAAATGTACATTTTATTTTACCTACGCATCTTTTACATTTGTAAAACCTTTTATAATAGATGGTTTAAGAGAAAGGCATAGCCATTTTGAGAAGAATTTAGTATAGGGAGTTGATGTGAGTGCAATCCATATTGTTAGGTATATTGGCATCTTTTTTCTTTGCGGTGACATTTATACTAAACAGGTCAATGGAACTCTCAGGAAGTAGCTGGCTTTGGAGTGCGTCATTGCGCTATATTTATATGATTCCATTTTTAATGGCAATTGTTTATTTCCGAAAGAATTTATGGCAATTGTTTGTTATTATGCGAGAAAACTTAAAGGCATGGTTTTTTTGGAGCTTTATTGGTTTTGGGATGTTCTATCTGCCTTTATGTTTTGCTGCAGCATATTCTCCAGGGTGGCTTACAGCAGGAACCTGGCAAATTACAATAGTGGCAGGTACTTTATTGACACCATTGTTTTTTGAATTTAAAGAGGGGATTTATTCAAAAAAAGGTATCATACCTAAAAAGCAATTGTTTTTCTCATGCTTTATTTTACTGGGGATTTTATTGATACAGATGGAAAATATGAATCAGTTAACAATAAAGGAATTCTTATTTGGTTTTATCCCAATCCTGATAGCAGCATTTGCTTATCCATTAGGAAACCGTAAAATGATGGAAATTACAAAAGGTCGGTTGGATGCATATCAACGAGTACTAGGAATGATCATAGCCAGCTTACCTCTTTGGATTATCGTCTCCATTCTGGCGCTGTCTACAGTTGGACCACCAAGCCCTATGCAAAATATTCAAACATTGATAGTTGCTATTTCTTCAGGAGTCATTGCCACCGTTCTATTTTTTAAAGCAACCGATCTCGTTAACCGTGATATGAAAAAGATGGCAGCGGTGGAGGCCACTCAATCCATGGAAATTTTGTTTGCTTTAGCAGGAGAGATGATAATCTTATCTATTTTATTTCCGTCCATCTCGGCTATGATTGGAATATTTATTGTCATGTTTGGATTAGTCTTGCATAGCTTAAGTTCTGTTGAGAAGAAAGAGAATACGATTACTGCAAAAGAAATATAAAAAGGTAGAAATATATAAATAGTAATCCTTCTAAAATGTTAATTCTGCTGAAATTGACATTTTTTCTTTTTTTATCTCCTAGTAAGACTTTATTCTGATTAATTTAACAAAAATTTCAGACATCTTTCTTGCCTAGGAGGATGGAAGCATTGTATTATTGGAAAGGTAGTTTGATAAAACCAACAATTTCTTATAACTTCTAACTTCAATACAGTTTATAACCTCCTCTGTTTAGTACATAAATGATTACTTACTCCGCCTCTGTACTTTCTCTTAAATTTCACAAATTGGACTAGTTAATGAATGACTGAATAGAAATACATCTTTAGGATAATGAATTAAATGCTTAAATATTGGAAGGAGTATTGTGAGAAAATGAACTATACAATTTTTAAAGATTACGAAGAAATGTCCACATCCGCGGCTGAAATAATCATACAAGAAATCAATGAAAAACCAAACCTTTTTATAGGTCTCCCTGCAGAAAATAGTCTAAGGCGAGTATTGGAGATATTAGCGAACCAATATTCATTGGGGTTGGTTGATTTTTCAGAGTGCCGTTTTGCAGTTATGTATGAATGGATGGGCAGAAGCACTTATGATGAAGGCAGCTGCAATCAATTCCTCTATAAAGAATTTTTTTCTAAAGTTAATGTCAAAGCTTCACAATTGGTTTTTTTTAACGGAAAATCTGAGATACCTCATAAGGAATGTAAGAGAATTGACAATGATATTATTAAAAACGGGGGATTAGATTTAGTCCTATTGGGAATTGGCGGAGATTGCAAGATTGGTTTTATTAGTCCCAGTAGTTCTTTTTCTTGTTATTCACATGTTCGCCGCATAGGAGATAAGGATTATTATAATCAGTCTGATACACAGGATCTGCCTGCAGCTTACTTGGTAGGATATAAACATATAATGGGAGCACGGGAAGTTATTGTGTTGGCGAATGGTTTGCATAAAGCGCAAATAATCAGGAAAACGTTAAAGGAGAATTTACATTTACATACACAAAAGAAAGTTTTACACCAAAATACAACTTTCTTATTAGATCAGGAAGCTGGAAGCTTATTAAGGGTTTAAAAAACGTACATGGTATAAAAATCAATATTAAGTAAAATAATCAGTCAGCTTTATTACATACCATTTTCTGAATATTCATTATACTATTTATCGGTTTTGAATCAGTGAAGAGGTCGGATAATCGTTTTTTGTATTAGTGATAAAATACGATTTTGTCTTTCATTTTTGAATCACGCCCATTGTTACACTCAGGTTAATTATAATGTTAACTTGTCAAATTATAACGATTGATAAGTAGTAACCATGAATCATGAATAATTATGTAAATAAGCTAATTAAAAATCAGTGCGAATGTACCTATGATATTTTTATATATATTGTTAAAATATGGGTAACAACTGGTACCGGCTTCAAATTAATCTCAAGTGGAGGAGATAAGATGAAGAGAGAAGTGCAAGTTATACCATATCATATTGATCAACAGCTTGATTCAGTCAATGAGGTGCCAAAGGGCATTGAAATGATTGAAGCCCCTGAAATCTGGAATGTTACGATGGGTGAAGGTGTAACCATTGCAGTGTTGGATACTGGTTGTGATGTGAACCATCCTGATTTGGCAAAGCAAATTATTGGCGGCCGGAATTTTACTACAGACGATGATAGTGACCCTGATAAATTCCAGGATTATAACGGGCATGGTACACATGTGGCGGGAACAATTGCAGCCACGCAAGATAAAAGTGGGGTAGTTGGGGTTGCTCCAGCTGCCAAGCTGCTTATTCTGAAAGTATTGGATAAGGATGGCTTCGGTGAGTATGACTGGATTATTAACGGGATTCTTTATGCAATCGAGCAAAAAGCAGATATTATTTCTATGTCTCTAGGGGGAACAGAAGATGTACCTGAGCTGCATGAAGCAATTAAGAAGGCAGTAATGAATAATATTGCAGTTATTTGTGCCGCAGGCAATGATGGAGATGGTAATGAAGAGACGGAAGAGCTTTGCTATCCGGCAGTTTACAACGAAGTCATCAGTGTTGGCGCAATTGATCTCGAACACCGGTCATCCCGATTCTCTAATTCGAATAAGGAGATTGATTTGGTAGCACCTGGTGAGAAAATTCTATCCACTTATTTGAACGGAAAATATGCGACTTTAAGTGGAACATCTATGGCTACGCCTCATGTGGCAGGAGCAATGGCTCTTATTAAGGTTATGACCAATAACAGCTTTGAACGTAACTTAAGTGAGCCGGAAATATATGCACAATTAATAAAGAGAACAATACCGCTTGGGAACTCACCTAAATTAGAGGGAAATGGCTTGCTGTATTTGACAGCCCCTGACTATTTAACAGAGCTGGTTAATAAACTGTCCTTAGATGATGCTATAAATATGTAGATTGTTGACAGTACAAAAGTATTCTTGAATCGTTAAAAAGATTTATGATGCGAATGAGAAGATTTGAAAAGCTTCATTATAACAGTGATAGTAAGATTGGCCGCGTAACCATAAAAAGGACCGCCACACTGAATAGCTAGCTCAGTATGGCAGTCCTTTCGTTTATGTAGGAAATGGATTAGCATTCTTTTTTAATGATGACGATTGATATGGTTTGTGTTGAAGATGCGCCAGCCTCTGTGAGTCAATGCGCCAATAAAGGAAATGAAGAGGAGAGCGCCAGTCCAAATTTCAAATTGTTCAGGAACATAGTTGAAAACGGAAAATGCTAGATTCTCAACTTTAAGGCTAAAAGATAAAACAAGTACAAACAAGCCTATCATTAACAGTTCTTTAAATAAATTAATAAGTTTAATGTTGTTCTGATCCCAGCGAATAAGAAAGAGAGCAATCGCTAGGGCGCCAAATAAATTCCAATCCAATGTCTCCACTCCTTTATTAGTTATTCTTTTAATATTTGAAAAATGATTGGTGGACAGGCAGGATAAAGGGCTTCATTAACGAATGCCAATCATTTAGGGGGACATCGTGAAAATGGATAATTTTGTATTCATTATAAAGGTAGACAAACTTCAGTGGCAATATATATTTTAAGGCAGGAATACGGTTTTAGATGTAGAAATGTTAATGAAGAGGGAATTAAGAATGTCAGGGAGTGGCAATATGGATTATAAGAATTTATACTTTACAGATAGTTTTTTTTCATCTGGCCAAAAAGATATTTATACAAGGGATGAACACATTGTTGGTAAATTAGATTTAAAAAGTGCCTTTACTTCCACAATCGATGTATTAGATTTGAAGGGAAATATTTTGATTAGCGGCAAATTCCCGCTTTTCAGCAACAGGTGGATCGTTACAAATCAAGAGGGGGATGAACTTGGCTTCGTACGTGCAAGATTTAGCTTTTTTGCCAAAAAATACGAGTACACAGCTCATAACCGGGGAGTATTCCGCATTGATTCAGAAACCTTTTCCAAAAGATATGAAATCCTCAGTGAAAAAGGAAAGCAAGTTGGCCGATTTAGAAAAGTCAACTCCATCTTATCAAGTCCTGCCTATGAATTATCTAAAACTTCCAATGAAATCGAAATAGGTGAAATGATAGCTGTTGTCATGGGTGTAAATGCTATTCAAAAAAGGAGTCATTCGGCTGCGAACAGTACCGTATAAACGAGAGATTACTATTAAAACTTTAATTGATAGAACTAAAAGAGTAAATAGAGGTGACTTAGCCAGACTGATTGAACGCGATAATAATTGAAGTGCCTCCAATAAGTAATTGAATAATAAAGTTGAAGGCACCATGATAGGTTTTTAATATATCTAATTGGATAATCTTAATAAGTGTTATCATGGTAATAATGGGGCAGAAAAAATAGGCGAGCTGGGAAAAAGAAAATGACCAATCCTGAAGTAAGGACTCTGTTAATAAGGGTAAAAGGATAAATAAGTTCATAGCTGTGACTCCATATAAGGATTTTATCGTTATCATCCTTAACCTCCGTTAAAAATTTTCATAATCCATATTAGTATATAATTGAATTTACAAAAAAGTAGTAGAAATTAAGAGTAACAATTTTTAATCAAACAAATGCTATGAGACTAAAATGAACTCTGTAAGCGAGATTATATGGGTTCATTCTAGTTTTTTTTATGTTCTTCTAAGTGACCAACGATTCGTTCCAGAATACATAACCCTTCATGACTTTTCTTTTTTAAAGGCTGTTTTCGTGATGGTTATACCAAATGGGGGTTGATATATTAAGCTTAAAGAGGGAATAACGATATTTTTTATAGTAGACTGAAGATCCGTTAGCATATTTAAGTTGTTGCAACTCAATATTTGATAACTGCCTCAATTGGTTTCGCTGGCTTAAATTAGGAAAGAGTTTAGGTGTGGAAAACACGTATAGACACAACTACATACAAGCTCAAAAATGTCAAAGATCCCCAATATCTTTTATACATTGAATCCCCCATCTAATTAAAATACTACAAGTATTTATATCACATTTCTCTTCGTATTTATTGGATTTTTTTACTTTATTTTCCTCTAATTTGGGTTTTCGCACTCAACCTTTGACTACTAACAACAAACTATACGAAAAGCCTTTATAAAGGGTAAAATCCTTTTTAGCTTTTCTGTCATACGAATTAATAAGATGACCTATTAAATACTTTAGAAAGGAAGAGTTAATATTTTACGATTTTTGAAGTGTCTGATAAAATTTATGTAGCCAGACGACTATAATAGGAGGGATAGAATGGATACAACCTTGGATAAAGCTGCCATGATCAAAGAATATATCGTGGAAAATCGCCAGTCCTTTAGTGATATGTTATTATCTGAAGCAGTAAATGTCAGGCGGAAAATAGAAGAAATCTTACTGATTGGCAATATTGATTTGATAAATAACGCCCATAAACTGGTTATATACGTTCTTGACCAGGAGAAGAAAGAAGTTATTGATTTTGCTAAGCAAGAAGGCATAGCTTGGGCTACTCATTCCCTTACTTTGAATTTTAAATTGGAATGGGTACAGGCAATAAGAAGAACGATGTGGGCATTTATCAATCAATTTGTTCAACAATCAGAAGAATCTTTTAATATGGAAGATTTTTTTATTATGGAAAAACAAATTAACAATCAAATTGATAGTTTCTTGAATACTTTCTTTATCAGCTATTCGAATTATAAAGATATATTAATTGAAAAGCAGACTAAAATGGTTGAAAATTTATCCGTCCCGATTATACCGATCACACCGACGATTTGTATCTTACCACTAATCGGTGTATGGGATGATAATAGGTCCAAAATTATAGAAAAGAAAGCGTTACAGGCAGTTGGAGAACACCATATCCAAACCTTAATTATTGATTTATCCGGTATAGCTGAGATGGATCCTGATGTTATTGATCAACTAATGAAGTTAATTGAGGGTACTTCAATGATGGGGTGTGAATCCATTATCACAGGACTTCGCCCCGATATTGTACAGCAAATTATCCATATGGGGATTAATTTTGAAAACAAAGCTACTACAATGGGCAGTCTTCAACAAGCTATCAAAAGATTTCTTTAAAACTTTTAAGTAAAAGAAAAGTAGGCCCTGAAAATTCAGGACCTACTTTTTTTGAAATAGCTGGTTAAATAAATAATAATAAACTGATTGCCATTAACGCCATCCCTGCTATCAACCCATAAATGGCATGGTGACCTTCATCATACTTTTTAGCTGCAGGTAATAATTCATCCAACGAAATGAATACCATAATCCCCGCAACCGCCGAAAAGATAATTCCAAACAACATATCAGTTAAGAATGGCATTAACAGTAAGTAAGCTACTAGAGCACCGACTGGCTCTGCCAATCCGGAGAGAAATGAAAGTTTAAAGGCTTTTCGTTTGTCCCCGGTCGCAAAATAGATAGGCACGGCAACCGCTATCCCCTCGGGAATATTGTGAATAGCGATGGCGACTGCAATAGCAATTCCTAAGCCAGGATCCTGTATTGCTGATGTAAATGTAGCGATACCTTCCGGGAAATTGTGAATACCAATTGCCAAAGCGGTAAACACACCCATTTTCATAAGCTCATCACTATGAATTTCACTTCGCGGCTTATTCATGTCCTCCACTTTTTTTGGTTCATGAGGATTCCCTTGCTTTGGGATAAAACGGTCAATTAAGGCGATAAGTAAGATACCGCCAAAAAAACCAACCACAGTCATTGTATAGCCCTTTTCATAGCCTAAAGCACTGACAAGAGAATCTTTTGCCTTAACAAAAATTTCAACCATTGAAACATAAATCATGACGCCGGCAGAAAAGCCAAGGGAAACGGATAAAAATACTTTATTGGTACGAGATGTTAACAGAGCAATCAAGCTCCCGATTCCTGTTGCTAAACCAGCCATGAGTGTTAATGCAAAGGCAAATAAAATAGTTTGATCCATTATGAAAACCTCTCTAACCTTATAACTTAAACATAGTGTACCTTTTTGAATCAAGTAAAATCAAAATATAACTCTATAGATTATAATTCTATACTCTAATTAATATGTTCGTCAAAAGTATATTGTTCATAAAAAATTGAATCTTTAAAATAAATTAGGTATTATAAATTATTACTTCTATTTTGAAAAATATGGAGGATGAAACATTTGGATACTTCTAAAATTACATTAGCTAGTTATTCCGACGAATATATAGAAGGTATAAGAGATTATAAGCTACCCCCTGAACAATATCTATTTACATCATATCCGCTCGAAGCATTAGAACAAGTATATCAGGGTTGTGATAAGTTTCCAGTGTTGATTCTTAATAACGGAAAGGCAGTCGGCTTTTTCTGTTTATACAGTGGCAAAAGGGTGGCTGAAGTGACGACAAACCATAGAGCACTGTTATTAACCAGTTTTTCAGTTAATTATAAATACCAAAAGAGAGGGTTTGCCAAACAAGCATTATACTCCATCTCCAACTTTATCAAAAATCATTTTGAGGAAATTGATGAAGTTGTTCTGCTAGTGAATATGAAAAATATCCCTGCTCAATCCTTATACATAAACTGCGGCTTTAAGGATATGGGGGAGAGGAGAATGGGGAAAAGAGGAGAACAAATGGTTTTGCATTTGAAGATTTAAGGGGATAAGAAATGGAGGAGTTAAAATGGATTTTGTAGAATTAGAAACTAAGCGTTTACAATTAGTAAGATTAAATACCTCTCATCTAAACCAGTATTTTACGATCATGTCTAAACAAGAAGTAATGGAGTATTATGGGATGGAGCCTTTGACCAAAAAGGAAGATGCTGCTTTAATTTTTGCAACTCTGGATAGAGGGCTGGCACTTGGGCAATCCATAAGGTGGGGTATTACTTTAAAGGAATCTGGTCAGTTAATTGGTACAGTTGGCTTAAATAATCTTAGTTTAAAAAGCAAACGTGCCGAGATTGGGTATGAGATTCATCCGGATTTTTGGCGGTTAGGATATGCAACAGAAGCTATTATATCAGTAGTAAACTATTCCTTTCATCAACTTGATTTATTCCGGATAGGGGCTATTACGTATCCGGCTAATACTTCATCTAATCATTTGTTGCTGAAAATGGGTTTTACATTAGAAGGGACACTTCGAGGATATTTATATCAGAGAAATCAATCACATGATGCCTATGTATTTTCAATTACGAAACCGGAATGGAAACACTGATAAATACTCCGCTGTATTATTTTTCGGCGGTTGGACGTATACAGACATTAATAAAGCAAATAACGGAACTTATTGAAAAAGTCCCGTTATACTTCTAAGTTAATATCCTTATAACCCAAACATGATTTGTGTTATTTTCCGTTTCCTTTTTCGCCTGGATTTTATTGTATCAAGTGCAATCGGCTTAGAAATAGCGGGAGGTTTTTTTGTTCCGCTTAATTGGGTCTCAAGATGATCCATTCGAGTTGTTAGTTCATTTACGATTGACAGTAAATCCTCAAGTTCATTTCGATGTTGGAGTAGCTGGATGGACGCAACACCATCCGCTTTTTTATACAGTTTTAATTCAAGTTCATTAACTTTTAGTTTTAGTTTCTCTACCTCTTCGTTATTTGGATGAGAGAGCATTTGAACGGATTGAATTTGATCTTGATTATGATAGTGTTCCAATTGGCTGAATTCTTCCTTTGTAAAGATAAAGTGCCCTTTAGAATTTCTGGCAGGTTCAATAGATAGGTGTTTAACCCAACGTTTAACTGTACTCGATGAAACTCCTAAGATTTTAGCTACTTCGTTTGTATTCATTTTTAATACCACCTTTAGATTTTACTTCTTGCGTCGAAAACTCCACCATTTCTTTTCTGCTGGAACCATATCCTTTTCCTTTAAAGTCTGTTTATCTTGCTTATTTTTTTCTGTTTTGACTTTTCCTTTTTCCTTTGTTTTATTCTTTTTAACGTCTTTAAATTTCACTGTTTTTGGTTTTTCTATTTCTTTTGTAGGTGCCGCATCTCGGAAGCTCATGACCATTTGTTTAAAAGCTTCCTCTCGTTGACGGATGTCATTTCGATACTGGTCTAATTCATTATTCATCGTTTCGAAATACTGCTCGCGATCCTGATACATGGCCTCTGTTACACTTTTAATTTCTTGTTGTGTTTCAGTTACGGACGCAGAGAGGTCTGCAAGTAAGTCACGATAACCATCTGCGGCCGCTTCGGATATCCGTTTGGAAAACGATTCAAAGGCTCCCTCTGAAGACCTCGCAATGGTGGTCGTTAGTGCTCCGAATGTTTCGGATGTACGCTCTGATGCTTTTGAAACATTTAGAGAAAGTTTTCGTAACTCTCCGTTTGTTTTTATATTGGATCGTTGAATCGTTTTCGATAGGCCTTTAATCGTATCAATTGAACCTTGTGAAATTTCTTTTTTTACCTCTTCAATCATAAGGTTCCGATTATTTCGTAACTCTGCTGACATTTCTTTCATTAAATTATTCTTATAATCATCCATGGCTACCAAGAAATCCTCCATCCTTGGTTCAGCCGGTTTTTCTACAACAGCCAAAGAGGTTCCGGAATCTTCAGAAGGGGGTTCTGAAACAGGCTGTTTTTCTTGAGTTAAATGTTTTTGTAGCATGTCCTTAATAATTTCCTTACTAAGATTTTTATCACGCATTTCCTTTATTCTTTTTAAAATTGAAATTTCAACTTCAGTATAAAAACGGGCTCCCTGTTTAGAACGCGGAATAATTAATACGCCATTTAAGTCCTTTTCCCATTGGCGGATTGTTCCTGCAGGTACATTTATTCTCCGTGAAACTTCTTTAATGGAATATGCTCGTAAGATTTGATTATCTTTCATAATTAACAATCCTTTCCCTTTGTCGTTTAGGTATATTTGTATCTTTCTAATACATGTATTCTTCACAGGCAATATACTTTTCCTGCTGCATGACAAAAGCTATCAAAACAAGTTGTATTTCTTCAGAGTCCTTGTTTTTATGTTCATTTCGGGAGGTTTACCTATCTAAAAACAGAGAATGCTGGGAAGGATTCATAATACGGACGAGGCATGGCAATTATATGCACGATAAAGGGGGAAACAGGATAGGTTGAAATATTTTGCGGTAGAAAAAAGTGAAGTTTGTAGCTTAACAGTAAAAAGGTGTAGGACAAAAAAAGCAAATAAAAAAACCCTCAGCAAGTACCTGAGGGCCAAACATTAAGAATGTTCTTTTACAAAGTTATAAACAGAATATCCTAGCATTGCCATTCCGATAAAGAAGACAAACCCGCCTAACAAAACTCCGTTGGAAATACTCTCAAGAACGGTTGTGTTGGAGTATACCTCAATACCATTTGGCTGTATGCTTCCGGAAACTTTAAAATGTCCTATAACAGCAAAAATAATGGAAAGTATAAATAACCCGTATGTTTTTAATTTCATTTGAACCCCACCCTTTGTAGGAATAGTAAAAAAATTTAAATTGTTACAATTATCGTAACAGATTGTGTATATTTTGTGAACAAATAATGCTTAATTATTTTTTTGTTAAGAGATCCTTAATTACGCAGGGCTGATTTCCAGGAATTAATTGTTTGTTGAGCATAAAATTTACGGAAGTAAAAAGGTGAAAAATGAATCATTTAGATTTTGTTATTAGCAATCGGTGCAGTGATGTATTTAGTTTGCGAAAGTAAAACCCAAAGGATCTTATATAGTAGCGAAAGTTGGCGTTGCTAATTTAGAGGGGATACTTCCTTTGAAAAGGTATCCAAATTAATGAAATCAAAAAAGATGTTCATGAGAAAAGGCCAGAGGGCATTTGGCCTCTGACCTGTTTTTTTTCATGGGCTTTCAATTTATGCTAAGATGATTTACTGTCTTTCCAATTTGATAGTAGTAGTTGTTCCCATAGCTGATGCTTCATAGGAAATCACACCATCTTTATAAGTGAAATCTTTAGTGTCAGCACCAGATGCTAACAAGGCACTGTCAGTTTTTTCTTTATCATTTTTAGATGTCCATTCATATTCATTAGTGGATTTAGTTGGCGCTTCATATGTGCCAGACCAGTACAATGATTTTGTTTCCCCTTTATCACTGATCCAGTTGATTTCAATTGTGCCATCTGCAATAGTGGCTTCCTGCCAAGCTTCATCAGAATTGCTATTAATTTGAACCCATGTACCTGAAAGATCTAGTGGTTTAGCAGGTGTATATCCCTCCTGTTTGCTACTAGATGAACCGCCACATGCAACTAACCCCGTGCACATTACAAGTGCAAGTATTATGAAAAAAAATTTCTTCATGTTTTTTTTCCTTTCTCACGTAAGATACCTATTTTTGTAATTACATTTTAATGAACATCAGGGAAGAAAGAAATAGTTTTATGCCTTTTGGTAATAAGTTACATTTTCTTGATGACTGTGTTAAGGCAAAGAGAATTCGAATACTTACGGATTAGGGCCAAAGTAACTTCCAATGTCCATATTGCAGAATGAATGGATGAATTAAACACGGGAAATTTTCAAATTAACTACTACAAGATCCTGCATTTTTTTATTATATGACTGGAGGGGAATAGCTCTATTTGATTGATGAACCTCAGGAAATATAGATAGGATGCAATTATAAGAAGTTAATTGCAATCTTTATTTTTGTATAAATTCATCCTTAAATGAGGCTCTTTTGTTGATAAGCGGCATTAAACGTACTATAGAAAGAGGAATTACACAATATTTGTTGAAATATAAAGAAGTAATCAGGCAATATATATATTATTTTTTAGAGTAATGTCTACAGTGGAAGCTACATGAGTATGAATCAAGGGGAGATATTCAATGGAATTAGCCGCTCCATTCGCGATGGGGAATACAGCAAATATATATCTTTGGGATAATAAGATTATCAAAGTATTTAAAGAGTATTTACCAGCGACGGAAGCAAGGTATGAAGCTAATAAGCAAAAGCTAGTTTTCTCTTTGGGACTTTCTGTTCCAGAAATAGTGGATGTGACAGTAATAGATGGAAAACAAGCAATCATAATGGAGTACATTAAGGGCAGAACATTTGGCAGTATCGTATCTGAAAACATGAGTAAAGCTGAATATTACATGAGTATGTCGATTGATATACAACAGGAAATACATTCGGTTATTGCTGATTCTCTTGAACTCATGACAGATAAATTAATACGCCAAATTGAACAGGCAGCAGTTTTAAAAAGAAAACATAAGGATATTTTGATACAAAAAATGAATGAAATGTCATATGATAAGCGACTTTGCCATGGTGATTTCCATTTATTTAATTTAATCGATTCAGACAATAAAGTAACGATTATTGATTGGGTAGATAGCAGCGTAGGAGATATTCGTGCTGATGTATGTCGGACGTATCTTTTGTATTCAGAAGTTTCAATGGAGTTGGCCGAAATGTATTTGCATCTGTATTGCGTGAGAAGCGGGTTATCAGAAAAGGAGGTTTTGCAGTGGATCCCAATTATTGCTGGAGCAAGATTAGCAGAGCATGTTTCCAAGGGAAAATCTAAACATCTACTGGAAATTGTTCATCAGCAATGTCCGCTATAGGAAGAGATTTATTAAGCTAACCATATGCGTTAGATGGATTTTAATTTACATAATATAATTATGGTTTTGTACTTATATAAAAGTAGACCGTTTAAAAATATAAAAAACTCATCTTAGAGGGTAAGAGAATGGAGGAACCAGTCGATGAGAAACTTTTTTATGGGGATGTTAATTTTCGTTTTACTTCTGATTACAGGTTGTTCAAATAATACAGGTAAAGAAAATGAAGCTAATGCTAATGAATTTCCTCCACATATGAAGGGAGAAGTAATAATTAATGGGATAGAGTATCAGCTGGAAAAAGGAAATTATAAATGGAAAAGGATTAACGGAGAAGAAGAAGAAATGGTGGAAACAGATCACGCCTCTCCTTATCGGATGGCGGACAGCATAGAATCAATTAAGGTTAAATCTAAACAAAAAGCCACTATCCAAATTGACGATAACCCAGATATTAAAATTTATTTATGGAATGAAAAGGGCAGAGGACAAGAAATCGAACATAAAAATAAACAGTTTTATATTCCTGCAAGTAAAGGCCGTTATATATATGAAGTATTAGCTGAATGGAATGATGGAACGATATCTTATACATTTGTGTTAGAAATTGACTAGCATTAAGGTGATCCCAAGAAGTTAGACATGGTTTTCATTAGGCAACTTGGGTAAAATGCGTTAGGTATTACACCGGATTTAATTTTAAATTCGCCTTCATTCGTTTCGTGTTGTAATAGGTTATGATTTTTCTAATTCGATTTTAAAATGCTCTACACATTCAAATTTCTTTCCAATAAAGTAATTCGAGCATTGAACCTTCTTATAATTCACTTTTTGCCCACGGTTCGCTAACTCATCCCGTATACGGCGGTAGCAATAACGTCCAAGCCCTTCATGTTCCTCATAAATCGCTTGAATTTCAGTCTTTAAATCGAAATCTGGGTATGGACGCTCCATCTTCCTTACTAAATTGTAATATGTACCACGTGGGGTGTGTGAAACTGCCACTAGTGCTTTTACCGGGTATTTATACCTTAATTCATAGATGACTTTTACTTTTGTTTGTCGAACTTAAGTGGTACTTTAACCTCATGTATATTTCCTAACATTTCTCTGGAGGATATAGGTACTTTAAACCACCCTCTATCGTTCTCTCTCTAAATTAAACAATATAAATTGATGTAATAATCCTAAAGCGCTTATTAATATATAGGAATATGCGCCTTTACAGGTGTTGATTCTTATACTAAAATATATATTATTTTAATATAGTTTAATACAGGAGATGTGGAAGTTTTTGATTAAATTAGATAATGAAAAGCAAAAATTATACAATAGAAATCTAAATGTTGACATTATTAGAACTATTGCTGTTTTTGCTGTACTCTCAGTTCATTTTTTCTTGAATAATGGTTTTTATTCAGAAAATATTCAGGGAAGAGATATGTTAATTGCTACAATAATGAGAAGCTCTTTTATGATATGTGTGCCATTATTTATAATTTTAACAGGCTATCTAATGTGTTATAAGAAATTATCTAAAAGTTATTATTTTGGTATTATAAAAACACTTTCTATTTATGTACTAGCTACAATATGTATATTAATATATCAAGGTATTTTTTTGAAAAGTGAAATTAGTATAAATCAAGGTATTTTTAACATTTTGTCTTTTAAGCAATATTCTTGGTATGTAGAAATGTATATAGGACTTTTTATGCTAATACCTTTCTTAAATTTGATATATAATAATCTTTCAGAAAAAAAACATAAATTATACTTAATTATTACATTATTGATATTGGTTACTATACCAACAATGACAAATATATATGATTTTTTTACAATGAATTGGATTGATAAGCCTAGTATTTCTAATGATTATCAAAAAATATTACCGTTTTGGTGGTCTGGCCTTTACCCATTAGTTTATTACTTTATTGGTGCTTATATTAGAGAATATAAAGACTCAATAAAGTTATCACTCAGAAAGAATTTCTTTGCAATAATTATTTGTATGATAGTATTTGGTCTGTTTTCATATTGGAGATCATATGATTCCAATTTTATATGGGGTATATGGAGTTCATGGGGAAGCGTAGGGAACGTTATTAACTCTGTTTTGGTGTTTATATTTTTTATCAGAATAAATACTAAATCAGTTAATTTAGTTGTAAGAAAAATTTTTAAAGTAATAGCTGATTTGTCTTTTGGAATTTATATAGTCTCATGGATTTTTGACAAACATTTTTATGCGATTCTTAATGCTAATATCGAAAATGTAGGTGACAAAACTCCATATTATTTCATTATAGTACCAGTTGTATTTTGTTGCTCTCTTATTTTATCTTATATTATTAATGTTATCTATAACGTTATTGCAAAAATTGGTAGTAAAATATCTGGAGTAATAAATTTTTGAGGAGCTTATTTAGCTCCTCTTATTTTTTGAATGCACCAGACTTTAATTCTTTAATATAACATGTATTTTAAACTTAAAAACAAGGATGTATAAAAAATGAAACAGTGAAACACTTGAATCTCTTGTAAATACTGAGTGTAACAGATGTAACGCTTATTTTATTATTAAGTAAGATGTTATTTAAAATATGGATACCTCAAATTATTGTATGGGGATTTAACTTGATATACAGCGGAGATGATAAGATTATTGCTGATTTTCTTGAGCCCATGTCAAAAAATCAGAATATTAAATTGAAATTACTGCTGAGTTAGATGAGCCATTGATTGGTTCGATAGCAGCTCAGTAATTGTCGTGGATGAAGTATTAGCTGAATGGAATGATGGAACGATATCTTATACCTTTGTGTTAGAAATTGAGTAGCATTAATAAGATTAATTAAAGGGTTTCTTTACTGAGTGAATCGCTCCCTGATATTAAATTTAAAATCTCTATTCCTTCATTATCTTAACCATTAAATGTATAATATATGAGGTATAATAGTAAAGTTGCTTCATTTATACATAGAATCTTGGAGAAACCAAGGGATTGTAACAAAAAGTATTGAAGTAAAAGCTTATTCGTATTACTATTTTTAAGTAGATATATAGTGGAAAGAGAGTGTTCATAATGGGACGTAAATGGAATAACATTAAAGAGAAAAAGGCTTCTAAGGATGCTAATACCAGTCGTATTTATGCCAAATTTGGACGTGAAATATACGTAGCTGCAAAACAGGGTGAACCAAGCCCCGAATCTAACCAAGCATTAAAAATGGTACTTGAACGTGCAAAAACATACAGTGTACCAAAAGCAATTATTGATCGTGCGATTGAGAAAGCTAAAGGCGGAGCAGAAGAAAACTATGATGAGCTTCGTTATGAAGGTTTTGGGCCAAATGGTTCCATGGTGATTGTGGATGCATTAACGAATAATGTTAATCGTACAGCTTCAGAAGTCCGTGCAGCGTTTGGTAAGAATGGCGGGAATATGGGTGTCAGCGGATCTGTTGCCTATATGTTTGATGCTACAGCAGTTTTTGGTATTGAAGGGAAAACATCTGATGAAGTGCTTGAATTGCTAATGGAAGCAGATATAGATGTTCGTGATATCCTGGAAGAAGATGAGGCGGTTATCATCTATGCAGAACCGCATCAATTCCATGCTGTTCAAGAAGCATTGAAAAATGTTGGAATTACAGAATTCACTGTGGCAGAGCTTACCATGCTTGCTCAAAATGATGTAACATTGGATCCAGATGCACAGGCGCAATTTGAAAAAATGATTGATGCAATTGAAGATTTAGAGGATGTTCAGCAAGTTTATCATAATGTTGATCTTGGTGAATAATTTTATTTAATGTCTCTCCGGGGTATTCCTTTGGAGAGACTTTTTGTTTAAAGAAGGGGGATACAAGGTAATAAAATGTTAAAACATTTATTACTGGAGGTTTATCATATGCCCTACAAATCTGTTAGTGAACTCCCAGATTCCGTAAAGGACTCGTTACCGCATCATGCTCAGGAAATATTTAAAGAAGCCTTTAATTCGGCAAGAGAAGAATATGATGAAGAAGAAACAGCTTTTAAAGTAGCCTGGAGTGCGGTGAAAAATAAATACAAGAAAAACGATGATGGCGAATGGGTAGAAAAAGAATAGGCTAATTTAAGAGGAATACTCCTTTCGATTATGGAGTATTCCTTGTTTTTTCATAAAGAATTTTTAAATCATAAAATTTAGGGTGATTTAATAAATGAAGATTATCTGATAAGAGAATTTCTTTTAGGGCATCTTCCTTTGAAATGGGGTAGCCAATGCTTTCTTGTTCAATCCATTGCCTTTGTTCAATAATCAGATAGCTGCCATCTTCCAAGCATGATATTCCTTTATGATAGGATAAGCCATCATTTAGTTGCTCCCAGTAATCTCGTTCAGTTTCTCCTTGAATGGATGCAAATAGTATATGTAATGGGTCATTTCCAAATACTTTAGCCATCTGACAATCTCCTTACATAACCGATTTAAGAATATGATGTCCGAATGATATTCAGCTATACGGCTAATTCCTAATTGTATAAATTTAGATAAATCCTCAAATAATGAAATCATAATTCAGAAGAAAAAATAAAAAATCGGCAAGCAATAGTAGCTTACCGATTTTGATTGATAAAGATATGCTTATAGGCTTCTTGCACCTAAGTATTTTGGTTTCCAATAGGATGATGTCATATCAGCCTGTACAACACCGCTGGAGCCAGCGTGGATGAATTTATTGTTTCCAACATAGATTCCCATATGAGAAGCACCGGAAGTATATGTTTCAAAGAATACAAAGTCACCTACAGAAGGTGTGTTTACTTTCTTCATAGTAGAGAAGTAAGTTGCTGTGTTAGTACGTGTAAAGCTTGGGCGTTCTTGTTTAACGATATAGTAAATGAACCCGCTGCAATCGAATCCTGATGGTGTTGTTCCACCCCATTTATAAGGAGTGCCAATTAAACTTTTTGCCGTAGCAACCATGCGCTCAGCTTCTGATTTTGTAACCGTACTGCCTGAAGTGGTACCAGTTGAAGTAGTTGATTTGCTTACAACCAATACTTGTCCAACATAAATGGTGTCGCTTTTTAAATTATTCCAAGATTTTAAGTTTGCAACAGTTGTATTATAGGTATTTGCAATTTTCCATAAAGAATCACCGGATTTTACTGTATATTTCTTTGTAGAAGTGCTTGCAGTCGTATTTTCACCAATATTAAGTGTTTGACCTATGTAAATAGTATCAGACGTTAGGTTGTTTTCCTTTTTGATTGCAGACACAGTAGTATTATATTTAACTGCTAATTTCCATAAAGAATCACCTTTAGAAACTGTGACGGTAGCAGCAGAAGCAGCACCAGCAAAAATAGAAGACGCCAGGACAGCGGTAGCAGTAATAGATAAAACTTTATTCTTCATGTTGACCCCCACTAAACTTAGTAAAATTTTAAAGTACTAGCCTAGTGTAGTAGATTCGACAAAAAATTACTAGGTATGTTTCCTAAATGTAACAAAACAGAAAGTTTATTGTAATAAAAGTGAGTTTTCTGTGTTTTGGATAAGTTTACTTAATTGTAAAATTTTTATATTCAGTAGCGACCTGAGTGTTAACCTCTACATGGTTTATTCGACTATATTTTGGGCCTATTCTAATTTTGCCAAGAAAATGATCCAATGCTTCTTCTGTTCCTTGTGCAACAATTTCTACATCACCATTTACTAAATTACGCACCCACCCATGTATATCATAATCTTTTGCTGTAAGCAGAGTAAAATAGCGAAATCCTACACCTTGAACAATCCCAGAGACAATTATGTGATATTGCTTCATTATTTATCCTCCTATTCTGATATATAGATAGAATCCCAATATCTTTAATCCCAAGCATCTCAAATATTTAGAATTTACATGAGTGTACAAGACTAGGTGCTTCAGCACTACTTGTTTTAAGAATTCATATTTCTATATTTTAATGGTACTTATTTTTTATTTAACTATCAACAATAGGATGACGTACTAACCAAAGCTCTAATGGAATTCCTTATATGGTAGAATATAGTAAATAAAATTTATAGGGAGTAGGAGAGTGTCGTGTTGAAATACATATATTTAGTTCGACATTGTGAGGCTACCGGACAGGGTTCTGAATGTGATTTAACAGAAAAAGGGAAAATACAGGCGAGGGAACTAGCTGATTTTTTTAACTCTATTTCAATAGAGCGTATAGTCTGCAGTCCATATAAAAGGGCAATTGAGTCTTCTGAAGCAATTGCTGAAGAAAAGAATATACAGCTCGAATATGATGATCGTTTAAAGGAACGGATCTTATCTGGACATGATTTACCTGATTGGAAAAATAGATTATACCAATCGTTTTTGGAACGTGATGTTAAATTAGCCGGAGGAGAATCCAGCAATGAGGCTGCTAAAAGAGGTTTTACTGTAATAAAGGAGGCATTGGATAGCGAGAATCTCAATATATTAATCGTAACACATGGTAACTTACTGACTTTAATCCTAAATCATCTGGATGAATCCTTTGGTTACGAAACTTGGTTGGGTCTGACTAATCCGGATGTGTATTGTTTAAAGATAGATGAGGATCAAAGCAATATCACAAGGGTGTGGAAGTAAGTCACTGATGACATCTCCGTTTTTGATTAGCAAGGTGAATAGGAGAGAATAAAATTTAGATTTCATGTCTTAGCATACATATTAATGGTTACTTTCCATGACTCGTTTAAATTTGTCGGAGGTTTATAAAATGAAAAAAAGAATCATTTTAACAGGTGGGGGATCAAC
The DNA here is from genome assembly GCF_006346415.1 of Bacillus sp. D386. Lineage (NCBI taxonomy): Bacteria > Bacillati > Bacillota > Bacilli > Caryophanales > Bacillaceae > Bacillus > Bacillus sp. D386. The sequence goes on along the minus strand of NZ_VEMV01000002.1, from coordinate 151,552 downwards.
TGGGCATGTTGCTGTCAATTTGGCGCTCATTCCCTATTTGATTGAAAGGGATTGGGAGATTTACTATATAGGATCTAAAGAGGGAATTGAAGTCTCTTTGATAAAGGAGTTTGATCGTGTCACTTATTTTCCAATATCCACAGGTAAACTTCGCAGATATATGGATATAAAAAATGTAAAAGACCCTTTTAATATTTTGAAAGGCTTTATGCAATCAAGAAAGATTATTAAGCGGTTACAGCCGTCCATAATCTTTTCAAAAGGTGGCTTTGTTTCCGTTCCTGTCATTCTTGCTGCGGCGAGTAGAAAAGTACCGATCATTTCGCATGAGTCAGACATTACACCAGGGTTGGCCAATAAGCTATCATTGCCTTTTGTTCAAAAAATTTGTTATACCTTTCCGGAGGCTAAAAATCATATTCCTGCAGAAAAGTCTTTTTTCTTAGGGCCCATCGTAAGAGATGAACTGCGTCAGGGTGACCCATCGATTGGAATGAAAATATGCCAATTTAATACAAGGAAACCTGGATTATTGATCATGGGAGGCAGTCAGGGTTCTGAAGCAGTGAATAAGGCTGTGCGTAAGGACTTGGATCGATTGCTCAAAACCTTTAATGTCATTCATTTATGCGGAAAAGGAAAGGTAGATTCCACCCTACATCGTGATGGATATGCTCAGTTTGAATATATTAACCAAGGCTTGGCAGATATATTGGCTATGACAGCTGTGGCTGTTTCAAGGGCCGGTTCAAATTCTATTTTTGAATTTTTAAGTTTAAAAATTCCAATGGTCTTAATCCCGTTATCAAGGAAAGCCAGCAGAGGCGATCAAATCATGAATGCTGAATCATTTAAAAAGCAGGGTTTTGCCTATGTTATTGAAGAGGATGAGCTTTCGTTAAACACGTTAGCTGATAAGGTAGAAACTATATTTAAAAACAAACAGATGATTATCGATAAAATGAACAATTTTGAGGAAGAAGATGGACTGGAACGCTTGTATGAATTGATTGATACCTATAAAATTTAATGTTGAAATGATAAGTATTATTCTATATACGAAAAAAGCATTAAAACAGAACACTAAACAGGATTTGTAGCCAAAAAGTAGGAGTGTCGGAGCAATGAATCTTAAATGTTATACCCAATATGATGGACTTGGGTTAGCGAAGCTTGTAAAGGAAAAACAAGTATCCGCAATAGAATTAATAGAGGACGCATTTGAACAAATAAATGAACTAAATCCTAAAACAAATGCAGTTGTTCGAACTAGATTCGAAAAGGCAATGATGGAAACTGGAAAGTTTGAATCTATATACGGACCTTTTGCAGGAGTACCTATCTTATTAAAAGACTTATCACAATCTATTAAAGGCGAACCGATTACAGCGGGTTCAAAATTACATGTAAATCGGATTGCTAAACGGGATTCTAATTTTGTGAAAAAAATTCGTGAGGCAGGATTTGTCATTATTGGACAGACGAGTTCTCCGGAGTTTGGTCTGAAAAATATTACTGAGCCAGCTGTATATGGAGCGACACGTAATCCATGGAACCTGCAGCATTCATCGGGTGGATCAAGCGGCGGAGCATCAGCCAGTATAACTTCAGGTATGGTCCCAATTAGCGGTGCCAGTGATGGCGGCGGCTCTATTCGTATACCGGCATCATTCACTGGATTAGTAGGCTTGAAGCCAACAAGGGGAAGGACACCCGTTGGTCCAGGTGTGGGCCGCCAATGGCATGGAGCTGCGGTAGATTTTGCCTTAACCAAAACGGTTCGTGATAGTGCAGCTATGCTGGATGCCTTGCAAATCATTCAGCCGGATACTGCCTTTCAGGTACCTTTATATAATGGGAGCTATTTGAAGGAGCTTTCGAATCCATTGAAAGAAAGGTTTAAAATTGCTTTTTCCACAAAGTCTCCGGTGGGAACACCCGTTAGTGAAGAAGCTGTAGAAGCGGTACATAAGACAGTCAAATGGCTGGAACAGGCAGGGTTCACCGTTGAAGAATGTGATAATGGGGTAGATGGAATCCGCCTTATGGAAAATTACTATATTATGAATAGCGGAGAAATGGCAGCAGATATACTGTCCATTGAGGAAGCCATTGGACGGCCGATTACCGTTAATGATATAGAGATAGTCACATGGGTACTCAGAACTGCCGGGCAGAATGTATCAGCTGTTCAATTTACACGCAGTTTAGCTGAATGGGATACGGCAGCTGCACAAATGGCCAGGTTCAATGAGGATTATGATTTGTATTTGACGCCGGCAACAGCTTTCTCAGCTCCAAAGGTGGGCGAATTGACGCATACGGATGAACAGAGCTTGCAGTTATTGAAAGTAAATGAACTAAAACCCTCTGATCAGTTAGCAATGGTCTATGAAATGTTTAAACCAAGTTTAACGTATACGCCTTTTACACAGTTGGCGAACATCATCGGACAGCCTGCGATTAGCTTGCCTGTTCATATGACAGATTCTGGCTTACCCCTTGGAGTGCAATTGATGGCTCCAAAGGGAAGGGAAGATTGGCTTCTTAAAATAGGAGCGTTGTTAGAGCAATCCGATATATGGGTTGGACAGAAAGGGAATCCATATATTGGATGGTGATAAAAGTGATAGATCGACTAGAAGATGCGTGTAATTCAGTTGGTCAATTAAAACAGTCATTTCACTTGTTTATATTTATGAGAATTCCTATATATCGAAAATATCTTCCGTTTACATTTTCAACATGATATATTAATAATACGAAAATTTAAAACAATCATAAGTGCTCACTATTGTGAGGTAAAAGGGAATCCAGTGTAAATCTGGAACAGCCCCCGCTACTGTAAGAGCTGATGAAATCACGTGACCACCTTTAAATGAGGGAAGGTGTGAGAGTAAAGTGAAGCTCAGAGTCAGGAAACCTGCTTATGAATGTGTATTGCTTACTTTTCGGTGGGAAAAGGGATGGCGAACGTAGAGATGATTGTGTCTTTGCGCTGATTTTGACAGCGTTTTTTTGTCTGTGCATGAATCAAGCCTGTTTTCCTTAACCGGGAAGACAGGCTTTTTTATGTTTAATATTTCAGCGTGAATTCGCTAAATATAATAAATTTTGGAAAAGGGAGAATAGTGAGATGAAAAAGATTGCAAGCTTATCACTTTTGGTGTTCTTATCCGTTTTTGCATTGTTTGCATGCGGAAATGATGAGACAGTAAACAACCAGAAAAATGAAACAAACCAGGAAACTAGCGAGTATCCGAAAACACTGACAGATGGTCGTGGAGAAAAGGTAACAATAAAAGAAAAACCTTCAAGGATTGTTTCAACAACGTTGGCCATTGATGAATATTTATTGCCATTGGCAGAAGAGGAACGGATTGCAGCGGTTACGAAAATGTCTACAGACTCAGGGATTTCGAATGTAGCAGATCTAACAGATGGAATTGATACAAAAATTGAATCAGTCACATCTGAATTGGTGCTGTCACTTCAGCCTGATTTAGTGCTGATTCCTTCCTATGTAGATCCTGAGGTTCTTAAACAAATTGATGCAGCAGACATCACCACCTACCAACTTAAAGATGATTCCTCTATATCAGGTGTATTGGATGGTCTAATGGAGGTTGGTACCATTGTTGGCGAGGAAGATAAAGCAGAAGAAATCATAGCTGATGTCAAAAAGAGGATGTCAGATTTACAAACGAAAGCAAAAGCACAAACAGATAAAAAACGAGTGGTTTACTGGACACAGCAAAATTCTTCAGTTACTGAGAATACTACAATAGGAGAAATCATCACCTTAGCAGGCGGGATAAATGCCATTACAGAAGCGGGCATTACCGGTGAAGAGTATCCTGATTATCCGAATCTTTCAAAGGAAAAATTAGTTGAGTTAAATCCAGATGTGATTATTACAAGTGATTGGCAGTATGATGGCTCAAAAGCAACATTCGTCGAGGAATGGAAAAAGGATCCGGCACTTAAAAATCTTAAAGCCTTTAAGAATAATGAAGTGCATGTGATAGATAGCGCAAATTTAACAACGGCTTCCCATTTTGTGATTGAGGGAGCAGAAGATATTTATCAAGTTTTATATGGAGAATAATATGGTTTGTAAACAGTCTAAACAGGTTCTTATTTTTGGAATCCTGATTTGTTCCTTGCTCGTATCGTTACTTTTAGCAACCATGTATGGCGGGGTCATCGTTCCATTTACGGAAACTGTGAAAGTATTACTCTCACTGCTTCCATTTATAGAGTTTGACTATAACCCAATGTATGAAACAATCCTTGTGCAGATTCGCCTGGGGCGGGTTGTTGTGGCTGGATTAGTCGGGGCAGCCTTGGCAATATCGGGAGTCGTGATGCAAAGTGTGTTTCGCAACCCGATGGCTGACCCCGGCATAATTGGTGTTTCATCAGGTGGAGCATTCGGAGGTGTACTGGCCATCTATTTTGGTTTGGCCGCGATCCATTCTCTTTTCGTCCCATTAATGGGCTTTATCCTGGCTGCATTGACTTTGTTTGCAATTTATATGATTGCGACCAATCAAGGAAGGACCTCAGTACTGACATTGCTGCTGACGGGTATTGCGATTAGTTCTTTTTTATCAGCCTGTACCTCTCTGCTAATCTCTTTTTCGAATGCAGGAGTGATGCAGCAGATTGTCCAATGGATGATGGGGAACTTAAACGGGCGTGATTGGAGTCATGTACAAATATTAACTGTTCCTGTTTTATTTTCGATTTGTGTCTTTTTGTACCATGCCAACGACTTAGATATCTTTCTGCTGGGTGAAGAGCAGGCCCAGAATATGGGGATTTCCGTTCAGCGCACCCGTAATCTATTGTTAATTACTGCTTCATTAGTAACTGGAATGAGTGTCTCATTAACGGGAGCCATCGGTTTTGTTGGTCTGATTGTCCCTCATATGATCCGTATGATCATTGGGCCCTCGCATCGAAATTTACTACTGGCTAGTGTCTTAGGGGGAGCGAGTTTCTTGATTCTTGCTGACTTAATATCCCGTTTGGCCATTAGGCCTGCTGAGATTCAAATCGGTATTATTACAGCTTTTTTTGGCGCTCCGTTTTTCCTTTATTTAATTTTAATAAATAAAAAGAAGGGGGAAATCTGAGATGACAGCTATTTTGAATGCGGAGAAACTCAGCTTTAGCCGTGGCAAACAGGTGATTTTAAAAGCAATGGATATCTCTTTGGAAACTAACCAATTTACCTGCTTGATTGGTCCGAACGGTACCGGAAAATCTACTTTACTGCGCTTAATGGCAGGATTGCTAAAGCCACCTGCAGGGTCAATAGCCTTTAAGAATCATGCTCTCTCTGAGATGACTACTCTTGAAGTGGCCAAAGCAATCACCTACATGCCACAAAGCACGGTCCTTGACTATGAATTTACAGTGAGTCAGGTAGTACTTATGGGAAGGCATCCGCATCGGAAGAAATGGCAATTCTCACAAAAAGATGATAATCAATTGGCAGAGAAAGCGATGAAACAAACAGGAATTTATCATTTAAGAGACCGTTATATCACATCCCTTTCAGGAGGAGAACGTCAGCTTGTTTTCTTAGCTAAAGCCATCACTCAGAATTCTGAGGTTATTTTGTTGGATGAGCCAACTTCAGATCTGGATATTTATCATCAGGTCCAAATTGCCGAGGTCATCCGGGAGCTTGTAAAAGAGGGAAAGGCTGTCTTCGCGGCAATCCATGATATTAATTTAGCCACTCGCTATTGTGATCGACTCATGCTTATGGGAAATGGAGAACTCATTGCAGCAGGGGAACCGGAACAAGTCATTACAGATCATAATTTAATGCGTGTTTTTCAAACCCACACGTATACCTATAATGATTCCTATTTTGGGAAAAGGCAGATGATTCCTTATGCCATAGATATAAAAGGGGAGGCATGAGGAGTAAGGATTTCGTTATATTTCTATACATACATGAGCGATGGCCTTCTATGTGAATAAAGTAAACGGCATCGCGGAGGGTCACCATTTCATACGAAATTCCATGTTTTAAATAAGGAGGAATGAACCTTGAAAAAAGACTGGCGCTACTCCAGTTATCCATTCATGAAAGAAAAAACTTGTTTAGTTGATTATGAAATTCGCACTGATAGTTTAACAACAAGGATTGGGGCTGTATTCCCATTATTGACTGAGAAGGAGCAAGCAGTCATTGATGACCTTCGTATGGTTCAAGCGCTATGCTATCATGTGAACGGTTCTGTGCGCGGAAAATTGGCGATAACTGAAGCAGATTTACAGTGGTTGAGTGATAGATATGATTTTTATGTTGAGAAAACAGGGGAAAATGTAAAACAATTCGTCTTACCGCAAGGAAGCAACGCCGCATGCGCACTTCATGTCGTACGCAATGAGGCCAAGAAATCCTATCGTGCCCTGCATAAAGTTAGTGAAGAGCGAGAAGTGCCAGACATCTTATTTGATTTCCTAGGATTGCTCGCTAATGTTTGTTTTGTAATGGCTGTTTACGTCAATCAGGTGAATGGGATACAGGAAATTCCTTTTGTCAGTAAATCATATGCCGTAAAAAAGAATTAAAAATGATCATCCTTCTTTTGTTATGGATAAAATGAAGCAACAGAGTTCATGATTAGTGGATGGGAAACAGGTATAGCCTAGAAAACAAAAACGGAGTGCAAAATGAACTGCTAGCCCGGTCCCGGCTTTATTCAAGGTGTATGGAGGACCCGAAATTGTGCAGGATGCAGGGTATTATTTATATGAAAAGTACCAATTCGAGCCAGACCGGATTTTTTCGGAAGACGACTATATAAATATAGGAGATGTGCCTTATAAGGCAATCTGGACACCTGGGCACTCTCCGGACCATTTTTGTTTTCTTGATGAGGATCAGGGTATTCTTTTTGTCGGGGACCACTTACTAAACGTCATCAATCCGATTGTTCTTATCCAGCAGGCAGGTGAAAATCCATTGAGGGATTATATGCAAGCCATCTGGAAAATTGAACAATGTTCAGTACGTTATATGCTGACCGGTCATAAGGAAATGATCGAAAATCCCTCAGGAAGAATCCGGGATTTAAAGAACCACTACCGGAAAAGATGGATGCAGATTTATGAAAAAGTTGATTATGAAGGGAAAAGCGCCTTCGATATATCCAAGCAAATATATGGACGGGATCCGAGTTGCGCACGTACTCTATCAGGATTTATGCAGACCATTACTAATTTGGAATACCTGCAATCAATTGGTTTTGTTCGAAAAGAAGATAGAGATGGCATGTTTTATTTTTATAAATCATGTTGATTTTCAACTCAAAACAAGGGAACTCTAGTGTTAAGGAGTTCCCTGTTAATTCAACTTTTATAAAATTATTTGAAAAGCAGTTACTTTACAATATAAGTTCATCTTATAAGTTCATCTTTCTCTATATCAAAAGTATTTTTATCAATTGAATAACATTTGACTTCTTTCTCTACAGCATTGTTCTTATTTTTGGAATTCAGATTCCCCATTACCAGCATATTGCTTTCAAATAACTCCTTCTTTTAAAAACAAATATACGCTATTCAAGTTAGCGTTGGATAAATTGATTTATTCTTCTTCGGCATTTTCAATTTCTTTTATATCATTAGTGGAAATAAATAAACTAAGCAGAGCCATCATTTTGAGGGAACTATTTTAACCATGGGGCCGTTGAATGACGGTCTTTTTAATGCTCTAAACGGATTGAACTTTAGCTCTTTGTGTACATCATTTTAATTTTCCTCCAACAATCACGAGAATGTATCTATAGGAGAGTAACTTTCAGGGATGAATTTTTTTCTAGTTGATGAGTACATATATCTGATAATACGATAGATTTAGCGAAATACTTAACTACAGGACGTGATTGAATGATGAAGCAACGAATCTTAATTATAGAAGATGAACCACAGCTGGCCAGACTTCTGCAACTAGAATTGCAGTTTGAAAAGTTCGAATCGGATATTGCCCATACCGGCCGGGAAGGATTGGATAAATTCAAGGAAGGGAGTTATGATCTTGTTTTGCTTGATCTTATGCTGCCAGAGCTAAACGGCATGGAAGTATTGCAACAGATAAGGAACTCAGGATCATGCACACCTATTATTTTATTAACAGCTAAAAATGAAGTGAAAGACAAGGTTGCTGGATTAAATTTGGGAGCCAATGATTATGTGACAAAACCATTTGAATTTGAGGAGCTGCTGGCCAGGATACGGGTGAATTTACGATTTAGTCCAGCTTCCCTTCCAACTGTTACCCCTCCATTAAATCAATTCAGTTTTGGCCCAATTCAAGTGAATTTAGATAGCCATGATGTGCTGAAAGATGGAAAGGTGATTGAACTGACCCCGCGTGAATTTGATTTACTTGTCCATTTTATTCGGAATGCACGCATTGTCCAAACGAGAGAGCAAATTTTAGATGCTGTATGGGGGTTTGATTATTATGGAGATACAAATGTCGTGGATGTCTATGTCCGCTACCTTCGTCAAAAGCTTGGGAATCAGGTGATTCAAACGGTACGGAGCGTTGGCTATGTTATGAAGGAGGAATAGGATGTGAAATTACAAACAAAGATTAATTTGTTATCAACTGTCCTTACTCTTTTCTTTTTTTGTCTGAGCTTTATCGGCATTTATTATTTCTATAAGTATTTAGCCTATGATACAGAGTACGAGCGGCTAAAAGGATATGGAGATGAAATGCTGGCTGCAATCAGTGAATTAGACAGTGCAGATAATATTGATACTTTATTACGTTCCTATATTCCGCAGAATGGGATGATCCATATAACCGATTCGAATGATCATGCCTTTTTACGCCTGCAGGCTACTTCTACAACAGATAAAATGAATTATGAGATAAATGAAAATGACAGATACACCATCTCTGAGTGGGAAGGTGTACTGATAATGGCCATCCGCTATCCGATGGTCTGGCCGGATTATTCACTTGTCAACGTGCATTTTGTCCAGCCTTTGGGTGAAGTGTCTGAAAATATGGCTATCTTAAAATGGATCTTGATCTTAATCACCTTGCTGGCGATCATCCCGATTCACTTAGCAAGCCAGCTGCTTGTTCGCTTGATTGCTATCCCAATTCAAAGGCTGACTAGCACGATGCGTCGAAACATTTCACAGTCGAGGTATGAGAAACTAGAAACACCCGCAAATAAAAAAGATGAAATTGCTGAGATGACTTATACGTATAATTCACTCATGGATAAGTTAGAGGACAGCTATGCAAAGCAGCAGCAATTTGTCGGAAATGCTTCACATGAACTGAAAACACCGCTCACGATAATTGAATCATATGCAAAGCTTCTCCAGAGAAGAGGTTTTGAAAATGAAGACATCAATCACGAGGCATTAGAGGCAATCACGAATCAAACAGCCCAAATGAAAGCGATGATGGAACAAATGCTTGAGCTGGCTAAAGCGAATGAAACATTACAGATCAAGTGGGAGACCATTTCGTCGAGGGAGCTTTTCTCAGATACCGTGATCAGCTTTCGACAAGCTTATAAAAGGGACATTAATCTACATGCAGAAGATTTTACGTTAGCGACGGATGTATCAAAGCTGAAACAGATTATCTTTATCTTACTTGATAATGCCCGCAAATATAGTGAGGACAAGATTGATGTATTCATAAAAAATGGCCAAAACGTGACCATTACAATCCAGGATTATGGCGTAGGGATCACTGAGGAAGATATCCCTCATCTCTTTGACCGTTTTTATCGAGTGGCAAAGGACCGTAATCGCCAAACAGGGGGAACAGGTCTTGGTCTTGCGATTGCAAAGGATCTTGTTGAATTACTTCAGGGAACGATTACCGTAACAAGTGAGGTTGGCATGGGAACAGCTTTTACCGTAACACTGCCTAAGGAGGAGCCCGCATATGAAAATTAACTGTACTTGGATATTGCCAGTTCTCCTTTTGATAGGGATCATTAGCTTATCGCTTTATGCCTATAACCAGATTTTGACGAAGACAATTTTTGGAGAAGCGGAGATAAAAAATCGGGTAGAGTCTCTATTTAACGGCCAAGTCCAGTCCGTTACGAAAATAAAAGATCAATATGAAGTAACTTTTTCAAAAAATGACTTCCTATATGAAGTGTCAGTTGATGAAACGGAAGGGACGTTCAGTAATATTTCGCTGATTAAAGAAGGTATGATAAAAGAAGAACCACCTAAGGAAGAAATTCCAGAGGAAGTGGCACCAGCAGAAGAGGAAAAGACAGAGGAAAAACCAACAATTGAAGAACCTGAAGCGGTAAAGCCGTTAACCGAACAACAGGTGATTGAAATTGCTCGTTCGAAATTTAATGGTGAAGTGGACGAGATTGAGTTTGTAGGTACGAATGAGGGTGGCTATTATAATGTGGACATTGAAACCGCTGAGGACGAGGCAACCCTTCAAATACATGCACTAACTGGTGAAATTTTAACAATCACGTATGATGATTAGTATTCTCATCATTTTCTAATGTTTTCATTTCTTTCTCATGAAACTCTAATTTTTCTCTAATTTACGTTTAATGTTGCCACTATACAATACAAGTAAGTTAAAGAATAAAGGAGAGTTCATCATGAAAAAATTAGGGATAATGTTAACAATTTCAGCAGCTGTAATAGGAGGATTTTTCATCGCACATTCTACGACAAACGGATCCGCTGCGACACAGACTACAGAAAGTACAAAACTAATCACAGAAAAAGAAGCTAAGGAAATTGCATTAAAAAAATTCAACGGAACGATTACGGAGGTTGATTTTGATCAAGATTATCAGCACCCGCATTACGAGTTTGAAATCCAAAGCAATAATAAAGAAGTAAATATTGATGTTGATGCAAAGACTGGTAAGGCAACCATTACGGAGAGCGAACTAGCTGAAAAAGAAAATTCAGCCAGCACGAAACCAGTACAAAACAATCAGTCAGTATCTAAAGAGCAAGACGACGATGATGATGTAAAGGCATTTTCATCTCAACCAGCTGCTGCAAAACCAAGCTCAACTAAGCAGAACGAAGCTGTAACATCAAACCAAACAAATGCAGCTAATACTCGAACAGCTAAACCGAATGCAGCTAAGACCCAAAAAGCAATCATCACAAAAGCAGAGGCCATTAAAATTGCTTCAACTGTCGCTAAAGGAACAGTAACAAAAGTTGAATTAGACAACGATAATGATGATCAAACTAAGACTTATGAACTGGAATTCAAAGACGGAAACGTAGAATATGATGTTGAAGTAGATGCATATACAGGAAAAATCATTGAAGTCAATCAAGATATGGAGGACTAATCAGGAAAAATCCTTTATGATTCGATAAAAAGAAAAGCACGATTCTTTCATAATTAAAGAAGGAATCGTGCTTTTTTATGAGTGGAAAGAGGACACATTAGTAGGGAATTTCATTCTACCCATGTTACGATCAAATTATATTTAAAGAAACAAGTAGAAGAAAAATTGGAGTTAATTAAACCGGTAACTAAATACAATAGGAGTGTTGCCACCGTGCTGGATAAATTTAAACAGAAATTTAACGAAATAAGTAAAAATGGAGTCACCGTCCCTATTAAGCCAGTAATGTTAGAACAGCTCATAAAAAGACAGTCTGGTCAAAAAGAAATAAAAGTAGAAATTACAACAGGCCACCTGAACATTCGCGGTACAACAGATAAAAATGTTTCATATATGATAAGTCTGAAACCTATTCATATGGAAAAAAGAATGATTATTTTTGAAATTGAGAGTTTGAAGCCTACTGATATGAATAAAGATGAAATTAAAATTTTTAACAGTCCGCCATTTTCAGATTCTACAAATCAGACGGTTAAAATGGATTTTAATTCCTGGGATATCGTCAAAAAGATACCTGTTGGAAAAATTAAATCGTATGAGATGAATGATGGGACAATCAAGTTAACATTATCATTATAAAGAAGAGCGAGGATTTCCGTAAAAGTGCGGAAATCCTTTTTTTGGACCAAAAAGATTATACGCAGCAGCTATTATAAACAGAGATACTCAAAATCATTCATATACTTCGCACTGGTTATGAGGTAGAACAAGTTTTGTGTATTTGCCCGTTTTTATGTTACTTTACGACTAAAATAATTAATAAGTATTCGTAAATCAAAATGTGTAATTAGATTATATTTAAAAATAGAATTATTGGCTGTGGAAAGTGGAGAGTGAAAAAAGGAAAATGCCAGAAACCAACTATTACTGTAAGTTAAAAATATAATATGAATATGGAAATTCAGTTGATAAAAACGTTATGGAATTATTTTGAAGTTCAAATTATTAATTTATATTAAATTTTCAAAATATTTTGCTATTTTTATTTTAGGTGTGTTAATATATCTAAATACTAATATCTCCAATAAAGGAAGGATGCATAGAAAAGAAAACATAATACCTTTATTTTTCAGAATATTTAATTAACTACTAAGGGGCGATGGGGATGAAGAGAAAAGAATATATAGTTAATCGAATGTATAAGGCGTCAACGGGAATCGCAAATGCCGTTTTAGTAACATTGGGAATCGGTCTATTATTTGAATCAATTGGGGGTTATTTTGATTGGCAAATGTTCCTTACTATTGGAGGAGCGGCAAAGGTTTTGCTCGCGCCTGCTCTTGGTGCAGGGATTGCCTATCAGCTTGGAGGTAACTCATTAGTACAATTTAGTGCAATGGCATGTGCGTCAGTTGGTGGAGCAGCTATTCAAAAAACAGCAGAAGGTGCTTTTACGATCGTTACTGGACAACCCATATCGGCTGTATTGGCTGCACTCATCGCTACATATATAGGCAAGAGGATGGTTGGTAAAACGAAATTGGACATTATGGCAATTCCAATTACAGCTATTTTTATTGGCGGGGTTTCAGGAGTTGGATTAGCGGCGGTGACAACACCTTTACTAACATGGATAAGTGCACAAATAACAGCCTCTGTAGAAGGCTCTCCTTTAATTGGATCGATTGTCCTATCCTTGGTATTTAGTCTTTTATTAATGACTCCAGCTTCATCAGCTGCGCTTGCGATTGCTCTGCAGTTGGATCCAGTATCAAGTGCAGCAGCTTTGATTGGCTGTACAGTACAATTTGTAGCCTTTACAGCAATGAGCTATAAAGATAATGATTTAGGTGGCTTCCTTGCCCAATCAATCGTGACACCAAAGGTACAGTTTCCTAATTTGATAAAAAACCCAATCTATATTATACCTGCGTTTACAGCTGCCGCAATTGCTGCGCCAATAGCTACGATGGTCTTTGATTTTAAAGTACCGTATGAATTAGGGGGTATGGGGCTAAGCTCGTTGATTGCACCGATAAACATCTTAGCTAATCAAGGGATAGGCATATTCCTCATTTATGTAGGAATAGGGATGGTGCTTCCTGTTATGATTGCTCTTTCGATTCACCGTCTTCTAAAAATGGCTGGAAAGGTTAAAGCAGGTGATCTTCATCTTGAAGTTCAATAGTTGTCTGCTTTGTCTCTTTTGAAATATTGACTCAGATAGGGTTTGTGTAAATCCAACGAAGAAGAGAATCTATTTTGAAAAATATGCTAAAAATGAACCTAAACAATCCATAGAGAAAGTTATTATATCTTCATTTGTAATGAACATATAAAAAATGCGAAGTGAGTAGATGATTTCTGTATGATGCAGGAATCATCTTTTTTCGTGTGCAGAATGACAGCTTAGTTGCTTGTTGATTTAAAATATAAAGTACTTCAGTTTACTTAAGTCCAAAGAATGTTTCAGGCGGGCCATGAGTTTAAGAATATGCCTACAATATATCGCGATTATTCTTTTGGGGGTATTATGACTTCGTAATCAATAATCAGATTATTGTTTGGATGGAAATCACCTCCATTGTGAAAGAGAATTCAGCAATATAGTAGCAGACACATATAGTTAATTATATTTGAATGTTTTTTCTACGAAAGGGGACGTATTCAAGAGTTGCTGGATTTGTTTGGTAAGGAAGAATGATTCAACTCTGATGATCCTCTTTCGTTTAATTTATATAAAGGTATAGGCATAAAGTCCATATTTCTTAATCATATTCTTCTAAAAATAGGAAAACGTAAACTGTTCTTCAGAAAGTTAGTTTACTAGAATGGAAGGGTGTAATTATGAAAACGATTACATATATGAATTTATGCAATCGTTTGCCTACTAAGAGAAGAATGAAGGAGGAGGAAGATGTCTGTGAGAAAGAATAGAATTATCGCGTTGCTAGGCACATTTTGCTTGTTATTGACAATGCTCCCTCAGCTAAGTGCAAAAGCAGAAGATGGAAAAACGGAGATTGTCATCCATTATCAGGGAAATGATGATGCAAAGGATTGGAATCTATGGGTATGGCCTGAAAATGGAGAAGGTCATGTCGAACAGTTTGAGGAAGAAGATGCATTTGGAAAGGTTGCGAGATTTACACTGGAGGGACTTCATGAGCGGGTTGGCTTTATTATTCGTACTGATTCATGGGAAAAAGATGGAGGCGACCGTTGGATTGAAGGAATAAAGGATGGAAAGGCGGAGGTGTGGATTATTTCAGGAGATGATGAAGTGTACTATTCAGAACCAAACAGTGAGCCGAGCATCAAAAAGGCAGCGATGGACAGCTTTACAGAAATCACTGTCACGACAAATAATCCACTTGATATAAACAGAACAGTGATTGAGCTTGAAAATGCACCCATTCAAGCAATTATCCCTGAGGAAGGGAATAGCTCAGTAACAAATAAGTTTACGATAAAAACAAACAAGAAGCTTGATGTGCGTGGAAGCTATGCCGTGAGAATTGAGGGCTATGGAGAGCGGGCTGTTGAGATAGGAGAAGTGGTGCGGACAGAGGAGTTTGATCGCCAGTATTATTATGGTGGCAATGATCTTGGGAACACCTACTCACGTTTTTCGACCAACTTCCGTTTGTGGGCTCCAACAGCTCAAGAGGCAAAGCTCGTTCTTTATGAAAATTGGAATGATCCTAAGGGCAAGGAAATTACGATGAAGTCGGATAAAAAGGGGACATGGACGGCTAAATTAAAAGGAAATCAGGATGGTCTCTTTTACACATATAAAGTGAATATAGGTGGGAAATGGACAGAGGCTGTTGATCCATATGTAAGGGCAGCGTCAGTCAATGGTCAAAAAGGAGCCGTGATAGATTTATCGAAAACAAATCCGAATGGCTGGAATAAACATAAGAAACCAAAGTTAGCGAATCCAGAGAGTTCAATTATTTATGAATTGCATGTACGCGACTTGTCCATCCAGTCAGAAAGCGGAATTAAGCAAAAGGGGAAATATTTAGGCGTTACGGAGAAAGGTACAAAGGGACCAAATGGGCTTCCAACCGGTCTTGATCATATACAATCATTGGGAGTAACTCATGTTCAATTTTTGCCAATCTATGATTATAAAACAGTAGATGAAACAAAGCTTGACGAGCCACAGTATAACTGGGGGTATGACCCACAAAACTACAATGTACCTGAAGGGTCATATTCTACCAATCCCTATGAACCTAAAGTGAGAATAAAAGAACTGAAGCAAATGATCCAAACGCTCCATAAGGAGGACCTACGTGTAGTAATGGATGTTGTCTACAACCATATGTATGATGCTGCAGAGTCAAACTTTCAAAAGTTGGTTCCTGGCTATTACTACCGCTACAATGAGGATGGTACATTGGCAAATGGTACCGGTGTCGGCAATGATACTGCCTCCGAGCGAAGAATGATGCGTAAATTCATCGTCGACTCCTCAAGCTATTGGGCGAAGGAATATAAACTGGACGGATTTCGATTTGATTTAATGGGAATCCATGATGTTGAGACAATGAATGATGTAAGGAAGGCTTTGAAGCGTATTGACCCATCATTTATTATCCATGGGGAAGGTTGGGATTTAAATACTCCGCTTGCGGCTGACATAAAGGCAAATCAGAAAAATGCTGAAAAAATGCCTGGCATTGCTCATTTCAATGATGACATTCGAGATGGACTGAAGGGCAGCGTATTTGAAGAGCAGGATAATGGATTCGTAAATGGAAAATTGAATATGGAAGATCGGATCAAAAAAGGCATTATGGCCGGTCTTGATTATGATAATAACCAGGCGACATACCGTGATCCGGAACAGGTCATCACTTATGTAGAAGCACATGATAATCACACCCTTTGGGACAAGTTGGAATTGACGAATCCAAATGCAAGTTATGAAGAGAAAAAACAAAGACATAAACTGGCCTCGTCTATCATTTTAACTTCACAGGGGATCCCATTTATTCACGCCGGACAGGAATTTATGCGAACTAAGTATGGAGATCATAATAGCTATAAATCCCCAGATGAAATTAATCAATTAGATTGGAAACGGAATGCAGAATTTGTGAATGAAGTGAAATATATGTCGGGTTTGATAGAACTTCGTAAAAACCATCCAGTATTCAGAATGACGGAGGCCAGCGCAATAAAGGATAGTATTCGCTTTTTAAATGCACCGGTAAATACGATTGCCTATACGATTACTGAACCATCAAGAGGAAAGCAAAATGGGAGCTATTTTGTAGCACATAATGCCAACACAAATGATGTTGAAGTTGTACTTCCACGAAACGCTGTATGGAATGTACTCGTAAATGCAAATGAGGCTTCCTCGAAACCCATATATAAACTGAAAGGGGAAAAGGTGACCATTCCTGCATTAAGTACTGTTGTGCTTCAAGAAAAGGGAAAAAAATATAAAAAGAAGCGCTGATGCATAGTTTATCCAAGGCCAAACAGCCCTGTCATCATAATGACAGGGCTGTTTGTTTTTTATAAAACGAATTAGCTAAGGCTTCAATAACCAACCTATGCCCCGGGTATCCCCGGTCAAAGGCGGAGCAAAGGTGTATCAAAGGTGAAGGAAAGCAGCTATCAAACACCTATACAGTACCTATGCCCCGGGTATCCACGGTCAAAGGCAGAGCAAAGGTGTGTCAAAGGTGAAGGAAAGCAGCTATCAAACACCTATACAGTACCTATGCCCCGGGTATCCCCGGTCAAAGGCGGAGCAAAGGTGTGTCAAAGGTGAAGGAAAGCAGCTATCGAACACCTATGCAACACCTATGCCCCGGGTATCAAACCCACCTCTCCCGCCAGTTTATCCCCTAAGACAAGTAAAGGAAGGTTTAGAAAACGAAAAAAGAAAGCCAAAATAGGCTTTCTTTTTACTTAGATATAAATTGCTGAGTCCAAATGTGACCAGATTTCGCA
The DNA here is from genome assembly GCF_006346415.1 of Bacillus sp. D386. Classification (NCBI taxonomy): domain Bacteria; kingdom Bacillati; phylum Bacillota; class Bacilli; order Caryophanales; family Bacillaceae; genus Bacillus; species Bacillus sp. D386. Next base: position 134,210 of record NZ_VEMV01000002.1, on the reverse strand, counting down.
TAACCTACACCAATATGAGTAAACTTCGAGCTTAAAATATTTGCTCTGTGGCCTGTGCTATTCATCCACGCCTTTACAACTTGTTCAGGTGTTGTTTGACCTTTTGCGATGTTTTCACCAGCAGATTTATAGCTGATACCAAAGTTTTTCATCATGTCGAATGGTGAACCATATACAGGACTAGTGTGACTAAAATAATTATTATCTCTCATATCTTCTGATTTGTATCTAGCTACTCTAGCAAGCTCCCAATCATATTTTAATTCCTGCAAACCTTGTTTTGCTCTTTCAACATTGACGAGTCTGATAACTTCTTGCTCATAGGATTTAACATCGTCTTGAGTAGGAATATTGATCTTTTGACCAGGATAAATCAAGTTTATATTTGAAATTTGAGAATTGGCTGCAATAATTTCGCTGATTCCTGTCTCTGTTTTAACAGCAATCTTCCATAAAGTATCACCGGAGACAACCGTATATTGATAGTCTGCAAAAGCGGTGGCTGTAGGTAGCAGTAAAGTGGTTGTGAGTATAACTGATGTGATTTTTTTCTTCATCTTTCCTCTCCTTAAAATTTTTTATTACGGGTTCGATTATATAAAAGAATGGAAGAGAATTGGTTGTCAATATCAGGAATCTACTAATATTGCCATTTGAACCCCTCTAGAAAGGGATTTATACAAATTTGGTAAATGATAGAATTGGCGATATAACTATTAGAGGGAGAGCTGATTTTTTAATAACCGATTATTAATGTTAAGAGTATAAACATCCAAGCTTGGGGCTTTTTTGCTGCGAAGATAGGGGTTAAGAGATGTGTTGAATATTGATTTAGAAAATAATGAAATATGACAAATTCAAAAACAGTATATACGTTCCTTCTATAAGTCTTTTATACTAGAAATAGGCAAATGGAAGGGGGGTCCATATAATGAAAAAGATGTTAATCACATTAGGTGTAACATTATTATTTACAGGGTGCAGTGCTAGCGAAAGTTCAATAAAGGTAAACGAAAAAGTGGAAATTGAGAGTTCTGTTGGACAAAAAGCCGTACATACATATATTAAGAAAGCAAAAGCTCATCTCAGTACAGCTCCTAATTATAATCCGGCAGTCTATGATGATCGGCTTATGAAAATGGCAAGTGATTCATTTCAGATATCTGTGGAAGAAGCAACTGAGATTTACAAAGCCTATGAATATGATAAATAATTTTTTTATTTAAATTTAAAGCGCTTTCATTCGGTGGGAGTAAAACTTTATTTTAGTTCTGTATTAACCTTCTTACAAAAAGGGTAATAAACTATTGATAGGGCTAATACAGAGAGGAAGTGGCACGGTGAGTCTCCAGACCGTTCTGTTTGATTTTGATGGAACTATTGCCGATACTTTACCTGTTAGTTTTGAAGCTTTTAGGTATGTGTTTAATAAATATGATCAAAGAAGTTTAACTGATGAAGAGATTATTCAATTATTTGGTCCCATTGAGGATGTTATTATAAGAAATCATTTACGTAATAAGGAAAAGGTGGAGCATGCCATAGAAGATTTTTATGATTTATATGAAAAAGGGCATAATCGTGAGTTTGAATACTTAACAGAAATTCAGGAAATGCTGGATGTTTTAAAGGACATGGATATAAATCTGGGAATTGTTACTGGAAAAAGCAGAAGATCATTAACACTCTCACTAGAGTTGTTGAATCTATACGACTATTTCGATGTGACCATTTCTGGCGATGAAGTTAAAGCACCTAAACCCGATCCTGAAGGGATACAGAAATCACTATTTTTACTCCATAATGATCCATCTGAGGTCATCGTTGTTGGAGATAGCCAGGCTGATATCGCTGCAGGAGCTTCAGCGCACGTAACGACCATCGCAGCTCAATGGTTTAGCACAGTTCAAACGAGCTTGTATGGAACAAAGCCTACTCATATTTGTAAGACTCTTCCTGATTTTATTAAATTGATAAAAAAATATAAGCATAACTTCAATTAAAATACACAAAAAATAAATAGTTTATTCTAATTAATTCCTTTTAAATTAACTCTTTGTAGTTAAACTTAAAAGGTTTTTTTGTCTATTCGCTTTAGTAAAATTGTTTATAAGCTTTATTTTGAAGATGAAACATTGTGAAAATCATTGATTAGTTTAGTATAATAGTCTTGTATGTGAAAGGGGGCTCTCACGTTGAAGGTTAAAAAAACCATATGGGGAAGTATAGGAATGTTATTAATGGTTCTTATCTTGGCTGGTTGTAATGAAACTGTCAGTCCAGAAGAGCGATTGAAGGAATACATAAACCTGTGGAACGATCAGAAATTTGATAAGATGTATTCGAACTATGTAGCAGACTCAGCCAAAGACAAGTTTAAAAAAGAACAATATGTCGATCGATATCAAAAGGTCTATAAGGACCTGGAGATTTCCGATTTATCAGTTAAAAGCGAATTCAAGGATGAGAAAGAGCTGAAGAGGGATCAAAAAAGTATAACACTTCCCATTCAAGTAAAAATGAATTCCCTTGCAGGACCGATTGAATTTGAAAAAGAAGTAACCATGAAGCTTGAAACGAAGGATAAGGAAGATAATTGGTATGTAGACTGGGATACAACTTATATTTTCCCTGAACTTCAGCCAGACGATAAGATTGGGATTAAAACGACAACTGGTAAAAGGGGCGAAATCCTTGATCGTAATGGAAATGGGCTTGCGATAAATGGAATTGCTCAAACTGTAGGTATAACACCAGAGAAGTTTGATGAATCCAAAAAAGCAGAGTTAACAAAATTATTGAATCTTAGCAATGACTATATTGATAAACAGCTTAATCAAAGCTGGGTTCAGCCAGGTTATTTTGTGCCAATTAAAACAATCCAAAATAACCAAACAGAGCTGATTGAAAAATTAAAAGTTATTAATGGTGTCAGTTTCCAAGAAAAAGAGATTCGGGAATATCCATATGGTGAAAGTGCAGCCCATTTGACAGGATATGTAGGTACTATTACTGCTGAAGAGCTAGAGAAAAATAAAGATAAGGGCTATTCAAATGACAGTATAATTGGCAAAAGAGGGCTTGAGCAATTATTAGAGGATAAACTGCGCCCGAAAGATGGCAATACGATTTATATTAACCGCGAAGATGACCCTATAGTCATTGCTGAAACAGAAGCAGAGGATGGGGAAAGCTTTAGGTTAGTATTGGATGGTGAATTACAAAAACAAGCATTTCAAAATATGAAGGGAGCTGCGGGGACATTTGCTGCGGTACATCCAAATACAGGAGATGTATTGGCGCTTGTAAGTTCTCCGTCGTTTAATCCAAACGACTTTGTACTGGGAATTAGCTCAGAGAAGTATAGTCAGCTGGAAAATGATAAAAAACTGCCATTATTAAATCGATTTGCGGCCGCTTATTCACCTGGTTCAACGATCAAGCCGATTATTGCAGCAATGGGTTTAAAAACGGGGAAGCTTGACCCAGAAAAACAGCTGAATATTAAAGGCTTAAAATGGTCTAAAGGGAAAGAATGGGGAAATGCCTCTATTACAAGAGTAAGCGATCCAGGAAAACCTGTTAATCTTCAAACTGCCTTACAAATCTCAGATAATATTTATTTCGCACAGACAGCTCTTTCGATTGGTGAGACTGATTTGATTACTGGATTTAAGGAATTAGGGATTGGCGAAGAAAAATTCCCGCTAGAATATCCAGTCCGCGCATCACAATATTCAAATAGCGGCAAATTGGAGAGCAGTAAATTATTAGCTGATACTGGCTATGGTCAAGGAGAAGTATTAATGAGTGCGGTTCATTTATCCAGTATTTACGGTACAATTGTCAATGATGGAAAATTGATGAAGCCTCGTCTTTACCTTGATACTGAAACTGCCGTTTGGCACGATTCTTTTATTACTGCTGAACAGGCTAAAACATTGAAAACTGACTTGAGGAAGGTTGTTACAAGCGGCACAGGAAAGGCTGCAAACACACCTAAACTGCAATTAGCAGGTAAGACAGGTACAGCTGAGCTGAAAAGCACACAAGGAGAAGAAGGTATTGAAAATGGGTTATTCGTAGCCTATGATCAAAAAAATCCGAAGGCTGTCATGGCACTGTTAATAGAAGATGTACAAAATAATGGCGGAGGTAAAAATGTTCAATCCATTGTTCAAAAGACATTCCTGGATTGGGATTCCTCTGAAATTGATTAATTAAAAAGGTAAACAAAAAATAGAAAAGAAGCTTCCATTCAGAACATGAACGATACTCTGGATAGCGGACACTGATAAAAAAGTGCCACTATCCGGGGGTATCTTTCAAGTAAGGGTGGGAGCTTCTTTTTTCAGGCTTCTTATACAGGTTTTATTTTTGCATGATCCAAGTTAATAGTTCTTTTTATTTTTTCATCAATACTTTTTAGTTATTTACTATCTTCTGCTGAGTGCACCTTAAATAGATAAACTAGTAATCTGAAAAAATAAGTGATGTAAATCGATTAACGGGATTTAATTCTCCTCACCAGGTAGATGATGCCTGCTAAGATGATGCCTGCGATGCTCACAAAACCCATTAGCAATATAGAAAAGCCTAATCCAATGTTCGCATCTTCAGAGGGGGTAATCATTTCAGCAATTATTAAGAACGTATAATAGCCAAAGGTAGCTAGGTAGATTAAGAAGGCTGCATAACGCTCGCTTTTACTTCCTTGCCTGGTTACTGCATAAACGCAAAAAAAGGAAACTGCCAGGAGAGCGTACCTCAAGATAATCTCAGTATAATTAATATAATCCATAATCACCGCACCCTATCTCTTGATAAATTTAATATATTGAACATCCTATCTCATTATAAAGTTAAAATGGCTATTTATGGAATGAGTAAAAAGGCATGTCCCTTCAGCAAACTTATTTCAGGTTAACAAAATTAATGTAAAATTCATTGAAAAAAGGCATAAGTCTTAAACTGATGCCTTTAATATTCTTTATCTCGAATAGCTTTATCTTAATTAGCTAAATCAATAATCCTGCCTTCAACATTAGGTGAAACAGTTTGTTCAGGGAAGGACTGGATGTAATCGGAGAAAATTTCCCAATCAACGAAGCCAGGTTCGCTTACGCGTCCATCTGCATAAATATCAGCAAAGACAGAATAGCCATCCCCGCCTTTGGCAGTGAAGATGTTCGTAGCAGCGAAGTAGTTCTGTGTATCCACGAGTGATGTATATTCGCCATTCTGGTTTATTTCGACTGATTGCACGCGTGTGCCAGCAGGTTTAGAGCTATCATAGATAAACCGCATGCCTGCGACCTGCAGGTATCCGCCGCTAGCGCTTGGAGCAGCACTAACGCTATGTTCAAGAGCTGTTTTCAATTCCGCTCCGCTTATTTCCATGATTGCGAGTGCATTGCTGAAGGGGAGGACTGTCATAACGTCAGCTAAAGTGATTGGTCCTGCCTTTAAGGTTGTCCGGACACCGCCGCCATTTTGTAGGGCGATGACAGTATTTGGGTTGATGGCTTTTGCCTTATCGAGCATTCCATCAGCAATCAAGTTGCCAAGATTTGTTTCGCCTGTCCTTGCAGCAGGATTGCCACCAATCAGATCGACAGCTGTTGTTCCGACAACTTGTTTTTTCTTTGCGTCAACAATAGGCTTATACTTCGCTAGGATTTGAGCTGCTGCCGGGTCTTCAGCAAAGATATAAGATCCTTCTGTGTTCTTAGCATCAATGCTAATCAGTTCGCCATCATAGGCAATAACTTTTCCTTTTTTATCAAAGCTCACATCAAGCTCACCAAGATATTTGGAATACTCGTTTGCTTGGACGATAACTGTCGGTTCTTTGTATTTATCTACAACGACTGGCTCATTCAGCTGTGAATGAGAGTGGCCGCCAACAATAATATCAATGCCTTCGACTTGATTAGCAAGCTCAAGGTCATTGTCACCGCCGCCGTCATTGTAGCCAATATGGGTAAGGGCGATGATTTTATCGACTCCTTGTTTCTTGAATGCTTTAACGGAGGCTTTGGCTGAATTGATATATTCTTCGAATTTAACATCACCAGGACTAGAGATACTGGTAGTCTCAGCGGTCGTTAAGCCGAAAATACCAACTTTCTCACCGTTTACATTTTTAATAATACCGTCGTATATTTTTCCATCATGTGGTTTAGCAGTATATGTGTTATTCTGAAGTCTTTTCATGAGGGCATCATCGCTGAAGTCAACATTTGCACTCACAAATGGGAACTCAGCGCTTTGAACGAATGGCAGCAAGGTCTCAGTGCCAAGATCAAATTCATGGTTACCAAAGGTAAAAGCATCGAATCCGGCAAGATTCATCAATTCAAGATCGGCTAGTCCCTTAAATTCATTAAAATAAAGGGTGCCAGAGAATACATCACCAGCATGGAGAAGAAGATTATTCGTATTTCCATTGCGATGTTCATTAATTGCGGTTATTTGTCTTGGTGTATTTTCAATATTAGCATGTGTATCGTTCACATGAAGAACACGCAACTGATAATCTGGGGCTTTTAGGGCTAGTTGCAGCATGGAAATAAGCTCGGATAAGCTAGCCTTTTGGTTATAACCAAATTCAGTATCGGAAATACCTTCAGCGATGTCGTATAGAAGGATAGAACCGATTCTTTCAGCGTGTTTAGCAGGTACATCAGAGAAGTTTGTTACTGTGCTTCCTTTCAAATCGAAAGCCTTCGCAATCCAAACAGCAAGCTCCCCACGAGTTAAGGGCTCATAGCTGCCAAATTTATTCTTGCTTTTCCCATCAAGAATACCGGCATAGACTAATGAGTTTACAGCTTTTTGGGACGATTTTGGCACATCCGTAAAGCTTGTCTTTGGAGCTTTTTGGCTATCGAGTTTTAATGCACGCGCCATCAGAGCAGCTGCATCAATTCTAGATATGGATTTCTGTTTCTTCATACTTTGGGACGAAACGCCCAGTTCCTGAATAAAACGTGCTTCATTCTGGCGATCAGATGTTTTTGCATCGACTGCCGGCGCAAGCAATGTTCCAGCAAGCGCAACAACCATTGTCATAATGGCCAACATACGAGAAAACTTCAATCGAAACTTCATATACCGCTCCCCTTTTGTTTGATATGGCCAAGATATAGGCCTCATATCTGATTATAAATTAGTTTTCGAGGCAATCGACATAATTTTCAAATAAATGGTAAATTTGAACTATATATTAATAATCAATTCTTTTAAGAGATATTTATTTAGTATCTGTAATGTTTTGTTTAATAATTAAGCCTTAGAAATCTGATTAACCTTATCATATAGTGTATGTGTTCAAGATGAAGGAGAAAGGTTATTAATTTTGATCTTAAATTTTACAGATCTTTATTTTCCGAGTTATTAAATTTAAATGAAATCTAAATGGAAAACGTTTTGTAATATTATTCCAAATGGTGATACTCTTATGAATGGAGGTGGAGTGTTGAGAAAATTCAGTTTATGGTCGATGGGAATGATGATAGCAGGGCTGATATTATTCGGTTTAACCGCAGGTATAGAAAAACATGTGGAACTTTTATTTCTTTTAGGAAGTCTTTCTTTTCTAGTTGGAATAGTCTTCAGTTTTGTGGCGATTGCAAAACAGGAAGAAGGTTGGTTAAAATTCATTTCACTCAGTTCTTTTTTTATTGTGTTCTTTGTGATTAGCTGGTTTGAGCCGTTTTATTTCATTCGAGTCCTTACTTGGTTGAAAAATATGGCTTAGAAATGAGAAGGGGAGATAGAGTTTTAGATAAAAAAGGTACTGCAAGTAGCAGCACCTTTTTTTAATTGAGAATATGAGAATATAATTGAAAATGTAAAATAGGATTAAATTATTCTATTAAACTTCTTCAGTTACTGTTAAACCAAGTCCTGCAGCTACAAGTGTTCCATATTCAGGATCAGCTTTGTAGAAATGCTGGATTTGACGTTCGATAATTTCAGGTACAGTTACACCTTGCATAGATCCAACGATGTTGTTAACCAGGTTAGCGCGTTCTTCACTGCTTAACAATCTGTAAAGATCACCAGCTTGAGTGTAGAAATCATCATTATCATAAGAAGTGCTTGCAGCATAGCCTTCCACTTCAAATGTTGCTTGTTGGTCTTCTGGAGATTCTTGTGGACCTCCGAAGCTGTTTGGCTCGTAGTAGACAGAAGAACCGCCATTTATACTTGGGTTCATTTGTCCGTCACGTTGATAGTTATTTACTTCAACTTTAGGACGGTTGACTGGTAAGTGATTATGGTTTGCTCCCACACGGTAACGGTGAGCATCTGCATAAGCGAATAAGCGACCTTGCAATAATTTATCCGGTGATACATCAATACCAGGAACGAAATTACCAGGAGAGAATGTAGCTTGTTCTACTTCTGCAAAATAGTTTTCTGGGTTTCTATCTAATACCATGCGGCCAACTTCGATTAAAGGATAGTCTTTTTGAGACCAAACTTTTGTTACATCGAATGGATCGAAACGATATGTGTTTGCATCTTCAAGTGGCATGATTTGTACGCATAATTTCCATGCAGGATAATCGCCAGCTTCAATTGCATTGTGTAAGTCTTCGATATGGTAGTCTGGATTTGTACCTGCAAGCTCAGCAGCCAAATCAGTAGATAGATTTTTTACCCCTTGTTCTGTTTTCCAGTGGTATTTAACCCATACGGATTTACCTTCCGCATTCGTCCATTTGAATGTGTGGCTACCAAATCCGTGCATATGACGCCAAGTAGCAGGAATACCACGGTCAGACATAAGTATTGTTATTTGATGTAAAGATTCTGGTGAAAGTGACCAGAAATCCCAAACAGCATTAGGGTTTTTCAAATGTGTTTTTGGATCTCTTTTTTGTGTATGTATGAAATCAGGGAATTTGATTGCATCACGGATAAAGAAGACAGGAGTATTGTTACCAACGATATCATAGTTACCTTCTTCAGTATAAAGTTTTACAGCAAATCCACGAGGATCACGCAATGTATCAGCAGAACCAAGTTCACCTGCAACTGTAGAGAAACGAATGAACAAAGGCGTTTTTTTGCCAACTTCAGATAGGAAAGCAGCTTTTGTATATTCAGTTAGATCCTTTGTAACTTCGAAATAACCATGTGCTCCGCCGCCTTTTGCATGCACAACACGCTCAGGTACACGTTCTCTGTTAAAGTGAGCTAATTTTTCTAATAAATGTACGTCTTGGATTAAAGTTGGTCCGCGTCTTCCAGCTGTGATGGAATTTTGGTTATCTCCTACAGGAGCTCCCCAACTAGTTGTTAATTTTTTGGACATTATTTATACCACCTTTTTCGTATGATAAACCTATTATATTTATTTTTTATCATATTATCAATTAAAAACAACTATTTATTTAAAATAATTATAAATAGAATGAAATTAAGCGAAAGGATGCTTTTTTAATTCATTATGAGAGAGCTCTTAATGGTAGGGATAATACCTAAAGCAAGCAGGAGAGGCAGCAAGGAGATTCTCAATTAAGAAGCAGGTATTCTTAATTATGTTCTTTTAATTAGAGTATGAAAATATCAACTTTATATAAATGTGGAAAGGGATTTTCTATCGAACCAGTTGATTTTCCAAATTGATTGGGAAAGTTATGTATCCTTTATCAGTTTCCTTGCTGTCAAATGGAATGGTTCATGAATCTTCCTTTAAATACAATCTAAAAGTATTTGATGAGAAATATAATTTAATTAAATTCTTTTACTTTCCCATTTATGGTTAAACAGAGTAAGATGAAAAATAACATATAAAACATATTGGAGAGGTGTGAAATAATGGGAGAAACGGTCCGCACAGTTCCGAGACCATTGGTACGTTTAAACCAATGGGTGATTTTTCTTAGCGTGGTCGCTACTTGGGTAACAGGTATAGAATGGATTTTAGCACTGCCTTTATTTGCAGGAATTATGGGTTTAGTCTTTGGATTCAATCCAATCATGCAAGGAGGTAAGTTATTTTTAAGAAAAAAACCTTCTGATTATATCCCGGAAGAGTGGGCTCAGCAACAATTTAATCAAGTGATCGCTGTTATTTGTCTTGCAGGCGGCCTGATCAGTTATCTACTTGATTGGGTGATTGCTGGATATGTATTTACGGCCATGGTTGCTATTGCTTCATTTGTAGCTATTCTTGGATTCTGTATTGGTTGTTTTATTCGTTTCCAGTGGCAGCAATATAGGTATAAGAAATCAGTAAATAAAACAGTTTAAAAGAAGGAAAAGGATCTTGCATGCTATCGCAGGATCCTTTTTTCTGGGCAGAATCGTAGAATTATTGCTAACGACTTAATTAAAAACCCCCGCAAGGCTATCGCTTTGCAGAGGCTCCAACTTAAATAGATTGCGATTCATCCAGATCAACAGGTTCATTTTTATCCCTCATTCTACTGAAGATCGTTGCTAAAATCGGTCCTGATATATTGTGCCATACACTAAAGATGGCACTTGGAACAGCTGCCAAAGGTGAGAAATGTGCTACCGCTAATGAAGCACCCAATCCTGAATTTTGCATACCGACTTCAATCGCGACTGCTTTCCTTTTCGCCAGATTCATGCCTAATAATTTACCGAATAAGTATCCGATTAAATAGCCTAAGCCATTATGTAAAATGACTACAGCGAAAATGAGCAATCCTGTTTCAGCAATTTTTTGCTGATTTGCCGCAACTACAGCTGCAACAATAGCAACTATGGCAATAACAGAAACAAGAGGCATTACTTTAACACTTGCTTTCGCCTGCTTATTAAACAATTTCTGAACAATAAAGCCAAGTGCGATTGGTATAACAATTACTTGCACAATCGAGATAAATAAGCTAGTAGGTGCAACATCGATGTATTCGCTTGCGAATAAGAAAATGAGTGCAGGTGTGACAACTGGAGCCAGCAATGTTGTGATGGAAGTAATGGTTACGGATAATGCAACATCTCCTTTTGAAAGAAAGGTCATGACATTAGAAGCCGTTCCTCCTGGGCAGCAGCCTACTAAAATGACGCCGACTGCAATTTCTGGTGGAAGATCGAATAGCTTGACCAATAAAAATGCCAATGTGGGCATAATCAAGAATTGACCGACTACACCGATGAGAACATCCTTCGGTCTTGTTAATACTTCTTTAAAATCAGCAGGTGAAATTGTTAATCCCATCCCAAACATGACAATCCCTAATAAAACGGTAATATAGGCTGCAATCCAAGAAAAACCATCTGGAATAAAGAAGGCAAGTGCTGCAAAAATAAGTACCCATACTGCAAAGGTGTTACTTACAAATTGACTGAAACGTTCTAAAGCTTTCATATTTCACCTCAGGGATAAATTTGTTTAATATGGGAAATTATATATTAATATCTGAATATAATCAATAGTCTGAAAACTCATTGTGAAGAGATGCATTCAAAAGAAACATTTTTTTGGCTGACTTCTTGTGTTCTCTCTATATATAGTATGGATAATTTCCGAATATCTCTGTGAAAAAGCAAAAAAATACACCATCAAACTCAAGAAACATACATAATATCGAGTAAGGTGGAAAATATTCACTTTGAATTTAATGCTTTTATTAATTCATCCGGATTTTGTGAACCCACTACCACTTTTCCATTTCCTTTTCCTCTTAATTGCAATTCTATTCCCTTGTTGCCGCCTATATTATATGCTGTATCCCCATTTAAATTAAATCTTATGCCCCAGCCTCCGAATTGTAGTAACGAATTGTAGGTAATACTAGAATATTGAACCATATCTTTAAATAAAAATGATTTATAATGGAGGTGAAACGGCATATAACGCACATACAATCCATCCTTACGCACCTCAGTTTCTAGCTTACAGAATCCCAGTAATAGTCCTAATGGGATTGCTATTCCAAAAACAAGCCAAAGAATTGTTAAAAACGGATTAGATGCAGGTTTATCACCGAATGGAATTCCGAAAATGACCTGTTGAATAAATGCATACCAAAATAATGTAGCGAGAGCTATAATAAAAATCCATAGCAAGGGTTGGCGAGGGTATTGAACTTCTCGAAAGATTACATCCTCCTGTTTTTTCATGATAATAATTTCCTCCTCTTTACATAATTAAGTACTAATGTTTGAGTACAGAACTTTTGTATTATTATAAATATGTGTTATTTATACTCCTTATTGTACTATTTAAGTGAAAAACTGTCATAATTCTACCTGTCCTTTAATTCCAGATAAAACTAAAACTCAAAAAGGCATGATCTCCGTAGATAAATGCCTCATTTCTTCTGTTAATTATATTTTCAGTAATAATGCTTGTTCATCTGTTGAGAGCTTTAAAGTCTATCCTCTATTTTTAATAGTAAAGGGAAATGAGTAGTAACACTTTATCATTCCTAGCTTTCTTATTTAAATTCTGTATAACTTGCTCCTATTTTTAAATCAAGGTCACCTTTCTTCAGCATGGGCATAAACTGTAGCATGCAATCCTTGTTGAACTGATAATTAATTTGCACGCTAGACATTTATCATGCATAGGATGAAATGAAAATGGTTGAGGAGGGTAACCTTGTATGTCGCAATATAGAGAAATTATCACGAAGGCAGTAGTAGCAAAGGGGCGTAAGTTTACCAAGGCAAATCATACGGTTTGTCCGGACAACGATCCTACCAGTATACTGGGCTGCTGGATTATTAATCATACGTACGAAGCTAAGAAACAGGGTAAAAAGGTAGAAATTGCAGGATATTATGATATCAATGTTTGGTATTCATATTGCAATAATACAAAGACAGAAGTAAGAACAGAAAAGGTTCCATATAAAGACACCATAAAATTAAAGTATCGGGACCAAACAGTTTATGATGATAATGAAGTCATAGCCAAAGTAATTCAGCAACCAAATTGTATTGAATGTCTCATCACTCCAGATGGCGAAAAGATCTCTGTTCATGTTGAACGTGAATTTTTAGTGGAGATTATTGGTGAAACAAAAGTAACTGTTTCAATCAGGGAAAATGCAAACACCGATGAGGAAAGCTGGGAGCTTGAGGTAGATGATGACGAACTGGAGGAAATTAATCCTGATTTCCTTGATCATAGTGAGTCATCCAGTGAAGAGTCCAGCTCCTATGAATCAGGCAGGAAAAAAAGCAAAAGCAAGCGGGATTAAGGAACTAGAGAGAAAAACTCTCTAGTTTTTTTGTTGTTAGATGAGCTTGGCTCCTATGATATAATACTTCTATTATATATTTGATTGAAAGAAAGGTTTTGGGAAAATGGCAGTAGCAACCTATACTCCTATGATTCAACAATACTTGAGTATAAAGGCAGATTATCAAGATGCATTCTTGTTTTTCCGTCTCGGTGATTTTTATGAAATGTTCTTTGAGGATGCCATTAAGGCATCAAAAGAATTGGAGATAACCTTAACAGCGAAGAATGGTGGAGGAGAACAAAAAATTCCAATGTGCGGGGTTCCTTATCATTCAGCGCAGTCTTATATTGAAACACTGGTAGATCGTGGTTTTAAAGTGGCCATCTGCGAACAAACAGAGGACCCAAAAGCGGCAAAAGGGGTCGTTAAACGTGAAGTTGTCCAATTAATTACTCCAGGTACAGTGATGGAAGGAAAGAGCCTCGCTGAAAAGGAGAATAATTATCTTGCAACTATTTCATCTATAGATGGATTGGGATTTGGAGTGGCTCATATTGATTTAACGACTGGCGAAAATCGAGTAACCCATTTTTCCAATTTTAAAGATGTGTTAAATGAAGTTTCGGTTATAGGATCTAAAGAAGTTGTAGTTCAGCCCGATATCGGCGATGAAAAAGAAATTTTATTAAAAGACAGAGGGATTGTCACGATTTCTTATGAAGCCGATTCGGAAACGAAAGACGAGTTTAACCATCTGGTAAATGAGCTTCCGAAAAAAGACCTAAAGCATACGGTAGCCCGTTTGCTCAATTATATACAGCGTACTCAAAAGAGGACGATTGAACATATTCAACCAGTTGAATTATATGAAACGGAACAATATTTAAAAATTGATTACTATTCAAAAAGAAATTTAGAGCTCACGGAAACTATTCGTTCAAAAGGTAAAAAAGGCTCTCTTTTATGGCTTCTTGATGAAACCAAGACGGCCATGGGCGGCAGAAGACTAAAGCAATGGATTGAACGCCCATTAGTCAGCGAATCTGAAATAGAAGCTCGGTTATCGATGGTTGAAACATTTATGAATCAATTTTTTGAACGGGAAGAGCTGCGTGAGCTATTACATGAAGTGTATGATTTGGAACGTTTAACAGGCCGTGTTTCCTATGGCAATGTAAATGCACGGGATTTATTGCAGCTGAAGCGTTCCCTGCAGCAAGTACCGGCTATTATTGATGTGATTGGAAGGCTGCCTATTGATACGGCTAAAGAAATCGCATCCCGGATGGATCCGTGTGAAGAAGTGACGGATTTACTCGAGCAGGCGCTGCATGAGAACCCGCCGATTTCCATCAAAGAGGGAGGCATTATTCGCGAAGGGTATAATGAAGATTTAGATCGTTATCGCGATGCTTCCAAGAACGGGAAAACCTGGATCGCTCAGTTGGAACAAAAGGAAAGAGAGAGAACGGGTATCCGTTCGCTAAAAATTGGTTATAATCGTGTATTTGGTTATTACTTGGAAATAACAAAGGCAAATCTCCACCTTCTGAATGATGATCGATATGATAGAAAACAAACTCTTGCAAATGCAGAACGTTATATCACTCCAGAATTAAAGGAAAAAGAAACAATCATCCTCGAAGCAGAGGAAAAAAGTACAGGTCTGGAATACGATTTGTTCTGTGAATTACGTGATCAAATTAAAGATTATATACCTCGTCTGCAAAAATTAGCGATGGAAATCAGTGAATTGGATGTTTTACAATGTTTCTCTACTATTAGTGAACGTTACCACTATGTAAAACCACAATTCTCTCATACACGCCAAATGAGTATAAGAAATGGCCGACATCCAGTTGTAGAAAAGGTTTTAAAAGCGCAGGAATATGTACCGAATGATTGTTTCTTGGATAAAAAGAAGGAAATCTTATTAATTACTGGACCAAATATGTCCGGTAAGAGTACGTATATGCGCCAGGTTGCTTTGACAGCAATTATGGCCCAAATCGGCTGCTTTGTACCTGCAGACGAAGCAACACTGCCGATCTTTGATCAGGTATTTACTCGAATTGGTGCTGCGGATGATTTGATATCAGGACAAAGTACATTTATGGTTGAAATGCTTGAAGCGAACCATGCGATTACGAATGCAACAGAAAACAGTTTGCTTCTATTCGATGAAATCGGAAGAGGAACGTCAACCTATGATGGAATGGCATTAGCCCAATCGATTATCGAATATATTCACCATCATATTGGCGCAGCTACCCTCTTTTCCACGCATTATCATGAGTTAACAGCTCTATCTGATCAACTCAGCAAGCTGAGTAACGTACATGTTCGTGCAATTGAGCAAAATGGCACAGTCATTTTCCTTCATAAAGTAGTCGATGGACCTGCTGATCGCAGTTATGGTATTCATGTTGCCAAGCTTGCGGAAATGCCGGAGACGGTGATTAAGCGAGCGCAAGAGATATTAAACGTCCTTGAACAAGGGGACAAGCAACCAAAACCTACGCCGCCTGTAAAAACTGAAACTGATGCTGAAATTGTCAGTGAACAGGCGCAATTATCCTTTTTCACAGAAGATAAAAAGGAAAAAACGACTTCATCATCCCGACACTCAAAAGAGTGGAAGGTAGCGGAAGAGCTTAAATCCTTATCTATATTAGAGATGAATCCTTTAGAAGCTTTAAACGCCTTATATGCATTACAGAAAAAATTAAAGTAGGAAGGAGAGAACGATATGGGGAAAATTGTACTGTTAGATGATCTATTATCCAATAAAATCGCTGCCGGAGAAGTAGTAGAGAGACCTGCATCTGTTGTAAAAGAGTTAGTGGAAAACTCAATAGATGCTAACAGTACGGTAATTGAGATTTATGCTACGGAAGCCGGTCTTGAATCCATTCGCATTATTGATAATGGGGAAGGGATGGAAGAGGACGATGCCCTCAATGCTTTTCACAGGCACGCGACCAGTAAAATAAAGGACGAAAACGATTTATTCAGAATTCGTACGCTAGGTTTCCGGGGTGAGGCATTGCCTTCAATCGCTTCTGTTTCCAAATTCGAATTAAAGACCTCAACAGGTGATGGACCTGGAACCCGTCTTTTACTCGAGGGCGGCAAGGTCCTTACTCATGAGTCCTATTCAAGCCGTAAAGGAACCGATATAACGGTGAGTGAACTGTTCTTTAATACACCGGCTCGTCTGAAATATGTTAAAAGCGTTCATACAGAGCTTGGGAATATAACCGATGTCGTAAATAGGCTGGCACTGTCGCATCCGGATGTATCGTTTAAGCTGGTTCACAACGACCGTACCTTATTACAAACATCAGGCAACGGCAATCCACTTCAGGTGCTTGCCGGGATATATGGGATACAAACTGCTCAAAAAATGCTGCCGTTTGAAGCATCAACACTTGATTTTTCAATAAAAGGCTATGCCGGACATCCGGAAATGACGAGGGCTTCGCGTAACTATATGACCATTTTGGTAAATGGAAGATTTATTAAGAATTATTTGATCGCCAAAGCAGTCATGGAAGGGTACCATACTTTATTGCCTATTGGACGTTATCCAATTGCGATGCTCAATATTGAAATGGATCCTTTATTGGTTGATGTGAATGTGCATCCTTCCAAAATGGAGGTTCGTTTCAGTAAAGAGCAAGAGCTGATGACATTAATTAGCGAGGCCATCCGGAATACGTTTAAAAAAGAGACATTAATTCCGACAGGCGCTCCTGTTAAACGTGAGGAAAAAGCAAAAACGGAACAAGCTCAATTTACGTTTACGGAGGAAAGAGCCAAGCGGCCTGAGGCGCCAAAGCAGACTCCTCCAATGGTAAAGGCAACTGAAGGATTTTCAGTGATTTATGATCCGCCTGAGATTGAACAGCCGAAGCGGGAATTCGAGGCTCCTAGTCCTATCGAGTTGAACGAGCCTGGAAGGGAATCAGTAGAAGAACAGGTAGAAACTGAACCGTTTATCAGTTCAGAAGCGGGTTCCGAACGTGTCGGAACGATCGTAGAGCAAAAAGAAGAGGAATTAGAGCCGATTCAAGACAATCAGGACATGCAAGAAAGCCGAATTCCGCCTTTATATCCGATTGGACAGCTGCATGGAACGTATATTTTGGCCCAAAATGAACAAGGGCTCTATATGATTGACCAGCATGCTGCCCAAGAGCGGATTAAGTATGAGTTCTTCAAGCATAAGGTGGGAGAGGTCAACAAAGAACTGCAAGAAATGTTGGTCCCGATGACACTGGAGTATTCAACAGATGAGTTTGTGAAGCTGGAAGAACATAAAGAAGAGTTGGAAGCGGTCGGAGTATTTTTAGAACCATTTGGATTAAATAGTTATATTGTCCGCGCCCATCCAACCTGGTTCCCAGCAGGCATGGAAGAAACGATCATCGATGAAATGGTCCACCAAGTATTAACGATGAAAAAGGTGGATATTAAGAAATTGCGTGAGGAAGCGGCAATCATGATGAGCTGTAAGGGGTCAATTAAAGCCAACCGGCATTTGCGTAATGATGAAATAAGTGCATTACTGGATGAATTGCGCCGTACAAATGATCCATTCACATGCCCGCATGGCCGTCCAATTATCGTTCATTATTCGATTTATGAGCTGGAGAAAATGTTTAAACGGGTTATGTAATGAAGTAGGTAAATAAAAGCCATTAAACTTTAATTAAGCGGAGGAAACGAGTCATTTTCCTCCGCTTTTTTTGTGTTTATAATATAAGTTTGGATACAAAAAAGCTCCTAAGCTGCGCTTTTTTGGGCCTATCCCCAGCTATGAGGCACCTATGACTGGCCTATACCGGGTAAAGGTGTCTGAAAGGTAGGTGAAGTATGGAGGAAAGGAGCTATCTCCCAGCTATGAGGCACCTATAACCGGCCTATACCGGGGGAAAGGTGTCTGAAAGGTAGGTGAAGTATGGAGGAAAGGAGCTATCTCCCAGCTATGAGGCACCTATAACCGGCCTATACCGGGGGAAAGGTGTCTGAAAGGTAGGTGAAGTATGGAGGAAAGGAGCTATCTCCCAGCTATGAGGCACCTATAACCGGCCTATACCGGGGGAAAGGTGTCTGAAAGGTAGGTGAAGTATGAAGGAAAGCAGCTATCTCCCAGCTATGAGGCACCTATGATCGGCCTATACCGGGGGAAAGGTGTCTGAAAGGTGGGTGAAGTATGGAGGAAAGCAGCTATCCTCCACCTATGACCAGCCTATACTGGGGTAAAAGTGTCTGAAAGGTAGTCATCTTAGGGAATTTAATTTATGAGCAGGTACCATTACTTGCAGGGTTGATTCTCTCTAAGCAGCTGCTTATGTTTTTATGTAAATCGCATATATGTCTTAACCAGGACCCAAGAAATCAACCTTGAAAAGCAAAAAAGGTGTCAAATCAGCCTATCATACTGATCAGACACCTTTTTAATTACTCAATATCAATAGTTTGCTCTTGCTTCGCCTGCCATAGTTTGAATTTCTCGAGGTCTTCAGTTATTTGCTTAATGGTAAATCCGATGATGGCTGCATCATCAGCAAACCCAAGACCTACAATAAAATCTGGGATAAAATCAATAGGTGATACAAAATAGATAATGGCTGCGATTATAGAGATAATCGATTTTTTAGGAATCTCTTTATAATCACCCTTTACCCAGGAGCGAAACATAGTGATGAGTAATTGCAGATTGTCCCATACCTCTTCCAATGCATTTTTGTTTGTATTTGATTTTGTAGTTGCTTCATCTAATAGCTCATTTGATTTTTTTGTATTATTTAAATAGGTTTTGGCTGAATCGATGTATTTTTTATATTTATGTATTCCTTTGTTTTGTTCTTCCATTACTCATTCCTCCTAAACGACAACTTGTTTACATTTTAAGGTATATTGCTTCAACTAACAACATTTCAGTGATTGGCTTGAAATAAAATTAAATACCTCTCATTAGAAACGCTGCCTAATGTCTTTTTCCCTAAATTTGTGTATACTAATCCTATCCTGTGAAAAAATGAGGTGTATAGAGTTATGAGTAAAAGTCGGGCTAAAAAATATAGGTTGAAATTGGAGAGGGAAGGCAAGCGTAATCCTGAAACTCTACGTGGCGGCCTATATACAATTGATTTGAGTACAAAAATGACGAAAACAAAGAAGGATAAAATGGAACAGTTTAAACATAAAAAGAGATTTCAGCATCTAACAAAAGATGAGGGAATCTCTTTTTATTTAGCTCTAAGGAGATGTGTATAAAAGGAGTCAGTATTTTAGTCCATGGCACTGAGACCTTATGTTGTTCTATGTACTAAAACGATTAGTGAAATGGTGAACCAAAGGCCAAGCACGTACCTCAATCTTTTTTGCAAAATGAAAAATAGGCAATTCATCATTAATATCAATACCTTGCTTGGATAATACTGAATTCTTACTGAATTCTGCTACTGCCTCTTGTAAGATCCAAGGTTCATGTAAAATATCACAGCGAAGCGGTACTCCTGATAAATTTAAAGTATAAAAGCAGTAACGCTCGGCCATCCATTCCTCGAAGGACCCCTTAGCTGCCTGAAATGGTTCTGAAATTGGTCTATAGCTACAGGTTAACTCGATTTCATGGTCATGTAGTCTCTTACTTTTAAATTCAATGTTTGTATCATTAGTCTGGATTTCCATATCAGTGTACCAATACGGTAAGTGGTATAGTGTTCTAGCCCCTTTTACAGCAAGCCAATTGGAAGCATCCAAACTAAAAAAGTACACACCTGGCTTTCCGTCGAGAATGACATATGTACGAACATTTAGCTCAGGAAATTGATCTGTTCCTGGAATAGGGGGTAATCCCCGGAGTCTAATACCCGACATACGAAACGGTACAACCCCAATCCAGCACATGCCATTATATGAATCCAAAGGGAGCACTTCAGGGACTAACTTTCGTAACGCCTCATATTTAATTGGATAATGGGCAAATAAAAGATCGCTCCATGTCTGCTTCATTGTCCAAGGTAAATTCGGGAGAGCCCATGGACGATGACTGTCATCCCATTGGTTTTTATCGAGCTTTAGTTGTTCTCCCAAAGCTATCACTTCCTTAACAATTTTTTAATGTAATTTTTGGAATTGAACTCCTTTTAGAATAATCGTCACCACTTTGGTTAAGTAAAAATCAAAAGTAAAAAAATTCATGATAGCAATTTTACATGGAGATAAACATCCTAATTAATACCTATTATACCGTTAAATTGAAATGATTTTATATTATTAATCTATTTTAAAGTAACTATTGTAGATTTAAATTAAGAATCTTACAGATAAATGTAAGCCTTGTGGAAAGAACTTTCCAACATGAACAATTAAATGGGTTTGTAAGTTTCCTATGGAATCGGGATTCCAGTGATTATATTGGACTCGCTGTTTCATCTGTGGATAAAAAATAAGAAAAGGAGAAGCGAGACAAGAACATACATGGATCCAATAAAAGTCTTATAGTTATAAAGTTCTCTAATACCGGTTATTAAAAATAGGACGATTAAATAAACAAAAAGTAATTGCACCAAGGAGAAGACCCTATATGAAAAAATATAACCCAGTAAGAAAAATGTAAGTAAGCCGGTTAACGCCTGTATGAACCGGAGCATGAAAACAATCTCCTCATTTCTATATATGTAAGATACCTTTCTCCATCCTCAGCAATTTGCTTCGCGTAATATCGTTTACGCCTTCAAATGTATGAAACCTCTATAATAAATATTGATTAGGTAATTGTTATATGATTGATTACTGAAGCACCTTAATTATAGGGTTAGTATTAATAGAACTTATCTTAAGGTTAAAGTTCATCTAAAAATTATTTAAAAATAATAAAAGTGTGAAAAAAGAATTGAATAAAGACCATTTAAACTGACTATACTGGTTAGATGTTACTCGCTCATGTTCAGATTATAATGATTTATGTTAAGATAAGAAAAAAATGAATAGGGCAGTGTGAAGCATAAATGGAAAAACAGAAATTGGTCGTGATTATTGGACCAACGGCAGTGGGAAAAACCAAATTATCAATCAATTTGGCCAAGAAGTTCAATGGTGAAATTATAAGTGGCGATTCAGCACAGATTTTTAAGGGTATGGATATAGGAACTGCTAAAGTTACAAAGGACGAAATGGAAGGGATTCCTCATTATTTAATTGATTGCAGGGAACCATCTGAATCCTATAATGTTTATGATTTTAAGCAAGAAGTGCAGCAGAAGATTAATGATATAACGAATAGGGGAAAGCTTCCTATATTAGTGGGTGGTACCGGTTTGTATATTCAATCCGTCCTCTATGATTACCAGTTCCCTGAAACCACAGCAAATCCTAATATTCGAGAAGAGCTGGAAGAACGAATTGAACAAGAAGGGCCTGATGCTGTTTATCAAACACTTGTTGAGATTGATCCCGTTGCTGCAGAAAAAATACATCCTAATAACACAAAAAGAGTTATCCGTGCTTTAGAGGTATTTTATGATTCAGGAAAGCGTTTCAGTGAACAGGAACAATCCACAGAGAGAACATTATTATATGATGTGGCTTTGATTGGATTAACGATGGACCGCGATCTTTTATATAAAAGGATCAATGAACGAGTGGAAGCAATGATGCAGCAGGGTCTTGAAGAGGAAGTCAGAAAACTATATGCAAAAGGATTAAAAGATGCACAATCCATGCAAGCAATTGGATATAAGGAATTTGAGGGACTCTTTGAAGGAACTGAAACACGAGAAAATGTTATAGCTCAAATACAGCGGAATTCCCGTCGGTTTGCAAAAAGACAATTTACTTGGTTCCGAAATAAGATGGATGTTCACTGGTTTGATATGACCAATTTGGCTGATTTCGAAAAAATTTCTGAAGAAATATCGCTTGAAGTGGCAGGAATGCTCGCTTTAAAGGCGAATAGATAAACTATAGAGAGAAAAGAGGAGGCAAAAAAATGAAACAAGGAATCAATATTCAAGATCAAATTTTAAATCAATTGCGTAAGGAAAATGTATATGTAACAATCTTTTTACTTAATGGATTTCAGTTACGCGGACTGATAAAAGGGTTTGATAATTTTACAGTCTTAATTGAAACAG
The DNA here is from genome assembly GCF_006346415.1 of Bacillus sp. D386. Classification (NCBI taxonomy): domain Bacteria; kingdom Bacillati; phylum Bacillota; class Bacilli; order Caryophanales; family Bacillaceae; genus Bacillus; species Bacillus sp. D386. The sequence goes on along the minus strand of NZ_VEMV01000002.1, from coordinate 111,880 downwards.
AGGGTAAACATCAACTGGTCTACAAACATGCGATTTCAACATTTGCTCCTCAAAAAAATGTACAAGTTGACCTTGAAGGTTAAGGATAAGTACGGCAGACTCCCTCTACGGTGAGTCTGTTTTTTATTTAACTGATTTTTTCATTCTGTATGGAGGGTGCCCGGAATATAAATAAGGAGAGGAAATATAATTATTTTCCGGGCAATCGCAGTATGTGACAATCAGGCACACCTTTATTGGTAAAAAATAAATTTATATTGTAGTTTCAGGGGTGCCCTTGTCTATTTTGCCTTCACTTTGTCGAATGTGTTAGGTAAAAAAGGGGGGACACGGCTTCATTAAAGAGGTGATCAAATGGAGCAACAGCCAATGCGAGTGAGAAATAATGGGCAAATTAATGTTGTATTGAAAAATGGTCAAGCAAAGGCTCAGGTTAAGCCGATTCTAAATGTTCCTCCATTACCAAAGGATATACCTTCTCATCATATAGCCCTAAAAGAAATTGAAGCTGAATTGAATAGTCTCGTAGGCATGGAGGAAATGAAAAAAGTTATAAAGGAAATTTATGCATGGATTTATGTGAATAAACAACGGGAAGTAGCTGGCCTTAAGGCTGAAAAACAGGCGCTTCATATGATGTTTAAAGGTAATCCCGGTACTGGAAAAACGACGGTCGCACGGCTTATAGGAGATTTATTTGTAAAGATGAATGTCTTGAGCAAAGGCCACTTAATCGAGGCTGAGCGGGCAGATCTTGTAGGAGAATATATAGGACACACAGCTCAAAAGACGAGAGATTTAATCAAAAAGGCAATTGGGGGTATTCTTTTCATTGATGAAGCCTATTCTTTGGGAAGGGGTGGTGAAAAGGATTTTGGTAAGGAAGCGATTGATACATTGGTAAAGCATATGGAGGATCGGCAGCATGAATTTATTCTTATTCTTGCCGGATATTCACGGGAAATGGAGTATTTTTTAACCTTGAATCCAGGCCTGCAATCCCGTTTTCCGATTGTCATTGATTTTCCGGATTACACGGTTGATCAATTAATGGATATAGGGAACCGAATGTTAAGTGCCAGGCAATACGTTTATAGTCTGGACGCGGAAAGAAAACTGCGCGATCATCTATATTATTTAACAAATGTTCTACATCTTAAATCCTTTTCCAATGGTAGATATGTAAGGAATGTAATAGAAAAATCAATCAGAACTCAGGCAATGCGTCTTTTGCTGTCGGATCAATATGAACGTCGGGAATTAATGACCATCCGAAGTGATGACCTAGTGTTCGATACGTTTGAGTAAGAGATACGAATAAATATGAGTGCCCCGTAAGCTGTCATAAAGCTTTTGGGGCATTTGTTTTTTTGAGAAATAGTCATAATGAAATATTTCTAAGATGGTGATTATTAGTAGGTTAGAATACTAAAATCAAACGCAGGGAATTAACGAACTACCACGTCTAAGTAATCTATTAATAATTTAGATTTTGTGGTAAATTTTAGTTAGTTGCATAGGTTGGAATGGTAGATTTTATATTAACAATCTCTTGCCATAAAGATCGAGAAGTGGAATGAGAGTAGAAGGTTAAACGAGATGAATTTGATAGAAGAAATTATATTTACAAGCAAACAGGTAATCATTGATGCAGATTGTAAAAAAGAAGATTTGATTGTTTTGTTAAAAAACACCGGTGAAAATACGGTTCAATTAAACGGAGAACTTATTTTAACTCTTCCCAAGGGTCACCATATTATTCGATTCACAAAAGACCATTTCTGTCTTTTATACAATACGACTCTATCTTTTTATTCATTAACGGGTAAATTTGTATCTGAATTTGAGGTTGGTTCACATATTCATGAGTTATTTCCTTACAAAGATGGCGTTCTATGTACATATGGAGATCAAGGTGTATACGGAAAGGGTGCTGGAGTAAATATATTGAACTGTGTATCTCCATTCAGTGGTTTAGAGTCTTTTTATAACAATGCTATCCAATATGATCTTCTCTATGACCCTCTGGTTACTCGTTATAAGCCCTATGCTTGTATCAACTCGGAGAGAAATGAGTTAGTAATACTAAACGAGCAGCTTGAAGAAGAAAAAACGATGAAAATTCCTTTTGATACAGGAAATTTAATTACCTTTGCACTTACCTACAAATACGGCTTATTTATAGAAGAAAATAAACTATGTGTATGGGAATTTGAAACAACAAAACGCATTCTTGAGTATAAGAGGGAGTTCTCTTCTAAAATCAGAGCTATTTTTCATCGTCATAATTTTTCATTTATAGAGATTTCTGATTATGAGGTAAAAGGATTCATGCCAGTTGTGGAGTATGGCACTTAAGATAATCATCAATACAGATTAAAGAGCCTTGCTAAGAAAACAGCAAGGCCCTTATCATTTATCCTATATAAATACGAATCTATGAAAGTGGATTAGTAGGATATTTATGTAGTAACTCTTAATCAGTAACTTCTTTTAACAACAGGTAAATGCCATTCGTATAGATAAGAAAGCATTCGTAAAAAGGTAATAATAATAAATAAAAGGTATAATTCAAGGTTGGATGTCATCGCTCCGAGGCCGATTAAGAGACCTGCAATACCTGCCCAAATTGCGTAAATCTCAGATCTTAACAGTATTGGCTTCCTGCCTGCGAGGACATCTCGTACGATACCGCCGCCACTTCCTGTCAGGATAGCAGCAAATACAACCGCAATAAGCGGTAAGTTCATTTCCGTTGCTAGTAAAGCGCCCTGTACAGCGAATGCGCTTAAACCGATAGCGTCAAAAAAATTCCCCCACCTGTTCCAATGCTTTAAAAGCGAATGCTGAAATAAACAAACAATAGTTATAGAAATGAATGCGATAAAAAATAATCCGTTTTGTTCCCAAATATGGATTATTGGGATCCCGAGCAGCAAATTGCGAATGGCACCTCCCCCAAAGGCTGTTACAAATCCGAGTAAATAAAGGCCAAATAAGTCATATTCCTCTTCTGTTGCCACTAAGGCTCCGCTAATCGCAAAAGCGATTGTTCCGATAATGCTTAATACATCCCATGTCATACTTTTTTCTTTTTCTCCTTAAATAAAATTCAAATAATCATTTAAAATCTGGCTAATTTATCATATCATTTGAATACAGTGTTTGGAACGGGTGATTTTTTTGGTATGATAAGAAGAATAGTGAACTATTGAGGGAAGTGACATAATGGAAGAAACATATGAAAAAGCTATACTAGTTGGTTGTCAGCGAGAAGATATTGATGACAGTCGATTTGAATCCTCTATGGAGGAACTTGAATCACTAACGGAAACTGCCGGAGGGCAGGCTCTTGTATTAGTGTCTCAAAAGAGAGTTAAGCCTCATCCTGCTACATATATCGGGAAAGGGAAAGTCGAGGAGCTTATTGCATTAGTTGAAGAGCTAGAACCGGATGTCGTAATCTTTAACGATGAATTGTCTCCCAGTCAAATACGAAATCTAGGTAAAGAGCTGGGAACTAGAATCGTTGACCGTACCCAGTTGATTTTAGATATTTTTGCTCAACGTGCGCGTTCTCGCGAAGGTCAAATGCAAGTAGAGTTAGCCCAATTGCAATATATGCTGCCAAGATTGGCGGGGCAAGGTACTGAATTATCAAGACTCGGCGGCGGTATTGGAACGAGGGGACCGGGGGAAACCAAACTGGAATCTGACAGACGCCACATTCGACGTCGCTTGGATGAGATCAAAAGGCAGTTGGATTCAGTTGTTAAGCATAGGGAACGTTACAGAGCGCGCAGAAAACGAAATAATCGTTTCCAAATTGCATTGGCTGGCTATACGAATGCCGGTAAATCAACCTTGTTTAACCGTCTGGCTGAAGCGGATTCTTATGAGGAAAATCAACTGTTCGCTACCCTTGATCCGATGACCAGGGAATGTCTTCTTCCATCTGGATACAAGGTCCTTATCAGTGACACTGTTGGATTTATTCAGGATTTACCTACCTCCCTTGTTGCGGCATTTAGATCCACGCTTGAAGAAGTGACAGAATCCGATGCCATTTTACATGTAGTGGATTCTTCTCATCCTGATGCTTATAATCATGAGAAGACCGTTCAAAAAATTATCGAGGATTTGGGTGCTGAGGATATTCCTCAATTGATTGTCTATAACAAAAAAGATGCCGCCCATTCTGAATTTGTACCGACATCCAAGGAAAAATCCATTCATATATCTGCTCGTCAGGATGAAGGGATTCAACAACTCCTTTTAGAAATGGAAAAATTGGTTGAAAGCTTTATGGAACCATATTCCGTAATGATTCCAGCTAATGAAGGGAAAATTATAGCCCGGTTAAAGGATGAGACAATCGTTAAATCAACCGAGTTTCATGAAAGCAATGAGACCTATCATCTAAAGGGACTTGCTTTAGCAGACCATGCAATCATGGGAATTATTAAAAATTATGAGTAGGAGTAGGAATGCAACATGTTTGAACAATTAAAGAACGGTGAGAGAATTAAAGAAACTGTTCAGGAAACTGAAAAAATGATTGCTGAAAGATTTTTAGAAATTGAAGAAAATGTAGACTTTAATACAGCGAAGGTATTGAAAGCCTTCCAGGAAAATCAGGTTAGTGATGCCCATTTTAATCCATCAACAGGTTATGGGTATGATGATATGGGAAGAGATACATTGGAAAAGGTGTTTGCTCATGTATTTGGAGCCGAAGCGGCACTTGTCCGCCCGCAAATCATATCTGGAACACATGCTATTTCAACTTCCTTATTCGGCGTGTTACGCCCTGGAGATGAGCTTTTATACATCACTGGAAAGCCATATGACACGCTTGAAGAGATTGTTGGCATACGCGGAAGTGGTATAGGATCCTTAAAGGAATATCAAATATCCTATCAATCTGTCGCTTTAAAGGAAGATGGGTATGTTGACTTTGATGCAGTAGCAAAAGCCATTAAACCAAATACGAAGGTAATTGGAATTCAACGCTCAAAAGGCTATGATAACCGCCCATCATTTAAAATTGCAGAAATCAAGGAAATGATTCAGTTTGTAAAAGCAATCAAACAGGATGTCGTTGTCTTTGTTGATAACTGCTATGGAGAGTTTGCTGAGAAAATGGAGCCTACTGAGGTTGGTGCGGACCTAATGGCTGGGTCCTTAATTAAAAATCCTGGCGGCGGTTTAGCGAAAACGGGTGGTTATATTGCCGGTAGAGCTGATTTGGTAGAACGATGCGCATATCGTTTAACAACACCGGGTATTGGTGCTGAAGCGGGTGCTTCCTTGTACAGTTTATTAGAAATGTACCAAGGATTCTTCTTGGCTCCGCATGTTGTTGGACAATCCTTAAAAGGAGCAATCTTTACAGCTGCCATGCTAGAAAAATGGGGATTTAACCCTTCACCTACATGGAACGAACCAAGAACAGATCTCATTCAATCAGTCCAATTTCATGACAGAGATAAGATGGTGCTGTTCTGTCAGCAGATTCAGTTTGCTTCACCAATTAACTCTCATGTAACACCATATCCTGCTTATATGCCAGGATATGAGGATGATGTAATCATGGCTGCCGGAACGTTTATTCAGGGAGCGAGTATCGAATTAACCGCTGACGGTCCGTTAAGACCGCCATATACCGCTTTTGTACAGGGCGGACTAACGTACTCCCATGTTAAAATAGCCATTTGCAAAGCAATTGATCAGATGATTGAAAAAGGATTAATAAAGTAACTAATAATAACTCCCTTATTTTTGGAATAGGGGAGTTTTTTATTAGTAAAAATGGTCAGTGTGAGTTACAAGTAACCGATTATTTGCAGAGTGGGATTCAAAGTGAACTCTGTTTATCTATATCATATTAGCTGTTTATTGAATGGCATCGCATAGCATAGGTGTCTGAAGGGTGGAGGATAGGTGTTATGCTGCACCCATGGCACACCTATGCCGCACCTATGCGGGGTCAAAGGTGTCTGGAAGGTGCTGAATAGATGCTATGCTACATCTTTGTTACACCTATTCCTAATTAAAGGTGTTTGATAGATGTAAGATAGGCGTAGGATACCGTGGCTTTCCTGCATCTTCTATACACCTCTAGTGTGTCTGTGCAATATCTTTTCTGTATCTTGGTCTATTTGCTCCATAGAGGTAGGTATACTTTTTTGTGGAAAAGAGTTGAATTAATGTGTAAATAGAAGTGCTTTTTTATGTGAAATTCAAAATAAGGACCAGCTTGTTGCTTTTATTTATAAATTAATAGGTTAATTGTCTGAGTTTGGGGTAAAAGAAGTAAAGCAGTTAAAATGATACATTACTCCAGAGATTCCATGTCAGAAAACCTTACATATGATTGACAAAGAAGTTTACATGGCATAAACTAACAATATCAAGAAGAGGTATTGAAGGAGGATGTAGTGGTGAGCGGTAACATCAGAAGAACCATGCCACTTTTTCCAATGAGTATTGTCATGCAGCTGACCGATTTAACTGCACGTCAAATCCGTTATTATGAAGAACACAAATTGGTTTATCCAGCCAGAACAGAGGGTAATCGAAGGATGTTTTCGTTAAACGATATTGATCGTCTTTTGGAAATTAAAGAATTGCTTGATCAAGGCATAAATATGGCTGGGATTAAAAAAATTCTTGAACCTTCTATTTATAATGAAACTGAAATAATTGCTAAAGATGAACATTCTAAAGAAGAAACAAAACCAGAATTGACCAATGCGCAATTAAGAAAATTATTGCGTGATGAAATTTTGAAGGCTGGCCGCTTTACAACGAGAGGCAGCAACCAATCTGGTGATATGCATCGGTTTTTTAATTAAAAATTAAAATATAAAAAGCTTTATTATTTAAGGAGGAAAAAGGAAGATGGGGAAATACACTGCGGATGATATTAGAAAGTTAGCTAAAGATGAAAATGTGAAATTTATTCGATTACAATTTACCGACATTCTGGGAACAATTAAAAACGTAGAAATTCCAGTAAGTCAGCTTGATAAAGCATTAGAAAATAAAATGATGTTTGATGGTTCATCCATTGAAGGGTTCGTTCGTATCGAAGAATCTGATATGCTTTTATATCCAGATCTTGATACATGGGTAATTTTTCCTTGGACTGCTGAAAAAGGAAAAGTGGCTCGTTTAATCTGCGATATTTACAATCCGGATGGCACACCTTTCTCAGGTGACCCACGTGCTAATTTAAAACGTGTGTTAGAGGAAATGAAAGAGCTAGGTTTCACAGATTTCAATCTTGGGCCTGAACCAGAATTCTTCTTATTCAAATTGGATCAAGCAGGGGAACCAACTTTGGAGTTAAATGATAAAGGCGGATACTTTGACCTTGCTCCTACAGATTTAGGTGAAAATTGCCGTCGCGATATCGTTCTTGAGCTAGAAGAGATGGGATTTGAAATTGAAGCTTCCCACCATGAGGTAGCTCCAGGACAACATGAGATTGATTTTAAATATGCTGATGCGATTACAGCATGTGACCAAATCCAAACGTTCAAATTGGTAGTAAAAACAATTGCTCGTAAACATGGCTTGCACGCAACTTTCATGGCAAAACCATTGTTCGGTGTGAATGGTTCCGGTATGCACATGAACTTATCTTTATTCTCTGATGGAAAGAATGCTTTCTACGATACAAAAGGAAATATCGAATTGAGCGAGACAGCTCATCAATTCATTGCTGGTATCATTGAGCATGCGCCTGCGTTCACGGCAGTAACAAATCCAACAGTTAACTCATACAAACGTCTAGTTCCTGGATACGAAGCACCTTGTTATGTTGCATGGTCTGCTCGTAACCGTAGCCCACTAATCCGTATTCCGGCTTCCCGTGGATTGAGCACACGTGTTGAGGTACGTTCTGTTGACCCAACTGCAAATCCATACCTAGCTATGGCGGTATTACTTAGCGCTGGTCTTGATGGCATTAGAAATCAGAAAAAAGCTCCGGCGCCAATTGACCGTAATATCTATGTAATGTCTGCACAAGAACGTGCTGAAGAAGGTATTAAAGATCTTCCGTCTACATTATATCAAGCGTTAGTAGAATTACAAAAAAACCCAGTCATCATGAATGGTCTAGGTGATCATATCCTGGAACACTTTGTAGAAGCAAAAGAGATTGAATGGGATATGTTTAGAACCCAAGTTCATCCATGGGAGAGAGAACAATATCTTCAAATGTATTAATAGCTGAAACCCTTGACACTGCTAGCGTCAAGGGTTTTTTATTTGGTGGGGCAATCACATGTTTTTAGCTTGTCCAAATTTTCACCCCGCTTTTGCCCCGCCTCTAAACATTTTAACTTTTTGTGAAATCTTCAAATTTCTCCATAGTATCTTTTTCGATTTTCTTAGAGACGCGAGTACACATCAGCGGTGATCTGAATGGATCCATGACCCAATCGTACTTGGATGTATTTCATCGAAGCTCCTGATTCTAGAAGTAGAACAGCATGAGTATGCCTTAAAGCGTGAATTGTATCTTTGGCAATCCGGCTCTTTTATGGATTCGTTCCATAGCATTAAATAGTTACAGGAAATGAATATCCTGTGCGAAAGGTTTCGTGGATTTAAAGTATAATTGGAACATACTATGCGGTAACATGAGAAGAATAAATAAGAGGGTTCCTAAGTGGGATTCCTCTTATTTGTATATGACAAATGAACCGCATCTTGAGCCTCTTGTTGAAGTTATATACCAACGCTATTATTAACGTAAGTCGGATAAAGGATGATTATATATGAAGAAACTTTTGTGTATTTTCCACACCATGCGGTTACGCTATTTGCTTCAACATGTGGAATCATCTAAGGAAGTGAATCAAAAAATTCTTCTTTTGCATTTAAAATTAAACGAATTAGAAAAGCTGAAAATTTAAAATTAAAGGGACTTTCCACTCTGGAAGTCCTCTTTTTTATAAAAACTTTTTACCTCTTATTAATAAATCGCCTCTGACTGATATTATAAAAGTAGGAGGCGATAAAAATGAGATACACATGGAAAACTGATGCTAGAATTCCATGGGAACCGGAAGCGGATGAATTTCTGGAGAAACAACTAAGAATACACTCTAAAGAGAAGTTTGCTGTTATAGCGAGAAAAAATTAGCCCATCCACTTTGTGAAGGACATAGCGAAAAGCCCTTTATAGATCGCCTTAGTTGGATAAAAAACGGCAAGCAGAATCCAGGTGTATGCTCGGCCAATATAGTGCACACAATCCCTTAAGGGAAGGGGAGAAGTCTTACCATTTAAGGATTTAATATAAAAAAGCGAGTCAGTTTTTATGCCCAGCAAAATTGCTCGCCTCTGTCAAAAACTATAGTTGCCGTTTAATTTATTTTAAGTGTCCTCCAGGGCTCTTTTTATATATTCTAATAAAAGGGGGTACTGATAAAAATGGGGAAAATTATAGATATTTCACATCACCAGCCACCATCATCTATAAATTATGACAAACTAGCCAAGGAAGTGGATTTAGTTATTGTTCGTACTCAGTATGGATCTTCTACAATCGACAGACATTATAAAACTCATCACAAGGAATTTAATAAGCGTGGTGTACCAACTAATGCCTATGCGTGGGTAAGAGGTATTTCGATCTCTGATATGGAGAAAGAGGCTACTGATTTTTATAACCGGACTAAAGAATTTAGCCCGCCTGTTTACTGGCTTGACGTTGAGGAGAAGAGCATGAAAGATATGAGAGCAGGGGTTAAGGTCTATGCAAAGAAATTGAGAGCTCTTGGGGTGAAGAAAGTAGGGATATATATTGCCAATCATCTTTATAAATCCTTTAATATCGATATAAGAGACTTTGATGCTGTTTGGATACCTTCTTATGGGCGTAACAATGGCATGCGAGCAAGTAGCAGGAAACCTGACTATGTTTGCGACTTATGGCAGTTTACAGACAAAGGAATAGTAGATGGATATGCTGGTAATGTAGACTTGAATGCAATTATAAGTAATAAACCATTGAGTTATTTCACGGGTAAGTATGATCAAATCACATAGTATGAGGGGACTTCTAGTTGGAGTCCTCTTTTTTTGCCTAAAGTGATGCTCGTGTAAAGTGAGCCATTCTCTTGGCCAACTATTCAGACATTAAATGATAGTTACAAAGTCTAATTATGGCACAAAAGAAAGATTCTTCGCATATGATGAGGGTGAAGGTTACATGTTAAAACAGTTGGTGATGAATATGTTAGAAGAGTTCAAAGAGTACAAGCGTCAGACGGAAGGGCAATTTGATAAACAGGACGTGCGTTTTGAAAAACATGAACTCCGGATGGACAAGCAGGAGGATCGGTTGGACCAAATGCGTAGTACACAAATTGTACACGATCAACAGATTGCTGGTATTTTAGAAACCCTAAAAGACATTAAAGGAGATACTGTATGGTTAAGAAGAACTGTGACCGCTGCCGTTATAGGTGGAACTATTCCAGCGGTTATCGGTTTTATTGTGTTTGCTATACAAAAACTGAACTAAGGAGGGTGGATGATGAAAAGGTCTATACCATATTTTGAGGCACTAGTTAGTATATTGAGCTATTACCTTGCTATGGTATGTATGTTCAACAATGATATGTTTCAGCAATTGCCAGAGTTATATGGAACTTTAAGTCAGTTGGGAAGCGAGACATTGTTTGCTCTCATTTTCTTTTCTGCAGCTACCATTAAGGTTATTGGGCTGGTTATTAATAGTTATGTAATGAGAAAGTTTGGGTTAGGGTTATCCGCCTTAATTTATTTAATCATTGCTGTTTCTTATGCCACGAGTGAAATGTCCTTAAATTGGGGGGCAGGGATTTTCTTTTTACTGTCAGCATTCAGCCTTTTAAATATATTTGAAGTTAGGCATACTAAGTTAATGGAGTGATAGAATGAATTGGAAAGTACGTTTTAAAAACCCAACCTTATTATTGCATTTGCTACTTTAGTCACCAGATTTATATATAAGTTGCTCGGTTTAATAGGAGTCATGCCGTCTGTCGCAGAAGATGATACACCACAATTAGTTTTGATTTTTGTGGTTATTTTAGCTGGATTGGTATTGTTCAGGATCCGACCATTAAAGGAATAGGAGACAGTAGACAAGCCTTGACTTATGAAGTGCCAAGAGATGACAAACCCGATGTATATGTACCATTGGGTTTCTTGTGTTCATAATATGCGTTACCTAAGACGTATCATCTCAAAACTCTGCCTTACATAAAAGAAGAGAAGGCAATCCTTTTAGGACCGCCTTCTCAAGAATTTATTGAGCATTATTTTAGCATGGTTTGGATTAATACAGGGTCATGATCACTTGCTCGTCCGTGTTCTTCCATGAAGGCAGCGTTGATGTGAACGATATCAACAGCTGTACGCAATGTTAGTGGTTTCGAAACAAGGATATGGTCTAGCACTTGTAAATTTCCTTGATAGGCATACGTATAGCGGTCAATTGAGGGAATCAAATCAATCATATTCGTCAGTTCCCTTCCCTTCAGTGTTTTGAGTGTATCTGTAAATTCAAAGTCATTTAAGTCTCCGAGAGCAATAATATTGGCATTCTTGTTCTTGGACTGGATTTCTTTTACAAATTGATTCACCACATTTGCCATGCTAATGCGCTGCTCCTCACTAGACAATATAGCCGGCTGGTTTTTTCCAAAGAGCGGCTGATCTCCGCCTTTTGAATTAAAATGGTTAGCGATGACGATAACATCCTTCCCATTAAAGGTGAATTGGGCAGCTAAAGGCTTACGACTACTATCGAAAGCAGGATTTTCAGGATCAATTCGTCCTGGATTAGCTGTCAGTTTGCCATCTTCATAGCTGACTGCTTCATTCGCACTGCCTTTTGGAGCAGGAGTGAGTGACACTCGCTCTGGGTTATATAAAAATCCAACGCGAATATTCGCTCCAGGAGCGCCTCCGTCTTGATTATTAACCGGCGCAATATCTGTGAATGAATAAGAAGGACCGCCCAACTCTTTGATTTTATCAATCAATGTTTGATAGCTTGCACTTGCATCTGTATTACCGCTATTTGTGGCACCATCATTATCCTGTATTTCAGTAAGTCCAATGATATCAGGCTGATTTAAATTGTCAGTAATGGCTTTTGCAAGTTTAGTAGTTTTCTCGTCGCTTTCCTTCGGGGAGAAATTTTCTACGTTATAGGAAGCGACTGTCAGTTTTTTGGCATGTTGCTTAAATTTCGTTACCTCTTGTTTCAGGCTACCGTTTTTAAGCTCTGGTAAATTTTCTTTATCAGATAAGATTCGGTAATTGCTGAAACCATAACTTACAACACCATGAATATCTCCAGTAAATGAATCGCCTGTCTTGGTAACAAAGCTTGAATCACCAGTATCAATGATGAGTCGCTCAGGGTTATAATCGTTTTCTGAAATCCTCAAGCCTTTTGCCAGGGTGTTGAGTAAAGTATATTTTGACACTACATATAGTTCGCCATAATCCTGCGGTGCAATAACCTTCGGCTGTTTAATGTTTACGAGCATTCCCTCTAGGCTCTCGTAATAATCAATCCCGTCCTGATATGGATCAAACTTGCTGAACTGGTCGTTATCGATGATTCGTGTTGGCTGTCCTTTAAGCGGGCTAATCTCAATCGGCTTAGGGAGCGGTTGTGAGTCATTTACAATCGTAATGTTAGTAGCATTGATTTCTGTAACCGGTAAATCCGTTGTTAATTTTTCTGCATAACCTTCAAGTACCCATTCTTTAACCTGACCGCTTGCTTTAATGGTATTACCAACTTGTGCAGCATGGTTCCTTTTATAGACAAGTATGCCTTCTGAGGTGGCAGGGTTTTTATCAGGCGTTAGAGATTGCATGTAAAAGTTGTTAGCATCGGCAATATAAGTTACGATGCCTTCAACATCTGCCACATATTGATCCTGATATGGAGAGTGGTGCTCGGCACCTTGAATGTCATGTATCTGTAAACCGCTAGTGGCAATGTAATAGGCTAGTGATACAATATCACTGTTTTTATAGCCGTCTGCTACGACGATTGCTTTAATTGTCGTGTTTTCTGCGATGATGATAGGGGTCGTGTACACTTCGCTGTCTATGGTAGGTTCCATCCCATTTGTTGTGTAGTAGATGGTTGCGTTTTCCGTCTCTGTAGTTAAGGAAATAGCTGTTCCAGCTGATACTGGTCCTGGAGAGACTGAGCTCGCAGCAGCGGCAGCTTTCGGAGTTGGATCATGTTCTTCTGCAAAAACAATGGAGGTAGGTGATTTTAATCCAGGCACTGTATAGTAAGCCTCAAGATTTCCAGTAACGTGAATTTTACTCCCGATGATGGATGGATTAGACTGCAGCCCAAATTCTGCTCGGAATTTAGCCGGGAGCTGGATAGGAAGCAGTTTTTCTTTATCCGTTTCATTGGGTGAATCAGCTAGCGCAATATTAAAATCACTGCTGAATGGTGCTTCAAAATTGTAGCTATTATTTCCTGTCGTATGGGCAACGATATAGCCTTCAACAGTAGCATTGCCTGTATTGTTTGCTATTGCCTCTGTTACAGTAATTGGTCCATCTGCCTTGGGTGTTACCGCAGGAATGAACGATAAGAGGAGCAGGAACACGAGAAAGGCTGGGACGAAGAAACGATTAATATTGGATTTTGACATTCGACACTCTCCTTTAAATTTCTATCATTTCTCCCATATACTACAAAAAAGAGGGCAATTAGTACAGGGTGGTTAGATTCATCTTTCAATTGAAAGTTATAGTCAATATAAGTAAAAAGTCATGATTCTATTGTTTTTTAGAAAGGTATTGACTCTGAATCCTCAATTTTTTGAAGTTAGAAATATCGTTTAGTAAAAAATATCGAGTTTCTTCTATTAAATATAGGGCTGAGAGAATACTATAGCCAGAATGAGCCTAGGAGAGAGCTTTTTATTTTCATTAGATTAACATCTTAATGAAGTTAAGGTGCAGATTTGATGAACTAGGATAGGAAAATACGGGGTAAGAATTATAGAAAAAATGAAGAGAAAACACTAAGTAGGAAAAGTATGAATAGAGGTTGAATGTAGGCAAATAAAAAACCCCGTTAATCGAGACGGGGTACTTTAAGTTCAGCATATCTTTTTGCAACCAAATGCTTCAGTTGCTCTAAATCTTCTAATGTAGTTTTATTTCCGATATAATCTTTAATCACCGGAGGTATGGTTATTGAATTCGTTTTTTTCGTTGGCTCTTTTATGTCCATTTTTAGCATCTATCCTTCTGGAAAACTGTTATAGTACCATTATATAGTTACAATGTTACGAATAGATTAATAGGAGTTTACATTTTAATATTATTAAGAAGTCAAAAGAAAGCCAATTTACCGAAAAGATAGGAGTAAGTTATGGTAGCAATCATTTACCCAACTGATGGGTATGATAAAAGGGAGAATGAATTAAGAAGAATTCAGTTAAATACTTTTATCTAACCAGACTAAAGAGAGTATATTTTCGTTTAACATAATATAGTCGAGATTACACCTATTGTATAGATTATTTGTCTGTGGAGTGTTTAATTTTGCCCACAATTTTTGGAGGGAAAAATAAAAATCGCTTTCTTCTCGAGTAATGCATATGCTGTGGTGCAGGATCGAGTGTTTCATCTCCTAAAAAGTCGAGCATAGTATTAGTTGAAATATGCGCATGAACCATACTTACTTTCCATTGATCGTGATGAATATCTCCGCGTATGATTAAATCGCCCCAAATACTATACATACTGTATCGTTCTAATAACCAAAAATCCAAAGAGTCCGGCAGGGGTTCGTATAAAATCTGTTTACGCTCATAATGAACATCGAGTTGATAGGTTTGTTTACTGCTTTCTCGTACACTTTGAAAATAAAATTGATCCCTATCTTGTTGAAAGTACATATGTGCTTTTTTATAAGGTAGGCCCAAGCCCACTTGTGCTCCCAAGACGGCTAATAGTTTATCAGCATCCAAACTAAAAAAATAAATACCAGGAACACCCTTGTATTTAACATATGTACGTACATTCAGCTCTAAATAAGTATGAAGATATGGAAAATGTGGAAGCCCTCTTGCTCTCATTTTAGTTATCTTAAAGGGAATAATCGAAATCCATGCTTTTCCTTCATATAAATCAATCTCCAATTCCTCCGGCACATATGGACGGAGAAGGGTGGGATCTATTTGATAATGTAAAAATAGCATATCATTCCATACCTGGGTCAGTACCCACGGTGATTTCGGTAAAGGGAAAGGGCGATGTTTCGTTTCTTTCAACTCAAAATACATAAATTCCGCCTCATTTCTCTAGGTATATTAAATGTTTTGCCCATATATATAGATATTAAACATTCCGATAAAGCAACACGGCATAATAAAAAGAATAGAACAAGAGGGAATGCAATTTACATAATATTTAAGAGTGATTATAGCTGAGGGAAATATGGAGTTAAATATAAAATTTCCAGATCTAATAGTACTGATGTAATGTATAGGTAAAAATAAAGACCTCTCTAATCAAAAAGATTTGAGAGGCTTTTTATAGTTTCTGATTAAATTATCGGAGATCATACCTAAGGCGCATGACATTGTAAAACAATCGAGCATCTCGTCCCATTTTTGTTCGAGGATTTATTTGTGATTGAAGGCAGTTTAACAGCATCTCGTCACACTGTTTGGTGGGTCCAAATCTCTTATAACAGTCATCATGTTTCTTGCAGCATGAGTCTACTTGATTAGTAGGTCCCCATGGACCGGAACAGCCAGGACCGCACCAATTATATCCTGGATAACATAGTCCTTTGCCTGCACGTCTTCTTCTTCTTTGCATACTTCCACCTCCATATAAATCTTTATAATTAATATATGAGGAGTCGGACAAAACGTAAGGGCGGATAAATAGTGAATGTTTCCTTTTGTTTTCTAATGGGCTGTTGTGACAAAACAAATATATCCTTATAGAAAAAAGCCCAGAGTGAATCTCTGGGCTAAAAACTAAGATATGACAATCTCACAATCTATTATTTATTCAATTCACGGATAATATGCATTCCGGAAACCCATCCTTGTGTACCATTTGAAAGTTTCACTTTATACCATCCATTGCTGGTTTCCGGATTGTTTTTTGAATCAACCGATAGCTCAATATATTGATAATTAGATAGGGTACCGACTATACTGCTGCCTGTATTCGCAGCAGAACGGACATTTAAGGATGTAGCATCCACACGCGCCAGATTTTTAACGGACATGTATTTATAATAACTGCTTAATCCAAAACTGGATGTATAATACATTTTCCCTTTGTATTTTACTTTTAAAGACTCATTGTTATGTTTTTCTAGTAAATTAAAGGTTTCTCCTGCTTGAATGCTGACAGAAGATCCTGAGTTTGTTTTTGTGACATATTCAGAACTGACCCAGCCGGTTTTTCCGTTATATTGAACCTTACACCAGCTACCACTTGCACTAAGATAGGTTATCGTTTTCCCATTAGGAATGGTGAGCAGAATAGAACCATCTGTTGAAGCACTTGATCGCAAATTTAGGTTTGAAGTTGTCTGATAAACGGTTGAACCTGTGTTATCTGCTGATGTCAGATTAATTGTTTTATGGGCTACAGCAAGAGTACCGGTAGGAAAGACATCTTTTGCATCAGGATAAGAGGGTCTGCTTGGCACCTTTTTATTCGGGGTGGCATTTTTTGCACCCTCGTTACTGTAATCAAGCATTGCCGACATATGTTTGGCAATCGCTTTTCCCCAATTTGAATCGGTCGCATAATAAAAATTCATCCCGCTGCTTAGGCTGTCGATTCTATTCCCATTACTATCTTTAACGGTAGAACCAAGATAAGCACCTTTATAGGACCAGTATCCTTCATTTAAATACGTTGCTTTCATCATTTGAGCAATAAATTCAATATTTGATTTGATTGTATTAAATTTGACAGCACCCACGAATGGAGCTGCATCGTAGGCTCCGTAACCAAACAGATTATTTTTTGCCAATGATATAGTCGATTTACCGAAATTGCTCTCATGAATGGCATGTGCTGCAAGATACAAAACGTTCACGCCATACTTGTTTGCTGCATCAATAAATATGCTTCCCCTGTTATATAGAACACTGTTGGAGGAGGTTGCATTTTTCGCAATATACGTATTAATCTGAGCAGCTGTTACGGATGATTTTGTCCTTAAATCCATCGTTACATAGGAATCTGAACTGATTGGATTAGAGGAATCGGAGGTAGATGCTCCTTTTACCAGGTAGGATGAGTTGACCCAGCCTGTAAGTGAGTTAAAGGAAACCTTATACCATGCCCCTTTTTTGGATAAATACGTAACCTGCTTTCCTTTAGGTATAGTAGTAATGACTGTTGCACTGGTAGAGCCTGAAATTCGAAACTTCAAATTAGCAGTTGTCGTATAAATCTCTTTATTCTTTACTTCCTCTTTTTTATCTTCAGTTGTTTCCTTTAGGAATTCAGAGCTGACCCAACCTGTTTTGTTTCCATACTTCACCTTAAACCAAAAACTGTTTTTTGATAGATAGGTAACTTTCTCTCCTTTTGGTATAAGCGTTAATACAGACCCCTGGGTAGAAGCCTCAGTTCTTAGATTCAGTTTAGCAGTAGTTTGATAAGTCAAATTCGCCTTTGGTTTTTCAACAGAAGGGGAGGGACTCTCATTTTTAACCGGTGTAACACCTTTTAAATAACTGGAGCTGACCCAACCAGTTTTACCGCTATATTTCACCTTGAACCAAGAACCACTCTTGGAAACATAAGTAACAGATTTCCCTTTAGGAATTGTCGTTAAAATGGATCCTTTCGTTGAAGCAGAAGAACGTAAATTTAAATTTGCTGTCGCTTGATACTTCACCTCTTGCTGTGGTTTTACCACGGTAGATGGTGTGCCTGTACCGTTTGTTGGTTTAGCAGCAGCTGAGTTAGCTTTTAAATAACTGGAGCTGACCCAACCGGTTTTACCGCTATATTTCACCTTGAACCATGAACCGCTCTTAGAAACATAAGTAACGGATTTCCCTTTAGGAATCGTCGTAAGAATAGATCCTTTTGTGGAAGAAGAGGATCGTAAATTTAAATTAGCTGTTGCTTGGTACGTAACCTCTTGCTGTGGTTTTGCCACAGCGGAAGGGGTGCTGCTCGTTGGTTTAGCAGCAGCTGAGTTAGCTTTTAAATAACTGGAGCTGACCCAACCGGTTTTACCGCCATATTTTACTTTGAACCATGAACCGCTTTTGGAAACATAAGTAACGGATTTCCCTTTAGGAATCGTCGTTAAAATAGCTCCTTTTGTTGAAGCGGATGATCGTAAATTAAGGTTAGCTTTCGTTGTGTAGACTGATGAACTGCTGGTAACAACAGCAGATTTCACCACAGCAGGTTCAACCTTAGCTTTCTCATTTATTTTTTTTACATAATCTGAACTAACCCAGCCCGTAGTAGTTTGATATTTTACTTTAATCCAAGAACCGCTAGTGGAAATATAGGTTAGGGTTTTCCCTTTAGGTATGGTTTTCAGGATTTTCCCATTGGTTGACGCTTTGGATCGTAAATTAAGATTAGCTGTAGTTTGATAGCCAGACACAATTGCTTTACTAGAAGTAATATTTTCAGCTTTCTTCACATACTTATTATTGACCCATCCTGTGCGATTGTTAAATTTCACTTTGAACCAAGAACCACTTTTTGCAAGGTAGCTAATCTTTTCCCCTTTAGGGATGGTTAAGAGTACAGTGCTTTTAGTAGAATTACTGACTCGTAAATTTAAATTAGAAGTGGTTTCGTAATACGTAACACTAGATGCTTCTGCCTTTTTGGTGTCCAATAATTTTAATGATGTATCCCCGCTATATAGGATAAATCCTGCAGATAATAAAAGTGTTGTACCCTTATAGACCAATGGCTTATGGCTTGCCTTTTGATTTTGCAAATGTACATCCTCCTTTATTCTCCCTCAGTTTTACAAGGCTGTATGGCATATATTTTTGTCAGACAACTGCAAAGACCAGTTAAATCAATCCCAAACAAATTTAAGGATAAAATGAGTAACTAAAAAATGTCTCCATCATAAAATGTCATAGAGGGTGCTATATCACATATCGGCATAATTTGGGAAATCTTTAGCGAGAAATGTAAGATTCCATAATTTAGATGTTATTTTTTCATTAAAAAAAGGAATAAAGGTAATAATAATGTAGAAAGGGGGAGATAAAATGGAAGGTTATCTACAAAAAATAACGAAAAAGATATCTAGTTATTGTTTTCATCTGGATATGAAAAAGAAAGTGAAAAACAGTCATTTCACGATTGTCTCAGACAATGATTGGGGCAAGAAAGTATACGATGATTTAGGTATGGAATACAACTCTCCATTTATTGGAATGTTCATATTTGCACCGGACTATATTGAGCTTTTATCTAACTTTGAGCATTATATGAAATCTCCCCTTAAATTTACACTCCATTCAAAATATGATGGAATAACGGATATCTATCCCATTGGGCTGTTGGACCAGAAAGTGGAGATCCATTTCTATTCCTATAAGTATAAACAGACAGCATTAAATGACTGGAATGAAAGAGTTAAACGCATAAATTGGGATCAGTTGTTTTTTAAATTCAGCGATCAGTATCAGTGCAGAAAAGAATGTATTGAAACGTTCAATCAGTTGCCTTTAAAAAACAAAGTCTGTTTTACGGCTAGGCCAATGGGACATTTAGACAATGTGATTTGTTTTTCAAATCAACACATAGAAACCAAATTACAAAATGAGCTAACGGATTATAAGAAATACTTTGATGTAGCATCTTGGCTGAATACAGGGGAAGTGATTAAGAAAGAGCCTGAAAAAAGAAAAGCCAATTTTGAACTGCATTTTCCTTTTAAGCTAATCGACAACAAATAGATAATTAATTAAAACACCGGTGTTTTCCGGTGTTTTTTATGTGCTCATGGTATTAGACCGACGCTGCAGGCAGATTGCACTTAAAAAGGCTAATCTATTAATTCTTATCCTAACTCTCCGTACGATTTTCAAAATGGTAATCCGTTTTTATATGTGGATTTTGCTTTAATAATTGACGAACAAATTCAGTTTGGTTTTTTGGTGAAATGGCAATCGTATTAAATCCTGTAAAATTAATTTCTATTTTATTCATAGATTGGGCAGGATCTGTAAAAGGATTTCTGGTTTTTCTTATACTACTAATCGTATCAATCTTAATTTCCTTCTTAAATGGACCGTAGTGTATGGTGAGGAGATTTTCCGCAATTGTATATCCCGTTTTAAGCCATATCCACATTAAACAAAAACCAACTGGTACTAAGAGTACGATTTTAATCCATTGCTTGTCTAAGAACTCAGGGGTCATCCAAACACCAAGGTCTGGAAAGAAAATGGGTGAAAGAATAAAAATAAATGCGAATAACCAAATGGTAGCGGTTATCCATAAGTCTCTTTTTGATGAAAAATACATGCTATCATCCTCTATTCGTTTGAATTTATACTTTCTTGGTGGTACGTATGTAGATGTAATTTACCCTTCAAATTAACAGGTGAATTAATGGAAATTCGCCGTCGATTGGCCGTTTTACGATTTGGGTCAGCTTTCAATTTGTATTTTACCAAAACAATCCATATTTTAGGTGTGTAAAATAGTTTCTATTCTGAAATTTTAAATTAAGATATTCGCTTAGGGAAAGAAATAATATATAAATATAGTTTTTCTTGAGATATCCATTATTTTTGATAAAAGTGCTACAGGAAATGAAAATTACCAATGTTTTTTGAAACTATCTGTCTGTTTGTTCGTATGTATAGTATGGTAAAATTGCCTTAGAAAGGGGTGACTGTTTATGTTCTATATGATCCTTCTTGGATTGGTAGGAGCTACAGCTGTAGTTTTTCTGCAGGACGCAAAACCAGCAGGACCAAAACAGGAACGTTTGGCAAATGTGATGAAGCGAATAGCAGGTAAAAATCAAAAAGACCAGTTTGTATGCACTCAATTGGATGATCGTTATGCCCATTATGTATATGAATTGGATTCAAATATACTATCTATCTTGGCTGGACCGGATTACATTACGATTAATGCGCAAAAAGCTAAAACCAAACAGCCTTTACTTGATGTTCGATACGATACAAGATCGAGAGTTTATACAGAAAAGAAAATCTCTGAACAGTTATTAAAGAAAGAAAGCGATCTAGAAAAGATTGACCTGTTTTTAAGATGGGCCATTATGAGTTTTCAGCCGGAAAAAATGAAAATGATATATCAAAATAACAATAACTTTACTGCTCTTATAAACGAGCTGGAAGATGCGAGAAAAAGAAACTATCTCTCATCACCGATTGATCATGCCTTTACTCAAATTATCCCAAGCCTGGGTTATTTACTGGAGCATGTGGATCTCATCTCTGATGTTGATTATGAGCATCAGGTTAAGGAGACAATAATTAAAGATTTACGAAAGCTGATAGCTGACTTTAGTCAATTGGAATCCAAACAACAAGAAAAGTATGAACATGATACATTAAATCGACTGATTATCATACAGGAGCGAATTACACAAATTCGCAGACATATTGACAATACAAGGGAATTTGACTTAAAGAAAACATTGACTACAATCGATCAAAGATACGAAAAATAATGTCGGACAAGAGGTGGAAAACCGATGAGTGAACAAAATAGGGAATTTGATGAAACAGCGATTCAATCATTCATAAATCCCGAAGATATGAAAAAATTAAATGATGAAGCAACTCAGGTCGTCAAAAAAATATCTGACACGGATGCACATAATATTGACTCCGTCCTAGAGCATTTAAGCAATTTCGGCGGCAATGAGCAACGTATGGCTGGGGAATCATTAAACAGTCTTCGCAGACCAGTCAAAGACATGATGGACAACAAGGACAATCACGATATACCAACTAATCTGCTCAAGCTTCGCGAGGCGGTTTCTGACCTAAATCCAAATGCCTATCAGACAAAAGGAATAGCAAAGATTGTTCCGAAGTTTTTGCGCAAGAGTTCAAATGAAAAGTTTATTGCAAAGTATCAAACAGTGGAAAAGAATATTGATGAAATCGTCCAGTCCTTACTTAGAGGAAGAGATATGCTTCAGGAGGATAATGCTGAGCTTGATGTCATCAAAAAAGATGTCCATGAAAAAATTTATCTCTTAGATAAACAAATCTATATGGGTCAGCATCTTTTCCAAATGATTGAGGATAAAAAGAACGATCCAGAATGGCAGAATAAGCAGCAGCTTGTCATGGAGGCACAGGAGAAAATTATTGTACGAACAAAGAATATGAGCTCTATGGTAAATGTGCTACAGCAATCCCTTGCTTCTGTTGATATTATCAAGAAAAATAATGATAAATTGAAAGAAGCCATTCGGAATGCAATTGATACGACTAAGAACTTAGCTCCCGTTACATCTGCTATTCATTTGGCACTGCAAAATCAGGAAAGAATCATTACAGCAATCAATGATGTGAATGAAGCTACAGAAAACATGATTTTGGCAAACGCGCAAATGTTAAAAGAAAACACAGAAAAAACAACGAAGCTCCTGGAGAATCCATCTATCTCGATTGAAAAGCTGCAAAAGGCTTACCAGGATATTTATTCTGCTATTGAGACCCAGGAAGCATCCAGCAGAAGGATTATCGCCAGCAGTAAAGAGTTTGTAACGAAGCTGGATGATATGAACAGAGAAATGAAAACGAAGTTATTAAATCAATAAGGGGGAAGAAACCATGCAATATGTTAGATATTCTCTCTTGCTACTAACCTGTTATTTGACCGTGATGTTCAGTGGATTGATACCAGTGGTATTCTTTGATTCATTCGGGATGTTCCTGGGTTCCTATATTTCCATGTCCATCGGGATTACAATTCTTTTATTTGGCTTATTCTTTATGAAAATGAAAGAAAACCATTCATTGAAAATGAGGTTGCTTGTCATTAATACGATTGGTTTCCTGCTATTCCATTTTAATTTTGCAGGATACACTTCATACAACTCCATGGTACTGTGTTATCCCATCCTAGCAGTCTTAACATTGGTTGCATACGACAAGTATTATAAAAAGCAGAAGGAAAAAGGAAATCGAATATACTACTGAAACGCCGATTGATTCGGCGTTTTTTTTATTTAACTGTTCTTCAGAGACGGGACGTCAGATAGGCAGTCTTTTCATTATGCAGCTATCTTCTCAGGTATGGATTAAGAGCAATAATTAAATTAACCTGAAAATGAAAAATAATAAGTATCACAGGTTGATCATCCGTATATGAATGGAAAATTAGAAAAAGTATTTAAAAAGAAAGACAAGCTGGCAGATGGAGGCACGGCTTGTCTTTCTCTTTGTTTTATAGATTGTCTGCAGGAGAAGTGGCATCATACCTCTTTGCTTGTTCATCAGGCACAAAATCCGCATTGAATTCTTTCTCTGATTTAGAAACAACAACAGTTGCCACACCGTTGCCAATTAGGTTCGTAATTGCACGTGCTTCAGACATGAAACGATCGACACCAATTAATAACGCCATTCCTTCTACCGGAATCATTGGGAAGGCAGCCAAAGTGGCGGCCAGTGTGATAAAGCCGGATCCTGTCACCCCTGCAGCGCCTTTTGAGGTTAGCATTAATATGCCAAGCAAGGTCAGTTCTTGCCAGATGGTCAAATCAATCCCATAGGCCTGGGCGATAAAGATGGCGGCCATTGATAGATATATAGATGTACCATCAAGGTTAAAGGAGTACCCTGTAGGGATGACCAAACCGACGACTTGCTTTGAACAGCCGTAGTTTTCTAGCTTTCGCATCATTCCCGGCAGGGCAGATTCGGAAGATGATGTACCAAGAACCAGCAGAATCTCTTCTTTAATATAGGCCATGAACTTAAAGATATTAAAACCGTAATATTTTGCAATTGAGCCGAGGACCAAGACGACGAATAAAAACATAGTGAGGTACACAGAGCCCATCAATTTTCCGAGTGAAACAAGCGATCCAAGACCGAAATTTCCGATTGTATAGGCCATTGCGGCAAACGCGGCGATAGGGGATATTTTCATAACCATATTGACAATCTTAAAGAATATATCAGCTATTATTTCAAAGAAGGTGATGACTGGTTTGGCTCTTTCGCCGACAGAAGCAGCAGCCAGTCCGAATAGAATTGCTGAGAACAAGACCGGAAGCAGTTCCCCTGAAGCAAGGGCGCCGACAACATTCTCAGGAATCAAGTTCAGAATGAATGCTCCGAAGCCCTGATCCGATTCAGCAGCCTGTGCCGTATATTGAGATACATCGCCAGTTTTTAAATTCTCTGTATTAAGCCCGCTTCCAGGCTGAACAAAGTTGACGACAAGAATACCGATTGCTAAAGCAAGAGTGGATACAATTTCGAAATACAATAAAGCCTTGCCGCCAATCTTCCCGATTTTCTTTAGGTTGCCCATGCTTCCAATCCCAATGATTACTGTCAAAAAGATAATTGGAGCAATCAACATTTTAATTAATTTTATGAATAAATCAGCAAGGATTTTTAAACTGGCACCGAACTCAGGGAAAATTGCCCCTACCATAATCCCTAAAATGATACCGGTGACAACTTGGACAGTTAGATTCTTAAAGATTTTCAAAGCCAACCCTTCTTTCTGTTTTATTGTTAGCGCTTACAATTTATTGTGTTTATCTTAAAGGATAAAGAAGGAATTGTGGGATTATGGTTTTAATGTTCTTTTTGGTCTTTTTGGTCACCAGGATAATTATCTTAATCGAAAGAATGAGCATATTTCTTTAATCAGCATCCAATCTATATGAAAAAGAAAGACCTTCCGTAGGGGAAGGCCTCATCAGTCAATCGACTCTTGAATCTTTTTTAATAGTTTTTCGTCGAATTGGGTCTTATAGTAATCATACAGTGGCAAGAAAGTTTGCTGCCATTGCCGTAATTCTTCGTCACTTAGATGATAGATTTCAAGCTCAGCGGAAGCTTCCAATTTCGCTAAGGATTCTCTGTTCATTTGCTCGGATTGCGTTAAGTTCCAAGCTGTCGCTTCGTCCATTGCTTCGATGACTGCCTGCTGTAAATTCTTTGGAAGACTGTTCCAAAACTCATTGTTAATCATGACTGCATATCCAAGAATACCATGGTTGGATAGTATCATATGATCTTGCACTTGATAGAAACCCTTAGAATCAATGTTAGAGATCGTATTTTCTTGGCCGTCAAGCTTCTCCCTTTCTAATAAACTATAAACTTGGTCAAAGGAAGCGCTTCGGTTCTCTGCACCAACAAGGTTCAGCTGCCTTTTGAGCATGTTACTTGGCATGGTACGCAGAGTAAGTCCCTCAAGATTATCTGGCAGTTTAACAGGAGAATGGGCCGTTGTAATTTGTTTAAATCCATTATTCCAAAAGGCCAAGCCCTTTACACCATACTCATCAAGCATCCCTAATAGCTCTCCCTTTATGGGACCTGTGAAAATCTCTTCTATATCTTTATAATTCTTCAATAAATACGGCAGATCGAGAACTTGCCATTCGGGAATCCAATCTGTCACTTTTGAGAAGGAGGGAGCAATCATCTCGATATCGCCATTTTGCAAAGCTTGCAGTTCCTCCCCATCTGAGTAGAGTGTGCTGTTTGGATATACCTCTACCTGGATAGCTCCGTTAGTCTTCTTCTCGACTAGCGTTGCAAATTTATCAGCGGTGAGCCCTTTTGGTGTATTTTCGGCAACAACATGACTAAAGTTGATGACAATTTGTTCGTTTAAGCCCTCTTGTTCAAAATCAGGCGGTAAGCTTGCTTTCTGCCCAAAATCATGCTGAACCCCCATGTATATCACCAATACGGCAATGATGGAAACAGCTGTTATTAAAAAACTTTTCATATCATATCCCCGCCATATTATTCTTTTCAATATTCTACCATGTTTTTTGGTGGTACAATGGAAAAAAGTTACTCGAGGAGTTTTGGGCATGAAGCAAATATCTATCCATTGGAAGATTATGACTATGACTTTCTTCATCATTATCTGTTCTTTTGCTGTTGCAGGTATCTTTGTGCTCGGAAGTTTCATGGAAAAGAAGGAGGCAGAAATCAGCGAACGGAGCCTGCTCCTCTCAAGAACGGTTGCTGAATTGCCTGAGGTGAGGAAGCTGCTTTCAGAAGGCGGTGACAAAAGCAGAGCGGAAGAAATAAACCCAGTTGTTGAGCGGATTAGGGTTATCAATAATGCTGATTATATTGTTGTGCTCAATAATAATCGTATCCGACTGTCCCATCCTGTCAAAAGGATGATAGGTACAGTGTCAAAAACGGCAGATGAGGATGCTGCGTTTACGGAACACAGCTATGTCTCTAAAGCGAATGGAGAAGCAGGCACAGTTATGCGCGGATTTGTTCCTATTATGGATGATGAACATAATCAGGTAGGGGTGGTTATCACAGGATATCTGACCCCAACTCTATGGGAAATTGTATGGGGGACAAGGATTGAAATCTTCTTGGCTATTGGTTTTTCGCTGCTACTTGGCGCATGGGGAGCATGGTCACTGGCACGGCATGTTAAAAACCAAATGTTTGGGCTTGAGCCACATGAAATAGCTCGTCTCTATGCCGAACGGAATGAAACCTTCAATGCCATGCATGAAGGAATTATCGCTATTGATAATGATATGACCATTACGGTTTTTAATGAAAAGGCCTATCGTATCCTTGGTGTAGATAAGCAAAATCTAATCGGC
The DNA here is from genome assembly GCF_006346415.1 of Bacillus sp. D386. Taxonomy (NCBI): domain Bacteria; kingdom Bacillati; phylum Bacillota; class Bacilli; order Caryophanales; family Bacillaceae; genus Bacillus; species Bacillus sp. D386. The sequence continues at coordinate 85,008 of NZ_VEMV01000002.1, read as the reverse complement.
AAGAATATTTATGATGTTCTGCCTGATACAAGATTGCCAGAAATCATTGATTTTAATCACCCGGTCTATAATAAGGAGTTATTGGTCAACCAGCATTCCATTTTGAGTAATCGTATTCCTATTCAGGTAAGGGGCAAAACGATTGGAGCCGTCGCAGTCTTTCAGGACAGGACAGACGTGAAGAAGCTAGCCGAGGAGCTTACAGGCGTAAAGGCTTTTGTTCAGGCTCTCCGTGTTCAAAATCATGAACATAAAAATAAGATGCATACAATCGCAGGCTTGCTTCAGCTTGGTAAATATAAAAAAGCAACTGAATATATCTTCCAAGCTAAAGAAGAACAAGAAATGCTCACTGATTTCCTACATGAACGCATTAAAGATGACAATCTATCAGGTTTGCTTTTAAGTAAGGTTAGCCATGGGAAAGAACTAGGTATCGAAGTCGAAATAGATAAGAACAGCAATTGGACTCATTTTCCAAATGGGCTTGACCATCATGATTTTGTCGTCATTATCGGAAATCTTATTGAAAATGCATTCGAGGCTGTACAGAAATCTATCCAAAAAGAGCGTAAAGTGTCTATTAGCTTGGACCAAACGGATGAATCTACATCAATTTTGGTGGAGGATAATGGAATTGGGATGGATGAAGCCGTCATCAATAATCTATTCAAAAATGGATACACCACCAAACAAGAAGAAGGACATGGGATTGGCATGTACTTGATTCATGAAATTGTCGCCAAAGGCGGCGGCAATATTGAAGTGGATAGTTCTCCTGGTGAAGGGACCAGCATTGTCATTACTTTTTAAGGGGGAAATGAAATGGAAACAGTTACTGTATTACTAATTGAGGACGATCCAATGGTACGCGAGGTTAATCGTGGGTTTATTGAGAAAATAGAAGGCTTCCATGTCGTCGGTTTTGCCCCGAACGGTAAGGTGGGGCTTGAACAAATAGAAATCTTGAAGCCAGAACTTGTTTTAATGGATATATTCATGCCTGAACAGGATGGGCTTGCTACTATCCGCAAAATCAGGGAAAAGGCCATTTCGACAGAGGTCATCGTCGTTACGGCAGCTAATGACCAGCAGACAATTCGGGAAATTCTGCAGTTTGGAGCTTTTGACTATGTCATGAAGCCATTCACCTTTGAGCGAATGAAGCAAGCGCTCGAAAACTATAAGGCATACAGGGAGCAATTCAAACAGAAAGAGGAGTTGACTCAGGATGAATTGGACCGTCTCTTGCGCAGCCAACCTGAACAGGGGCATAAAATGAAGAAGGAAGTACTCCCTAAAGGACTTAACCCGGCAACAATGGAGAAAATACTTCTATTCATCGAAGAGAAAAAGAAACCAATCTCGGCAGAAGAAGTTGCCGAAGGGACTGGACTTGCAAGAGTCACAGCTCGTCGTTATCTGGAACATCTCGAAAAGCAAAACAAAGTAGAAATTGTATTACAGTATGGCGGGATAGGACGGCCTATCAACCGTTATCAAACGGTTAATTGATATTAGCATTAATCAGTTAAGAAGCTAAAGCTAAATATTTCTTGTTTTATCAGAGAATTATTGCAATATCCATTCAAGGTTATTCAACGTTTGGCAACCTAGCAATGAAAAGTAAAAAATACAATACATCCTGGGGAAAAACTTTATTATAAATTCAAAAAAATGAGGGGGAACTCGTTATGGAGAATAAATTGATTCAAGAGTTAGGGATTAAATATCCCATCTTACAAGCTCCTATGGCAGGCGTGACTACTCCGGAACTCGTTTCATCAGTTTCAAATAATAATTGTTTAGGTAGTATTGGAGCCGGTTATTTAACAGCAGATAAAACAAGAGAATTCATACATAATGTAAAAAAGTTAACTAAACATCCATTTGGTATAAATCTTTTTGTACCTGAAAATCATAAATTAATAGAAGATAAAATTTTAAAAACGAATAGTTTATTAGACCAATATCGAAAAGAACTTCAGATAGTAAAGGATGATTTGTCGATTTCTACTAAATCAGAATTCGAAGAACAAATTGAAATAGTATTAAAAGAAAAATTGAAGGTTTGCTCGTTCACATTTGGTATTCCAAGCAAAGAGATTGTGAAAGAATTAAAAAAGAAAGGAACAGTTGTTATAGGTACTGCAACAAATGTAAAAGAAGCCCAAATAGTTGAAAGTATAGGAATGGATGCAGTAGTTGTTCAAGGCAGCGAAGCAGGAGGACATAGAGGATCATTTATGAATCCAGATAGCTTAATAGGGTTAATGTCTTTAATTCCACAAGTTGTAGATAATGTTTCCATACCTGTTATTGCTGCAGGAGGGATTATGGATGGAAGAGGTGTCACAGCGGCTTTATGTCTTGGTGCAAAAGCAGTTCAATTAGGCACAGCTTTTTTAACTACAAAAGAGAGTGGAGCACATCCATTGCATAAGAAGGCTATTCTTAATGCATCAGAAGAAGATGTATTATTAACCAGGGTCTTTTCTGGTAAGACAGCCCGGGGTGTTAACAATAAATTCATGGAAAATATGAGAGAGTACGAAAATGAATTGCCGGCTTATCCTTATCAAAATACATTAACTAAAGAAATAAGAAGGGTAGCAAGTGAACAAAATAATAAGGAATATATGTCACTTTGGTCTGGGCAGAGCCCAAGATTAAGCAGGGAAGTATCGGTTAAAGAATTAATACAATCTCTTCAAGAAGAAACAAAAGGGATTCTGAACCAGTTTGTAAATTTATAATTTATCTTTTATTTTTATTTTTGAATAAGAACAAAAACCACCAAACTAATAAAAATAAATATCCTATGGTTGTAAAATATGGACCAGATCGCTCCATGTAATAGACTAATTAAATGTTCAAATTCGTTCATTTTTTCTGCTCTTCCAATACTGTTTATCAAACTGATTATTAGAGCCACTTATTAGTATTTTATTAACAAATTTTAAATACTGGAAGGGAATGATAGCTTAAGGATGGAAATATAATGGTAGAAGGCAGGCTCATGATTACTTTTTAAAGGGAATGAAGGGGCGATCAGATGTGAATATGATGGCGAAGGTTAAACTCATATTTTATGCAGTAATCGTATTTTCGATTTATCTGTATGCCATTTTCTATTCTTTTAGTGATCATGATGTGAATTTAAATCACACGTCTAGTAAACAAATCGCTGATTCCTCGGATGAGGATATCAGAAGAAATGTTCAAATAAAATTTATCCTTTTGAATTCATCCGGTCATGCACTTGGTGAGACTGATATTTTGATTAAGAAAAAATCTAAGAATCAAGACAAGAAACCCTTAAAGGTCCAAACTAATAGTAAAGGTGAATATGAGTTGACCATTGAACCTGGTACATATGATGTCTATTTAGAAAAAAATCGCTCTGTACAAAAACAAGTAACTATTCGTTCTAAGGATGATGGTAAATCGATAGAACTGAAGTTTTAAAGAAGCCTTGAGTAAGGCTTTTTTATGCATTTGTTCATTATAAACGCTGTTAACAAACATATATTAAACGTTATTTATAGACTAAGTTTTGCCTGAACGTTATTGGTCGTCAAAAGTAAGGGAGGATTGGGCTTTGCGACAGATTATTGCCTTAGGAGGCGGAGGTTTCTCAATGGAACCGGAGAACCCGTTATTGGATCAATATATTTTAAATCAGGCCACCGTAAAAAAGCCGAAAATATGCTTTGTACCAACTGCCAGCGGGGATGCGGACGGGTATATACAAAGGTTTTATACCTTTTTTAATGAGCAGGAGTGCGAACCAACGCACTTATCATTATTTAAGCCACCTACAAGAAATTTGCAAGATTACATACTCAAGCAGGATATTATCTATGTTGGGGGAGGTAATACAAAGAACTTATTAATTCTCTGGAAAGAGTGGGGATTGGATCGAATACTGAAAACTGCTTATGACCAAGGAATCCTATTGTGCGGTATAAGTGCAGGTGCGATTTGCTGGTATGAGGAAGGATTGACCGATTCATTTGGAGATACTCTTGAACCAATAAAGGCATTGGGGATATTAAAGGGGAGTCATTCCCCTCACTACGACGGTGAAATGAATAGAAGACCGGCCTATCTACAAATGATTAAAGATGGATTAATAAATCCAGGTATTGCTGCTGATGATGGGGTAGGGCTTCATTATGTAAATGGAGAGCTGGTAAAAGTAGTGAGCTCCAGACCGAACGCAGCAGCATATAGAGTTGAAATGTCTGAAGATGGCATTGAGGAAAAAATCCTACCCTATTATTTAGGAAAGGAAGACTTATAGAGAGAATACCACGTTGTAATTATTATGATGTTTACATCTTTTTCTTTTGAGGGAAGTAGAAAAGTAAGCAAAAATAGATTAAAAGTCTTTCTGAATTGATAGTCGCAAATGAATGGGGTGCGGAGGATGAAGATAGCGATTGCCGGCGGTAGCGGTTTTGTTGGGAAGGAACTTGCTGCATTATTAGTCAGGGAAGGTCACGAGGTTTATATTTTGACCCGTAATAAAAATAAGCTGACAATGTCAACTGTTAAACCAGTCGAATGGCTTAATGAATATAGTAAACCAGAAGAGGAATTGGAAGGGATTGAAGCTATTGTTAATTTAGCTGGGACATCCCTGAATTCTGGTCGTTGGACGGAGAAAAGAAAAAAGCAAATTTTAAAAAGCCGTATAAATGCAACAAATGAGATCTATAGGATAATAGCAAAGCTTGACCCTAAACCTCGAATTTTAATCAATGCAAGTGCTATTGGTTGTTATGAGCCATCTCTAGAACAAACCTATCATGAGGACTGGAAACAAGCAGGTGACAATTTTCTGGCGGAAACTGTTGTTCAGTGGGAGCAGGGAGCCCAAAAAGTAACAGATTTTGGAATGCGAGTCGTATTTGCCCGTTTTGGTCTAATTCTTGGTGCCAAAGAAGGGGCTTTTCCAAAATTGATTTTGCCCTATAAGCTATTTGTCGGAGGTAATTTAGGTTCAGGCCGACAATGGTATTCGTGGATTCATGTTGAGGATGTGGCAAATGCAATTTTATTTTGTATCCGAAATAACCAAATAAATGGCCCGGTGAATTTTACCGCTCCGCATCCAAAGAGAATGGAGGATTTCGGTAAAACTCTGGGTGAGGTACTTAATAAACCGCATTGGACAACCATTCCTTCTATTTTCATGAAGACAGCTCTTGGAGAAATGAGTACGTTAATACTGCAAGGGCAAAAGGTGATACCCAAAAAATTAATCGAAGCCGGATACTCATTTATCTATCCGGATTTAAGGTCTGCTCTAAGGCAATTAGTAAAACAAAGAAAGGACTCGCGGAGGTAAAAGCAGAGTCCTTACTTCTTTTGAATTATTTTTCGTCATGAAAATCATGATTTTCATGCTCACCATGATCATTGTCTGCTGAATGTTCATAATGATCCTCTACATGATCATCATATTGGTCGTCTGTATGATCCTGCTCTTGGTTCCATTGTTGACCGAAGAATAATGGACGTCTTCTTTCCTTGTATAGGTTTCTTGAAATGCCAATTATTTTCTTGAAGCGGATGGCTATTATGCTAGTTTGACCTCTATTTGTGGTAAGCAGCAACAAAAAGTCGCTCTTTAACGCCTTTAATTCCCCGTAATATGAACCTTCAACTGTAATAACCTGGACTTGTTCACTAATTAGATCAGAAGCATAATCAAAAAAATCTTTATCACTTTCATTACTCAAATGTAGTCTCCCCTTTCTTTATAATTAGTTAATGCACGTTATAGATCATTTGCATAGGCGTTTTGCTTAGGGAATAGGGGAATAATTATAGTTTGGTAATGGGTATAGAAACGGCAAAGTGATATGATAAACATATAAACCATACTATTCAACCCAGAATAGTTTTTTCGATAAGGGAGCTGGCAACATGGAGGAATATTTAACAAAGCAACAAGAAACTATTTTGCAGCAATTAAAAGACGTAGCAAAAGAGTTTTCTGTAAGTGCACAAAAATATGACGAGGAACGCTCATTTCCAGCCGAGAATATTACCGATTTGAAAAAAATGAAGTATACAACCTTAACCTTGCCACAGGAATTTGGAGGAGCAGGGGAAGGGTTAACGACTTTTTTGCTTGGCCAGGAGATCATCGCCCAGCATTGCGGTTCAACGTCACTAGCAATTGGGTGGCACAATATGGTGATCCTGGAGCTCTTAGAAAATAAAACATGGACAGAAGAAAATAAAAAGAAACTATTTAACGAAATCGCTGACGGAGCTTTGGTTAATCGTGCCGCATCTGAACCAGCGACAGGTAGCCCAACAAGGGGAGGTAGACCAGAGACGATCGCTCTTAGAAAAGGAGATAAATGGATTCTTAACGGAAGAAAAACGTACACCTCACTGGCTCCGGTTTTGGATATTTTTCTTGTAAGTGCATGGATTCCTGACGAGGAAACGATTGGTTGGTTTAAAGTATACAAAAACCAGAGCGGTGTGAGTATTGATGAAACATGGGATATGATCTCGATGCAGGGAACTGGCAGCCATGATTTACTTATGGAAAATGTAGTGCTTCGTGAAGAAGATTTTGTGGAAAGAGCTTCTGCTAGAAAAGCTTCAGGCTGGCTTTTACATATACCTGCCTGTTATATCGGCATTGCAATGGGAGCGCGTAACTATGCGATTCAATTTGCAAAAACGTATTCACCAAACAGTTTAAAGGGCACAATCTCTGAACTGCCGCATATTCAGGCAAAGATTGGTCAAATGGAGCTTGAGCTGATGCAGTCTAGGAGCTTTTTATATTCTATTGCTCAAAGATGGGAGCAGTATCCTGAGAAACGTGAACAAATGGGTCCTGAATTGGCAGCTGTTAAAACGGCTATAACCAATCAAGCAATCTCGATTGTCGATACAGCCATGCGAATAGTCGGCGCACAAAGCCTGCAACGGAAAAGTCCAATGCAAAGATATTATCGTGATGTTCGGGCAGGTCTGCATAATCCTCCTATGGATGATTCTACGCTGACCTTACTTGCTAAAAATGCGTTGGAGAAACAGGTGTAATAGAGAGAAAACAGTTGGGATGTAACATAGTTAAAGAAAATATTAAATGAACTTTTCATCGTTTCTTATATTCAGAAAGAATCCTCATTAAGATAATGAGGTTCTTTTTTTGTCTTTATTCCAAGTTGATTGGGGGTCACTTTTTCCAAGAATAATTTTTTGAAGAAGCAAATGAATACCGGTTTATATCCATTAAACTCATTAAAGGGATATACAAAAAAGCAAAAGTGCTATTCATAGCTTAATTTCCAGCTTGATTTTATTCAAAAAAAGTAAAGTTAACTTTTTAATATAATAAATGTATATTTAGTGAAAAATACCACATTTTTCTTGACCATGAAAAAATAAGAAGCTATATTGATAATGCGTTATGTGAAAAGATTCACATATTTAACATCTTAGAGGAGTGAGTAATTTGAGAAATCTAAAAAAAGTAGCAATGGTAGGAACTGGTTTGGTTGGATCAAGTGCAGCCTATAGCTTAATTAATCAAGGAATTTGCGATGAATTAATTATGATTGACATTAACCATGAAAGAGCAAAGGGTGAAGTTTGGGATTTATTACACTGCATCGACTTTTTGCCAAGCCGAACGAAAATTACTGCGGGTTCCTATTCTGATTGCGAAGATGCAGATATCGTTATCATAACTGCTGGTCCTCCTCCTAAAAAAGGTCAGACACGACTAGATACATTGGAAATTAGTGCAAGGATTATGAAGTCTATTGTTTCGGAAGTAATGGAAAGTGGGTTTGACGGTATCTTTTTGATAGCATCCAATCCAGTTGATATTATGACTTATATGGTATGGAAATTATCTGGCCTTCCGAGAAATAGAGTAATTGGTACTGGAACTTCATTAGACTCTTCAAGATTGAAAAATTATTTATCGGAAATTTTACATGTTGATCCAAGAAGTATTAATGGTTATACAATGGGTGAACATGGAGACTCTCAATTTGCCGCTTGGTCCCACATGACTGTTGGGGGAAAACCACTTCTACAAATTTTAGAAGAAGGAAAAGAAGAAATTGGGGAAATCGATTTAGATTTATTATTGCAAAAAGTGAAAAGAGTAGGGTTTGAGATACTAGAAAGAAAAGGAACCACCTACTACGGTATCGGATCAGCTCTGGCATCTATCACTAAAGAAATATTTAATGATTCTCATAAAATTGTCGCACTTTCTACTATTCTTGATGGCGAATATGGATATAAAGATATCTGTACTGGAGTGCCTTCTATCATTACAAGAGAAGGTATTAAAGAAGTAGTTGAGTTAAACCTAACTAGCACAGAAAAAGAAAAATTTGATCAATCGAATGAAATACTACGTGAATACATGAGAAGCATTGGCTTTTAACAACAGGAGGAATGACAGATGAAAAAAGAATATATAATGCCTAGAATATTTAATGCTTCAACTGGTATTGCACAAGGTATTTTCGTTACGCTGGGTATCGGACTATTAATAAAAAATATAGGTTCCATTTTGGATTTGGCATGGATGATTGAAATTGGCTCAATAGCTACAGGGTTAATGGCACCAGCAATCGGGGTAGGTATTGCAATTATGCTAGGAGCGAATGGGTTAGTGGTATTCTCTGCGGCCATAGCAGCAGCATTGGGAGCAGGCGCTATTAGTATTACCGAAGCGGGTATGTTGATTAAATCAGGAGAACCTATTGGTGCTTTAATAACTGCAACATTAGCAACCTTTATTGGAAAAAGATTGAGCGGCAAAACACCGCTTGATATGATGTTAGTTCCATTTGCAACCATATTAATCTCTGGATTTGTTGGAATACAGCTTTCAACAGTAATAGCACCTATTTTAACATCCGTTGGTGCGTTTATTAAAACATCAACAGCCGGAAGTCCTTTGATCGCTTCAATCGTTTTGGCAGTAGTTTGGGGATTATTCCTAGTATCTCCAGCATCCTCCGTCGCATTAGCTATAGCACTTGAACTGTCAGGTATCGCTGGTGGAGCTGCTCTAGCAGGTTGTGCTGCTCACTTTGTTGGTTTTTCTATTATCTCAGCAAAAGAAAATCAGTTAGGAGGTATACTAGCTCAAGGGATTTGTACGCCAAAAGTACAATTGCCCAATATAACAAAGAATCCATATATCCTGCTACCGACATTGTTAGCAAGTGCAGTGGCAGGTCCGGTGTCAGCTTTAGTATTTAGTATAGAAGCTCCTAAAGAAATTGCCGGTATGGGTTTAAGTTCACTTGTGGCTCCAATTCAACTATTAACTACAAATAATCTGGGTTATATCATTCCAGCGATGTTGATTACTTATATAATATTACCTGCAGGTATTGCATATGGCACTTATTATCTATTAAAGAAAAAAGGTAAGATTAAAGAAAATGATTTAAGCTTACCAGTATAACGAATAAAGAGAGCAGGGTAAATCTAATGATTTACCTTGTTTTACTTTTTAAAGGTTTTTTGACTGTAAAATAAATTAAATCCAAAGTGAAATGTTACATTCATTAAAAGAATATGTTTCAGAACACTAATGCAGTTTTTTTGATATGTTCAATTAAGTACAGTATTTTTTGAAGAAGATAAGTGACAATGTTCGTGGGTTAATGGAGGGTATAAGTCTAATAATTTGCTATTATAAGATATGTCTGTTATTCTAAAGAAGAATTATTTTTGTTCGTTTTCAGATTGAGAAGCGATTTTGATTTTCGTCTAAGGTTTTTGAGCAAGGATAGTAATACATTGTGTGGAAACACACTAGGAGGCAACAATTATGGAACAAGGTAAAGTGAAATGGTTTAATGCAGATAAAGGTTTTGGATTTATCGAACGTGAAGGCGGAGAAGACGTATTCGTACATTTCTCAGCAATCCAAAGCGAAGGCTTCAAATCTTTAGACGAAGGTCAAAGTGTAACTTTTGAAGTAGAACAAGGACAACGTGGCCCGCAAGCTACAAATGTTCAAAAAGCTTAATAACAGCTAATAGATAGACCCTACATTTGTAGGGTCTATTTTTATTTCATCATTGAAAAAAATAAAGCCCTATTCATGAAATCAATAGAGCCTCTGTAACAAACGTATGAAACTAGTATTATCAAATGGTGGGGTAAGTATAGCATAGTGGTTGAATAATCACTAATTTAAACAGGGATTATACTGTGATTTTTCAATGACGAATCGGAATATTATGGTAATATGTTAATGGTAAGATAGTGGGATATCAATAAGGGGAATAGTAATGGATTCTGAAATAAAAAAGAGTTTGCAGTAAAAGTATTTGGTGAAGAAACAATCACAGAATACAAGGGCTAGGGTTTTAAATCAAGAACTAAATGCCTTTCAAAAGAAACTGCCTTAGGGAATATTGAAATGATCGTTGATGACTTCTTTAAGGAATTTCAATTTATGCTATGGGGGAAACAGTCTGAACAATTAATTGGAAAGTTCCTAATAAGAGCTAAAAAGAAACCCAATTGAAATTAAGTAAAGTAGTTAAAGCTGTATGAAAATGAATTTATTCATATGTTTAAAAGTCCAAAAGGAGGTATTGAAATGTCTAATGAATCAACATTGCAGAGAGAAGTAAAAGATTTTTGGTATCCAGAATACAACAAAAATGGATACCCTCATGTTCAACAAGGAATGATTTTAAATCCTGAGAGGAATGAGGAATTTTCCCCGTTTATTCTAATGGCTGAAGACTGGTTTAAGCGTGGAACCTTCTCCGACCATCCCCACAGAGGGTTTCAAACTATAACTTATGTTATTGATGGAAGGCTTGAACATATAGATAATGCAGGAGGGTATAGCATTTTGGATGCTGGTGATGCCCAATACATGAATGCCGGTTGGGCAGCTAGGCATGCGGAAGAGGCTTTTGATGATGATCTTATTCATACCTTACAGTTATGGCTGAATCTGCCAAAAAGTCTAAAGCATACAGAAACAAGTTATCAAAACATCTATGTAGAAGATGCTCCTGTTGTGAACTTTGAAGGGGGTTACATTCGAGTTTACTCAGGTGATATTGCAGGGGTAACAGGACCTATGAATAGTTTGGTTCCTATTACGATGGCAGAAATTAGCCTCCGTGAAGGAACTGATTACACACATGTATTGCCTGAGAATCATAATGCATTCTTGTATATGTTGGCGGGGGAGATGGAGTTCGGAGAAAGTAAGACAAAGATAGCTAAAACAGGGGCGGCTACCCTATCCTTTAATGAAGAAGGCTCAGATTCTAACTCAAGTGGATTAAAAATAAAAGCATTATCTCGTTCCAAAGTATTGATTTATTCAGGCATCCCTATCCGCGAAGAAATAGCGTTTGGTGGACCATTTGTGATGAATACACAGGAAGAAATCAAGGAGGCGTTCCGCGATTTTCAGCACGGATTATTTGGACCACCTGCAGTAAAAAAATAAATCAAATTAGAGAAATAGAATATATTTTCAAACAAACACCAGATGGATAATAAACATCTGGTGTTTGTTTGTATAGTTTGAACGTATGTTCTTAAACTATCGAGTGTGTTGATCCAAGAAGTGTGTTACTGACAAAATTAATCAATGTTCTTTCCAAAAGAAAAAATAACCAATCATAAGATACATATATATTTTATTGAGCTCAGCTCCTTTCCTAATCCTACATCCCATATTTATTGCCCTACAAATAATCTACAAAAGGGATGGACAGTACACGTGGAACTTGCGAAAATCATAAATTTTATCAATATAGTAAAATTATTCTAAAAATTATTTGCATATTAATATGGTACTCTCATATAATAGAAGATAATAAATTACATAAAATATTATTTATGATAATTATTTTCAAAAGTAACAAATGATTGGGCAAAGGGTTCTATAATTGATTGAGAATGGAGGGATACGAATGTTTGAAAAACTACAACGTTTAGGAAAAGCCTTTATGATTCCTATTGCTGTTTTGCCAATAGCGGGGATTATGCTTGGTATTGGTGCAGCTTTTACCAACCCCCTTATGGTAGAAACCTATGGGTTGGAAGGAATACTCGGAGAAGGGACATTTTTGTTTTATATTTTAAGCACCATGTCTGCAATTGGTAATATTGTTTTTGCTAACTTGCCTTTGATATTTGCTGTCGGGATTGCTTCGGGGTTAGCATTACAGGAAAAAGGTGCAGCGGGTTTATCGGCAGCAATCGCTTTTCTTGTCATGCATGTTATCGTTGGTACCATTCTAGGTTTCCTGGGCCATACACCAGAGACGACAACTGTAGACTATTTCTTATCTCAGGGTCTAGATCCAGTTGAAGCAGCGAAGCAGGCAAACGTATATGGGTACGAGCTTGGTATTTTTACAGTTAGAATTGGCGTGCTTGGAGGAATTATTGTTGGTTTACTAGTAGCCTTTTTAGCTAATAGATATTACAACAAGCAGCTTCCAGAAGCACTTTCGTTTTTCTCTGGAGTAAGATTTATTCCGATTATTTCAGTATTTGCAATCAGTGTTGTAGGGGTGATTATTCCATTTGTTTGGCCATATGTTCACATTGGAATTTCAACCTTCTCAGAATTCTTTGGACGAACAGGACCAATCGGAATGTTCTTCTATGGATCGCTAATGAGACTTCTCAATATCTTTGGACTTCATCATGCTATTTATCCACTATTCTGGTACACCTCACTTGGTGGAGAATTAGAGGTTGCAGGGAAAATCGTACAAGGTGGACAAAGCATTTTCTTCGCCCAATTGGCTGATCCGACTGTTACCAAATTCTCAGCAGAAGCAACGAAGTATTTCACAGGTGGTTATTTACCAATGATGTTCGGTCTCCCAGCAGCTGCTCTTGCTATGTATCATACTGCTAACAGTAAAAACAAGAAAATTGTGGGCGGTATTCTATTTTCAGCTGCCTTAACATCCTTCTTAACAGGGATTACTGAACCAATCGAATTTACATTTCTATTTGTAGCGCCATTACTTTATGGTATTCATGCCATCCTAGAGGGAATTTCCTATGCTGCTTTATATGCTTTAGATGTTTCGGTAGGGGTTACTTTCTCAAGGGGTATCATTGACTTTACATTATTCGGTCTATTACAGGGTAATGATAAAACGAATTACATTTGGATTCTCATTCTCGGAATTCCAACAGCACTCATCTACTACTTTGTATTTAAAACACTTATTCTCAAATTGAATTTAAAAACTCCAGGTCGTGGGGAGGAATCTGAGAATAAGTTATATACGAAGAAAGATGCTTTGTTAAAAGATATTGATATAGAGGATGTAATCACAGCCTTAGGTGGAAGAGAAAACCTAGTGGACGTCGATGCATGTATAACTAGATTAAGAGTAACCGTTAAGGATATTGATAAGGTTGCAGAAGATTCGGTTTGGAAAGATGAACTGAAGGCAAAGGGACTCTTTAAGAAAGGCAAGGGTGTTCAAGTTGTTTATGGAGCCCTCGCAGAAATCTTAAAGAATGAGATAAACAACGTTAAATAATCCTAAAAGTTTAATAGGTGGAGCCGTAGTGGTATTATGTTTTATCCTTTCTTAATCTATATAATAATGCTAAGCTACCTCCACTATTTAAGTTTCGTTAATTGGATTTGCTGCTGGAGAATCGTGATCTAATTGTAATCATCAAGGTAGAAAAACAGAAATAGTAGGTGAATAAAAAATGTTAGAACAAATTAAAAAAGGTCTTGTTGTTTCATGTCAGGCTCAAGAGAGTGAGCCTCTTCATAGCTCATTTATCATGTCAAAGCTTGCTCTGGCTGCCAAGCAAGGCGGAGCGGCAGGTATTCGGGCAGAATCTAAACCAGATATTATTGCGATTAAAAAAGAAGTAGATTTACCTGTCGTAGGAATTGTGAAGCGAAATTATCCGAATAGTGAAGTCTTTATTACAGCAACAAAACAAGAAGTAGATGAACTAATTGAGACAGGCTGTGAAATGATTGCGATGGATGCAACACTAAGAGAACGTCCAAATGAAGAAACATTAGCTAATCTAGTTTCATATGTAAAAGAGCATTATCCACAGGTTCAGTTGATGGCAGATATCTCCACGTTGGAGGATGCAATGAATGCGGAACGATTGGGCTTTGATTGTATATCCACAACCCTTTATGGCTATACAAATGAGACAAAAGGATGTAAATTATATGAGAATGATTTTGAATTTATCAAAACAGTCTTAAAAAATGTCTCAATCCCTGTTATAGCTGAAGGAAATGTTATCACTCCTGAAATGGCGGGAAGGGTACTTGATATCGGAGCTTACTCCGTTGTAGTCGGGGGAGCAATCACTCGGCCGCAGCAAATAACAAGTCGCTTTGTTGAAGAAATAAAGAGGGGTTGCTGATCAAACTTAAGGCGGAAGGAGTCATCTATGGTTACGCTCTTGAAGGAAATTCAATCGAAATATTCTTCATTCTCCGATAAAGAAAAAGGCTTAGCTGATTATTTGCTTTCTTCGCCATCAGAAGCTTCCAAGTGCACGATCAAAGAAATAGCAGAAAAGACGAATGTATCCGTTGCAACGATTACACGTTTTTGTAGAAAAGTATCCTGTAAAAATTTCGTGGAATTAAAAATGAATCTAGCGAGAGAAACGCACCATGAAGAAGCGGAAGATATGGATTCCAAAATTAGAAGTCAGTATATGGATGTAATCCGCGATATACAAGGATTAAACAGTCGAAAATCGATAATGAAAGCACTCAAATTAGTTACAAATGCTAAGCGGATTTTTATCTATGGTTTAGGAAGCTCGGGACTTGCCGCACAGGAATTAAATTACCGATTAAGTAGGATGGGTTTTGCCAGTGAAGCTGTAACTGATCCACATTTAATGATTATTAGGAGTACCTTATTAAAAAAAGGGGATTTGCTATTAGCTATTTCACGTTCTGGACAAACCCGGGAGTTAATCTCATCAGTTAATGAAGCGAAGAAAAAAGATGTTAAATTAATCTCTCTAACGGCTTATGACCATACATATCTTACGCAATTATCGGATGAAGTGCTATGGACCGTTCATCCAGTTCGAAATGCATACTTGTCAACCGGTCTTGATTTAAGCGCGCTTTACCTCATTGATTTAATTAGTATGCATTTCCTAGAGGACCCAAATAGGAAAAAAATCTATCAAGAGACCATTTCCGCCGTATCGTCTCAAATCCATATTAATAGTTGAAAAAGAGAAGTTTAAAATACTCCGCCTGAGAGAGTTGATTTGTTTAAAATCTGCCTACCTTAGGAGGAGTATTTTTTTGTAAAAAGATATTCATATTATTGATCTGTCTTTTCAAAACGTTGAGTATGTACATATTTTAAGTACGGTCGTGATATCGAGATAATCTTTCATTTTCCTAAAAATATTGAAGATGCTAATTATAAATATTAGGATACTCGTGCTTAGGTTTATATTGGTGAGTTCATTCAACAAATTATAAATTAAGAATACCATTGAAAGGTAATAGGTCATTCATTGGCATTCTAGAGTGTAATAATTGAAGATAAAAAATACATATTATATTACCTCTGTATGATGAATATTAGAGAATGGTGGTAGAATACGTTACTTGGAAAACCGAGTATTTATCTAACATTAAAATGTACATTAAGGTAAGGTTATTACAACATATCAATAATATCAGGTTCGTCATCATTATATGATTTAGGCTCTTGAATAAACATCTTCTTGGCTAAGTTACCTATTGTATTGGTTGCAAAAGCATCTACAGTTCCTCCAATAATTCCACCTGCTACAGGAACCATTTTACTTAAATTAATGACTCCTTTTTCTCCAAACTTTGTTAGTAAACGAAATCCTACAGCATGATTAATTTTTTTAATAACCTCAAAAGGTATTTTTTTTATACCTGTTACTGCAAGCTTCCTACCAATTTGAATCCCTGTATTTTTAAGAATGTCTTTAGCTCCGTTTCCTGCTAAACATACATAAACAAAAGTTTTAACCTGATCATCTTTTAGATCATATCCCCCCATATGTGCAATAGCTGCTACCATTCTCATTTGTACGAATATAACACTAGTTATATTTGCAGGGACAGCAACTGGCAAAGTAATAAGTCCTCCTACTCCTGTTAAGAAGCCACTTGTGGCACTTTTAGTATTTTGCCAATTAATTAAACTTTGAACTTTTTGATCAAGTGTACCACTTTTTTGTAAATAACTTTCAGCTAACTCTATGGCTGTGTCCATTCCAGCTATTCCGCCATTAATTGCTTTATCATAAGACCAATCTAAGGCATTCATTATAGCATCGTGGGTTAATCTTTTTTTCTCGTCCACTATATATTCACCTTACCTCTCAGTATTATACTAATATTATAAGTTATTTATCTGACTGTGCTAATTGTTTAATTGATATTATTGTTATCAAAACTAGTTTTTTCAGCAATTGCGGATAACCGTCCATATTTCTAATAGAATCCTTTAATAATTCTGTGGCTCAATACAATTTTCTTTACTATTGGAAGCGAATCTAATCTGTCCAGCTTTCATATTCGGGAATTTTGTAAAACCTACTAATAATTTCTTCATTTAAATACCTCCGTTGATAAAAATAATTATATAAAAGTACGTCTCTATTTTTGTCTCTTCTTGTATGGAGTATATAAAGGTAAATTCGGTCGAGGATCTAGATAATCCATCTTTAACAACAGATTAGTACTGGAGATAATACAGCACTCAGAAAAACGCTTTTTAAGAGTATATAGACCCTCGGCTGCATAAGATGTACAAGCCCTCTTCTGGTTTAGACAGAGAAGACCCTCCTTGTACTTAACCACAGCATCCCAACCACCTTTCCCAAGAATTTTAGATATTTTTATAGGTTTGTAGGATATTTCAATCAATAGGTAAGCGTTATAATGAATTTTGTAAGCGCTTTAATTTACGATAAAGGGGGAAAAGACGATGAAGAAATTAGGTTTAGTCCTAATGGGGTTACTGACGGTGCTAGCTTTGGCTGCGTGTAGCGATGATGATGAAAAAGCAGGTCAATCCACGAAGGATGGGGCAATTGAGCTTACGCTTTGGACTGACTGGACCGAGGATCGGCCGGAAAATACTCTTTACAAAGACATTATTTCTAAATTCAATAAAGAACACGATGATATTCAGGTTAAGGTAGAGGCCATACCACATGACCAATATGAAACTAAATTAAGAACACAAGCTGCTGGTAACCAGTTACCTGACATGATGCGTGTATGGCCTGGGGCGAGAACAGAGCCTCTAGCTGAAGGTGGAGCCATCCTTCCATTGAACCCAATCATTGAGAACTGGGATGGAGTCATTCCTGATGCCATTCTACAAGACTATGCGTTAGATGATAATTATTACGCAATCCCTTCAAACATTAGTATTACAGGATTAATTTACTATCATAAGGACATTCTTCAAGATGTAGGGTTTGATGAGTTTCCAAAAACATATGCAGAATTTAAAAAACTTGTAAAAGCACTTAATGATAAAGGAACGACTCCAATTTCTTTAGGTAACAAAGCAATCTGGCCATTACAATCTGTTTACATCTCTACTATTGCTGATCGCTTTACTGGAAGTGATTTCTTAGAGAATACATTAAATGGAGATGGCAGCTTCGAAGATCCGCAATTTATCAATGCATTATCTGTGATCGACGAATTAACAAAATTAAAGGCATTTAATGAGGATATGAATACCCTTGATGAAGCTCAATCGCGAAATGAATTTATTAAAGGAACTGCAGCACTCCACTTTGCTGGTTCATGGGCACTTGGGCCAATTTTAGACAGTGTAGAAAATATTGATAACATTGGTGTAGCTCCATTTCCTACATTTGAAGGTGGTAAAGGGGATCCTGCCAAGATTGCTGGTGCTGCTGGCGGGGGGATTGCCGTTAACAGCAAGTTAAGTAAAGAAGAGCAAGAGGCTGCTTTCACATTCTTAAAATACTACTATGGTGATGAACTATACCAAGGCTTAATCAAAGCGAATATTATCGTTCCAGCTACTGTTGAAATGGATGACAGTATTCCACAAATATTCCAGGATGCTAATAGCTTTGCTCAAGGTGGATTAGTGCCTGTATATGATGCAACCTTAACTCCTGAACTTACTGATATTATTAACAATGGCTTGCAATCTATTACCTTAGGTGACAAAACACCTGAACAATTAGCGGAAGAGATGCAAAAAGAAAACAAAAGTAAATAATCTTCTATAAGTTCTTTCACAGGTTACTTCATGCAAGTAACCTGTGAATGTTTAGGGGGGAAGAAAATGAAGTTAACTAAGAAGACTAAGGGAGCGTTTATACTAGGTATACTGCCTGCTTTCTTACTATATATTGTTTTTGCCATTTATCCGATTCTCCAATCCTTCTATTATTCATTCATGGATTGGAACGGATTCAATGAAATGACATTCGTAGGGTTAGATAACTTTAAAAAGCTATTTGCGGATTCGCTATTTTGGAACTCTGTCAAAAATAATATATACGTAGTCTTAGTCTCAGTGCTGGGTCAAGTTCCACTTGCTTTATTTTTTGCCCTTTTATTGAACCGTAAAATGAAGGGCGCAAAATTATTTAGAACAATTGGGTTTCTGCCAGTTGTTTTATCAACCGTGGTAATCTCCTTAACTTGGAGTTTAATTTTCAATTCTCGTAATGGATTAATCAATGAATTTTTACGATCAATTGGGTTAGATTCATTCGCACAAAATTGGCTAGGAGATACAAAGTGGGCAATGGCATCTGTCTTAGTAGTTGTTGTTTGGCAATTTGTTGGTCTATACTTAATTATTTTTCTGGCCGCATTACAAAATATACCTACTGAAGTATTAGAAGCCGCTAAAATGGATGGTGCATCAGAATGGGCAACAACCTGGAAGATTACGATTCCAATGATTTGGGAGACCATTCTCGTTGCGATTACGCTTTGTATTGCAGGCAGTTTGAAAACATTTGATTTGATTTATGTCATGACACATGGTGGTCCGGCACATTCAACGGATGTTATGGCACTCTATATGTTTAATGAAACATTTTCAAAATTGCAGTATGGTTATGGTAGTGCAGTGTCCGTATTTATTTTCTTCTTTAGTCTGATCTTAATAGCAATTGTAAACAAAGTATTAGGAAAGAAAATGATTTAGGAGGTGGGTATAGATGGCGAAAACAAATGAAATACCTAAGAAAAGAAGCTTCAAAAAAGTAAGCATCTATATAGCATTAATTATATTTGCAATCATTAATGCGTATCCAATTATTTGGATGGCAATCAACTCCTTTAAATCCGAGAAGGAGTTTGCAACAAACCAATTTGGGTTTCCAAAGAAATTTATAATAGAAAACTATACTGCCGCTTGGGATATTGCTAACTTAGGTGTCCTGTTTAAGAATAGTATTTTTATTACTGTAACAGCGACTGTATTAACCGTTTTTATCGGGGCGTTAGCATCTTATTTCTTATCTCGATTTGATTTCAAGATGAGCAAGTGGTTATATGGATTTTTCATCTTTGGATTATTAATACCGATTCATGCCACATTAGTACCTATGTTTATTCTAATGAAAAATTTAGGACTATTGAATACACCCATCACCTTACTCTTTCCCTATATCGCTTTTCATTTACCCATTACGATCTTTATCCTCACCAGCTTTATGAAGGGCTTTCCTAAGGATATTGAAGAATCTGCAATCATGGACGGGTGCGGAGTTTTTAGAATATTTTGGTCCATCATCCTGCCCATGTCACGTCCGGCAATCGCTACAACTGTCATTCTTAATTTCATCTACAATTGGAATGAATTTTCATTTGCGCTAGTGTTAATTAATGACCCAGAGCTTCAAACATTGCCACTAGGTTTAGCAAACTTTGCAGGTCAATTTACAACCGACTATGGTGCCCAAATGGCTGGTTTAACGATGTCTTTAATTCCAATTGTCATTTTCTACATGATTTTTGAAAAGAATATTGTTAAAGGTATGACAGCTGGTGCGGTAAAAGGGTAAATGAATATGATTCGAAATTGGGGCCTAAAAAAGAAGTTTATGATTATATTCCTTGTATTCATCACACTACCAACAGTATGCTATGGAATTCTCATTTACTACCAAACAACGGAAGTACTTAAAAGACAGCTGGAAGAGGATATCCTTGAAATACTAGAAAAAGATGAACAGAGCCTTTTGTCCATCATACGAGATGTTGAAAGTATGTCCTCCTATATGATTTACAGCGAGGACTTTCGAACATTTTTTAAAACTACAGATGAAATCCCTATTGCGGATAAAAGTAGTATGGACGGGATAAAAGGCTATTTTACTTTTCAATTGATGTCAAATGAGTATATATCCTCCATCTTATTAAAAGGAGGCAATGGTGAGGAGCTGGCATTTGGTGAACCTGTTTTTGGAAACGAGGATAAGTTAGATCAGGCTGCCATAGACGGAAAAGGATCTCCAATTTGGAGTGATACCTATGGGGTTACAAGTGGGTGGGATGGGAAAAAATATGTTATTAGCCTCTCTAGAGTCATTAACGATTTAAATAAGATTAATCAACCAATTGGCATCGTAAGAATCCGTCTTGATCAGGAAAAAATTAAGAGAAATTTAGAAGTAAAACAAGGTAATTACCTGGTCATGTCAAAGTCCGGTGAAGTTATTCTTCATTCAAATCAAGAGCTAATAGGAAAAAAATACAATGATCCTGCCTTTATCGATTGGGTCAATCATAGTGAGAACCTAGCCTATGATTTTACAAAAAACAACCATAACTATAAAGCTGTTAAAAAAAAGCTGAGTGGGACAAATTGGACATCTATCGTGATTGTAAATGAGGAGCACTTGGTCAAGGAACTGTATACCGTTCGAAATTCGATTCGTAATATGATTTTTCTTCTTCTCATATGTGGAATTATCGCTTTTTATGGATTCTATCGCTCTAATATAAAAAGAGTAATTGAATTAACTGGCCAAACACACCAGCTTGAGAAAGGGGACTTCTCGGCGAATGTGGGCGTTTCAACAAATGATGAAATTGGTCAACTAGGGAAACAGTTTAATAAAATGGTCAAAACAATCCAAAGACATATTGATACAGAATACAAACTGACTATTAAACAAAAGGAATCTGAATTAAAGGCGCTTCAGAATCAAATTGATCCACATTTTCTTTACAATACATTAGACATGATTCGATGGACCGCACGCCTGGAAAATGCGATGGAAACAGGTCAACAAATTGAACAGCTTTCAAAAGTTTTCCGTATGAATTTAAACAATGGTAAAATGTGGGTTACAATAGAAGAGGAAATAGCCTATATTGAATCCTATTTAGAATTACAGAAAAGCCGCTTAGGAGAATGTTTATCTTTTTACATTTTTATTGATGATCAAATCAAACGTTCCTACATAATGAAACAATTAATGCAGCCATTAGTTGAAAATTGCATCCAGCACGGTTTTAAAGAATTACCCAGACAAGGAATCATATCCATTCACTGCTACCAAGCGGAAGATCAGTTATGGATCGATGTGATAGATAACGGTTGGGGTTTCGAAAAAGGTACGGAAGATACTGGTTATGCAATGAAAAACCTAAAAGAACGTTTAGAGATTGCGTTTGGAGAACCATATGGTTT
Source organism: Bacillus sp. D386 (assembly GCF_006346415.1). Taxonomy (NCBI): domain Bacteria; kingdom Bacillati; phylum Bacillota; class Bacilli; order Caryophanales; family Bacillaceae; genus Bacillus; species Bacillus sp. D386. The sequence goes on along the minus strand of NZ_VEMV01000002.1, from coordinate 63,271 downwards.
GCTGGTGTTAGAAGCTGAATCCGGAGCATTGGTAAGACTAATCCTGCCACTACTTTGGCAGCCCATAAACATGGAGAAATCAGGTGAACACTCGTGACTTTTAAAATGTTAATAGTGGATGATGAACCTATTATTTCCCGTGGTCTGCGTTTAACAATTCCCTGGGAGACCATCGACGTCGAAGTCGTAGACACAGCACATGACGGAGAGGATGCCATCGAGAAGGTTATACAATATGGCGATATAGACATTGTTATTACAGATATAAGGATGCCAAAAATGGATGGACTGCAGCTGGCGCGTTTTCTGTATGCAAACTACCCTCAAATTCGGACGATTATTCTTAGTGGATTTGAAGAATTTGAATATGCCCAGCAAGCTATCAAATTGGGTGTAGATAATTATTTTCTTAAACCGGTTGATATTAATGAGCTCGTGGAAAATGTTAAAGAGATAACCAACGAAATGAAGCAAAAGCGGCAGCAAAAAAAAGAACGGGACAAAATAGGATTGAGAAATGCAATCCTCCAACAAGTAACAAATTTACAAAGGTCTTCACCTGCTAAATCAGACGACTACAACTGCTTCAGGATTTATCCATTTATTAGTATGCATCAAAATTATATTCGAAAAATAAATAGCTTGTCAGAAGAGGAATATGAAGAGTTTTTAAGTGGATGGGAGAAAAGCATTGAGAGGAAACTACAAAATTATGGACTTGCCTCTTATTCGTTCTTTACTGAAAAAAATATACTAGTTACCTGTGTTCATAGTGATGATGGTCGGAAAATGACATCGGATATCCTGCAAAATTTGATTCGAAATGATGGATTCAACCTTCAATTTGTTTGGAGTGACCAGTGGATTCCTGTTGAAAATCTTATGATCGTACTAACAGAACTATTAAATAAAGGAAGGTATTTAGCTTTCACTGAGTGTACTAGCCTGATAGTTTCAGATCAATTGAGGCGGGATCCCGTTCAATCGTACCCAACTAAACTTGAAGAGCAATTAATAGATGCTATTGTCCAGATGAAAGATTTGGACCTTCATACTTTTACTAATGAATTATTCGGATACTTTACAATACATGAATTTTTTCTGGATGAAGTTGTTCAGGTTTGCAGAGAGATACTTCATAAAATTTTGGATCACTATAAGTCTCTGAGTGGGAAAAAGGTAAGGAAATGGGATCTTTATTACAGTGAGAGTATAAATGTCCATGAATATAACTCATTCGAATTGTTGAGAGAACTTTTTTATCTGGACCTTTCCTCCATTCGTATATACCAATCTGAGCTGAAGAATTTTGACAAACAGGATTTGTTAATCAATCACGCGAAGGAATACATACATGAATACTACAGAACAAATATTAGAGTTCATGAAGTAGCGGAGGTCCTTAATATAACCCCAAATTACTTTAGCTCTCTATTCAAGCAGAAAACAAGTGTTAATTTCAATGAATACGTTAACCAATTAAGAGTGGATGAAGCAAAGATCTTACTTGCGGAGACTCCTTTTAAGGTAAACGAAATATCCGAACAAGTAGGATTCCATGAATATAAGTATTTCGTGGGAGTGTTTAAAAAACTGACAGGAATGACTGCGACGGACTATCGGAAATTTAGAAACCTGCAAGATAGAAAAACTGGGGAGAGATAATATTAGATGGAAAAAATAACATGGAAGCTACCAAAGGACTTTATTTTAGGAGCATCATCTTCTGCATGGCAAACTGAAGGCGGGACCGATAAAAAAGAGTTTCAAGATTCATACTTAGACCTCTGGTATAAAAAGAATAAGAATGTTTGGCATAACGGATATGGACCCGCTTATGCAACTGATTTTTACAATCGCTATAAAGAAGATATCAGTTATATGAAGGAAATTGGTCTTACCCATTTTAGAACATCGATCAATTGGTCTCGTTTTTTAGTGGACTATGAGAATGCTATTGTGGATGAAGAATACGCAAGCTTTGTCGGAAACGTTATTGATGAATTAATTAAAAATGGTGTAGAGCCAATGATCTGTCTGGAGCACTATGAATTGCCTGCTTATTTATTTAAAAAATACGGCGGTTGGGGCTCAAAGCATGTGGTTGAACTATTTGTAAAATATGCGGAAAAAGTATTTGAACGTTATGGAAATCGTGTGAAACACTGGTTCGTATTTAATGAGCCAGTTGTAGTTCAAACACGCATATACTTAGATGCGATTCGTTGGCCATATGAACAGAACACAAAAAAATGGATGCAGTGGAACTATAATAAAGGGCTTGCTACTGCTAAAGTGGTGAAGTTATTTAAGGAAATGAGATTAAAGGATCAGACAGGAGCCAAAATTGGGACCATCCTAAACCCAGAGGTTACATATGCTCGTTCTTCCTCTGAACACGACCAAAAAGCAGCTAGAATGTATGACCTATTCTTCAATCGTGTATTCTTAGATCCAGCCATTAAGGGTGAGTACCCGCAGGAATTATTTGAGTTGATGGAAAAACATGATATTACTTTTGAACATACAACCGAAGAGTTGCAGCTCATTAAGGAAAATACGATTGATTATGTAGGCATTAATCTATATTTCCCACACCGCGTCAAAGCACGTACAACTGCATGGAATGAAGAAACACCTTTCCACCCTGAGTACTATTATGAAAAACACGAGCTAGTAGGTAAGAAAATGAACCCATATCGTGGCTGGGAAATCTACCCGCAAATTATGTTTGATATGGCGGTCAGATTGAAAGAAGAGTACGGAAACATTGAATGGTTTATTGCTGAAAATGGAATGGGTGTAGAAAACGAAGGCAGATTTAAGAATGAAGAACAAATCATTCAGGATGATTACCGAATTGAGTTTATAAGCGAACATTTAAAATGGCTCTTAAAGGCAATCGAAGAAGGAGCCAACTGTAAAGGCTATATGCTATGGGCATTCACCGACAATGTATCACCCATGAACGCATTCAAAAACCGCTATGGTTTAGTTGAAATTAATTTAGACGATAACCGCAATCGAGCACTTAAGAAATCTGCTTACTGGTATAAACAAGTAATCGAAACAAAAGAATTTGAAGCAGAGAATGACGATTTTTATAGGTGAGTTGGGATGACCATTCCAGAATGTATCTAACCTCAAAGGCCATGAAATCAATTTGATTCGATAGGATTAATGGATAAAGGGAAGGATATTAGATGATAGCTAGCTATATGGACAGTCTTATTTTAAGCTGCTAAAAAGGCGATATTTTAAAAAAATATATAAAATAAGTCTGTGAAAGATTCATTTAGATGAAATATATATGGTAATGTATTATCTTGTTTTGAGCATAATAGGGAAATAGACTATGGTGTATAGTAACGTTATAATAATTGGAAAATTTAATTAAGGAACGGTGAAGATTTTTTTGGACAGCATTTGGACCTCAATTGTAATTTTGTTAATACTTATCGTGGCAAATGGTATATTTGCTATGACCGAAATTTCAATTGTTACATCTAAGAAGAATAGACTAGAAAAATTGCGAGATGAAGGAAATTCCAGTGCTAGTTATGCTTTGAAATTAGCGGATGACCCAAATCAATTATTGTCGACTATTCAAATCGGAATCACATTAATTGGGGTAATTACAGGTGCATTTGGCGGTGCAACCATTGCAAGCCAGCTAGCTGTTTATATTGAACAAATTAATGGTCTTGCTTCTTTCAGTAATGAGCTAAGTCTGATCGTGGTTGTAGGACTTTCAACTTACTTATCATTAATTATTGGTGAGTTAGTTCCAAAACGGATTGGTATGGGAAATCCAGAAAAAGTAGCATGTGCAGTAGCAAAACCAATGTATTATTTTTCAAAAGTTGGACGCCCAATTATTTGGTTTTTAAGTAAGTCTACTGATTTTGCATTAAAATTTTTAAGAATAAAACCCACAAGCCAACCGAATGTAACCGAAGAAGAAATAACCCAATTAATTGAACAAGGTGTTCATAGTGGGATTGTTGAAGAAATAGAACAGGATATGGTAGAACAAATTTTCTATTTAGGGGACAAACGTCTTAGTGATATTTTAACACCTCGTACGCAGCTTGTTTACATTGATTTAGAGGATTCGTTTGAAGAAAATATGAAAAAAATTAATGAAAGTTATTACTCCAAATTTCCTGTTGGGATTGGAAGTTTAGATGATTTTCAAGGAATCATTCATAAAAAAGATCTTTTATCAAGAATTGTGGCAGGAGAGAATTTTTCTTTAGCGGATTCCGTCAAAGATACACTTGTTCTGCCAGAACAAATGAAAGTATATCGGGCATTGGAAACATTGAAAAAATCCGGCCAGCATGAAGCCGTTATTATCGATGAATATGGAGGAATTGAGGGCTTTGTCACTCTTCATGATATTATGGAAAATATTATTGGAGAAATGCCTGAAAAGGATAATGAAGAAGAGCCGCAAATTATAGAGAGATGGAAACTCATGGTTGGCAGATGGTCTTGTTTCGATTGATACGTTTATTAGATATTTTGATTTGGAAGACTTTACGATTCTTAACCAAAGTAAAAACTTCCACACATTGGGTGGATTTATTATTAATAAAATTGGATATATACCAAAAATTAAAGACACCATTCAAGTAGATGACTTTCAACTTGAAGTAGTGGACATGGATCGTGCCCGAGTAGATAAAGTGTTAATCACAAGGCTAGAAAGAGACTCAACAGAAGAAATAATATAAGATGACCTAATGAATGGTCATCTTTTTTATGTGGAATATGTATTAATCAAACTCTCATAAATTGAAGGAGTTAAATCTAAAGAAACGTTAAAAGTCCTAGGAATCATTTTCGATTCTCTAAGGCTTTTTTAATTTTGTGTAATTTTATTGGCAATGAAACAAAGAAAAGGTGAAGGAGCTAAAAATGGTTCCTATTTAGATGATACACGATCCGATAAGAACCTGTGAGCTGCCTTATCTCTTTTATGTGACAATCTAAAAGGCTTTCTACAAGGGATCACTGAAACTTATTTTTGTGAAATTCGTAAATATATAGAGAGTAAAGTAATAAAAAGTGTCACATGGAGGGGATAGAAATGGCAGAGAAATATATATCAGTTGTAGGTGTTTGTCATTATTTTGGAGCGGATATTTTCAAGGTTGGTCAGAAGATAATCTTAAGAAAAGACTTGGATAATAAGCATGATGATGAAGCAATTCAAGCCGAGCTCGATACAATTGGTAAGGTTGGTTATGTGGCTAATAGTTATCAGACAGTTGCAAAAGGAACCCGCAGTGCCGGCAGGATCTATGATACATTCGAGTACGTATGCATGGGACAAGTGGCCTTCATTGTGAAGGATACAATCATCGTAAAATTATTGGGAAAGGATGAGAGTGCTTAATCAGATTCACCTATCTCTAATGAAAGAATGGCATTAGTTTTGAAGTGTTAAACGTAAGTGAAGTAGAGATACGTCGTCCTTAAAGTGAAAGTCTTATTTTAGTAGAGGCTGTGGGTGGCTCTCGCAAAATTTTGATTAAGCTGGAAGTAGAAACTAAAACTGAAAAGGCAGGATATTCATATGCAGTTGCTGACTTTATGCGAAATAATTGTTATAATTTAACAAAAACCTCCGTAGGCGGAGAAGAGCTATGGAGACTGGAGTCTATACTTGTGAAGAATTTTTTTCTATCCACTTCTTTACTTATGACGGTTGTTTTATTCTTGTTTCTACCTCTCATGGTTATTTATGCTTTGATTATTCATTTTACAGGCCAGTATTATGAGAATTTAATCTATTTAATTCTGTTTCTTTTTCTGTTGTGTCTTATAGATATGGGAGTGGGGACTATTATTGATAGCTTTCTTCATGCCGTAACGGACATTTATAAGGATATCTTTGTCAATAAGTTGATTGCGAGTATCTTAACTTTCGCTGGTAGTTATATAGTTATTAGCGCACTAGATTACTTTTTTACACTCATCGATCTTTCTACAACTGTGAAAATAATTATCATATCTATTCATCTTGTTGCTTCGCTGCTGTTTGATAAAATTGACCAAAGTGTGGATGGAAAGAATGAAACGGATGAAACCGATAGTGATATTTATCAAATAGATCCAATGATTAAAAACGAAATCGCATCTTTGTTAAAATCTGAAATCAATTGGGTTGAATGTGTCAAGATAATCAAGGACAAGCATCCGGATATTCCTAAAGAAAGAATTGTAGCTGTAACCCGAAAGTTACATATGGAGAATAAAAATCCTTCTTTTTAGAGGTAAATAAGTAGAAGAGCTGCCCTTAGTGGGCGGCTTTTTTAGTAGAGACACTTTTAACAATATTTTCAGTTTATCTGCTCTAGTATGCTATTAAATCACCTTTTAAAGTGGATTAGGAGGGTTTATCTTTAATAACATTTGTTCGTTACCAGTAATTTTTATTACACCAATCTCTTCTAATTGGATTAGATTAATGATTGCTATAGCTATTACTGGGGTTACGGTATTATGGTTATATTTAAAGAGTACTCTAGTGAATCTGCAAAAAGAGGTGTAGATAGAAAAATGTATTGTTTTAGGTGCCTATATGCAATATACTACCTTTGTGAATTAACATACAAATGAAAAAAACAATGCACATGATCATTAGCCAATCACAGGCTGATGATTGGCTAAGAGTTTGTAGAATAGGCATTGTTTAGCTTAAAGATTTGTCATTCATAAAAGTATAACGGTAAGTAAGATAGGTGACTATTATGAGCAGAAGTGTAAGACAATATATTGGAATTATTGCGGCTATTATCATTTACTATATCATCCATGAGGGGGCGCACCTCCTAGTAGCTTTTTATTACGGGGTTTTTAAGCAAATCAATTTCATGGGGCTCGGGGTTCAGGTGGATGTATATCATACCCTGATGACAGATATTCAGATGGGAATTTTCTGTCTGGCGGGTGCGATTGCAACTCTTGTTTTCAGTTGGCTTCTTATTATATTTTGTAAACCAATCTGTTCAGTAAAATCAAAGGTTTTCCGGACCATCGCATGGTATACCTCACTAGTCATGCTACTGCTTGATCCGCTATATTTGAGTGTACTTTGTGGATTTTTTGGTGGTGGCGATATGAATGGTATCTTACTGCTTTGGCAGGAATGGTTTGTGAGGGCTCTTTTTGCAGGAATTGGGATTGTCCATGCGTTGGTGATATTCCGGTACTTGCTACCTAAGTATACAAAGTCCTTTTCTGATTAAGATTATTAGCAATTGCATAAGAGCTAAACAAGATACAGGTAGAAAGCCTTGTGTATACCGTGAAAATGTTTTGATTAGCAAGAAATTTAATTAAATGATATGAACTTAACGACTTATTTGATGCTGAGCCGACGAATTTATGGGAAATTCACTCTTTCTCTTTATTCGGAAGTAGAAATGCAAGCAATGAAATGATAAAAAGGAGAATGGCAAAAGATGCTGTTTCTCCTTTTATTTTTGTAAATGAACAAATAGGTTGGGAAATGTTTGGAGCAACAAGAAATCCAGTTTTAAAATAAAATGTAGCAGAATTAAAAAGGCTTATCAACGGGCAGTTGACAAAGAAACTGATTAATTAAAGCATACTCTAATTATTAAAAAGTCGGCAAAATTGAATGGAGTATTTGATAATTCTACAATTTTAGGTATACCGTAAGATAACCCAGAGATTACTCCTAAAGAGGAATATTGTTATGAAGTTTGCGTTGTTAAAAATAAAGATTTTAATGTGGTAAAACCAGCTCATGTTGGTAAATTTCCTGGTGGGAAATATGCTGTTTTCTTGCTTGATCATACAAAAGAGGCAGTCAGTTAATTTTTGGGGCAATATTTTTTCGGAGATAGAAAGAAATAATCTATCCATTAGAGAACAACCAATTATAGAAAGATATACTTCACAAATGATTGATAATCATTTGTGTGAAATATTAGTTACTTTACAGTAACGGAGCAGGGACATTTCCTGAATTGCAGAATTCCAAACCTTATCTGATTTGTGATAAGATAAACATCATTTATTTGGGTTTTTCTACACGATAATCCAATATTCAAAGTAATATAATGAAAAATGAGCTATTGACTAAATATAAAATACAGCCTAGCTTCATTGTAGGGTGCAGGATTTTTGTTGCTCAAGAATGAACAATTGAAAAGCTCGTTAAGGGGTGATCACTATGCAAAACGCAAAAATATTAATCATTGAGGATGCAGAGACGCTTCGTAGAGAATTAACCGCATTTTTAAAAAATTATGGTTATGAAGTGGAAGCACCGGATGATTTTCAAAATGTCATGAACTATGCAAGTCAGGATGATGTTCATTTGATTTTATTGGATATTAATTTGCCTGTGTACGACGGTTATTATATTTGTCGCGAAATCCGCAAATACTCTCAGGTACCCATTATTATTGTGACAAGCAGAGACACGGAAGTGGACGAATTGATGAGCATGAATATAGGCGCAGATGATTTCATTACGAAGCCATATAACACGCAAATTTTGTTGGCACGCATTGAAAATATTTTAAGAAGGACATATGCAAAACAAGAAAGTGCTGTAATGACTTACAAGGATTTGAAGCTGCATTTGGCTAATGGGACAATTTCCTATCAAGGCAAGAAAGAGGAACTAACAAAAAATGAAATAAAAATCTTACATTGTTTAATGAAAAATAATGGAATTATTGTTTCTAGAGAACAGCTGATGGAGGATCTATGGTCATCTGATTTATTTGTGGATGACAATACGCTATCTGTTAACATTACTCGACTTCGTAAAAAGATAGAGGCAATCGGTATGGAAAACCCGATTGAAACGAGACGAGGATTGGGGTATATCATGTCATGACATTGTGGGCATTTTTAAAGGAAATAGTCGTTTTTATTACGGTTAATGTTTTTCTTTTTATGACGGTAGCATTATTTTTAGCTTTTATTTCTATACAAAAGGGTGTTATTGTTATAGTCGGGTTATGCTGGTTTGGTCCGCTGCTTACTTCTTATTTTCTTGAATTTATGAAGAAAAAACCTTTTTATGATGGGGTAATAGAAAATGTTGAAAATCTTGATCAAAAATATTTGCTATCTGAAATTATGGATGAGCCTGAATTTTTAGAAGGAAAGATTTTATATGACATTTTACGGACGAGTGACAAGCAGGTGCATGAGTATGTCAACCACTACAAGACTATGCAATCGGAATACCAAGAGTATGTTGAAGCGTGGGTCCATGAAATTAAGACACCGATTGCATCTAGTAAGCTAATAATTGAGAATTATCAAGGTGGTCCGATTGTTGGCTTAACTGAGGAATTAACGAAGATTGAGGATTATATTGAACAGGCCTTGTATTATGCGAGAAGCAGCAGTGCCAGCAAGGATTATATTGTGAAAGAATTTCGTTTAAAAGAATGTGTTTCCAAAGTAATTAAGCGAAATGCAAAAGCGTTTATTCATAAAAAGATTCAGCTTAAGTTATCAGAAATAGATGATGTCGTCTATAGTGACGAAAAGTGGGTTGAGTTCATAGTGAATCAAGTAATCATTAACAGTATTAATTATTGCTATAAAGAAAATAGTTTCATCTCTATTTATACGACTAATCATGAGCATAATCTTATACTTCATATTGTTGATAATGGCATTGGTATTGATGAAAAGGATGTCGGAAAAGTATTTGAAAAAGGATTTACAGGAGAAAATGGACGCATATACAGAAAGTCAACAGGCATCGGTCTATATCTTTGTAAAATGTTGGTAGATAAGCTGCATTTAGGGATTACGATCAAATCACAGAAGGATGTAGGAACCGAGGTAAATATCATTTTCCCGAAAAGTAAATTGGTTTTATTAGAGTCTTGAGAGAAAGGCTCTTTTTTATTACGAAAATAAGATTATTACTGATTTGTGGTATGAATTTGTATGGTGGTTTTAGCCATTAATCTCCAGTGCAAGTTGACATGTAATTCGCCACTCTCACCGGAAAGTTAAGATCAATTATCTCCATCAGTCGTTTTCCTTTCCATAGACGAAGGATTCAAATCTACACGGTACTAAACTGGAAGCTTTCAAAAATGTAAGGTTTATGCAATCAACTTCAATATTTGTATTGCTGTAGGGGGGATATACTAAAAGCATAAAAGAGAGGAGAAGGTTGTTATGAATACAGTTCTGGAAGTAAAAGATATAGAAAAATACTATGGTAATAAAGGAAATGTGTCAAAAGCCATTAATCATATAAGTTTTGATGTAAAAAAAGGGGAATTTGTTGGTATTATGGGTCCTTCAGGCAGCGGGAAAACGACACTGTTGAATTGCATTTCTACAATTGATCATGTAACAACGGGTCATATTCATATAAATGGTCAGGATATTACGACATTAAAGGCTGGAAAGCTTGAGAAGTTCCGCCGGGATGAGCTAGGATTTATCTTTCAGGATTTTAATTTGCTCGATACATTAACAGCGTTTGAAAATATCGCGATCGCTTTAACCATACAAGGTCGTAAGCCGGCTGATATTACAAAGCTAGTAAATGAAGTTGCCGATAAATTAGAGATTACGGCGGTATTAAAAAAGTTCCCATATCAACTGTCGGGTGGACAAAAACAACGTGTTGCTTCAGCCCGAGCAATTGTAACGAACCCGTCATTAATTCTGGCTGATGAGCCGACAGGAGCACTTGACTCAAAATCTGCCCGATTACTGCTAGATTTATTTGAGAAATTAAATAAGGAGTTGCAGGCTACAATTTTAATGGTCACACATGATGCGTTTACAGCAAGCTATGCACATCGGATCTTGTTTATTAAAGATGGGGAAATTTTTAATGAACTGGTGAGAGGTGATGATACGAGAAAAGAATTTTTCGGCCGTATCATTGAGGTGGTAACACTTCTCGGAGGTGACACGAATAATGTTATTTAAATTATCTGCTCGCAATGTGAAGAGAAGCTTCAAGGATTATGCAATTTATTTCTTAACATTAACATTTGCAGTCTGTATATTTTATAGCTTTAATTCGATTTCAGCTTCGGCAGCTATGTCTAGTTTAAGTGCCAGTCAGTCGGAAATGATTCAATCGATAACACAATTAATTTCAATAGTATCTGTTTTTGTTTCGATTGTGTTAGGGTTTCTGATTTTATTCGCAAACAATTTCTTAATCAGACGACGAAAAAAAGAGCTCGGAATTTATATGACGCTAGGTATGAGTAAATATAGTATATCGTTAATAGTTGTAATGGAAACACTTTTTATAGGTGTTTTATCGTTAATGGCCGGATTATTACTGGGAATATTTATATCTCAAGGATTGTCCGTTCTAGTGGTTTCGTTATTTAAGGCAGATATGACTAAGTTCGAAGTCGTCTTTTCCAGTGAAGCGATGTTCAAAACAATGAGCTATTTTGGGATTATCTTTCTGTTCGTTATGATCTTTAATAGTTTAGTGATTTCGAAGTATAAGCTCATCGACTTGCTAACAGCCGCTAGAAAAAATGAAAGCCTGAAGATCCGAAAAATATCAACATCAATCGCGTTCTTTGTTTTATCCTTCATTACTCTTGGGATCGCTTATACTGTTATTTTAAAGTATGGTTTAACAGAAAGTTTGACTGTCACGTGGACCTGCGTTGGACTGGGGTCACTTGGAACGTTTTTGTTTTTTATGTCTCTTTCTGGATTTGCTCTTAATATGCTGCAAAGAAATAATACTATATATTTTAAAGGCTTAAATATGTTTGTTCTACGCCAAATAAGCAGCAAGGTGAATACAACCTTTGTATCCATGACTATCATTTGCTTAATGCTCTTTTTCACAATTGGTGTTTTATCAACAGGATTTAGCATAAAGACGGCGGGAGAAAAACAGCTTGTAAATCAAGTGCCGTATGATGCAACATTCTACCTGTATGGAAAAGAAGATACGCAAATAAAGAATATAGATCAAGCGATTGAAATATTGGGTATGGACTTGGATGAGATGGGTGAAAATAGTTCCTTTGAATTATATGAAGCGGATTCTACGTATAACGAATTATTGCGTCCTTTTGCAAATGCAGAGTTAGAACAATACTTTGATATGGCAATCTCTCGTAAAAAAATCTTATTGATGAAAGAATCTGATTATGTAAAGCTTTTGCAAATGCAAGACATTGAACCGAAAAAGTTTAATAAAGGAGAAGTACTCCTCATATCAGATGATGAGACTTATTTTGATGCAGTGAATGCCTATATTAAAGAAAATCAGTCCATTCAATTGAACGCTATGGATTATACGATTGTTAATCGTCAAGTAGAGTACGTACAATATATAAATGATTATCCAGGAAGAGTTGCATTTACCGTGATTGTTCCAGATCAAGCTATTGAAGGTATGACACCTAATATGTCACTGTCTAATGTTAATTACAGTAGTAATAGTCAAGTAAATGAAGACGAGCTTTATCATTTAACTCAAAATGAAGAAGTTTATTCTAAATATGGTTTTTATGTCAACGTAATGACTAAGCAAATGTTGTATGACCAAAGTATTGGATCGTCTACAATGATTGTCTTTATTGGTATTTATCTTGGGATTGTGTTCCTCATTTCAAGTGCAGCTGTACTGGCGCTTCAGCAGTTATCTGAAGCGAGTGATAATATGGAGCGCTATAGCATGCTAAGAAAAATAGGTGTAACAAGTAAGGAAATTAACAAGGCGATATTCGGTCAGGTATTTATTTACTTCATGATGCCATTGTCTTTAGCAATCATCCATTCGATTTTTGGAATTAAAGTGGTCAATCAGGAACTTCTGATGATGGGTCAACCTTCCGTTTTCATACCGGCTTTGTTTACGGCGTTAATTATGATTATTGTATATGGCGGTTATTTCATAGCAACATATTCAGGGTACAAGCGCATTGTGAAAAATTAAAAGAGAAGCTGTGTCAAAAATGAGTTGTTTTGGCACAGCTTTTTTACTGTTTAAATTAGAGCTTGTAGGTGATTTTAAATTGCAAAATTTACTGTTTCAGAACGAATATCTGAATCTATGGGGAATCATACTAGTAAAAGGAATAATGGTTCGAGATTATTAGTAGTGTAATTGAATAATTGAAAAACATCTGTGAAGAGACTATGGGTTTTATTTAAAATAGTCAGAAATAATAGCGCTTGTGAGGCGCGGTTACCTCAAATGAAAGATAAAAGTTTAAAATAGCCCGCCCGTATAACGGGTGGGCTATTACAGTATCCGATATGTTGAAAGAAACCTCGGCATTATCTTTGATATTGAGTCAGCCATTTTAACGTTTCTTCTATTATTTTATCCTGCTGTTCTTTTGCCGAAATCGTGGATTTTCCGTCTCCATCTTGCGTTCCATACATTCCAAATTGGGCATGGTTTCCGCCTTTAACCTCATATAAAGTTACTTCAGACGAAAGCAAATGTTTTGTATCAGCTATTTTATCAGTTGTCGTTAACCCATCAAACTCGGCATACAGGGAGAGAATGGGGAGGTCAGTTTCTGAAAAATTACTGGAATCACTTGGATAGGAACCCAATAAGATTAAACCCTTTACATCTTCGAGATGATCGTATGCATATGATGCTGCGGCTACGCCGCCAAGTGAATGCCCGCCTATATACCAATTCGTTATATCGTTGAACTCATCTATAATTATATCCGCCTGATTAATATCGAGTAAGGCAAAGTTCAAGTTGACTTTCGGGACAATCACCAAATAACCTTTATCCGCTAAGCCTTGGGCATAGTAGCTGTATGCTTCAGGCTCTACTTTTGCTCCAGGATAAAGAATAATCCCGCTTTTTGGTTTTTCTATAGGTTCGAACACAAGCCAGTTTTCTTCCGTCTGAATGTCATCCAGATCTACGTAAGACGTAACTTCTTCTGATGCTTTGTACGTTTGTTGGGACCAAAAATAGAAGCCGGTAAGACCCAACACAAAAATAATCAATAGTATACCTAAGCTAATAGTAATAATCTTCTTCATAAAATGCCTTCTTCTCTTTCATAAATGATTTACAATTTCAATTTTAGCATAAAGAGCTTCCGTGCTATGTATAAATTCTTTCTAAAGCATAAAGCAGGTAATTCGGTTTCTTAATCAAGTAAGAATTGTAAGTCTACATCGTTCGCTGAATCGAAGCGCAAGGCAAACACCAGTTTTTTCACCAATTTTGAAGATGTGCCGGAGCAAGCAATCACTAAGGTGTTCAACACCATCATGGAAAGCAGGGTGATGCATCTGCTTGTTTTTGTACAAAAGAAGGCTACCACAGTAAAACAGCTATTTGAAGGCAAAATATCTGAGGCCTTCCCCGAGAAGCTACGCTTGGAGGAACTACCATGATTTAGTAGAATAAAAGAAAATAAGCCGGGTGGGGGAATATTCCCGAAGGTCTCTTTTGGAGGGGAATGACATGGTTGGCGTAAAAACGGTGAATCTTGACGGCGAAGAAATCCATATTTTTAATAGTGCGATATATATATTGGAAACTTCATCCGGTTTTTCGTTGGAGCTCGACATCATCGTGAGCGAGGTAGCCCTAAAGAAATATAGCAACCGTGAGAGCATCATTGCTGAAATTGAACTGACCGATAACCGAGTAATCAGCTCATTTATGTACATAAAATCAATTCCTGGCCGTCTACCGCAGTTGAACTTGAATTGCGTGATTGATGGTCCCTATGAGTAGGGCCTTGACCATATCAATGAGAACGAGACCAATTTTCCTGATATTGAGAAGGGAATTTCCCTTGCCGACATCAGGAAAGTTGAGATGCCTGATGAAAAGATCACCCTTAAGCTCACGCTGCCAATTGACCAGGTCGAATGGCTTCGCGGAAAAAAATTAAAAGAACTCAAACAGATATTCAAAGCAATTATCTATGACCAAATGAATTAATATACCGACATATTTTTAATAGAGGGAGACGGATGATAGAGCTGTTTATATATAAGGCAAATGGCTTGACTGGTGCAGACAAATCGAAGAGTTAGAATTATTGAAGAAACGGGCCGGCGGCCTGAAAACTGTATTAATAGTAATTACACGGCAACTTTTTGGTTTTTGATATCAGAATCATTAAAGGTATTGTTAAGTAGGTAAAAGTTAATTGGAAAAGCGAGTAAAAATCTCTAAAAGCTAAAATTCAATTTATGAGATCTTCAAAAGTTAAATGGAGAAGATAGGAGATTTTTTATACTAGAATTGGTATCTATATTTCTAATGGTGCTAGGAATATCACTCTTTCCGTTTCAAACAGTAAAATGATAGTTATGTTTTCTAAGATAATTTGAAAATAAAAGGGATATTAAGGATCTTGAGTTGTTTATATAGCTATAAGCAAGGGTTCTAACACCGTATAAAAGAACATGTATTCCTGTGTAGGATAAATGCATTCATAGAAGTTTAATCTTTTTGATAGAGGGAAGAAAAATAAATTAATATTTCCATATATTTCTTATTGAAATATAGATAAATACAGATTAAAATAATAAAGCAGTCAACGAGAGAGTTTGAAATTAATCAATTAGAACCTCGAGGATCGCAGGTTCGAGTCCTTAATGGTTCACCATCTTTAAACATGCGGGTGTGGCGGAATTGGCAGACGCACCAGACTTAGGATCTGGCGCCTTATGGCGTGGGGGTTCGACTCCCTTCACCCGCACTTATATGCGGAAGTAGTTCAGTGGTAGAACACCACCTTGCCAAGGTGGGGGTCGCGGGTTCGAATCCCGTCTTCCGCTCCAATGCCAAGTTATATGCCGGGGTGGCGGAATTGGCAGACGCACAGGACTTAAAATCCTGCGGTAGGTGACTACCGTGCCGGTTCGAGACCGGCCCTCGGCACTAGTTGTTTGCAAGAATGCGCCCGTAGCTCAATTGGATAGAGCGTTTGACTACGGATCAAAAGGTTAGGGGTTCGACTCCTCTCGGGCGCGCCAATTCCTTGCGGGAAGTAGCTCAGCTTGGTAGAGCACTTGGTTTGGGACCAAGGGGTCGCAGGTTCGAATCCTGTCTTCCCGACCATTCTAAAAATATGGGGCCTTAGCTCAGCTGGGAGAGCGCCTGCTTTGCACGCAGGAGGTCAGCGGTTCGATCCCGCTAGGCTCCACCATGACTAATTTAAACCCAATAGGATTTTGGTTTTGGCGGTGTATCTCAGTTGTTTAGAGCATACGGATTATAATCGTTCTGTCATAGATTCGAGTCCTACAAGGTTTATTATATATATGGAGGAATACCCAAGTCTGGCTGAAGGGACCGGTCTTGAAAACCGGGAGGCGGGTTAAACCGCGCGGGGGTTCGAATCCCTCTTCCTCCGCCATATATTATCTAAAGCAATAGTTATAGCGTTGCGGGATGGAGCAGTCTGGTAACTTGTAAGGTTCATAACCCGAAGGTCGCAGCTTCAAATACTATTCCCACAATAAATGGTCCGGTAGTTCAGTTGGTTAGAATGCCTGCCTGTCACGCAGGAGGTCGCGGGTTCGAGTCCCGTCCGGACCGCCATTTACATAATGAAGTTGGCTCAGTAGCTCAGTCGGTAGAGCAAAGGACTGAAAATCCTTGTGTCGGCGGTTCGATTCCGTCCTGAGCCACCATTATTAATTAAAATATGACAAATAATGATTTTTCCTAAATATTATGCCGGTGTAGCTCAATTGGTAGAGCAACTGACTTGTAATCAGTAGGTTGGGGGTTCAAGTCCTCTTGCCGGCACTCAAAATAATCGGAGGGGTAGCGAAGTGGCTAAACGCGGCGGACTGTAAATCCGCTCCTTCGGGTTCGGCAGTTCGAATCTGCCCCCCTCCACCATTCATTATAGGGGCATAGTTTAAAGGTAGAACAGAGGTCTCCAAAACCTCCAGTGTGGGTTCAATTCCTACTGCCCCTGCCAATAAATATGGCGATTGTGACGGAGTGGTTAACGCATTGGATTGTGGTTCCGACATTCGTGGGTTCGATTTTCATCAGCTGTCCCATAGATGCGGGTGTAGTTTAGTGGTAAAACCTCAGCCTTCCAAGCTGATGATGAGGGTTCGATTCCCTTCACCCGCTCCAAAAAATATCATAAAGGGCCTATAGCTCAGCTGGTTAGAGTACACGCCTGATAAGTGTCAAGTCGATAGTTTGAGTCGCCCATATTATTATTCCGCAGTAGCTCAGTGGTAGAGCACTCGGCTGTTAACCGAGCGGTCGTAGGTTCGAATCCTACCTGCGGAGCCATTTGGCCCCTTGGTCAAGCGGTTAAGACACCGCCCTTTCACGGCGGTAACACGGGTTCGAATCCCGTAGGGGTCATAAAACCATGTACAAGATGTACATGGTTTTTTTCTATTTGCCACAATCTTTCCATATCTATTAACCTACAACCTTTTATCTTTAGTGGGACCTACGGATGATTGAGTAAAACGCTATACACAATATTTGCATAAATAAAGTCCAAACAATCCATTAATTCAGGGTGCCAATGATTATTATATTTATACAAGCTGAATCTCTTAATTCCATTATTTCTAGAAATCTTGGGCAATTTTTGTGCAGTGTGTATGAATGAACGAAGGGATTAGAATTTTTACATCCAAGTATTAGGAAAAAACTTCTCTCAATCAAGGTTCCTATTCCTGAAATTCATCGCAATTACTTTATCCGAATAAAAAGATGTTAATTGTTCGCTCATAATATTTGTAGAGAAAATAAAATCATTTTTAATCCAATACTTTATGACACCAACTGTAGCGGAGACTTGAAAACTTAGAAAGATATCATACATTGTTTCCTGTATGTCAGTTTCTCTTTCAATATATATTTCTTTAGTAAATAAATTCCATAAAAATAGTTCAAGTCGCTTATATATATCTGGATTGTCCTCTATAAGATCTAGAGCTTTAAACAACATTTTATGCTTTTCGATATACTCAAATATGAGCTTATTAGAAGGAATAACCTCATTTAAAAACACTTTACTCTTATTTCTATATGGTTTTTTAATAGCCTGATCTATGCCTTCAATAGCATCTTGGTATAACTCTTCTAGGAGATTGATTTTATCTTGGTAATGGATATAGAAAGTACCTCTATTAAAATCAGCTCGATCAGTAATTTCACTAATTGTGATAGCATGCACATCATTATTTTCTAATATCAAATCTATAAAAGCATTTTTTAGTAACTTCTTAGTTAATTGCTTCTTTCGTATTTGTCGATTTGGATTATTCAATATAAATCACCCTTTTATTCATTTAGAGATAAACAAACATAATGAATTTGTTGATTATTCAACAAATTCATTATACCTACTTATTGAGTGTTAAGTCGATTGACTCTAACATATAAATGACAGCATTCTCTAAGAATTTAACTCTTTTAAAATGCGGAATGACATTTAGGGGGAATAATAATGGGTCTTTTAGATGGGAAAGTAGCGATTATTACTGGCGGAGCCAAAGGTATGGGGGAATTTCATTCAAGAAAGCTTTCTGAAGAAGGTGCTAGAGTTGTAATAGGAGATCTTGATATAGAAAACGGAGAAAAAATAGCAAGAGACATAGGTGAAGATAAGGCTATTTTTGTAGAATTAGATGTTACAAATCCCAAGAGTTGGGACAATGTAGTACAAAAAACTAAAGATACATTTGGCACTATTGATATTTTAGTGAATAATGCAGGTCTAGCAGGGGCAATAACTGGACTTTTAGATATAGAAGAAAGTTTGTATAAAAAAATAATTGATATTAACCAAAACGGAATATTTTACGGTATGAGAGCAGTCTTACCTACAATGGTTGAAAATAATAATGGGTCTATTATAAATATTTCTTCACTTGCCGGATTGAGACATGATATTACAGTTAATCCAGCTTATACTGCTTCAAAATTTGCTATCAGAGGACTTACAAAACAAGCAGCATATGAATTTGCTGATAAAAATATTAGAATCAATGCTATTCTTCCCGGTGCAATACTCACTCCAATGGCTGAAGCTACACTAACTAAAGAACAGATTGATGACGTGTCTCAAAATCTGCTTCCAATGAAACGTTTTGCAAATCCAGAAGAAGTTTCTGAAGTAGTTGCATTTTTAGCATCGGATAAAGCTAGTTATATAAGTGGAGCAGACTATGTAGTAGACGGAGCAAGAGCAACTATAAATAAATAATCTGCCGTATAAATTAACAAATGCAGATATGGTTTACTTTCAAAATTTCATAAAAGAGAGAGTATATCTTTAAAGGAATTAGAGTTACTTTATAGGAGGAATTACAATGGCTAGATTAGATGGTAAAGTTGCAATCATTACAGGTGCAGCAGGTGGAATGGGGTTAACAATGGCTCAAACGTTTGCTGAAGAAGGAGCAAAGGTAGTAGCGGCAGATATACAATTTGAACTTCTACAAGAAGGAGTAAATGAAATTAATGCAAAAGGCGGAGATGCCCTTGCTTTAAAACTAGATGTATCCTCTCCTGATGAATGGAAAAGTGCTATTGATGAGACTGTTAGAAAATATGGTAAGATCGATGTGTTAGTAAATAACGCTGCTATTCAGATAGGAAAAAGTGTAAAGGAAGCAACACTAGAAGAATGGAATAAAGTTCTGGCAATAAACGCAACTAGTGTATTTTTAGGAATGCAAACGGTTATTCCTAAAATGCAGGAAAACGGTCATGGGTCAATCATTAACATGTCTTCAATCGGTGCCATTGTTGGTGGAGCTCCTGATGGGTATGATGTAGCCTATAGCGCTTCTAAAGGTGCTGTTCGGTCGATGACAAAGCATGCAGCAAAAGTACTAGCAAAAGATCATATTCGTGTGAACTCTGTACATCCAGGTGTAATTAGTACCCCGATGGTAGAAAGCTCGTTGAAAGACTACCCTGAATTGAGAAAAACAATAGAAACCAATTTTCCGCTTCCACCGCATCTAGGTGATCCTAAAGACCTTGCGTATATGGTGTTGTTTTTAGCATCTGATGAGTCTAAGTTCGCTACAGGTAGTGAATTTGTAGTAGATGGAGGAGCCACCACAACAAAGTAATTAATTTCTAAGTAATAATGATTTGATTTGTTAAAGCTGTTTTTGATTACTTTTAACTTAAGATAAACATTCCAATAAATACATGCGAATGAGGTAGAAGAATTTTCTCTTTCCCGCATGTATTTTGGTTTTTTGAGACAGGACATTATTAAATCGGCCCTTCCGGTATTATAATGTATTGCATAATTCTTCCGAATAGGCCCCTGTTTGATGTAAGTAAAATCTCTATGCATTTACTCAATCTTACAGACTATCAGTATTATATTTAGGAGGAACAATAATGAAATTTGGAATTATAGGCGCAGGACCAATAGGAACAATTATTTCTAAAAAATTAGTTGAAAATGGACATGATGTCAAAATTGCAGATGCACGAGCAATTGAACATTTAGAAGGAAAAGAGCTTGCTGGAACACCTGTGCTTGTAGAGGATGTCATTAAAAATATAGAAGTTCTTATAATATCCATCCCTTTACACGTACTGCCGAGTATTCGGAACATTATCGATCAAGTCGGTGAGGAAGTAATCATTGTAGATACTTCAAATTATTATCCATATAGAGACGGTGAGATTGAAGAAATTAAAAATGGAATGGTTGAAAGTGTTTGGGTTTCGAATCAATTAGGCAGACCTATCATTAAAGGATTCAATAACTTATTAGCCTATACTTTGGAAAATGGAGGAAAATCCGAGGGTTCTAGCAGTAGAATTGCAATGGCAATTGCTGGTGATGACCCATCACGAAAACAAGTAGTCATGTACGTAGTAAACGAGCTAGGCTTCGACGCGGTAGATAGTGGTTCTTTAAGTGACTCTTGGAGACAACAACCAGGAACTCCTGCTTACTGCACAGAACTAACAAAAAATGAGCTCTTGCAAGCGTTGAAAAAAGCCAATAAAGAAAAAGCACCGTTACTACGGGACAAGGTTATGGACAAGTTTTCAGCTGGCTTGTCACATAAAGATATTGTGAATCTAAACAGAGAAATATATAATTCCTGATTTTAGGATTTTCCTATCGATTATACTATGGTATTTGATTTTATATTGAATAGAGGAATAGGTTGGGAACTAAAAAAGTGATCAAAGTTATTTTGATCACTTTTTTCATATTTTAAATCTTTTAAAGCTACACGAGCCCAGTGTTTCCGAGGTGTTCAGCTGTCTCCATATTTCCCGTTAAATCCAAAATGTTCACCAAACAGATCTGCTGTTCACTTCCGTATTTTTGTAATATACAGGGGAAATCGGTCATTTACAGAAAAACAGAAAAAAGGCTCAAACCCTTGAAACAATGAGTTTAAGCCTACTTGAAGAGTATAATCCCGACTGGAACCAGCGACCCCCACCCTGTCAATGTACTATTCCGAATCTTATACACAGTATATGCATAAATAGGATCCAAACAGTCCATTAATTCAGGGGGCAAGTGATTGTTTATACAAGCTGAATCTCTTAATTCCATTGTTTCTAGAAATTCTGTGCAATTTTTGTGCAGTGTGTATATGAATGAATATAGTAGGTGGAGGTAGGGTGATTTTCCAGTTGAAGCAGAACAAGAAGTATTAGCAGAGGGGAATTGTTTACGATAGATACAATGATACAGAAGGCATTATGGAATATGGAGAACAAATAGCCGGTGGTGGAGGATAGGGAAATATTCCATACAATGATGTTATAGATCATAAGATAAGCCTCTAGAATCTAAATTTATCTCCGTTTATTCTTAGTCAGCAACAATTTTGTTAATAACATGTCAGATTACCTATGATGATAAAAACAGCCAGGTACAATTATCTGGCTGTAAATCATTATGGATAAATACTTAACTGTTACTAATATAGAAACACTTAATGAAGCTCTTAAACTGGTATGGATTTAGAGATGGATTATCAGAAATTAAGGATGTTGGGTGCAAAACCAAAAGGTAAGAGAAAAATTGATTGGACACTGGTCAAGCTTGTAAATAAGCATGCTTTTAGAGCTTCTAATGGTAGAGAAAGACACAAATTTTTGATGAAAAATTTCTTGAATGTTGTTGATATAGATACCAATAATGCTGCTCTTAAATTAGTTTGGAAGAAGTGAAACCGGAACCTGTGGTTTTGGCTGATTATATGGAACAGTAATTAAATATAAACATAGGCAAATTGTCTATGTTTTTTTTATTTGGACAGATGAAATAAGCAATAAGTAATGTGAGCATAAGTTGGAATGTTGTTATTTTAGGTATTATTAATTGGTTATTTATGGTAAAATCAAACGAAGAATAACAAGGGGATGATACAGTGAAGAAAAGCGTGGTGGGAGTATTTATCTGTATTTTGTTGTTTATTGCAGCTTGTTCATCCGGTGAGAGTGGAAGTGTTGAAAAAGTAAATAAGAAAGATGAGGAGAAGAAAGAACCATCCGTTGAAGAAAGAGAAAAATGGGTATCTTCACGATTGTTTATAAAATCCTTTACATTAGATAAATCAGATAATGAAGAATGCTTAGTTATCACAGTTAAAGATGATTTCGGAGATAAATCGATTAGTGAACAATATCTAAGTTTGGTTGATTTTTATGAGGAATATAATGATAAATTCGGTACTACGTTAGAGGGTGGGTACCTTGATGAAATGCAAGTGAATTTTAGCAGGAAATCTTACCCTACCTACAGTATTGAATATCAAGTTTCATATTTGGTGGCGATTAGTCTCGGGGTAGAGCGGAAATCCGGAGAAAAACCTAAAGACATCATTATAGATACTCTTGATAAATTGGATAAAGAAACGGTTATGTCAGGTAAAATTGGAGGTTTAACTGAAGAAGAAGAGGAGAGCGGAAAAGAGTCCACTATTGAAGGCAGTATGATAACTAGGGACGGAGAATTGGCAGGAGATGTTGCTGATTCGGAAAGTTTTGTTTATAATGGCTTTGATTCTGATGGTTCCTTATCAAGTGGGTCGGCTACAACTAGTGGGTCAGTTTCGGAAGACGATTCAGAAACGGAGGATTCACATTCAAATAACTCATACGAGGGAACTGGAACATCTGATGATACGGAAATAGATTTGACTAGTATAAACGGCAATGAATGGATTAAGTTGACGGATAACCAAAAATTTCATGGTGTATCCAACGTCTTATATATACTAGAACAAAGAGGATATACCATAACACAGGATGAATCATTCTTTATCGCTATTATTGATGCATTTTATACGAATTCGCCTGCTGCCATGGATATGCAGGTTAGTGCGGTTTTAACGTCTGAGGGTGCTATGTTGGGGGGGATCACGGCGGGTAATTAATTCTATAACTCTACGGTCATATATGACCGTTTTTTTTGGACAAAGCAAATATCATGATGATAATAACCAAAACTAAAAAATTTCATGGTATGTCCAACCATTTTCATAGCTGCACTACTATCAGGATGATTTATGGCTGAATATTGTATATCAAAAATTGCTTCATAAAATGCTTGTGATTCGTTTAAATCCTTTACGTAAAATACGGCATGCTGCACCTTATCTAACACGGGATAATTACCATCTAAATGAATCCTTGGTTTTTGAATTTTTTTTTTGCCAATCATAGCAAATGAGGTTAAGATACCAACTGTTAGAAATAAATTTCTCTTCTTCACAAGAATCGTCCTTCCTTAAAACTGTACTGTATTGATTTGCATACCTAAATCAATCTCACCATCTTTAGACCGAATACTGGCTCGGATAACGTCATTATCTTGAAGATAATTAGGATTTTTCTTTTGTCCATTAATAAACATTTGCATCTTCTTTTCTTTGGGTATTAGAAGACTTAACAAATTTTGAACGAATGCTGGTGGAGCAGTGATGGCCACTCCAGATGGTGTTCCTGTTAATAGTAAATCACCAATCTTAAAACTTATAACTCCACTTAATTCAGCTAGTGTTTCAGCAGGTTTGTACAGTAAGTTTTGGGTATTGTTTTTTTGTCTAAGTTCACCGTATACCCATAAATTCAAATCTAACTGATGGAGATATGGAATATCGGTTTCTTCAATATCAAATCAATGAGATCGATACAACCAAATGGTATAGTAACGCCGGACAAATGAACCGTCTGCCCAAGCGAAAAAAGTGCTGTCCTCGTAATCTCATGTAAAATGTGGAGGTCAACACTTTTTTATCTATCTTTATTGTAGTCTCTAATACTCAAATAGAAGCAAGGTTTTTAGTGTGCCGAGAAATAATATAGGTACACTATCTTATTGTTAAGGTTGGATAACGGCTCTACCTTTCAGTTGACCTTTTTCCATTTGATCATATGCTTTTTCTATGTCCTCGAATGGGAATAGATCGACTTCTATCTTAATTAAATCGGATTCTGCTAAAGCAATTACTTCTTTAGCATCCGTGTATGATCCCCCTTGAAAATTGAACACTTCTGCGTCAAACGGAAAACTACCATACCAAGGTTGCTTATTTGTCCCTTGACCAGCTCCGACCAGTCCATATGATCCACATTTCCGGACAACCTTTAATGCAAATTCAATGGTCGAATCAAAACCTGCGAAGTCTAAAACTGCTTCTACTCCACGACCATTTGTCATATCCATTATTTCTGACAAGGTAGATTCATTAACACCTTGCACAGCAAAATCTGCTCCTAGCTCTTTTGCAATTTTTAACCGATTTTCATTCATATCCACTGCTATTATGTTTGCTGAACTCATAGCAGATATAAACTGTATCGCATAACTACCCAATCCACCAGCTCCAATGACAATTACACTTGAACCTGGAATTAATTTAGGCAATATACGTTTTACAGCATGATAGGAAGTTGCACCTGCATCTGTTAGAGGTCCCGCTTTTATAGGATCTAGGGAGTGAAGTTTAATAATGTGCTTAGTGTTTGTTACTAAGACATAATCAGCTAACCCTCCATCTCTTCCATAACCACGGCCTGCCAATCCATAGTCGCAATTATTAGTTAACCCCTTCATACAGTATTCGCACTCTCCACAAAAAGCAGAACTTGTAAGTGCTACAGCTTCTCCTTTTTCAAACCCTTTAACATCTTCACCAACTTCTTCAATATATCCTCCAATTTCATGTCCAAGAGTAAAAGGCATTTGCCAACCAATGGCTTCACCAATTTCTTTACTCATGGTCTTCATCCCGATATCCGAGTGGCATAAACCATTCCCAGCAACCTTAACAAGAACCTCACCTCTTTTTGGTTGCGGGACTTCTAATTCTACAAATTGAGGATCTTGTCCCCATTCTATCATTCGATACGCCTTCATTTTTTTCACTGTAATATCCCCTTTGCCTTAATAGAAAACTATTTATATATTTTATCTCAAAGAATTTTTTTTAAAATAACAAGCATTCTGGATAGGATTGGCGGTACATCAATCTGGTGTAATGGTGTATACCTTGATATATTTCGTCTAAACTAATTTCATTTTCATTCACCTCCCTTTTACCTATACAATTCGTCAAAAAGGAAACAATTTCCTGTTTATTTGCATAATTGGAGTAAACTTTGTTGGTTGGGCCTTACAATAAGCCCTATAAATCGTGTCATTCTTATTTTGATAGGAGAAATGGTGTGTGTATTCAACTTTATATGGTCTGTGAGTACCTTCTTCAAAGACTAGGAAATTATCTTCATAAATACTACATTGTAATTAAAGATTCCTTTCAATTTGGTGTTTCCGCTGAATGGCTAGCTGACTTAGTTGTTGAAGGAAAGAAGATAGCGACAACTTCTGGTTTTGTATTTTATGAGTTAGAAAAGGAACCTATCCCACAGGCTGGTGAATACTCGATTGTTTTAGATGGGCAGGATAATCCAGTCGCAGTCATTCAAAATCAATCGGTTGAAGTTGTTCCGATGAATGAGGGTACAGAGGAATTCGCTTTAGCTGAAGGTGAAGGAGATTATCCATATTGGTGGGATGTTCACGAAGAATTTTTTATCCAAGCATTAAAAGAGTTTAATATAGAATTTACACCAAATATGTTAGTTGTATGTGAACGGTTTAAAAAAGTATATCCTAAATAAAGTGTAAAATATCTTATGCATCAGTGGGGCTTTTGATCCGAGAAGGATTAAAGCCTATTTATGTTTCATTTCTTATTGACGGAAAGGGGCAGGTTAGATTTTCTTTCAATTCTCCGATACCTTCTCATACAAGTCTACTTCCTCAAAAAGAATGTATGGAATTTCATTCACTTCTAATACCTGCACCACATCATAAACTGCTCCACTCGGCTGTTATTTAGCTTAAGCCATACAGGAAGAGAAATATTATAAACAGGCAAATAAAGATCAAAAAAACTAAACAAAAACAAACAGATATTTATCAAAATATACATATATGTGTAAAATACGGTACGAATTAACAATAAATAATCGAAATTATCCCATAGGAGTTATGATATTTAGTACAATATAACTATAAAGGTACAAAGGGGAGATCGTGATGACTACTATTCGAAAAGCTGATTTCTATTATGGGTCTTTACTATCGGTTTTTATCAATAATGGAATGGCACCAGCGATTGTGGAACCAGGAGAAAATAGGCGGGTTTATTCAGTCACAAATGATGAAGGGGAATATGAGATATATACGAAATACGCCTCCATGCCTGGGGTACGAAAGAATAAACACACAAAGACCTGGACGTTTTCCTTTTCAACAGAAGAATTGGAGAGAATTAAACAGTACCAAGATAATGGAAAAAAGTATGCCTTTGCCTTTATATGTGGGCAGCATAATAAAATGCAAGATAGTGAGATTGCTATCCTAACTTTAGAACAAGCCAAAGATTGTCTTGACATCGATTTCAAAAGAGAAAGTCACCGGATAACAGTAAAGGCCGTAAAGGGAAAACGAGGACTCAGTGTTTATGGTACGGGTCGGGCTGATCAGTTAAATGGCAGAGATAATACCCTTCGAATTAAACGAGTGGCCTTACCCATGATTGAAGGGGGAGTTACAATTAGCTAAACAAGAAATAAATATTGGATATGAAGAAAAGCAATAAAAAATGAAATTATTCTCACCATTCTTGCCATTGAAATAGCGTGAAAATAAGGTTAAAAATAGTTTTATTACTGAAATGATATATTGTATGTATTCATTTTTATTTGCTCTCTTAAATTATAAAAAATGACAAAATCTTTTGGAGGTCATTTAAACGCTTTATGAAGAATAATTGGTTAAAAGAAATAATTGCTGCAATTAATAATTTAGGTGGAGAAGGAACTCTTGAAGAAATATATAAAGAGTTTTCTGAAGGTAAAAGTATTAAATTAAGCTCATATACAGACTGGAAATAGCAGGTTAGAAAGAATATATATTTACATTCTAGTGATTGTGATATTTTTAAAGGTTCACCAGGCGATGAAAAAGATATTTTCCATTCTGTGGAGGGAAAGGGAGCAGGAAAGTGGGGGATACGAAAAATGAATGCTAAAACAACCATTTTTCCATTTGTTTTAAATACTGAATACAAACGTACTGATATCCATGATAGCTTTGGTGGTAACAGATAAAGAGGTATATCCATATCTAGAGAAAATCCAATGATTTTTATTTTTTCTGGTAAAGAGGGAAAAATATATGGATATGAGGATGGATGGAACAATGAAGGCACTTATGTCTATACTGGTGAAGGCCAAGTGGGAGATCAGGTTTTTAAAGAAGGAAATAAAGCATTAAGGGATCATGTTGAAAATGGTAAAGATGTATTTTTGTTCGAGAAGAATGACAAAAATGGACTATACAGATTTGATGGTCAGCTAACATTGATCGGTCATCACTTTGATGGAGGACCAGATAAATTTGGAAATATGCGAAGAGTGATCATTTTTAATTTCGCTAATATTAAACAAATAAATCCTGACACAGAAGTTATCTCGAATATAATAGAAACAAATGATCTTGAAGAATTACGAAAAATAGCCCAAAAATCAAATTTTATCAATACACATTCAATTAAAGAAAGGAAGCAAATAATAAGGAAACGTTCAGCAGCTGTAAAAAAATACGCTCTCGTTAGATCTAAAGGTATTTGTGAAGCATGTAATCAAGGTGCTCCTTTTTTTACAATAGAGGATCAGCCCTTACTAGAAGTTCATCATCTATATCGTTTATCAGATGGTGGAATTGATCATCCGGAAAACGTTGCTGCAATTTGTCCTAACTGTCATAGAAGAGTACATTATGGTAATGATAAGATAGAATATAATAATAAACTTATATCCATCATTAATAAAAAAGAAAAATTACTAAATAACTAACTTTTTTTTACAACTTTAAGGGGCAGTAGGTCTTCTTTCATTGCCCTTTAAATTTTCTCCACTAACTTTTAGTTTTTTTTATTTTCCTCATTCTTATTGATAAGTTAAATCTTTTGTTTAGGTATTTCCTGGCACTATTATAAGTTTAAAACGTCCTTCAGCTTCAGTTGTGATAATGTCATCTTGTTTACCTTCCCAATATTCACTTACATCATGTATAGTTCGTATAAATTCACCTAAAGGCAATTATACTCCTCCAAAAAGCTGGAGTTCGCCTAGTTCAAAATACTTTTGATACTGATACAAATCCTCAACAAGTCGGGAAAAGTAAAACGTTATGGCAAGCAAATTATCGAATTGTTGATAGTGTACGAAAAGATTTGCTTTTAGAAAAATTCGAAGCCATGCAAAATAACTAATGACTTAAGCCGAGATGAGGCATAATCTCATAAAATAGCGGAAACGTCGACTACTTATCACCATTAAGCTGTCTTAAGTTTTGTATATAACAGATTTCCTCGTATAAACTGCATGCCTATTGTTAGACACAATTAACAATTTGAGGTGCAGTTTTTTTGATCAAATATACCCTAAACAAGATAAGTGGTACATCGGATTGTGCAATTTATAATGGAAGGACATTTCATACAAATACGGCTTGAGACCCTAGAATAAAGGTTTCAAGCCGTTGAAAGCATTTTATTATGTTCTATTTGATAGATGGCAGCTAAAATTAAGGCTTAAAACTCACACAAAACAGATTTGCACACCGGCTATAAATGAATCACCCAATCCAATAGTATATTTAGGATTATCGATATATTTGGTAGGGACAATTATTGTTTCATTTGCATAATTACTATTAGCTATTATTTCTCTATTAGACATTCCTTTTTTACTTAAAGGGAGCTCTAGAACTCTGGATATTTGTTTCATAGACCCATACCAACCAAGCATAGCCTTTGTAGTAGCAAGCATATTGCCATATACAAGACCGCTTTCAATGTCAATATCAAGTTTATCTCCTACATACATAGAATAATCTTTCGTATGTACAACTACACCCTTGTTAATCATTAGATTCTGTTTAATAAATTTCATTCCTTCTATACATGAGATTATATCTTCAATGTTGATATTAAAGTTATACATTTTTAGCATATTTTCTAATTCTTCTTCATTCATACAGACAATATCTACATCTGAATATATTGTCTCTATACATAATTTCTTTATCATATTGCTATGGTAATGAGCATCCTCAAAAAAAACAATGCCTGACTCATTGTTAGCCTTATATTTTTTTATATGTTGTTTTATAAAATCCAAACGTTCTTTTAAAATATTTTGATCTTTAATGGCATTAAAACTAGAGAGCACATTACTACTAATTTCTTTTGCATGCGTTTCTATATATTCAAAATAGGAGTGTGAGAATGGTAATCTTTCGTTAACTGTGATTTTTGTAACAATCAAGCGATTTGAAACAGGTATAAGCAATTCTTGCTCTCCTAATCGGATAACATCACCTTTTTTAAATTGTATAATGTAGTGTATTTCTTGTTCGGATCTTTGAGTGACTTGATTTGTATGAATCAATTTTCCATCTGGAGATATTGTATATATATGGGGTGAACAAAGGATATCACAAACCTTTTTTGAATCATCGGTCATATGAATAATCGAAGGAAATTCAATGGCAGATAATGCCATAGCTGCTTGGGCTGCAGTTCCTCCTATACCATTCTTAGTCAAAAAGAAACTTTCGATAATTTTAAAATCTTCTATCTCTACCTCTCCACCAATACCGTTACCACAAAAATATACTAAAGTACTTAAAAAATCTTGCACTGTTTTTATTACCTTCGATGCTTTCAGGTCAAATAAGTGCTCTCCGTGCATATATTCTGCAAGGAGTTCATTTAAAATATCAATTTGAAAATCGCATAAAATATCTAAATTACTTGTATACCCTAGAGCAGGCATTTTTGTAGAGTTACGTGTATTTTTATATAATTTTTCATATGTTTCTATATATTTATCTTCAATTGTCATGTTTACATCCCTCTATTTTAAAAGATATATTAATTTAAATATTGGCTTTTTCTAAAGAATATAAACTAGTCAGCTTTCATGTAACTTATATTGTTTACTAGCTTTTAATCGCCCCGGATGTCATTCCAGCAATAAAGTATTTTTGGAAAAACAAGAATAGTAGTAGAATTGGTAACGAACCAAGTATGCTCATGGCCATCATTTGGTTCCACTCGTAAGCATGCTGACCCATTAATAAGCTAATTCCTACTGGAACAGTTCGAAATTCGTTTGTCTTAGTTAAAGCTAGGGCAAATAAATATTCGTTCCACGATAACATAAAGGTATACATTCCTACAGAAACTATCCCAGGAATTGATACAGGAACTAAAACATTCCAAAGTGCTCTGAATCTAGTTCCACCATCAATCATAACTGCTTCATCTAAGTCTTTTGGCAAAGTATTAAAATATCCAGTCATCATTAATATTGCATAAGGTAATGTAAATAAAAGGTAAGTTAATATTAATGCGCCATATGTGTTATACAATCCCATTGTAACAATCAAACCTAAGTAAGGTATTAATAGGGTTATAGGTGGTACAGCCTGAACACTAATAATAATTGTATTGATCACTTTTTTACCTGGATAATCAAATCTACTAAAACTGTATGCGGCAAGAATACTGACAATTAAAGTCAAAATTACAACAGCAAAAGCTATAAAGTAGCTATTAATGAAAAATCTGATTTGTTCTGGATTATTGAAAATTTCAATGTAAGCATCAAATGTAAAATTTTTGGATATCCATAGAGGTGGCCAAGCAAAAATTTCTGAGTTTGGCTTAAAGGAACTTAGAAACATCCACAATACTGGTAATCCAGCAAAGATTGTTCCAAGAATTAATAAGACTATAGATAAAACTTGAATATACCATTTTTTTTCTCCAACCATACTATTCCCTCCCTCTTTGGTGTCTCACATAAAAGATTGACACTATTGTACATATGATTAATAAAATTACAGCACTAGTTGAAGCTAGAGAATATTCATATCGAGTAAATCCTTGTTTATAAATAAATGTGCTAAGTATCTCGGTCGAGTCAATTGGACCGCCTCCAGTGGTCATCCAAATAAGTGCAAATTGTTGTATTGTCCACACAAAATCTAATAATATTAAGCTAATTAAAATTGGTTTCAATTGAGGAATAGTAATATGGAAAAAACTTTTTATGCTATTTGCGCCATCAATCGCAGCAGATTCATAGAGTTCTGATCGTATTCCTTGAAGCCCAGCTAAAATACTTATCATAAAGAAGGGATATCCCGCCCAAATATTAATCATAGTAACCGACAATAATGCAAAATCTCTTGAAGCGAGCCATTCAATTTGATTACTGGTTAAATTAAATTCTATTAAAAAATAGTTGATTAGGCCGTTAGGATTTAATAGTAACTTCCATAAAATTGCTATTACGGCTGCTGTAAACATCCAAGGTAAAGCGAAAATTACTCTAAATATTGCTTTAGTTTTAGTACCAAGATATTTTGTATTTAATACCATTGCAAATGTCATTCCTAAAATCATATGTGCAACTATACTAAAGCCAACAAAAATCGATGTATTCTTTACAGCTGTTAAAAAAGATTTATTTGCTAATACTTCTTTAAAGTTTGAGAAACCGATAAATTCGGGATTTTTATTAATGATTACATTATCGAAGAAGGAATAACGAATAACCATAAAAATAGGTATAACTAACAAAATAATCATTAATAAAACTGTTGGTAAAAGATATACATATGGCTCTGATTTCTTTTTAAATCGAGTTTTCCTATTATACTGTAACTTTCTTATTGTTTCAGTTTCAGTTTTCACTTACTTTTACCACCTTTCTAAACAGGGATGTATGTTATGCATACATCCCGCTGGCAAATAAAGAAGTATCTATTATTCAAATGCATCTTCCCATATTTTCTGTGTTTCTTCTAACATATCAGCTGCTGAACTGGTATCACCATCTAAGTAAAGTTGCAGTTGTTCATCAAAAGTTCTCATCAATTCTTCTGAAGTTGGAAGGCCGGTAAATTCGTTAATCGCATATGAATTTTGATAAATTTCATAAGCTTTTATGAATAGCTTATCTGCTTTAGAGTAATCAGGTTGTGCTTTTGAGTTTCCTGGAAAGGCATTTGCATAAACAGCAAGTTCTGCATTAACTTGAGGACTCATTAGATATTCAACAAATTTCATAGCTTCTTCTTTATGTTCGCTGTTTTCTGCAACTCCAATCCCCCAATTTGCTACGTCCATGCCACTTTTACCACTATAACCATCTTTAAGAGGCATTGGAATGATATCGAAGTTTAAATTAGGTGCTCCTTTTTTTATAGTGGTTAAGTGAGCTAGAGAATCAGTCATAAATGCTATACGACCGTTTGTAAACTCTTCTACCATATCTGCCTCTTTCATTGCGTATGCACCTGGAGCTACTACGTCAGAATCAAATAGATCTTTTACAAATTCTACAGTAGCAGTTAAGTCTTCATTATTTGTTAAAGCTGGCTTTCCATCATTTAACATAGAACCCCCGGAAGCCCATAGCCAACTCATAAAATTGTTTTGAATGCCACTTGGAGATTCTGTAGACAATGGAATGGCCCATCCTGCTTTTCCTGTTGACTTAGTAATTTTACTTGTCACTTCACTAAATTCAGACCAAGTTTTAGGAATCTCCTTAACACCAGCCTCTTTTAAGATATCTAAGTTTACATACATCGGATATGCAAAATTGGCAACAGGAATCATATATGTATTCCCATCAACTTTAATCTGATCGGATAATTGACTATCATCGTATCCACTTTTACTCATTAATTCTGTCAAATTTGCAATGGATCCTTGTTTAGCAAAATCATATACCCAAGAGCCATCTAGACCAACAACATCTGCCATTGTACCTGCGGCTGCGCCAGCTGCTATTTGAGTTTTGGTATCAGCATATGGATTACTTAATAGTTTTACCTTGATTCCTGTATCTGAAGTGAACTTATCTACAATATCTTGAAGAACTCCATCTGGTAGTTCTACTCCCCACCACTGTTGGAACTCTAATGTAACTTCCTGGTTACCATTTTTGTCTTTAGTGGTCTTTTGAGAATCCATACAGCCCACTAATACTATAGAAATACACACTATTGATAAAATTGATACCATTCTTTTATTAAGCGCTTTCAAAATTTGAAGTTTCAAATTAAGTCACCCCTATTTTTTTATATAATGCAGATAAATTTATTCCTATAATTCAGAGTAAGACTGTATACAGATCCATTTTATGTATACAAGGTGAAATGAGTGGGACAACAAACAAACTTATAATTCCGTTACTTGATACGAATCAAACAAATGCATATTGCTTACATAACCATTATTTTTTCTCTGGTTGTATCTAGCAAAAAGGATCAGACTTGTTGTTATCTGGATTCTTATTTAATGTATTTTGGAATTCTCCAAAAAAAGAAGGCTTTACCTCACTAGAGAGGTTGATCTTTCAACAGTGCATTTCGTTAATTTAATAATACTTCTCCCCCTCACATTATTTTGTTTATTAATACATAAAGATTAAATGCATTGGTTTTTTTTGTCAATAAGAATTGAACAAAATAAACATATATATAACAATAAATGTTTGTAAATTTGTTTAATTTGTTTGTTTATCTTGATTTATTCTTTTGGTTCCTATATAAATAAAGTGTAAAACACATGAGTGATTGGAGATAATTATGTCTGCTGAAACAAGATTGAAAAAACTATCTGAATTTATAATTAAAAGAGGAAGTTTATCCGTACAGGAATTAGTTGAAGAATTTCAAGTATCAGATATGACTATTAGAAGGGATTTGCAAAAGTTGGAGCAACGCGGATTATTCGAAAGATATCATGGTGGAATCCGCCATGTAAGGGAAGAGTCCCCCGTTCAACGAGAGACACAATATGTAGAGGAAAAGAAAAGTATTGCTAGATATTGTTTGACGCTTATATCCTCCAACGATACAATCTTTCTGGATTCTGGTACTACCGCTAATTATATTGCAGTCGCATTAGCTGAATCTGCACTTGAGAACGTTACGGTAATTACAAACTCCCTAACTACTGCATATCCCCTTCGATATGCGCAAAATATATCTTTATTTATGGCCGGTGGTGAGTTTCGTCAAAATTCACAGGCATTCCTTGGCAATGGAGCAAAATCTTTTCTAGAAAGTTTATATGTAAACAAAGCGTTTATTGGAACTAGCGGTGTTGTTGAAAACGGCTATAGTGTATTTCACTTTTCTGATGCCGAAATAAAACAAACTATGATTAAGTCTAGTAAAGAAACATATATTTTAGCCGATACATCAAAGTTTGGAAAGCGTTCTATGAATCTATTTGCTCCCATTGAAAGCGTCGATATGATAATAACTGATAGTAGTTTATCTGACTATTGGGTAACTGTAGTTGAAAATAAAGATGTCAAGCTAATTAAGGTATGAGTGTTTAATTAAAATTACATTAAGGGGGTGGTGCCCTTCAACATGGATTGCCATGTTGGCTTTAAGGACTCATGTTAGATAAATGTTTAATTATGAAAATAGTGTATATTATCTAGAAAATCGACTGTTACTTGAAATTAAAAAGCTTATAACATTTTCTGAATTCTAAAGACTAAGTGAAACAAATTTAAACTTTTTAAGAGGAGAGATGAACTGAATGTTAATTACAATGAAAGAATTATTAACTGTTGCAAAAGAAAATCAATTTGCAGTAGGAGCGTTTAATGTTGCAGATAGTACATTCTTAAGAGCTGTGATAGAAGAGGCGGAAGAATTAAAATCTCCAGCAATCATTGCAATCCATCCTTCTGAGCATGAATTTTTGACAGATGAATTTTTCTCATACGTTAAACATCGTGTATATGAAAGTGCAGTTCCATTTGTGTTGCATTTAGATCATGGAGGTTCTTTGGGAGATATATTAAGAGCAATTCGTTGTGGATTTACATCGGTGATGATTGATGGATCTTTACTTCCATACAATGAAAATATCGCTTTAACTAAAAAGATCGTTGAAATTGCTCATTCTGTTGGTGTTTCTGTGGAAGGTGAATTAGGGACTATCGGGAATACAGGAAATTCAATAGAGGGTGGTGTAACTGAGGTTACATATACTAATCCGGCTGAAGCAAAGGATTTTGTTGTTAGAACAGGTGTTGATTCATTAGCAGTGGCAATTGGTACTGCACACGGTATTTATCCGAAACATATTAAACCAGAGTTGCAATTAGATATTCTTGAAGAAATTAATAAACTTGTTGATATCCCGCTAGTATTACATGGTGGTTCATCCAATCCAGATAGTGAAATTGCTCAATCTGTGAAACTAGGTGTCAGTAAGATTAATATATCTAGTGATATGAAGTATGCTTATTATAAAAAAGTACGTGAAATTTTAAATTCAACTGAATATTGGGATCCGAATGTTATTTATCCAGAATGTATTCTAGAAGCACGAAAGGTGATCAACCATAAAATGCACCTTTTCAACTCTGTAGGAAAAGCCAGTCTTTACGAAAAGGTAAATACAACTAACAGAAATGAAAAGGCATTATCGGATAATTTATATTAGTAATATCTCAAATAAAGAAAATCCTCATCAGATACTTCACAATAATCAACTCACAACTATTCATATTCATATCTCCTTAGAATCTCTCATAATATCTATTAAATTATTATTGTTATAACTAGGAAGGTTGATTACATGGCTAATTTGCAAACAAAGGATTATAGGGAAATGGTTGCCAATATGCTTGCTGAAACTGGAATTGTTTTAACTCAAGCAGAACAGGAAATGATTGAGATAGTAGATTTTAACTTGAAAAATCTAGAAAAAACAGGATTACAGTTAATCACTTACGTTAATAATGAGCGTTATTGTGCAAAAGATTTAGTATTGTTTCCACATCAAACATGCCCTGAACATCGCCATCCACCAAGAAAAAATGGAGATTCTGGCAAATTAGAAACGTTTAGATGTCGTAAAGGAACAGTTTATCTTTTTGTGGAGGGAGAATCTACTGTTTCTCCGAAAGCGTCACCACCTACAGAGGATTTAGGATACTATACTGTATTTCATGAAATTGTACTACAGCCTGGAGAACAATATACCATTCCGGAAAACACAAAGCACTGGTTTCAAGCAGGAGAAGAAGGAGCTGTCATATCCGAATTTTCATCCAATAGTGAAGATGAGACAGATATTTTTACAGACCCAAGAATAAAACGTGTCTAGAAAAGAAAAGCTCTTTTTAGGTATTAACAAAATAATAACCAAGACTCGAGAATGAGTTTTTGCTTTCTATTACTTTTACGAACATATTGTACTCAAACCTTATCAGTTTGAATAATACGTAGTTAGTGGCATCATTTGATAAAATCTTCAATACTAATCGGGAATAAGAGCTCATAAACCGTAACGAGGTTTATGAGCTTTTTAATACTCATTGTAAAGTCATTATTATTGTAAGAGGATATAAGAGTAAAAAAATTATATTGAATATTAAAAAATATTTGGGGATGATAGCTTTTCAATCACCTATATATTATATCTTCTAATAAAGTAAAAGTACTTAGAGTAAGAATGTTAAACCTAGGATAATTATTCCAGAGATGAAGCCGCTGTCATATGATTTGATGAGGCAGGAACAGAATAGGAAGGCGTTAGATATAATTAAAAAGTGGAAAAGAAAGAAGTTATTTACCTTTAGATAAATACGAAAATACGATATAAAAAATGTTTTTTTTAATGAAGAAAATAATGCTGTCTTTAAGAGCAATGAAAACCATTGGATGAAACGATATTTTACCTTATCTTGATCACCTTTTACGTAAACGCGCATTCAACACTATAGTAGTTATTGTCTTAAAATTGCAAACTACCGTCTCATTCGGATTTTAATATTTTATGAAAGTAATTTTTTAGACATGAAATACTCACCATTAGATAAACATATTTTATTTTTTAATCTGTCTACCTAATGGGAGCATATCATACATCTAGGTTTAAGCCTTTTTGAAAAGTATAATTCCAACTGGGTTCGAACCCAGCGCCCTCCATCCTGTCAATTTACTAGTCTAAATTTCTTAATTTCATCAAAGTAAGACGGATTTATTTTTCCATATAGACCGCAAACAATAAGGGATCATTCATTCAAGCATTCTTCGGATTGCTTTTTTATATTTCTTTTTCGTTATTATTGCAGGAAATATAGTTCTTGCTTGTCGAATTAATTATTTGGGAGAGAGTTGAATATTTTAGCGGGAAGAGATTTTTAGAAATTGATATTCCGTTGAAATGTCAGAAGTTAAATTAATTCCTCCTATCATTTGAAAAGTCCAGTGAATATGTTATGTCTAATTAATTCGGAATATTTTGATTTTAGTAAAGGGGGATACAGTAATGAATGTACCATTAATACTTACGCAATTCTTAGACAGGGCCGTAAGCTTGTATGGGGACAAGCAGGCTATCATATGTGAAGACAGGGTATTTACATATCA
The DNA here is from genome assembly GCF_006346415.1 of Bacillus sp. D386. Lineage (NCBI taxonomy): Bacteria > Bacillati > Bacillota > Bacilli > Caryophanales > Bacillaceae > Bacillus > Bacillus sp. D386. The sequence goes on along the minus strand of NZ_VEMV01000002.1, from coordinate 25,253 downwards.
AGAACTAAATGAAAGAGTTAATCGGTTATCTCACGGTTTAAAGAATTTGGGGGTTCAAAAAGGGGATCGTATTGCCTACTTAGCACCAAACTCTGTTGAAATGTTGGAGGGCTTTTATGGGATTTTCCAATTGGGTGGTGTGATGGTACCACTAAATAGTCGATTAAAGCCAGATGATTATCAATTTATTCTAAACCACAGTGAATCGAAAATTTTATTCGTTGATCAAGACCTTTACCATTTGATTTTGCCAATTAAAGATAAGCTAAAGACGATTGAAAAAATTATAGTTCATTATAAAGATTCAGAGACAGAAGAGGTAGGATATGATGTTTGGTTGGAAGAGAAAAGTAACGAGGCATTTGAGAGATTTCCGTTAGAAGAAGATGATGTATGCAGCCTTCTTTATACAAGTGGAACAACCGGGAATCCAAAGGGAGTCATGCTGACTCATAGAAATAACTATATTCATGCGTTAAGTACTATGCATCATCTTCGCATAACGGATGAAGATGTGTTACTTCATGTCTTACCGATGTTTCATGTAAATGGTTGGGGTTCTCCGTTTTATTATACGGCTAACGGTGCTACTCAGGTCTGCTCTCGAAAAACGACGCCTGAGATGATTTTTTCTGCCCTCGAAAAACATAAAGTAAACGTTATGCATATGGCTCCAACCGTGTTAAATGCACTTCTGCAATATTACGACCAGAATAGCTCAAATATTGAACAAGCAGTTCGAGTTGTCATTGCCGGTTCGGCACCACCGCCAGCCTTTGTTAGACGAGTGGAAAAAGAGCTGGGCTGGGATTTCATACAAGTATATGGAATGACTGAATCTTCTCCTTTAAGCTTGATTTCAGTTGTTCGCTCAGAATTAAAGGAGTTACCTACTGAGGAACAATATAGAATTAAATCGAAGGCTGGGATATCGATGGTTGGCTGTGAAGTTAAAGTTGTGACTGAGCATGGCGAAGAAGTCGAGCATAACGGTAAAGAGATTGGGGAAGTCATTACAAGAAGTAATGGAGTCATGTTAGGGTACTGGAAGAATGAAGAGGCAACGATGGAGGCGATCAAAAACGGATGGCTTCATACGGGAGATATGGCTACTGTAGATGAAGATGGACATATTGATATTGTCGATAGGAAGAAAGACGTTATCATAAGCGGAGGAGAAAATATCTCTTCCATCGAGGTTGAGGGCGTGTTATATGACCACCCCGATGTATTAGAAGCAGCGGTGATCGCTGTTCCTCATGAAAAGTGGGGAGAAACTCCGCATGCCTTTATTGTTCAAAGAGAGGGAAGAAACGTTTCTGAAGAGGAATTAATTGCATTTACAAGAGAGAGGTTAGCTCATTTTAAAGCGATAACAGGAGTAACCTTTGTAAGCGAACTACCAAAGACAGCTTCTGGGAAAATACAAAAGGTAGTCCTTCGTAATGATTACTGGGAGGCAGCCGGAAAAGGCGGGAAATTCGTCAATTAATAAAATATCAACTGAAGATTATTATGATAGGTAACTAGTAGGATTAGATTAGGAAAAATAAGTATAATCAATATAAAAAAGACTCGCTATCTGATTAGCGAGTTTTAACTTTCTTAGAATCTATTTAATGGTGCTACATATTTCGATTTAATTAATTAATTTAAGAACTACACTCAAAGTAGATTTCACATTCATTTTTAACTATCCAATCAAAACCTAAATATTTGAATAAATAAAATAATTTGACAATTTTGTGAAGGTTGAGTTAGAATCTAAATCATAATAAATGAACATGGAGAGGGGTGAAGAAAACGGAATTAAAGGATCGCATTCTGGATACATCTGTTAAGCTGTTTGAAAAGCATGGCTTTCATGGTGTTTCAGTAAATGATATTGTTCAGGCCAGTGATACTTCAAAGGGTGGTTTTTATCACCATTTTCAATCAAAGGATGAATTGCTTTTCTCTATACACGACACATTTATCTCCTATGTCTTGCGTAAAGCCAAAGAGGCTATCCACCATTATCAAACTCCACCAGAGAAACTTCAGCAGATTATTTACTCGTTTACGAAAGTATTTGATCTCTACCAATCTCACATATCAGTCTTTTATCAGGAAAGTAAATATTTAAAACCGGAACTGGATTCAACTATTAAACTGAAGCGGGATGAGTTCAGGCTATTAATATACGAAGTCATTAAAGAAGGTCAGGATTCCGGAGATTTTCGAAAAGAGATTCCTTTTGAAATTAGTGGTTTGGCCATTTTGGGAATTGTGAACTGGACCTCAAAATGGTACCAACGAAACGGGCCATTGCCGATGGATCAGATTTCTGTGTATTTTACTGACTTTATTATGCATGCTCTATTAACGGAAGAGGCAAAAAGGAAATACGCACATTTTTTTACCACATAAATTAAAGCGCTTACATATCTATAACAGACCAACCAGTCGGTCTTTCACAAAAGAGTAGGAGGATGAAAATGAACTTTGAATTGAGCACGGAGCAAAAGATGGTCCGCAATATGGCAAGAGAATTTGCGGAAAAGGAAATTAAGCCAATAGCGATTGAATTAGACCGGGAGTCAAGATTCCCTGAAGAAGTATTTAAGAAAATGGGTGAATTAGGTCTGCTCGGAATTCCCTTTCCAGAAGAATACGGAGGCTCTGGTGGAGATACGATCTCTTATGCGCTTGCAGTAGAGGAAATTGGAAGAGCCTGCGGAGGTACGGGCTTGAGCTATGCAGCTGCCGTATCACTTGGATCGAGTCCGATTTATTATTTTGGAACAGAGGAGCAAAAGCAACAGTACTTAACTCCATTGGCAAGTGGTAAGGCCTTAGCATCATTTGGATTAACGGAGCCTAATGCCGGATCAGATGCCGGAGGGACGAGAACAAGGGCAGTTCTAGAAGGTGATGAGTACGTAATTACAGGAGAAAAATGCTGGATTACAAATGCCGGATTTGCAGAAACGATTACGGTCACTGCGATATCTGGTAAGACCAATACCGGAAAAAATATTATTTCCGCCTTTCTTGTACCAACTAATACGCCAGGGCTAAAGATTACTAGCAATTACGACAAAATGGGTGTTCGAGCTTCGAATACATCAGAAATAATCCTCGACCATGTTCGGGTACCTAAGGAGAATGTCCTTGGAGATCTCGAGGGAGGATTTAAACAATTTTTATATACACTGGACGGCGGCCGGATTTCAATCGCGGCTTTGGCGGTCGGGATTGCTCAGGCAGCATTTGATAAAGCGCTTGCCTACAGTAAGGAACGAATCCAGTTTGGACAGTCCATCTCTAAGTTTCAGGCTATTCAATTTAAGCTGGCAGACATGGCAATGGAAATTGAGCTGGCGAGAAATATGGTATTAAAGGCTGCCTGGCTTAAAGATCAAAAAAAGAATTTCACAAAAGAATCTGCCTATGCCAAGCTATTTGCTTCTGAAATGGGATTCCGTACATGCAATCAGGCGATTCAAATTCATGGTGGATATGGATATATGCGTGAATACGAAGTGGAGCGTTACTTACGTGATATGAAGTTATTGGAGATTGGCGAGGGTACATCAGAAATTCAGCGACTTGTAATATCCCGCCAACTAGGTTGCTAGCCTTATATTTTTTTAAGTGATAAGGAGGAACGAGATGGCGGATTTGGTTCAGAAAACAGTGGGTGCTCTTTTGGATGAAATAGCTCAAGAGAATGCGGAGCGAGAAGCAGTTGTTTATGCAGAGCGAGGTCTTCGGTATACGTATAAACAGTTTAATGATGTTTGCAAGGAGGCAGCCCGAGCGTTTATGTCGCTTGGAATGGAAAAGGGAGATCATCTTGCCATATGGGCGACTAATACTCCTGAATGGCTGATTACCCAATATGCGACAGGGAAGATGGGAGCGGTGCTCGTTACGGTAAATACGAGTTACAGAGCCAAAGAGCTAGAATACCTTTTGCAGCAGTCTGATTCAAAAACACTTATTTTAATGGAAAATGTGAAGGATCATTCCTATATTGAAACACTTTATGAAGTCATACCGGAATTAAGAGATGCACCTCCTGGAGAGGTGGTATCAGAGAAGCTGCCTTATTTAAAAAATGTTATCGTGCTCGGTGAGAATCGATATCCTGGTACGTACAGCTGGGATGATGTGATAAAAATGGCCTCCCACACATCAGAGCAGGAATTGGCTGAAAGGCTAGATTCCTTACACGACAGCGATGTCATCAATATGCAGTATACGTCTGGGACAACTGGTTTTCCAAAGGGAGTCATGCTGACTCACCGCAATATCGTCAATAACGCGATCAATATTTCTGAGGGAATGAAGCTGACAAATGAAGATCGTATGTGTATTCCAGTTCCTTTTTTCCATTGTTTTGGGTGTGTATTAGGAACATTAACAGCCGTTTCTGTTGGTGCAGCCATGATTCCATTGCAGGAGTTTAATCCGCGCAGTGTTTTACAGGTTGTTGAAGAAGAAAAATGTACCGCTCTTCACGGTGTTCCAACGATGTTCATTGCTGAAATGAACCTGGAGGACTTTGAAGAATACGATTTATCCACTCTGCGTACAGGTATAATGGCTGGTTCCACCTGCCCTATTGAAGTCATGAAGGGTGTAGTGGAAAAGATGGGGGCCAATGAAATAACGATTGTATTTGGACAGACCGAATCTTCACCTGGTATCACTCAAACGAGGACGGACGATCCGCTTGAATTGCGAGTCAGCTCCATTGGCAGATCGATGCCTAATATTGAGGTGAAAATCGTCGAGCCTGGCACTGAGAATGAAGTGCCTCGGGGGCAGCATGGCGAGTTAATCACACGCGGTTACCATGTCATGGAGGGTTATTACAAAAATCCAGAAGCAACTGCAGCTGCGATTTCCAAAGATGGCTGGCTTCATACCGGTGATTTGGCTGTCATGGATGAAAATGGGTATTGCGCTATTACTGGCAGGCTTAAGGACATGATTATCCGTGGTGGCGAAAATATTTATCCAAGAGAAATAGAAGAGTTTTTGTACCAGCATCCTTCTGTACTTGATGTCCAGGTCATTGGTGTACCAGATGCCAAATATGGTGAAGAAGTAATGGCATGGATCATTCCTAAAGAAGGCACATCCATAACAGCCGAGGATATCCGTACTTACTGCCACGGGAAGATTTCAAGGCATAAAATTCCGCGCTATATCGAATTTATAGACGAATATCCGATGACAGCTTCCGGAAAAATTCAAAAATATAAGCTTCGGGAACAATCCATGCAGATTTTGGGAACGTGAGGAGGAGCAGCATTGTTTAAGAAAATATTAATTGCCAATCGAGGGGAAATCGCTTCAAGAATAATCCGTACCTGTAAACGCCTTAATATCGAAACGGTTGCGGTTTATTCTGAGGCAGATCAAGAGGCACCATTTGTTAAGGAAGCAGATTTTGCTTTTCTTTTGGGTGGTCCAAGAGTAAATGAAAGCTATGTTAATACCGCGAAAATATTAGAGATTGCGAAAGAGCATGATGTGGAAGCTATCCATCCGGGTTACGGATTTTTAAGTGAAAACAGTGAGTTTGCGAGGGAATGCATAAGAGAAAATATTGTTTTCATTGGTCCCTCTCCGGATGTCATTGAACTAATGGGACAAAAGACAAAGGCAAGGGAGGCCATGGAGAAGTCAGGTGTACCGGTTGTGCCTGGAATATCATACCCGCTTGCTGATGCGGAGGAGGCAGTCAGGGTAGCTAAGAAACTCGGATATCCTGTAATGCTGAAAGCCTCTGCTGGCGGAGGCGGGATTGGCATGCAGTCAGTCTCAAATGAAATCGAGCTCATAAAAGCATATGAAGGCAATCAAAACCGAGCCCAAAGTTTTTTTGGCAATGGGGATATGTTCCTTGAGAAAGTCATTGTGAACCCGAGACATATTGAAATTCAAGTGCTGGCTGACAAGCAAGGCAATGCTGTATACCTTTGGGAACGTGAATGTTCCATTCAGCGCCGTAATCAAAAAGTGGTAGAAGAAGCACCATCTCCATTTGTTGATGAGAGTTTACGGAAAAGAATGGGCGAAACAGCATTAAAGGCCGTACGCGATTTAGGCTACTATAATGCCGGTACCTTTGAATTTTTAATGGATGAACAAAAGAATTTCTATTTCCTTGAAATGAACACGCGCCTGCAGGTTGAACATCCGGTAACAGAGGAGATTACGGGAATTGATATGGTTGAGGAGCAAATTAGGATTGCCTATGGGGAGAATTTACGTTTTACCCAAGATGATATTCGGTTAGAGGGTCATGCTATTGAAGTGAGAGTCTATGCGGAGGATCCCGTTACGTTCTTACCATCACCCGGGCAAATAACCCATCTGAAATTACCGAATGGTCCAGGTGTACGAAATGAGGTTGCTATCAGTGGTAACTCTAAGGTAACACCATTTTATGATCCGATGATTGCAAAACTAATTGTGTCGGCATCAAGCAGGGAAGAAGCTATAAGCTGTATGACAAAGGCACTTCAAAGCTATGAAATTCAGGGAATTAAAACAAATCTACCCATGCTTTTAACGGTCATCCAGCATGAAGCATTTAAGGCGGGAGACACAACAACTGGGTTTATTGAAGCAAATCTTAAAAAAATGAAAAACAGATAGGAGAGGTAATAATGGCTGAAGAAATCAAAGCAAGTATGGCAGGAAATGTATGGAAAATACAAGTAAAAGAGGGAGATACCGTTGAAAACGGACAGGACATGGTCATTTTGGAATCTATGAAAATGGAAATTCCTATAGCCGCTGAAGGAGACGGACTCGTCACAGAGGTTGTCGTAAACGAAGGGGATTTTGTAAATGAGGGCGATGTTTTAATCCGTATTGACTAGAAGGGAGAGAACTTTTTTGGAGATACCTGAATTTGTACAAATAAAAGAAGTTGGCCCCCGGGACGGTTTGCAGAACGAGATGAATATAGCTCCGACTGAACAAAAAATAGAATGGATTGACCTGTTGAGCGAAACGGGTCTTTCTTATATTGAAATTACATCTTTTGTTGCTCCTAAATGGATTCCGCAGCTAGCTGATGCGCTGGAGGTATCAAGGAAAATCAAGCGCAAGGATACGGTCACTTATGCGGCTCTAGTGCCAAATCGAAAGGGATTGGAAAATGCGCTGTTAGCAAATATCGATGAAGTCTCTATTTTCATGTCAGCGAGTGAAGCACATAATCAAAAAAATATAAATAAATCCATTGCAGACACCTTTCCAATTCTTCAGGAGGTTGCAGAGGATGCATCAAAGGAAGGAAAAACAACACGAGCTTATGTATCGACAGTGTTTGGCTGTCCGTACGAGGGCGAAGTTCAGATTGATGCTGTCTTACATATATGCGATAAGCTGTTCGCGATGGGGGTAGATGAAATCTCTCTTGGCGATACAATTGGTATTGCCCATCCAAAACAGGTTGATTTTTTACTGGATGAAGTAACAAAACGGTTTAATAAGGATCGTATTGCGTTACACTTTCACGACACACGCGGCATGGCGCTGGCAAATATATTAGTAGCTTTAAAGAAAGGATATACAATTTTTGATTCCTCACTAGGCGGTTTAGGCGGCTGTCCATATGCAACCGGAGCCTCAGGAAATGTAGCCACTGATGACTTAGTTTATATGCTTGAGAGGATGGGGATTCGTACGGGTATTGATGGAAGAATGTTAGCTGAAGCTGCAGATTATATTCAAAAACAGATGGGTATCCCTTTGTCGAGCAAACAAATGGCTATCCAGGAGAAAAAGGAAGGGAGAAGGGTCAACTGATGATAAACCGATCCATACGAGAAGACGGGATAGCGGTGATTGTATTAGATCATCCTCATAAATCCAACGCTTTATCTATTGAGTTGTTAAAAGAATTGCAACAAACACTGCGTCTATATAAAGAAAATTCATCTATTCATTGCATAATCATTACTGGCAGTGGTGACAAAGCCTTTTGTGCTGGTGCTGATCTAAAAGAACGGTTAAATATGACTCCAGCACAGGTAGGAGAAGCGGTCAGATTAATCAAGGAAACCATTTCCATGATTGACCAAATGCCGCAGCCGACGATTGCTTCCATTAATGGGGCAGCATTTGGCGGAGGGCTTGAGCTTGCATTGGCTTGTGATATAAGAGTGGCCAGCCATCATGCCAGGATGGGGCTCACAGAAACCTCTCTGGGAATTATTCCAGGCGCAGGCGGAACACAGAGACTGCCGAGATTAATTGGAATCAGCAAAGCAAAGGAGCTTATTTTCACCGCTCGCAGGATAGATGCCATTGAGGCACTGCAAATTGGCCTGGTTAATCAAATCGCCAAGCCGGATGAACTGGAGACTATGAGTCTGTCAATCGCAAAGAAAATTGCAGCCAATGCACCTATCGCAGTAAGGGAAGCTAAAAAAGCGATAGAAAGAGGTATGGAAACAGACTTAGCACATGGTTTCCAAATTGAAGAAATGAGCTATCAGGTTACCATTCCAACGAAGGATCGTATGGAGGGGCTCATGGCATTCAAGGAAAAACGTAAGCCTGTATATACCGGTGAATAAACTCCCAATAGAAAGGTAGATGACCATGAATACAATTCAAAACGACCTTATAGAACGAATAGAAAAAATTAAAGGAGGCGGAGAAGAGAAGTATCATCAAAAAAATAAAGAAGCAGGCAAATTGTTCGTCCGAGAGCGTTTGGAGTTATTGTTTGATGAAGGCGTTTTAGCTGAGGATGGATTGTTTGCGAATCATTCTGCGGAAGGTTTACCGGCTGACGGGGTGGTAACGGGATTAGGAAAAATAAACGGCCAAACGGTTGCTGTTATGGCTAATGATTCAACCATTAAAGCAGGATCCTGGGGAGCACGGACGGTTGAAAAAATCATTCGTATTCAGGAAACTGCTGATAAGCTTCAAATCCCTATGCTCTATTTAGTGGACTCAGCCGGTGCGAGAATAACCGATCAGGTAGAGATGTTCCCTGGACGCCGAGGGGCTGGCAGAATTTTTTATAATCAGGTAAAACTGTCCGGGAAAATCCCGCAAATCTGTTTATTATTTGGCCCATCTGCAGCAGGCGGTGCCTATATTCCAGCATTTTGCGATATCGTTGTGATGGTGGAAGGAAATGCTTCCATGTATCTTGGTTCTCCTAGAATGGCAGAGATGGTGATTGGTGAGAAGGTCACATTGGAACAAATGGGCGGAGCGAAAATGCATTGTTCTGTATCAGGTTGCGGAGATGTTCTTGTAAGCAGTGAACAAGAGGCAATCGAATATGCCCGGAAATATCTATCCTACTTCCCAGCCAATTTTGCCGAAAAAACAAAAAGCACCGAAGAAAAACTACCTCAAGTATCAGACAAAACAATCGCAGATCTTATCCCTCAGAATCAAAATGCACCTTTTAATATGTATGATCTCATTAATCAATTAATAGACGAGGATTCCTTTTGTGAAATCAAGAAAATGTTTGCACCTGAATTAATTACTGGTCTTGCCCGAATGGGTGGTAAACCGATTGGTATTATTGCCAATCAGCCTCGTGTAAAGGGTGGAGTCCTTTTTCATGATTCTGCTGATAAAGCAGCCAAATTCATTAATCTATGTGATGCTTTCAATATCCCCTTGCTCTTTTTGGCCGATATACCAGGCTTTATGATTGGCACTAAAGTAGAGCAGGCAGGAATTATCAGGCACGGTGCAAAAATGATTGCTGCCATGAGTGAAGCAACCGTTCCAAAAATCTCTGTTATTGTTCGGAAAGCGTATGGAGCTGGCCTTTATGCGATGGCCGGTCCAGCCTTTGAACCAGATTGCTGTATTGCCTTGCCGACTGCCTCGATTGCAGTTATGGGTCCAGAAGCGGCAGTGAATGCTGTGTATGCCAATAAAATTGCCGCGCTGCCGGAAGAAGAACGTCAAGGCTTCATTATGGAAAAAAGAGAAGAGTACAAGGAAGATATTAATATTTATCGCCTCGCCTCAGAAATGATCATTGATGATATTGTTGAACCTAATGATTTAAGAAGTCAATTAATCACTAGATTTAGCTTATATCAAAGTAAATATCAGGTCTTTTCATGCCGAAAACATCCGGTTTACCCGGTTTGAGGAAACGGAGGGTTCTTTCATGAGCCAAGTAGCCTGGATACCCGATCATCGTACGATTTCTAACCTGCGTCTTTATAAATGGATACAAGAACTGGGCTTTAAAGACTATGACCAATTTTATGCTAAATCGATTGAAGAGCCCGAATGGTATTGGGGAGAGGTCGAAAAAGAATTGGGGTTCAGTTGGAAAACACCATATAAAAAAGTAATGGATTTATCAAATGGGATTGAATTCCCGGATTGGTATGTCGGTGGAACCTGTAATATTGTGGATTCTTGTATAGAGAAATGGATATATTCTGATCATCATGCAATCGAATATGAAAATGAATTAGGACAAACAAAGAAAATCTCCTTTCCGCAATTATATGGTTGGGTGAGCCGAGTGGCAGGAGGGTTATTGGAACAGGGGATTGTACGTGGAGATAGAATAACCATCTATATGCCAATGATTCCGGAGACCATTGTAGCCATTCTGGCTGCTGCAAAAATTGGAGCGGTTGTCTCGCCTGTATTCTCCGGTTTTGCAGAGGATGCCCTAAAGACACGGGTAAACGCAGCAGGCTCCAAAATGATTATAACGGCAGAGTCCTATACTCGACGTGGTAAAAAGGTCGATATGTTAAAGACAGTTACAAATGTTTTAGATGAAATGGATACTTTGGAGAAGGTAGTTGTAGTGGGAGAGACTGGGATGCGTGGCTCATTTGTATCCTGGACTCAAATCGAAGCAACTGATTCGGTGGACACCTCTGCTGAAATGAAGAGTGATGACCCATTCATGCTCATTTATACATCAGGGACAACAGGTAAACCAAAAGGAACAGTCCACACTCATACCGGTTTCCCGATAAAGTCAGCGATTGATGCAAGAATCTCAATGGACGTGGTCAAAGGTGATAAGCTTCTCTGGATAACCGATATGGGCTGGATGATGGGACCATTCCAGTTGTTTGCCAGTTTAATGAACGGAGCTACGATTATGCTTTACGATGGGGTGCCTGACTACCCAACAGCTAATCAGATATGGAAGTTAGTTGAAAAGTGGAAAGTTACGCAATTAGGAATATCACCTACATTAATTCGTTCTCTTATGGCAAGAGCTGATGATTCGATTGGTTCTCATAATCTTTCATCTCTTAAAGTGTTTGGATCAACGGGTGAGCCTTGGAATCCGGATCCATGGAATTGGTTGTTTGAAAGGGTTGGGAAAAAGAAAATCCCGATTATTAATTATTCAGGAGGCACCGAAATATCCGGCGGCATTTTAGGAAATGTTTTATTGAAGCCTATTGCTCCTGTTACATTTAATTCACCGATGCCAGGCATGGATATTACGGTATTAAATTCATCCGGTGAATCTGTTACGAACGAGGTGGGTGAGCTCTGTATTCGCGCTCCTTGGGTTGGCATGACTAAAGGCTTCTGGAATGAGAAGGAAAGATACTTGGATACATACTGGAGCACCTATAAGAATACCTGGGTTCATGGGGATTGGGTTAGTACAGACGGCGTTTTTTGGGAGATTAAAGGGCGGTCTGATGATACATTGAATATAGCAGGAAAAAGAGTAGGTCCGACTGAATATGAATCCATTCTTATTAAGCATGAAGATGTGATTGAAGCGGCTGCTATCGGTATTCCGGATGAGCTTAAAGGGGAATCCTGTGTATGCTTTGCCGTTTTACAAACGAATGTAAAGGGGAGTACAGAGCTAGAAAATGAGCTCATGAAGCTTTTGGGCAATCAGCTTGGAAAAGCACTCAAGCCTTCAGCTATTTACTTCGTGAGCGACCTGCCAAAAACGAGAAACCAGAAAATTATGCGCCGAGTCATCAAATCTACCTTCCTTAACCAAGATGCAGGTGATTTATCCTCCTTAGTCAATCCGGAGATCGTACATGAAATCAATCAGATAAAAATAAAATGATACCCAGTTAGTTGGAAGCAAGTGTGCGAATCACATGCTGGTAAACAGCTATCTGATAGTTAAGCGTTGGCATGGATAATCTCCATGCTTTTTTAATTAGTTTTATAGTTAATATAATTGGGTTGTTGTATTCTTGAAAACTTAACGATTAAAATAATTTAATAGAATGTATCGGAACAAAAGAAAAAGCAAGGCATACATCATTGCCTCGCTTTACTGTCCTGTTAACGAATACGCTGTTTCCGAATCCATTGAGTAGCAATCCATTTTTCACCCTTGGTAACCGGGGCACCGCCATGTAAGGTCTTTTCGTTCAGAGATTCGTCTTGGTAGAAATATTCAAAGTAAACCGCCATTCCTTTTTGTGGAGCGACTGATAAATCTAGGTGAGGGAAATACGTTTCTCCGCCTTCTTCCACATCATTTAGGTATAAGACAATTGTACTAATTCGGTTATTTTGAGCAGCTGAACTTGTCGAAGCAAAATAATCAAAGTGTGCTTTGTATTCTTGACCAGGAGTATAGCGAAGGATATGGAGATTCTCGCCATGTTCAGACGGAATGGTAGTGATGGCAGCTAGCCGTTGTTCAATGCGTAAAACGGTTTCATTTTGAGCATCTTCAATGAAAGCACCTGAACTCGTACGCATACCGTTTACTTCACGGGTTGCTCCAACGGTTGAGCGTTTCATATCCTGCTTCGCTAACTCTATCAACGTATCGCATTCCTCGTCGCTTAACACGTTTCCCAATACCACAACAAGTGGTTCACCGTGACGAGCTAAGATAGGAATTCGTCTGTTCTCTGTCTCAATGAAATGACCTGTGTGGGGGAAAATAGGCGTTTCTTTTTGTGGATGAATGGTCGTTGTCATATATTGCTTCCTCTCCCATCTTTTCTCTGTTCCATTTGTTATTTTATCATGTATTTTAATAAATCCGATTAGAATTCTCATAATTATTTTTGGAAGAGTAAATTTCAAAATAATAATATATGAGTTTGAATTTGAAGAAAGGAAGCCGAAATTTTAGTTCAAGAACTTTATAAATCAAAACTCCTCAATGAATGGGGAGTTTATTTTGTTTAATACTTTACTTTTGCTGTATATACAGAAAATGCGCCATCAAAGCAAACACAATGGAACAATTATGATTGATCCGGTGATATTATATGTATGATTTATATAAAGTAATGAATCAAGTGGATTTAATACAAAAATTAAGAAAAAAATTAATGTAGAACATAATAATATTATGTAAACTAATGTATTAAATTTATAGATATGCGGGTAATCGTATATATTAGCCTTATAAGAGAATTTTTATGGCAGTTGAAGGAGAACGGAATAATGGACATATTGAATAAAGGGTATAAAGAAGCAGTTGAAAAAGCAAAAAATGATATTCTGAATGATATTTCCTTATATATGGAAGAAAGCGAAACAAAGCCAGCTATACATGATTATTTGGAGAGCAGAGAACGCTATTTCGATCAAATTTGGAATTTAGCATGGAAGAGTCGAACGCTTCAGCGGATGAATAGAGCTGAAAAAATTAAATTTTTGGGGCTGCGTGGTATAGAAACAGAAGGAGCCTCCAAGAAAGCAATAAATAAAATGGTTGAACAAGAACTAAGTGGACTAAAATCCTTTGATCTGAAAAGTTGGATCCAAGATTACTTTGGAGAAACAGATGAACGATGGGATGAATTATTTGAAACAGTCAAGCTAAAAAAATTGAAAGGGAATTATGAGAATACCGTTATAAAAGATGAGGCCTTAAGTATTTTGAGCAGTAACAAGCTTTATTTTTATTTAAAACTCAGATATAAAGTGGCAAATCAATTACAAAGGGATATAGCAAATGTGAAGGGGTTCAAACAAGCCCAATTTGAAACGCTCAACGACCTCTTATATTGGGGATATGATGTATACCAGGATGATTCTGTTTTTGACGAATATATTTATCAAAATCTGATCGATACCTTTGTTTACGAAACCATATACCCATTTATAGTATCAGAATTGCCGAATCAAATCATAAACCAATATGAGAATTTGTTTAAAGGGTCGATTAATCATAAGCTGATCAGGCAATTGATCGGGGGAAATATTAGTGAATTTCAATGGGAATATGAAAGTGAAATAGAGCAGGAATTGATTGAGGACCTTATAGATGTTCGAACCCACCCGGATGAATTTGATATACAAATGCCGTTATACCATACTCAGCACAAAGAGAGAATTGAAAAAAGAGAACAGAAATTAGAAGAGCTGAGGAAACAGGAAGAAATAAAACAAAAGAAACTGGATGACATCTTTGGTGTGGAATACAAGACGACCGTTTATAGTAACACTAAATATATTCTGCATATAGGAGAAACAAATACCGGTAAAACCTATCAGGCACTAAATAGATTAAGGCAAGCTGCATCTGGTATATACCTGGCACCTTTAAGGCTATTGGCACTTGAAGTATATGAAACGCTTAAAAACAACGGAATTGCCTGTGCATTAAAGACAGGTGAAGAAGAAAAGGATATTGCAAATGCCACGCATTATTCCTGCACAATTGAAATGTTTACCGAGAAAGATGAATTCGATGTCATGGTTATAGACGAAGCGCAAATGATTGCAGATAAGGATCGTGGGTTTTCTTGGTTTAGAGCTATTAATAAAGCGCGTGCTCGGGAAGTTCACATTATAGGCAGTCACAACTCTAAAAGGATGATTTTAAATCTGCTTCAGGGAAATGATATTGAAATTCATGAATACAAACGTGATATACCGCTGATTGTAGAGAAAAAACCTTTTAAGATCGAACATACCAAGGCAGGAGATGCATTGATTGTATTTTCTCGAAATAAAGTGCTTCAAACCGCTTCAAAGCTGGAAAGAAACGGCCATAAAGTAAGTGTGATCTATGGAAGTATGCCTCCTGAGACAAGAGCTAAACAAATTCAGAGGTTTATTAACAGGGAGACGCGAGTGATTGTATCTACAGATGCCATCGGAATGGGGCTCAATCTACCGATTAGGCGGGTCGTTTTTCTGGAAAATGATAAATTTGATGGCACGAGAAGACGTTTATTGACCTCCCAGGAAGTAAAGCAGTTAGCAGGCCGTGCCGGACGTAAAGGTATATATAATGAAGGAAGAGTGGCATTTACTGATCAAATTGGTTTAATGAAACGGTTGTTGAATGGTGAAGACCGGCCAATCAGTACATTTACAATAGCTCCTACACAGGTTGTATTTGAACGCTTTAAACGTTATCATTCCAGCTTTGATCAATTCTTTGAATTATGGGATGAATTTAAAAATCCTGCCGGAACAACAAAAGCACCGCTTACTCAGGAAAAAGCTTTATATCATTTAATTCGCCATGAACAAATAGAAGGACGAATGTCGATAACTGATTTATACGGTTTTCTGCATTTACCTTTTTCAGCGAATGAGGAGAGCCTTGTTAATCAATGGCTCTATAATATGAAAGCCATTGTGGATAGAAGAGAATTGAGAGAGCCTTTAATAAAGAAAGATTCCTTGGATGAACTTGAATTATCTTATAAATCAGTAGGATTGCATTTATTGTTTTTGTATAAATTAGATAGAAGAAGTGAAACGGTCTATTGGGAGCGAGTAAGAGAAGAAATCAGTTCAGATGCACATAATCAGTTAAGAAAAGGGGTTAAAAAATATCAAACAAAATGTCGGTCATGCAATAAGCCGTTAAGCTGGAATTATCCATTTGCTATTTGTCAGTCGTGTTATGAAGAGAGTAAACGATCAAGATACTATTACAGAGGATGGGATATATAGGACCTTCAAGCTTGCAATCATAATGGTTGCAAGCTTTTTGTATTACATAATTATATTATGTAAACAAGAAGATAAATAAAAGCGTTAATCTATTCATAAAGTGGAATATGCCAATCTTTAAATGCATAAGTTTAATAGAGAAAATAGAGATAATAGATTTTAAACACATAAGTAGAACCGGCTGAAAGCCGGTCCCATCGTTCTTATTGAATATTTCTGTATAACCCGATCACTTTACCGAGGATGCTGACATTTTGTAGAATGATAGGCTCGAGCATAGAATTTTCCGGCTGCAGACGGAAATGAGTATCTTCTTTAAAGAAACGTTTTACGGTAGCTTCATCATCTTCAGTCATGGCTACGACAATTTCACCATTGTTTGCTGTATGCTGCTGGCGAACAATAACATAGTCACCGTTAAGTATTCCAGCTTCAATCATACTGTCACCCATAATTTCAAGCATAAACACATTTTCATCGGCAGGAGCCATATGCTCAGGCAGAGGGAAGTATTCTTCTATATTTTCGATAGCTGTAATAGGCTGCCCTGCAGTTACTTTCCCGATTAATGGTACATTAACTGAATTTGTTTTTGGAATATGGTCATGTGGATCCATATCCAGGATTTCAATAGCACGTGGTTTGGTAGGATCTCGTCTGATGAGTCCTTTGCTTTCCAATCGCGCTAAGTGACCATGAACCGTGGAACTTGAAGCCAGTCCGACTGCTTCGCCAATTTCTCGAACGGAAGGCGGATAGCCCTTCGTTTTTACTTCTTCTTTAATATATAGCAAAATATCCTGTTGCCGTTTGGATAATTTAGTAGTCATCTCCCGCACCTCTTTTAGCTTTTCTTGTTTTTAGTATATCATTTCCTGTTTAACAGTACAAACATAAGTTCGTTTTTTGTATTGACACAAAACGTTTGTTCGGTTTATACTTGATTTATATTAAACGAACATACATTCGATGGGGGTTTATTTATGAAAAAATTATGGACTTCTTATAATTATTCCATCTTGTTTTTTATCGGTCTTTTCTTATTAATAACTACAATGATAGTAACAAATATTGAAGCACCAAAAGACGATTATCAACAAATCACGGTTAAAAAAGGAGATACAGTTTGGGATATGGCTGAACGTTTTGACGGCAGCGAAATGACACAGACTGAATTTGTCTCTTGGGTTCAGGAACATAATGACTTGCACATTAATCATTTAAAGGAAGGGCAAACGATTGTGATTCCTGTAAAGAAAATGAACGAAAATACAGAAATGCTACACTTAGCAGATTCTGATAAATAACTATATAATCAGTAAGGTCGGGAATGTTTCCCGGCCTTATCTATATGTAAAGAAGAATGGTGAGAGAAAATGAAGGTTGGAATTTATTGCAGAGTCAGCACAGATAAAAGTTCACAGGAAACATCACTGGAAAGGCAGGAGCAGGAGTTAACAAGACTGGCTGCCATAAAGGGGTTCGAGGTGGTAATAATCGAGAAAGAACAAGCCAGTGGATATGATTTAGAACGAGAAGGCATTCTAATCTTGCTGGAAAAAATGAAAAATAGAGAAATCGAGGGTCTCTTGATTCAGGATGAAACAAGACTGGGCAGAGGAAATGCCAAGATTGCTCTATTACATTGCATCTATAAAGAAGGGGTTAAATTATATACGGTTACTCATAATGGTGAGCTCGAGGTTTCTGAAACAGATGCCATGCTTTTGCAAATCATCAGTATAGTAGAGGAATATCAGCGAAAATTACAAAACAGTAAAATCAGAAGAGGGATGAAACGAGCAATTGAAAATGGATATAAACCACAAAGAAATTTAGCAAATCAACATCTTGGAGGCGGAAGAGAAAGGTCAGAGGTACCTTTACAGGAGGTTATTGAGCTGCGTATTAAAGGATTAACATTTGCTGAAATTACGGAGAATTTAAACAGAAAAGGCTATGATCTCTCAAAAGCCACCATTCATCGAAGATATTCAGAATATATGAAAAAGAATACTAATCAATAGTTCATTCTTGAAAATTACGCAGTTTTTCTATACGATGACAATATCTACTTATATTTTATATAGAAGGAGCAATACCATGCTGCCAATGCATAAAATTAAAAGAATTAATGAATTATCTAAGAAATCAAAAACAGTTGGCCTTACAAAAGAAGAAGCCACTGAACAATCTCTTCTAAGGAAAGAGTATTTGGAAACCTTTCGTACCTCAATGAGAAATACGGTTGAAGGTTTGACAATTATCGATCCAGAAGGTAAGGATGTCACACCTGAAAAAATAAAAAAATTACGTAATAAAAAATTACATTAAGGGTATAGCATAATAGGTTAGACTCCAAAAAAATATCCTAAGGAGTGACGATTTTGTAGCATTTACCAACAAAGTCTTGTCAACCTGTTTATACTTCATTAATATAAATTAGAAGGTTAATCTGAAAGGATGTAGGCAATGTTCACAGAAAAAGATAATTTATCTATCACAGCTATTCGTACTCTTTCAATCGATGCAATTGAAAAAGCTAATTCAGGTCATCCTGGTATGCCAATGGGAGCTGCTCCTATGGCTTATACTCTTTGGACCAAATTCATGAACCATAATCCAAAAAATCCGGATTGGTTTAACCGTGATCGTTTTGTATTATCAGCAGGACATGGTTCCATGCTTTTATACAGCTTATTGCACTTATCAGGTTATGGCCTTGATATGGAAGAAATTAAGAATTTCAGACAATGGGGCAGTAAAACACCTGGACATCCTGAATATGGACATACAAAAGGCGTAGAAGCTACAACCGGACCACTTGGCCAAGGTATTGCGATGGCAGTCGGTATGGCAATGGCGGAACGTCATTTGGCGGCAGTCTACAATAAAGATAACTTTGATGTTGTAGATCATTTTACATACAGCATTTGCGGAGATGGAGATTTAATGGAAGGGGTATCAGCTGAAGCTGCTTCTCTTGCTGCCCATTTAAAATTGGGACGTTTAGTAGTCCTTTATGATTCCAATGATATCTCTCTTGACGGCGAATTAAATATGAGCTTCTCTGAAAGTGTTGCTGAGCGTTTTAAAGCTTACGGATGGCAATACATTCGCGTAGAAGACGGTAATGATCTGAATGAAATTGCTAAAGCGCTTGAAGAGGCAAAAACAGATCTTGACCGTCCAACTATGATTGAAGTAAAAACAGTTATCGGATACGGTGCTCCAAATAAATCCGGTAAATCTGCTGTTCATGGTGCTCCGCTTGGCGAAGACGAAATGAAATTGACTAAAGAATATTACAAATGGACATTCGAAGAAGATTTTTATGTACCACAGGAAGTTTATGACACATTCGAAGAAACTGTTGTAAAAGCTGGTGCTAAAAAAGAAGAAGAATGGAACCAATTATTTGAAAGCTATAAAAACGAATACCCTGAACTTGCTGCTCAACTAGAAACAGCAATCAAAGGCGAATTACCTGAAGGCTGGGATAAGGATATTCCTGTTTATGAAGCAGGAAAAGCCGTTGCTACACGTAATTCAGGCGGAGAAGTATTAAATGCAATCGCTAAAAATCTTCCATCTTTATTTGGTGGATCCGCTGACTTAGCTGGATCAAACAAAACGATGCTGAAAGGCGAAAAAGATTTCTTGCCAGGCTCCTATGATGGCCGAAACATTTGGTTTGGAGTACGTGAATTTGGTATGGGTGCTGCATTAAACGGTATGGCACTTCACGGTGGTGTGCATGTGTATGGAGGAACATTCTTTGTATTCTCTGATTACCTGCGTCCAGCTATTCGTTTAGCAGCGTTAATGAATCTTCCTGTCACATATGTATTTACACATGACAGTATTGCTGTTGGAGAAGATGGTCCAACTCATGAACCAATTGAGCACTTGGCTGCATTGCGCGCAATGCCTAATGTTTCACTTATCCGTCCGGCTGACAGCAATGAAGTGGCAGCTGCATGGAAAGCGGCATTAACAAGCAAGTCTGCACCAACTGCGTTAGTATTATCCCGCCAAAACTTAACTACGTTACCGTTATCAGCTGAATTAGCTGAAGAGGGCGTTGCTAAAGGTGGATATGTAGTTTCACCTTCCAATAAGGATACTGCCGATGCTATATTGTTGGCATCTGGATCTGAAGTAGGATTGGCTGTTCAAGCACAGGCTATATTAGCGAATGACGGCATTGATGTATCAGTTGTCAGCATGCCATCATTTGATCGCTTTGAAGCTCAATCTGCTGAATATAAAGAATCTGTTATCCCTTCAACTGTTAAGAAACGCTTAGCAATTGAATTAGGTACATCTTTCGGATGGGACCGTTATACAGGTGATGAAGGTGAAATATTGGCAATTGACCGCTTTGGTGCTTCCGGCCCTGGTGAATTGTTAATGGAAAAATTCGGATTCACTCCATCTAATGTGGTTTCTTTAGTAAAAGAAATGCTACAAAAATAAAATATATTTTTAAAAAATCGCCAGGGTCTTTCTCTGGTGATTTTTTTATGAATATATTTACAAACAATTCCAAATGATGTATGTTTGATATGTACCTAATAATTCTAGGTAGGTGAAGAAATGTTTAATCGTGAACTTGTAAAAGGAAGTACATCACTTCTTGTTCTGCAGCTTTTGCAAGAAAGAGATATGTATGGGTATGAATTGGTGAAAGAAATGGATCACCGCAGTGACCATGGATTTCAGATGAAGGAAGGTACGCTGTATCCTGCTTTGCATAAGCTTGAAAAACAGGAATATATAGAGTGCTACTGGGTTGAACAAGAGAAGGGACCCGCTCGTAAGTACTACCGTATTACCATGGCTGGCGAAGAGATGCTAGAGATTAAAACAAACGAATGGAATCGATATGTCCAGGTCATGAACAAGGTAATGGGGAGAACAGAAACATGAGACGGGCTGAAGAAGATTATTTACGTCAGCTTGATCGATTGCTGGGTGCCCATCCTGATAAAGCGGCTATTATGAAAGAATATAAGTTACATATTTCCGAAATGGCTTGCGACATCATTTATGAGGATGAGTCACCCGACTTAATCTATAAAGAGCTATCGATGCGGCTGGGTACACCGGAAGAAGTTGCTGTATCCTGGAAACAGGAACTAACCCTTACACCAAGAAAAACAAGGTGGATATTTGCAGGAATTAACTTGTCCCTCTTTATAAGCGGAATTTTGTTAACATTTATCAACCATACATATGATTGGAATTGGGCCAAGGAAATATGGTCTTTGCTAACATCGATTCCTGTACTTTTAATGGCCATCTATATTGGTTTTTGGGTCTTGCTTGGTTATGAAATTGGCAAGGAATTTGGACATCAGGGCAAAAAGCTTATTAAGAAAACGTTATTGATTACGGTGATCCCTAACATTATCTTAATGTATTTGGTTATCTTTAACCTCGTACCGGATCAATGGTTTGACCCCTTACTGGATAAATCATTTATTATTGCATGTGTATTTTGTACGTTTATCTTATATCCAGTCAGTTTTGCTGGGTATCTATGGGGGAAGAAAGCCTCGCTTTGACTATTTGCCTATATACATAGAATAACTATGTATATTTATCACTATATACCTAGAAAAACTAGGTAGAGGGGGATCCTTAAAATGGATATTCAGTTTAAAAAAGAAGATAAAGTATTTTTACTGTTATGTATAGCGCTAGCCTGTTTTGCTGAGTTATCTTTTTTACATGGAGAAGTAGGGATTTCCTATCCGTTGTTCTTATTTGCTTTTTATGGTCTGTTTTTTTGGAGGTTTCGGAAAACGAAATTTACTCATATGCGAATTGGAAGCCTTCTGATGGTTTGTATTTGGATTCTTGGTTTATCTTATTTCTATCAATCTAATGTCCTTTTTTATCTAACGAATGGGTTGGTTATACCAATTCTTGTAGCAGCTCAGCTAACACTTATTACAAATCAACAAAAAATTGATTGGAGCAGAGTCAACTTTATTAAACAATTGAAAACAAAACTGGTAAACAGTATTAAATACAATCAGCAATTCATCTCCTACATCCTAAAAAAATTCAGAAAAGAGGGAGCAGGGGAAACTGGGGGGATGGCTAAAAGCATCGGTTTGGGAATTGTTATTGCATTCCCGATACTCATCATCATCATTCTATTGCTTGTATCGGCAGACAGTCATTTTCAAGCGATATTTATGCACATCCCTGACTGGTTATTTTCCGTACAAATAGGTGAATTCTTTGGAAGATTGATAGTTATTATCCTATTTGCTCTTTTGTTTTATGGTTTTCTAAATGTATTACATTTAAAACAGCCGCAAACACTGTCCTCTAACATGAAAGAGGCAGGAAGTGTCCAGTTCGATTCAACCATTGTGACAACGATTCTGGTCCTGATTAATGGAGTCTATTTATTATTTACAATTGTCCAGTTTAAATATTTCTTTGGCAGCCCGCTTCTCAATGATATGACCTATGCTTCAAGCGCGCGAACAGGATTTGCCCAGTTATTGTTGGTTACCCTCATAAATTGGTCCATACTGCTTGGAACCCTAAAGTATGTATCTGTTCAAATGAACGCTGCTAAAAGGCTTATACAGGTCCTTCTCAGTCTTTTAATCGTATTTAGCGGAGTTATGCTAACATCGGCTTTTATGCGCCTCTATATGTATGAAGAGGCCTATGGATATACGATTCTCAGAATACTCGCACATACGATTATGCTTTATCTGGTTGTCATTTTTACCTATACATTAGTAAAAATCTGGATTGAACGAATTGCATTAAGACATTTTTATTTTTTAACCGGATTATTGTTTTACACTGGATTGCACATCGTTCAACTGGATCAACTAATCGTAGATAAAAATATAAGTAGATATAAAGAAACGGGTAAAATTGATCTATATTATTTAAACGAATTATCCTATACAGGATTATCTGGACTGATTGACTTATATGAATCAGACCCCAATTCTGGTGAATTGAAACATCTATTATCAGTCCAATATGAGCAAATGAGGAACACTGACTATACTTGGCAGTCCTATAATCTTTCCAGAGTTGAAGTTTATGATAGGTTAGAAAGTCTTAACCTCACTAAGCATGAAAATGGAGATTAACAACAGCTAATCCAGTACTGGTCATATTCTTGCTATAAAGTAGATATCAGATAACGGCAACCGGTTTTTGGAGGATTCCAGCAGAAAACGGAGTACTGGCTAATTTGATTTTTGAAGGATAAATAAGTAAAAAGCCTGGACTTATGGGTCCAGGCTTTTTGTAAACAAGCTTATTTAAAGTGTTTATGTCTGTAGGCTAATCCATTTAAAAATATGAAATATATCAATTTTATTTTCCTCAGCTGCCCTTGATCCTAGCGAGTGGGGAATGGATATAATTTTTAGAAGGTACAAAAAATGTAATCATTAATGCGATGACACTCAATAATGTCATGAAATAATAAGCATCACTTGCCCCTAAATTAGAAAAAGT
This sequence comes from Bacillus sp. D386, assembly GCF_006346415.1. Lineage (NCBI taxonomy): Bacteria > Bacillati > Bacillota > Bacilli > Caryophanales > Bacillaceae > Bacillus > Bacillus sp. D386. Next base: position 1,844 of record NZ_VEMV01000002.1, on the reverse strand, counting down.
CTATCACCGGATATATTAGCTCATCAGTATTGGGAATTATCATATGGTGGATAAAAGACGGACTTCATTTCAGTTCTGAATATGTAGCCAGTCAAATTACAGAATTATACAGATGATCAATGGTGATAAGAGTAAATCATATGTATAATGGGTATAAGAGATTAATTTGAAAAATCAAAAAAATATTTACTCGACAAAATTAGAACAACTCTGCACGTTCATTTTACATAATATGCAACAATAGTTTTTTATACTATATGTAAAGAGAATTGGAGGTAAGAGTATGCGCACTTATATTATTTATTTAATAGAGAATGAATTTGCACGTCATTATTATGGACGAGAATATATGTTTTTTAACTTATTCCAGGATTATGAACAATCTGAAGGGGATAAGAAAAAAATACTCCGCAGGCAAATTAACTTTGTTACTAAAAAGATTCATGCACAGCTTTTTACCTCTTTTATGGAAAATCAACTAATGGAAAATAAAGATTGTTATATGGAAAATGGGGTATATTATATCAGAAAGCGAAATGTCGGCCAAAGCGAAGCAAGCTTAGGATATCGCAATCATTCATTGATTCTGCATGCTACTGGAACGTATGAATGTGAGACCATATTTTTTGAATGGCTCAGGCAGTGGAATCCATATTTTTTAGCGTTGGATATAACTAAGGAACGGTGCGCTTGGCTCAGACCTATTAAACAGAGGTTATATGTATGAAGTAGAATAAGACAGATTTCACTATGAGATTGTTATAAATACCGTGGAATTTATTCTATTATGTCTGTTTGTATCAAAATCTGATAGAAATATCACAATAGTTATGGTATTATTACTTTGGTTTAGTACAATGTCTTTGTGACAGCACGGAGGAGGTAGTTTAGGTTATGGGATATTATATTCTTACGGCAGTGATTGCTTTGATTGCTGGTGTGGCTTTAGGATTCTTTATCGCTCGTAAATACATGATGGACTATTTAAAGAAAAACCCACCAATCAATGAACAAATGATTAAAATGATGATGACACAAATGGGTATGAAGCCATCCCAAAAGAAAGTAAATCAAATGATGAATGCGATGAACAAGCAACAAGGGAAATAAGCCTTGTTCCATCTGGGATTCTAAGGTGTTGTCACCATACTGTATAGATTAATTTTTGTAATTTGGTTTATCTTTTTGGAGATACATAAGTCAAATTGGTTAATCTTCCATCAGACCGTCTTTTTTCTGAGAAATATTCAGAAGGAGATGGTCTTTTTATGTTGTTAAAAGAGGTAATAGAAGGATACTTACATCTTTGTGATAAAAAAAGGTTTACCAGTTCGAGAGCAAGGAACGTTAAGAGTTTCTCTCAAAGTATCGAGGATTATGCTCTTTTATGTTGAACTCCTTATTGTAGAAACGGGCAGGTTAGCTGAATAAGATAAATAAACTAAAATCACATAAATGGTATAATAAGGATAATTAGTGAGGGGTGATATCAGAATGAGTAATGAAAAGCATAGTCATAGTAAATCTAATAATATAGCTATTGTGTTTGTTGCTTCTAGTTTAGGTGCAGTTTTAGGACTTGTTACATATGTGAAAGATTGGTTATGATTGTGGAATTACCTTTTGGTATTTCCAATTAAACGTACTTATACAAACTGGGGTAATAGCAGAAAATCAAGGCTGTCAAATTGACGGTCTTTTCTTATGCGGCTAAAGGGGCGGTTCGTATTATATAGTTCAGCCAGAACTTTCTGGTTGAACTTTTTTCATATGAATTTAATCTATCAGTAGCCAGGGTAGAACGTAAGGGGCAGTGGGACAAATGATCCCGTCCGCTAAACTGT